>NZ_JBXWMM010000001.1:0-568065 GCF_059609825.1 Ruegeria sp. YTSB088 | reverse complement strand
CCTTCACCTTCGCCGCCGCCTTCACCTTCGCCGCCGCCTTCACCTTCGCCGCCGCCTTCACCTTCGCCGCCGCCTTCACCTTCGCCGCCGCCTTCGCCTTCGCCGCCGCCTTCGCCTTCGCCGCCGCCGCCGCCTTCGCCACCGCCTTCGTTTTCACCACCAGTGCCGCCACCTTCACCGCCAGTGCCACCGCCTCCAGCGCCAGTGGTGCCAGCTCCACCGCCTGAACCGCCGCCACCACCGAAAGCCGGGCTGCTGTCGGCAGTCTCATCAGACGGACCATCACCGGACCGCTGATCACTTGCGCCGATCGATGCTGTCGGAAAATCAGAAAGCAAGTCTGCAAGTGGCGTACATTCAGCTCCGACACGCGCAAGAATTTGATCGAAATCGTGCCGGCGTTGAATGTATCGGATCATACCCGATGTTACAGCGTCGCACTCACACAGAACCTGCGCGGACGCAGCGGATTGTCTGGCCGTTTGAATCGTACACGTACCGGCTGCGAATGCTTCGCCAGTGGGCGAAAACAAAAAGGTAGTGGCTACAAAAAAAAGCGGGATACTGCTTGATTGGACACCCATTTGAAACTCCTCGAAACTCGATATTCAACTACGTGTTCATATGAACCACCGATGCGCCGGTGTTTATGAACCACGTCACACAACTGGCATATTTTCACCTTATATGGGTCTCAATCACAATATGTGGAATGGGTGAGTGGCAAAATCTTAATGCAACTTAAAGCTGAAAGAATATTCGTTTCAAAAGAAAACCGGGCGTATTGCCCGGTTGCCCATTTTTCATCTTTTGTTCGTTTGGACGCAAAAATGCCACACTGAGGCAATTGTTTCTGATTGCGACGGCGGGTTGCCCGAATGATCAGGCCGACTTGGCCATCCGCTTCCGTTCGTGAGGATCGAGAAAGCGCTTGCGCAGGCGTACAGCGTTGGGTGTGACCTCGACCAGTTCATCGTCGTCAATATACGCAATCGCCTCTTCCAGTGAGAACTGAATGTGGGGTGTCAGGCGAACGGCGTCGTCTGAACCGCTGGCGCGTACGTTGGTCAGTTTCTTGCCTTTCAGCGGGTTCACTTCCAGATCATTGTCGCGAGAATGCTCACCTATCACCATGCCTTGATAGACATCCGTTTGGGGGCCGACAAACATCCGACCACGCTCCTCGAGGTTCCAGAGGGCATAAGCGACGGCCTGACCTTTTTCCATCGAGATCAGAACGCCCGCCCGACGCCCCGGGATCTGACCTTTGTGCGGAGCCCAGTCGTGGAACACGCGGTTCAATACGCCCGTACCGCGCGTGTCGGTCAGGAACTCGCCGTGATAGCCGATCAGGCCGCGGGACGGTACGTGGGCAATGATGCGGGTCTTGCCAGCACCTGCGGGGCGCATTTCGACCAACTCACCTTTGCGTGCGCCGGTGATCTTTTCGATCACCGAGCCGGAGTATTCATCATCCACGTCGATGGTGACTTCCTCAATGGGTTCCAGACGTTGCCCGTTTTCTTCGCGGAACAAAACCTGCGGGCGCGAGATGCTGAGTTCGAAACCCTCACGGCGCATGTTCTCGATCAGAACACCCATCTGCAATTCGCCTCGGCCTGCGACCTCGAATGCCTCGCCGCCGGGCGTGTCGGTGATGCGGATCGCGACATTCGATTCGGCTTCTTTCATCAGGCGATCACGGATAACGCGTGACTGAACCTTCTTGCCATCCCGACCGGCCAACGGAGAATCGTTGATCCCAAAAGTAACGGTAATCGTCGGCGGGTCGATGGGTTGTGCAGGCAGGGCTTCTTCGACCTGCGGAGCAACAAGGGAATCTGCCACTGTGGCTTTGCTCATGCCTGCGATGGTGACGATGTCACCGGCTTCTGCCACGTCGATGGGCTGCTGTGCCAGTCCGCGGAATGCAAGTATTTTCGACGCGCGGAAGTTTTCGATCACCGTTCCATCGCGGCTGAGCGCCTTGAGGTTGTCGCCTGCCTTAAGAGTGCCGCTTTCTACACGACCTGTCAGAATGCGGCCGATGAACGGATCGCTGCCCAAAGTTGTGGCCAGCATCCGGAACGGCTCGTCCTTGTGCTCGACCTGCTTGGGGGCAGGGACGTGATCGACGATCAGGTCAAACAGGGCGCTCAGGTCCTTGCGGGGGCCGTCCAGCTCCATGTCTGCCCAGCCCGAACGGCCCGAGGCGTACATCGCCGGAAAGTCCAGCTGGTCGTCATCGGCACCGAGGTTTGCGAACAGGTCAAAGCATTCGTCCAGTGCGCGGTCAGGTTCCGCGTCCGGTTTGTCGACCTTGTTCAGAACCACGATTGGGCGAAGACCCAGCGCCAGGGCCTTGGAGGTCACGAACTTGGTCTGCGGCATCGGGCCTTCTGCGGCGTCAACCAGTAGGACAACTCCGTCGACCATGCTGAGAATGCGTTCCACTTCACCGCCGAAATCGGCGTGGCCGGGTGTGTCGACAATGTTGATGCGGGTGTCTTTCCACTCGACCGAAGTTGCCTTGGCCAGAATGGTGATACCACGTTCGCGTTCAAGATCGTTGCTGTCCATGGCGCGTTCCGCCACGGACTGGTTTTCCCGGAACGCGCCGGATTGTTTGAGCAGCTCATCCACCAGGGTCGTCTTGCCGTGGTCAACGTGAGCGATGATTGCGATATTGCGCAGGTCCATGAGAGGTCAGCCTTTGAACGGGAAGTTGCCGCGCGCATAGCGCGGCGCGACAAAATATACCAGCCCTAACCGTGGATCAGTGACCAGCAGTCTTGGAAAAGAGGTGAATGATCAGGATTCCCGCCAATATCATGGTAAGGCCAAGTACCGCCGGCCAATCTAGTTTTTGACCGAAAACGATGAAACCGATCACGGCGATCAGAAAAATTCCCAGACCTGACCAGATCGCGTAGACAATGCCAACAGGCATGAATTTCAGCGTCAACGCCATGAAGTAGAAAGCGACTCCGTACCCCACGACCACAAGGACGGACGGCCAAAACCGCGTGAATTGTTGACTGGCCTGCAACGCGGAGGTGCCAATGGTTTCCGCAATAACGGCTAGCATCAGATACAGATACGCTTGGGGCATTTGAATCCTCAAATGGGGAAGACACATCGCGTTGAGCATGAAATTGAAGGTCTGAGCAAGGTAAATTTCCATCTCAACTAGGTAGAACGCCAGCCGAGGTCAGGTATACCTTACTGTTCTGAAAATCGAATTAGTGTAATGTTCTCAACATATTTTATCTTTTGTTATTGAGTATTGAGTGATGACGACATTTTCGAAATCCGTCATATTTGCTTCGGGTCTGATTGTGGTGATTGGGTGGCTTGCTGACGGGGGGTCCGTCGAAGTTGAAGCAGCCAACATGGTTCAACAGTTTGATGGTAGTAGTGTTTTTTAGCGCCGCGCAGAACTAAGCAGGGAAAAAGGAGCCTTTCGGCTCCTTTTTTCCTTTGTTGTCTAGTGGTGAAGAGCCTCGCCGCTTTGGAAATACGCAGCCAGTTGCGGTTGCAGCCAATCCCAAAGCCGAGGAGACCCCGCTGCAATTGCAGGCTGAACTCGCGCCTCAAGCTGAGCATATGTTACCTTGTAATCGACCCATGACCCGCCACCGGTTTCCAGATTGGCGATAGGTGTCTGAAAACGGTCGACGGCTTTGGCGAACTTGGCGTCTGGGCTGTCTGCAGCTTCAAACTCTTGCCACAGCGTGGTGAAGCCCTTGCATTGAGTGTCAGGCAACAGGCCAAACAACCGCTTGGCCGCCGCTTGTTCCTTGGCAGCTTGCGCCGCGTGATCGACCTGCCCGTGGATCGGATTATCGCCGGCGTCGATTTCGACGATATCGTGCAGCAACAGCATCTGAATCACCCGATCAACACTGATCTTCTGAGGCGCGCTTTCAGACAGGACCCAGGCGTAGAGCATGATGTGCCACGAGTGTTCCGCCGAGTTTTCAAAACGATCACCCGCCATCAGCCGCGAGGCGCGGAGAACGGATTTTAGCTGATCGGCTTCAGTCAGAAACGGCAACCGGGTCGTAAACGCATTGGCGCGCGTATCTGTACCGGCCAGCAGGGTTATGGCATGCTCGTAGGCCAACGGAAAAGCCTGTGCCAGATAGGCTGCACGGCCGCCTTCGAGATTTGAACGCGCTATGTCCACGTGGTCCGGATTGGGGTTAGGGGCACACAGAACCTGAAACAGTGGCTGACACCGGTCCAGTATCTTGGCAAACCGGGCGTCGGGGGACTGATCCTCGTCAAATTCACGCCAGAAAGCGTGGAGCGCATCAGCCTGATCCTTTGGCAAAAGCCCAAACAGCTCCAAAGCTGCGGCTTGCTCAGCCTTGGCAACCGAAGCCCAATCGGTTTCAAGATGAATTGGGTGGTCGCCAACAACGATCTCAACCAGATCATGTAGCAAAAGCATACGGATGACCCGATCAATCGAGACATCTGACCCTGCCAACGGGGCCATGACCAGGGCCCACAAGGCCAGATGCCAGCTGTGCTCCGCAGAATTCTCGGGTCTCGACTGGTCAAGCAGGACATTTGCCCGCTCGACCATTTTCAGTTCGTCAGCCCGTTTCAGAAATGCGATTTGCGCCGCCAAACGGTCGGTCATTGTTTTTCGATGGCCTTCAGTTTGGCGCGATGCGCGGACAGGCGTTTGATCACAAACTGCCTGGCCTTCCGTTCAGCCAAACGAACACGAATTTCCGTCAGAAACGCTTCTTCCAGAGACTGAGATGCTGCCCCGAGCACTTCACCAACTTCGACAAAAAATCTGTCTTCGCCTGTCTCATCCATAACCTTCATCGTATCTTCGGCCAGTTTGGCCGCAAGAGATGTGATGGTGTCGGACATTAGCGGGTGTTCTCGGTCAGGCGCCGTTTCACATAGTCACTGACCTCGGTGATCATCGCGTCCATGTGTCGATCCTGAAAAAAGTGATCGGCCCCTTCCACCTCGGTGTGGGTGATGGTGATTCCCTTTTGCTCGTGCAGCTTGTTCACCAGCGAGGTTGTGTCAGCCGGAGGCGCCACCCTGTCAGCCGTACCGTTGATGATCAGGCCGGAAGACGGGCAGGGGGCAAGGAACGAAAAGTCGTACATGTTTGCAGGGGGCGATACACTGATGAATCCCGTGATTTCAGGGCGGCGCATTAGCAGTTGCATACCGATCCAGGCACCGAACGAGAAACCTGCAACCCAGCAGTGCTTCGAATTGTTGTTCATCGATTGCAGGTAATCCAGCGCCGAGGCTGCATCGCTCAGCTCACCCACGCCCTGATCATATTCGCCCTGACTGCGACCGACACCGCGGAAGTTAAAGCGCAACACGGTGAAGCCCATGTTGTAGAAGGCGTAGTGCAGATTATAGACCACCTTGTTGTTCATGGTCCCGCCGAATTGAGGATGCGGGTGAAGCACGATGGCGATCGGTGCGTCTTTTTCCTTTTGCGGGTGGTAGCGGCCTTCCAGGCGGCCTTCGGGTCCGGGAAAAATCACCTCGGGCATGTGTGCTTTGGTCCTGTCTTTTTCGTACAGATGCTCGGATATACTTGACGATAATCGTCGGGCACCTTAGAACGGTTCTAATTACATTGCATGGCGTTTTTTTTGCGCTGCCAATCGGAGATACGCACTGGCAGCGTCGGCGTCAATGATTTCGCGCAAATCCTGCTGAGAGGAGACATGGAATGAAGCTGTCGACCAAGGGGCGTTACGCAATGGTCGCTCTGGCGGATATTGCGCTTCATCCGACAGAAAGCTTGGTGACGCTTGGGGAAATCTCCGAGAGGCAGGATATCTCGTTACCGTATCTCGAGCAGCTCTTTGTCAAACTGCGTCGGGCGGACTTGGTGTCTTCCGTTCGCGGGCCCGGTGGCGGGTACAGACTGGCTCGCCCTGCGTCTGAAATTCGCGTTGTCGAGATTCTGGCGGCCGTAGACGAAACCGTTGATGCCCTACAAAAAGGGGCAGGAGCGTCCGGAGCTTCATCCGGCAGTCGCGCGCAATCGTTGACCAATCGGCTTTGGGAAAGTCTCAGCGCACATGTCTATGTGTTCCTGCATCAAACCCGCTTGTCGGATGTGATCAAGAACGACCTCGCCCCGTGCCCGGCCGTGCCGAGCCTGTTTTCTGTTGTAGATGAATGATCTGAACAGGCGAGGTAAGAAATGAAGTCTGTCGGCAAAAAGATGTATCTATGAAACGTGTTTATCTGGATCACAACGCAACAACGCCGCTGCGTCCAGAAGCGAGGGACGCGATGATTGCGGCCATGGATGTCTGTGGCAACCCCTCGTCGGTTCATGCGGAAGGTCGTGCCGCCAAAGCTCTGATCGAACGTGCTCGGGCTCAGGTTGCATCGGCCTTTGGGGCGGATGGAGCGGATATTGTTTTTACATCTGGTTCAACCGAAGGTGCGGCGCTGACATTGTCGAGGCGCCAATTGCACGGCGCAGGGATTGAGCATGACGCGGTAAGAGCTTGGATCAAAGAGGATCTTTCGGTTTCTGAGTTCGGAGACGTGCAGGTGGCCGCACCTGAAATATCGACATTGCAACTGGCAAACTCAGAGACAGGGATTGTTCAAACACTGCCGTCCGGTCTGGCCGTGACAGACGCCACACAGGCTTTTGGCAAGCTGCCCCTCGCATTCAACTGGATGAGTGCGCAGATGGCCTTGGTTTCCGCCCATAAGCTGGGCGGCCCAAAGGGTGTCGGTGCCGTTGTGATGAAGCGAGGAACAGATCTGGCGGCGCAGATCAAGGGGGGCGGCCAGGAAATGGGCCGCAGGTCTGGGACCGAAAATGTTATTGGTATCGTGGGGTTCGGCGCGGCAGCTGAAGCTGCTGCACGGGATCTGGCCAATGGCGTTTGGGAGCAGGTCGAAGAATTTAGAAATATTCTAGAAAACGCTCTTGAGGCCGCTGTAAAATCACCTATTTTTGTCGGGAAAGGGCGGCGACGCCTGCCGAACACCCTGTGTTTTGCTGCGCCCGGTTGGAAGGGTGAAACCCAGGTCATGCAGATGGACCTGTCGGGTTTTGCCGTCAGTGCGGGCTCTGCCTGTTCCAGTGGCAAGGTTCGTGCCAGCGCGGCGCTTACCGCAATGGGTTTTGACGAGGAGACAGCCAGCAGCGCAATCCGCGTGTCGTTGGGACCTCGGACAACGGAAGAAGATGTGCTGCGTTTCGCCGAGACGTGGCTTGAGAAAGAGAAAAAGCATCGCGCGCGAGCTGCGTGATCTGACGGAGGGTAAGTCATGGCCGCTTTGGACCAGACCCAGGTTAAAGAAGGTGTCGATCAGGAAACCGTTGATGCGGTGCGCGAGGCCGGAACCTACAAATACGGCTGGGACACTGACATTGAGATGGAGTACGCCCCGAAAGGTGTGAACCCGGACATCGTCCGTCTGATCTCGGAAAAGAATGAAGAACCGGAATGGATGACCGAATGGCGTCTGGCCGCGTTTGAACGCTGGACCAAGATGGAAGAACCAAACTGGGCCATGGTCACCTATCCCAAAATCGATTTTCAGAACCAGTATTACTATGCCCGTCCGAAATCGATGGAAGAGAAGCCAAAATCCTTGGATGAGGTCGACCCCAAGCTGTTGGCCACATACGAAAAGCTGGGTATCCCGCTGAAAGAACAGATGATTTTGGCCGGCGTCGAAGGTGCTGAAGATGCCCCGGCTGAGGGCCGCAAGGTTGCTGTCGACGCGGTGTTTGATTCCGTTTCGGTTGGCACGACCTTTCAGGCCGAACTGAAAAAGGCCGGCGTGATCTTCTGTTCAATTTCAGAAGCGATCAAGGAACATCCTGAACTGGTCAAGAAGTATCTGGGCACTGTTGTTCCGGTGTCGGACAATTTTTATGCGACACTGAACTCGGCCGTGTTTTCGGATGGGTCATTCGTATACATCCCGCCAGGTGTTCGTTGTCCGATGGAGCTGAGCACATATTTCCGTATCAACGCGGAAAACACAGGCCAGTTCGAACGCACGCTGATCATCGCTGACAAAGGCTCTTACGTCTCCTATCTGGAAGGCTGTACCGCACCTCAGCGCGACACCGCTCAGTTGCATGCAGCCGTGGTTGAAATCATTCTGGAAGAAGACGCCGAGGTAAAATACTCGACCGTTCAGAACTGGTTCCCCGGGGATGAGAACGGCAAGGGCGGCATCTACAACTTCGTGACCAAACGTGCCGACTGCCGTGGCGATCGATCCAAGGTGATGTGGACGCAGGTCGAAACGGGTTCGGCCGTGACATGGAAATACCCGTCGTGCATTCTGCGGGGCGAAGAAAGCCAAGGAGAGTTTTACTCGATCGCAATTGCCAACAATTACCAGCAGGCAGATACCGGCACCAAGATGGTTCATCTGGGCAAGAACACCAAGTCGCGCATCGTGTCCAAGGGCATCAGCGCGGGCAAGGCACAGAACACGTATCGCGGTCTGGTTTCGATGCATCCGAAAGCCAAGGACAGCCGGAACTATACCCAATGCGACAGCTTGCTTATTGGCGACAAATGCGGGGCACATACGGTTCCGTATATCGAGGTCAAGAATAACTCATCGCGGGTTGAGCATGAGGCGACGACATCCAAGGTGGATGACGATCAGCTGTTCTACTGTCGTCAGCGCGGCATGGACGAAGAAGAGGCCGTGGCCTTGGTGGTCAACGGGTTCTGCAAAGACGTTCTGCAGGCACTGCCGATGGAGTTCGCCATGGAAGCGCAGCAACTTGTGGCAATCTCGCTGGAAGGGTCGGTCGGCTGATGACGCGGGCGTCACGAAACGGCATCCGGAAAGAAGACGTGCTGACCTGGCTGGGGTACGCATTGCCGGTTCTTGGCGGTCTGCTTGGCATGGCTTACGTCAACATCAACCACATGGAATTCATCAACCCGGTTTGGGCGGTTGGCGGAGGGGCGATCCTGGGCTGGATCGCCGCGAGGTTGATCCGCAAGTTTCTGGGATAAGAAGGTTTCGGGGCTAGAGTGCCCCTTGCGATACGCAAAAGGATAAAAAATGCTGGAAATCAAGAATCTGCACGTAAAGCTTCAAGAAGAAGACAAGCAGATCTTAAAGGGTGTGGATCTGACGGTTGAGGCCGGCAAGGTACACGCAATCATGGGGCCGAACGGGTCAGGCAAGTCAACACTCAGCTACGTGCTGTCGGGTCGCGACGGGTACGAAGTGACCGAGGGTTCTGCCACGCTGGACGGTAATGACCTACTGGAGATGGAACCGGAAGAACGTGCTGCGGCCGGCGTTTTCCTTGCGTTCCAGTACCCAGTCGAAATTCCGGGCGTGGGAAACATGACGTTCCTGCGCACCGCTGTGAATGCGCAACGCAAGGCGCGCGGTGAGGACGAACTGTCCGCTGCGGATTTCCTCAAGGAAGTGCGTGCCAAAGCCAAGACGCTGAAGATCGACGCGGATATGCTCAAGCGTCCGGTCAATGTTGGTTTCTCGGGTGGTGAGAAAAAGCGCAATGAAATCCTGCAGATGGCAATGCTGGAACCCAAGATGTGCATCATGGACGAAACCGACTCGGGTCTGGATGTGGACGCGATGAAACTCGTCGCTGAAGGCGTGAATGCGTTGCGCGATGAAAGTCGTGGGTTCCTGGTCATTACGCATTATCAGCGCCTGCTGGATCACATCAAACCTGACGTTGTTCACATCATGGCCGATGGCCGCATTGTCAAAACCGGTGGCCCCGATCTGGCGCTTGAGGTTGAAAACAACGGTTATGCCGACATTCTTGCCGAGGTGAACTGATGGCCTTGCCCGAAGTCAAACAATCCGCAACCGAGGCACGGTTGTCTGCTCTGACCATGCCTGACGCGGGATGTACCCGCGCCGCGCGCGAAGACGCGCTGGCCCGTGTTCTGGAAACCGGTCTGCCTGGGCGGCGTGACGAATACTGGAAGTACACTCAACCGGATACGCTGGTCTCACCAGACGCAACCCCGGCTGCGGTGTTTGCTGATGACGAGCCGTTGATGTTCAGCGAACTCGACCGGCTGAACATCGTCTTTGTGGACGGTGAATTCAGCGCCGAAGAGTCGGACGACCTATCGCTGGAAGGCGTGACCATTGATCGACTTGAGGACATCTGCTGCAAGGACATTCATTGGGCGAAAGACCTGTATGGCGTACTTGAAACGCGTGGTCAGTCCCCGGTCCAGCGCCCCTTGGCGGCACTGAATACGGCCTTTGCATCAGATGGCGTGGCGATTCACGTTACTGGCAAACCGTCCAAACCGATCAACCTGATCTATCGTCATGCGTCGCCGACCTCTGATGCGATCCTGCACCATATCGTTCGCGTGGAAAGCGACGCCGAGGCGACCATTCTGGAAACCGGCCCGGCGGCGTCACGCTTTAACAAATGCATGGAGATCGACATTGCTGACAAGGGCACGCTGCACCATGTGCGCGCGCAGGGCAGGGATCATGAGCGTCGCGCTGCGACCCATTTATTTACCCGACTGGGCACGGAGTCGGTCTACAAGTCCTTCACACTGACTGTGAATGGCGTGCTGACCCGCAATGAGCAGGTTGTCGAGCTGACCGGCGATGATGCCATTGCACATGTCGCAGGGGCATGCGTTGGTGATGGCGACTTCCACCATGATGACACGGTTTTCATCACCCATGACGCGGTGAATTGCGAAAGCCGCCAGGTTTTCAAGAAAGTGCTGCGCAACGGGGCGACCGGTGTGTTTCAGGGCAAGATCCTTGTGAAGGAAGGTGCCCAGAAGACTGACGGTTATCAGATCAGCCAATCGCTGCTTCTGGACGGTGACAGCCAGTTCCTCGCCAAGCCTGAACTTGAGATCTACGCCGATGATGTGGCGTGTTCGCACGGTTCGACCTCGGGTGCGATCGACGAAACCGCGCTGTTCTATCTGCGGTCCCGTGGTGTTCCGACCAAAGACGCGACCAACATGCTGACATTGGCTTTCCTGGCCGAAGCGGTGGATGAGATCGAAGACAGCGCTCTGGCGGAAGAGATCGTAAGCCGTCTGGAAGGGTGGCTGGCGCGTCGTAGTTGATGGCCGTTTCGTCAGACATACTGGCCACATACCGGGGGCCGGGGCGCGTGGTGCGTCGGCTTCTTGAAATGGGTCAGCGGGAAGACAGGGCGCTGGTGTTTGTCATGGCCTTTTGCGTGGTGGCCTTTGTCGCGCAATTGCCCAGCCTTGCCCGAAAAGCGCACTTGGAAGGGCTTGAGCTAAATATGCTGTTGGGCGGGGCCTTGCTGGGCACTGTCATCATCCTGCCGCTGTTCTTCTACGCGCTGGCTTTTGCATCTTTTGGAGCCGCCCGTTTGGTCGGAGGGCGCGGAACAGCTTACGGAGCCCGTCTTGCGTTGTTCTGGGCACTGCTGTCATCAACCCCTCTGGTTCTGTTGAATGGTCTGGTCGCCGGGTTCATCGGACCGGGGCCGGCATTGACTCTGGTCGGTTTGATCTGGCTCGGGGTGTTTTTCTGGTTCTGGCTGGCCGGTCTCAGACAAGCGCAAAGGCAAGCAGAATGAACGTTGTTAACCTTGCCGTTCAAACTGTGATCAATCCGGCCGTGGTCGCCCGGCAGTTGTTGGATTTCCGCCTCGGGCGCGAGGTTCTTTGGTTGGCGTTTTTCCTGGCGGTTGTTCTGAGTTGCCTGGTGCAGGTTGGGAGGCTTCAGTTTCTGCCGCTCCAGGAGGGGGAACTGGCGCCAGTATCAGAGTCAGTCGGTCTTTACCTGATACGTTCGGCTGCCTTGTTGCTTGTCAGCATTCTGGCGTTTTTGTTTGCAGGGCGCTTACTTGGCGGCGTCGCGACGTTTAATGGCATCATGACGTTGATTGTCTGGCTGCAATACCTTCAGATCGTTGCGATGCTCATCACTCTTGTTTTGGCGATGGTCCTTCCGTTCTTGATGCTGATGTTTTCTCTCGCAACGTTTGTTCTGAGCCTTTACGTCACGCTCCATTTCCTGAATGAAGCCCATAAATTCGGATCGCTCTGGAAAGCATTTGGGGTCATTTTGTTGGCCGGCGTGGTTGCCGTGCCCTTTGTACTCGCATTGATGCCCAACGCCCCGGTATAGGGAAAAGAAAACCATGTATGACGTAGAAAAAATCCGTGCAGACTTTCCAATCCTGGCGCGTGAAGTGAACGGCAAGCCGCTGACCTATCTGGACAATGGAGCCTCGGCGCAAAAGCCTCAAATTGTCATCGATGCGGTGACACGGGCCTATGCCGAGGAATACTCGAACGTTCACCGCGGACTGCATTTCCTGTCGAATCTTGCAACCGAGAAGTACGAAGCCGTCCGCGGCATCATCGCCCGGTTCCTTGGGGCATCGAACGAGGATGAGATCGTTCTGAATTCAGGAACGACCGAAGGGATCAATCTTGTTGCATATGGCTGGGCCATGCCGCGCCTGGAAGCCGGGGATGAGATCGTTCTGAGCGTCATGGAGCATCACGCCAACATCGTGCCCTGGCATTTTCTGCGCGAGCGGCATGGCGTCGTTCTGAAGTGGGTGGATGTCGACGCTGACGGAGGACTGGATCCCCAGGCGGTGATCGATGCAATCGGCCCGAAAACCAAACTTGTGGCCGTGACGCAATGTTCCAATGTGCTGGGAACTGTCGTGGATGTCAAAGCCATCACCGAAGGTGCGCATGCCAAGGGCGTTCCGGTTCTGGTTGATGGCAGTCAGGGCGCGGTGCATATGCCGGTGAACGTTCAGGACATCGGTTGCGACTTTTACGCCATCACCGGCCACAAGCTGTATGGCCCGTCGGGGTCGGGTGCGATCTACATCAAGTCCGAACGCATGGCCGAGATGCGCCCCTTTGTCGGTGGCGGTGACATGATCAAAGAGGTCAGCAAGGATCAGGTGATCTACAACGATCCGCCTATGAAGTTCGAGGCCGGAACACCCGGCATTGTCCAAACTATCGGCCTGGGTGTTGCACTGGAGTACATGATGGATTTGGGAATGGACAACATTGCCGCCCATGAATCCGGCCTGCGGGACTATGCCATGCAGCGCCTGAACGGTCTTAACTGGCTTCAGGTTCAGGGCACGCGGCCAGACAAGGCAGCCATCTTCAGCTTTACGCTGGATGGGGCCGGCCATGCGCATGATGTATCCACCATTCTGGACAAAAAAGGTGTTGCCGTCCGCGCCGGTCATCACTGCGCAGGCCCGCTTATGGATCATCTGGGCGTCACGGCGACCTGTCGTGCCAGCTTCGGTCTGTATAACACGACGGATGAGGTCGATACGCTGATCGAAGCGCTTGAATTGGCGCATGATCTCTTCGCCTGATTTTGGTTTCAAAGAGGGTGCAACAATCACGATTTTCAGTTGCACCCGGATTGGAACAAGGTTAGCTAACGGCCAAGGCACCTGTAGCTCAGCTGGATAGAGCGCTGCCCTCCGAAGGCAGAGGCCAGAGGTTCGAATCCTCTCAGGTGCGCCAAAAATCAATCACATTTTTAAATGATCTCAGCAGAATAGCTGTGAGGGCGAGAAACTCATTTCAGCTCAGATTCCTTTGACTTCATTTTGGTTCCGTTCAACTTCGGTACCATCAGTTCGCCCGCAACTACTTGAGTTCGGACGGTTTTCAGGAACAAACGGGTGTGATTTCGGGGCCTTGTGGAGTTCCACGGCGTTTCTCCTCCTTTGAGTTGCTGTCAAAAGGGAGGTTTCAACGTCGACGAACCTTTAGGTTTCAGTGTTGTGCCTTCTTCCCATGTTTGAGAATGGTCGTGCACCCAACTCAGTGCACAAGTCTTTCCCTGTTCAATCGCGTCTCATTTCGTTGAACCAGTCTGCAAAGAAGTCAATCAAGGTGCGAATGCGTTGCGGTAGAAATGTCGTTTCAGGGCGCAGAATGAACACACCACCACCAGCATCCGGACATGCGTATTCCTTCAGCAATGGAAGAAGGCGTCCCTTGTTGATATCGCTCAAGGTGAGGAACTCAGGCAGCCATGCAATGCCGCGCCCCGATATACACGCCGCATGGAGCGCTTCCAGGTTGTTGCATGAAAAGCCCGATCCAAGCCGCGCGTTTCCGCCCTGTGGCTGAGCAAATCCCCAATCTGAAAGCTGCCTTTCCTGCCCCAGACGCAGACATCTGTGGATCGTTAGATCCTCGGGCTTTCCGGGACTGCCGTGTTGTTCAATATAGGAAGGCGCCGCACACAGAATGCGTGGGTTGCTCATAAGTTTTCGTGAGACGAGCGACGAGTCCGGCAATATCCCTGTTCGGATTGAGAGATCAAAGCCTTCGCCGATCAGGTCGATAATCTTGTCCGTCAACAGCAGCTCAACCTCGACCTCCGGGTGGTGTTCCATGAATTCGATCACAAGGGGCACTACAAACCGTCGCCCAAGCGCGGCTGAACTTGTCAGGCGTACCGTACCGCGCAACGTGGAAGCATCATCTGAGATATCCTCTTCCAGTGCTGTCAGGCGGGCAATCAGGTCACGTGCTTCCTCTGCATATCTCCGACCTGCTTCAGTCAGAGTCATCCGTCGGGTCGAGCGGACCAGAAGCGGCACATTCAACCGCTGCTCCAGTTGGTGGACCCTCTTGCCAACGGCAGAAGGGGTGTATCCCAACGCTCTGGCTGCGGCAGAAAAGCTGCCATGATCAACAACAGCCAACAGGATTTCCAGCTCGGTCTTCTGTGACATCTATTCCAAAAACGATCAAGATTTGATCCAGATTACCCGATTATCAATATAAGTCATCCAAACTATCTCAGATAAGGACAGAAAAGCCTGAGGAGACCTGCCTTGCACGCCACTTCGCCCCCAACTCTCTTCACACCGTTGGCCCTGCCGAACGGCCAAGTGCTGAAGAACCGGATCATCAAATCTGCGATGTCGGATTCGCTGGGGGATGGCCAGGGCAACCCGACGCCCACGCAAATTCGACTTTATGAACGTTGGGCAGAAGGCGGACTGGCAGCGTCGATTGTCGGAGAGGTCCAGGGTGATCCGCGATACCCAGAAAAGCCCGGAAATCTGGTTCTGGATGACAACGCCAATATGGCGGCATTTCGTGAGCTAGCCCGACGAGGATCGGCAAACAACGCGCAGCTTTGGTTACAGCTTGGGCATGCCGGGGCACTGGCCCATCTGCCAATCAGTACCCCCAAGGGGCCAAGTGCGATGGAATTCCCTGACTTTCGCAGTGAAGCCATGTCACGTGCCGAAATCGCGACCGTTCCCGCGTGTTTTGCCAATACGGCGCGCCGTGCAGCGGATTTAGGATTTGGCGGTGTGCAAATTCATGCCGCACACGGGTTTCTTCTGAGCCAGTTCCTGTCCCCGCTCTTCAATCGACGAACAGATGCCTATGGTGGTTCGCTACATGCACGGATGAGATTGCTCATCGAAACGGTCGAGGCTGTTCGTGCGGCGGTCCCGCCTGATTTTGTGGTTGCGGTAAAGCTGAACGCGACGGATCAGCTTGCCGGTGGTCTGACAGAACAAGAGGCGCTCGTAGTCGTGGCCGCTCTTGAAGGGAAGGGGGCTGACCTTTTGGATATCAGCGGAGGCACCTATTTCCCCGGTGCTCCGCCGAGTTCGGAGCGCATGAGTCAGGGTCCTTACTTTGTCGAATTTACCCGCGCCGCACGTCAACTGACATCGGTCCCGCTTATGGCTACGGGAGGGTTCAAGCGCCGTGAAGAAGCTGAATCCGCGGTCCTTTCCGAGGACGTGGATGCAGTGGGTTTGGCCAGGGGTTTTGTCATTGATCCGTCCCTGCCAACCACGTGGCGGGCGGGAAAGAACGCTCCCGCCTTTCCTCGCTTTGCCACCTTGCCGCCAGGTGGGATGACCGCGTGGTTCACTATGCGCATGACGGACCTTGGGTCAGAGCAAGAGAAAATGACGGATAGGGATATTGCCCAGGCCATTGCTGAGTATGAAGAACGTGATGAACGGCGCGTTGCGCTCTGGAAGCAAAGAACACTGGGTCATTAGGTATTTCCTTTTGGTCTCGGGCTGCGCCATTAAAGCCGTATGTCTGTGAGTGGAGGATAGTGCTCTGGGGATTTCGGGGGCAAGGTCACAATCCCTTTCGCACCTGTCAGCAAAGCTCAAGGTGTTTGAGCGACTTAAGTTGTTGATATTGTTGTTCGGACACTTCGTCGAGGCACCTTCCACCAACAAGGTCATGTGGCGCGGGATTGCGATCCCAGTCCGCAAGCGTCACGATCAGGGCGATCGTTCTCTCTCCGCTCAGGTGCGCGATCTCCTTGGTCGCTTGAGCAACTCCAATTATCTTGCATGTCCTGTCTTGCACCATGCGCGGAACAATCATTGACGCTTATTCCTCGGCATAGACCTCTCTACCCGTGGTTTTTGATGTACACTTTCAGGACGAGGCTGGATCGCGTCCGCTTTGAATGGAGGAAAGAACGTGCAAGTGATCTTTTCAAATAAGACGTTCATAATCAAAGTGCTGGTTCTAGCGATTTTGGGCTGTTACTTTATTTCGGGTTTTTCAATCCTAAGCGTCATAAGTTGGCTTGTACTTGGAGTAATAATTGCACTGATGCTCGGCAGACTTACTGACGAGGATTGGGATAGTGATGATGACTCAGAAGGCGAAAAAATATCAGACTCCAATGCCAACTCTCATGTCGATGACGAGAAGACGCACGAGAGCAGCAGTTCGACTGCGGAAACAGCATCCAGCAGCGGATCCGGAGGCGGCGACGTTGGCGGAGGAGGCGACGCAGGTATGTAACTGGTATGACGGTCAACCAGTTACATATGTTGTCGGGTGCATTGAATCCATAAGGCTTGCGTCTTAACCACGCCAGGTGCGCACGACACCGCAGTCCATATGCACGAAATTGGATCCGTAGTATTGACCAACTCCGCCAGCCCTGCATGACATAGCGGCCTTTGCCATCTGCGAAACAGAACGGGACGCCAAGCGCAAGTCTGCTGCTTGTCCCTGCATATGAAGCGATTTCCGGGCAACACCGCGAGATCTGGAGCGGAGCATGGCGTTGGTCTGTGGAGAACGATAGCCCGACAGCAACATGTAAGGTTCACTGACATCCAGCAGGTTGTGTGATGCCGCCATGATATCAATCGCGCGTAAATCGATGGATTTTACCTGATCTGTACGCCAATCACGCATGAAGTGATGCACTTCTTTGACAGCGTCCTTGATATACTTACCATCGACCCAATAAATCATGTCCAACCGTTCGCCCGTGCGACCGGAATACATACGTATGCGACGAATATCGCCGCCACCGCGCAAAAAGCCTGCTGCATTGGAGTATGTGGGTGCTGCTGCAACTGCGGTTGCTGCAAACGCACCCAATAGGGCACGTCGGGTCAAGCCCGAGGAACTGCTCTTGGTCATTTTGGTCGTCCCGTACTGTTCCTGCCTGCACACGATGTTACGTGCACTGTCTTAATTTTTTCCCATCCCAGATGCAGAATTTATGACACAATCGGATTCGGCGGCCAAGAAGTGTTTCACAGTTACCTTTTCAAGGGGGAATTTTCGGCAGCTTTTTGCGCAAATGTCACAGCTAGGCACAGAAATTTTGCAGCTGTGGACCCCGTGCCACCGGGCCGATGCAAACGCGCATCAGGAGAAAGCAGAAGCGATTTGGTAAGGAATTTGTGAATAGACAAGCCTTCGCAGTAAAATCCATAGTTGCTCGACGCACGTATCACCTACCCAAGCCATTGATTCCAAGGCCATCCAATGTTTTCTGTTTTCCGAACCAGTACCAGTATCCTGCTTGCCGCTTGTTTTGCGGCCACAGCCAGTGTGGCAAACACCACTTCTGAACCCGCGCCAAGCATGGCGTTTCAAATGGCGATAGCAGAACACACACCGCAGGCATCACAGATCGCTGAGTTCTATCGGACAAACGGGTTTTCGCCAATATGGGTGGGGGAAACCAATGAGCATATGCAACGCCGGGCTGCATTGATCCAGGCACTGTCAAATGCTCACCTGCACGGTCTGCCGCAGGCCGACGCAACAGTATCATCCTTGCTGCAGAAAATGGAAGGTGCACGCTCGACGCGCGACCTTGGGGAAGTTGAAGCGGAACTGAGTCGGGTTTTCGTGGAATTCGCCGACGCATTGTACTCAGGTGCTGTTCGGCCCGGCAGTGTCGACGACGGGCTTGTTCGGTCGGTGGATCGACTCAGCGCAGCCGAACATCTGAACGGACTAAACACACATGGCACCGCGTATATTGCGCAGCTGGCACCTCAGACGCGTCAATACCGGGCCCTTATGAAGCAAAAGCTCACGCTGCAAACCTTGATAGATCAGGGAGGTTGGGGGGCGACTGTACCCGTAAGCAAGTTGGAATACGGCGACACAGGACCCAATGTCGTGAAGCTTCGCAATCGGTTGGTGTCAATGGGCTATATGAAGCCCTCGGCCAGCCCGTCTTTCGACGCGGTGCTTCTGGAAGGCGTTAGAGCTTTTCAAACCGCGCATGGGTTGGAACCCGATGGCGTTGCAGGCAAAGGTACGATTGCCGAGGTGAACCGACCAGCTTCGGATCGGCTCAAGGCTGTATATGTTGCTCTGGAGCGGGAACGCTGGTTGCCTCGGGATCGCGGCGCACGTCATATTCTTGTCAACCAGACCGATTTTTCGGCAAAGATCGTAGACGACGGGCAAGTCACCTTTGAAACCCGTGCGGTGATCGGCAAGAACACACATGATCGCCGCAGCCCGGAGTTCTCGGATGTGATGGAGCATATGGTGATAAACCCGAGCTGGTATGTTCCACGCTCGATCATCACCAAGGAATATTTGCCCAAGCTGAAAGCGAATCCCAATGCGGTCGGTCATATTCAGATTACTGACAGCAGGGGGCGGCAGGTCAATCGCGGGGCTGTTGATTTCAATCAGTTCACTGCTCGGAGCTTTCCTTTTGCGATGCGTCAGCCACCCAGCAAAAGCAATGCTTTGGGGCTGGTCAAGTTCATGTTCCCCAATAAGCACAACATTTATCTGCATGATACGCCTCAGAAAAGTCTGTTTTCGCGTGAGGTGCGTGCGTTCTCGCACGGCTGCATCCGGCTGGCTCAGCCCTTCGAATTTGCCTATGCATTGCTGGCCAAACAGGAAGAGGATCCCAAGGCCTTCTTCCATCGCGTTCTGAACACTGGGAAGGAAACCAAGGTCGATTTGGAACAAAAAGTTCCGGTGCACTTGATTTATCGAACAGCCTATGTCGGACCAAAAGGCGACGTGCAGTATCGCCGTGATGTCTATGGCAGGGACAGCAAGACTTGGGAGGCCCTGCAAAAGGCAGGGGTGGCCCTGCCGGACATTCAGGGTTAAGCACAGGGCAAATCCTGCCAAAAGGAAGCCCGTGATGCAGTTTACCATTCAGCAAATCGCCGACGCTTTGGGTGCCGAGTGCCAAGGTGATGGTGGCCTGACGATCGTGCGGGCGGCCGAACCGGGCGATGCCGGACCAACCGATCTGGCGATGGCCATGTCCCCGAAATATGCCGAGGCGCTTTCGAACGGGGAAGCGCGCGCCGCCGTTCTCTGGGAAGGTGCGGACTGGCGGGCCATGGGTTTGCGAGCGGCCGTTTTCGTGAAACGTCCGCGCATGGCAATGGCCGGGATCACCGCGAAGCTGGATCGCGGGCAAGGGGTTGAACCGGG
Source organism: Ruegeria sp. YTSB088 (assembly GCF_059609825.1). Lineage (NCBI taxonomy): Bacteria > Pseudomonadati > Pseudomonadota > Alphaproteobacteria > Rhodobacterales > Roseobacteraceae > Ruegeria > Ruegeria sp. YTSB088. The sequence goes on along the minus strand of NZ_JBXWMM010000001.1, from coordinate 548,311 downwards.
CATTCACCCTTCCGCAGTGATCGATCCAACGGCTGAAATTGGATCAGATGTGGCGATTGGACCGCTGACTGTTGTTGGCGCGCGGGCTCGAATTGGTTCGGGCTCGATAATCGGGGCGCACTGTGTGGTGGGTATCGACGCCGTTCTGGGCGAACGGGCCTTTTTGCGCGAAATGGTCAGCATTGGCGCGCGCGCTCAAATCGGGGATCGGTTTATTGCGCAACCTGGAGCAAGGATTGGCGGTGACGGATTCAGTTTTGTGACACCCGAGGTCTCCGGCGCTGAGAACGCCCGCAAAACGTTGGGCGATCAGGGTGATGCAAAGGCACAAAACTGGCTTCGCATCCACTCTTTGGGCGCGGTCGAGATCGGGGACGATGTGGAAGTTGGCTCCAATTGCACCGTCGACAATGGAACCATCCGCAACACGCGTATCGGCAACGGCTCCAAGCTGGATAATCTGGTCCATGTCGGGCACAACACCCGCATCGGGCAGGATTGTCTGTTGTGCGGTCAGACAGGCGTGTCCGGCTCGGTTGAGATCGGCAACAACGTCGTTCTGGGCGGGCAGACCGGAGTGGTCGACAATATTTTCATTGGGGATGGCGTCATCTCAGGTGGGGGCACAAAGATTCTGTCAAATGTTCCGGCCGGTCGCGTAATCATAGGGTATCCAGGCATCAAAATGGAGACTCATACAGATATCTACAAGGCGCAGCGACGACTGCCCCGCATGGCACGCGACGTTGAGGCATTGAAAAAGGCTGTTTTCAAACAGACCCCAAGCGATTAAATCATCGTCAAACTGAAAATCAGGGGATCGACATGAGCATCAGCGACCGCGTCATCGCAATCATTGCAGAGCAGGCCGTGCTGGAGCCATCGGACGTGACGCCCGAAAGCACGCTGGAGGATCTGGGTATCGACAGCCTTGGTCTGGTCGAAAGCATCTTCGCGATCGAGGAAGAGTTCGACATCTCTATTCCTTTCAATGCCAACGAACCCGAAGCCAACGATTTTGATATCTCGAATGTTGCTGCGATCATTGCCGGGATCGAAAAGCTCGTGTCGGAAAAGGTCTGACAAACGCTCATGAAACGTGTTGTCATTACCGGCGCAGGTACGATCAATTCACTGGGCCATTCGGTTCCTGACACGCTGGAAGCCATGCGGGAAGGTCGCTGTGGGATCTCGGAACTGGAATTCCGGGACGTTGATCGGTTGGCCATCAAGATCGGCGGGCAGGTTCGTGACTTTGAGGCCGAAGGGCGGTTCAACCGTCAACAGATGTCGCTGTATGACCGGTTCACTCAGTTCACACTGACCGCTGCCAAAGAGGCTATAGATCAGTCGGGCATCGAGTTTCACGGAGAGCTTGCTGCAAAGTCAGGTGTTGTCCTGGGGACTGCCGGTGGTGGTGTGTCGACCTGGGACGACAATTACCGATCGGTCTATGAGGATGGCAAGAATAGGGTACACCCTTTTGTTGTTCCCAAACTCATGAACAACGCGGCGGCCAGCCATGTTTCCATGGAACACAACCTCAAGGGTCCCAGCTTCACCGTGTCGACCGCCTGTGCATCTTCGAACCATGCCATGGCTCAGGCCTTTCAGATGGTCCGCAGCGGTATTGCACCGGTCATGGTCACAGGCGGGTCCGAATCCATGTTGTGTTTCGGTGGCGTCAAAGCCTGGGAAGGGCTGCGCGTGATGTCGAAGGATGCGTGCCGACCGTTCAGTGCCAACCGCAACGGGATGGTACAAGGGGAAGGGGCCGGTATCTTTGTTTTCGAGGAATACGAACACGCCCGTGCCCGGGGCGCCGAGATAATGTGCGAAGTCGTCGGTTTCGCTATGTCGTCAGACGCGGCCGATATCGTGATGCCCAGCAAACAAGGGGCTTCGCGGGCCATGTCAGGTGCCTTGGCCGATGCCAGCTTGAATGCCTGCGATGTCTGCTACATCAACGCGCATGGCACCGGAACGGCAGCGAATGACAAAACAGAGTGTGCCGCAGTGGCAGATGTATTTGGACCCCATGCCGACGATCTGATGATATCGTCGACCAAATCCATGCATGGCCATCTGATCGGAGGAACCGGTGCGGTGGAGCTGTTGGCCTGTATCATGGCGCTACGGGATGGTGTGATTGCACCCACCATCGGATACGAGGAACCCGATCCGGAATGCGCGCTTGATGTTGTGCCGAACGAAGCTCGGGAAGCCAAAGTTGACGTCGCACTCAGCAATGCGTTTGCCTTTGGCGGACTGAATGCGGTTTTAGCGCTGAAGCGGATTTAGTCCGCGCAGCGCCGCCGCATAGGATGCGGCGGCATATTCGAAACGCGCTCTTAGTTCCCGTTGACAGTCAGGGAATCAAAGCCGGACGTAAAGCCGGACAACGACATTTCCATTTCCAGAACCTGGTCCGGGAATCGGGCCGGTACCAACGAGAAGACTGCCTTGGTGCCAGATTTCATTGCTTCGATGTCGCCCTGGCTCAGGCCCAGTTGCGCGACGCAGCCAACAGGCAAGCAATGGTGATAGTTATACAGCTTGCGGGGCGCACCATCGATGGACAGGGCGAGCTGTGCTTGCAGCAGTGTTTCCAAAGGAACAATCACGTTGGCCCATGCAACTGCCGCGCCGCCTTCGGGCAGTTTCCCGATCGACACTTCTGCAATCGGATCACCTTGATTGCCCTTCAGTATCTGAACGATGGCGCACGGGTCTTCACCTTCCTGCGCCTTGATGCAGGACACGTCCCAATCTCCGAACTCATCCTTGACGAACTGTTCTCCGGGGCGCGGTCCTTCCTGACCCAGATCGAGCCCGGCATCCGGTTCAGAAGTCGTTGTGTCCTGCGCATATACCGCACCACATAGCAGAACTGCCGCTACTGTACTAAGCGAGAGGATTTTCTTAGTCATGAATGCCTCGATTTGATGATTGAGCTTTTTGCCTCGTTTAACACTCTTCTGAACTGGTGTCAGGCACTAACAGAAAAGCTTGTCCGAACGTGAACGGATTGTTGCCAGATCATCGAAACCGAACTGTCCTGAAGCAGAAAAAGAGAGCTGTATTTGCCAGCTCTCTTTCCCAAAAGGTTCTCCCCGTCGGACTGGCCGACTTATTTATGCGCAAATCCTACGAAAGGGGCGCTGACGGGTCAACAGCTATCCTCAAATTTTAATCTGTCCGTCAGAACTTTAAAACCTTTCCTGGACTGACAAAAAAAGCCGTGCCCGAAGGCACGGCCAGTCGACAGGGAGGAAATCTGCCCCACGTGAAGGAAACAAACGCAGGGCAAATTGACTATCGCAGTCAAAGGTTAACTTTGTATGCTGGTGACGGATCGGTGAAATATAAGGCAGTGTTAATGGGCAATAATATTTTTTTGGGCGGCGGTGGCGAAGGCTATGGCCTGCCGCAGGAACTGGCGCTGAAATATGCGAACCGCCACGGGCTGATTGCCGGTGCGACCGGGACCGGTAAGACTGTAACGTTGCAAATCCTGGCGGAAGGGTTTTCCCAAGCCGGGGTTCCGGTGTTTTTGTCCGATGTCAAAGGTGATTTGTCGGGTCTGGCTTTGCCCGGAAGCGATACGCAGAAATTGCATCAGGCGTTTATGGACCGTGCCGGCCGCATTGGATTTGACGATTTTTCCTATTCTGCCTGCCCGGTTACGTTCTGGGATCTCTTTGGTGAACAGGGCCATCCGGTGCGGACGACGGTTACCGAAATGGGGCCCTTGCTGCTGTCCCGTTTGATGGAATTGAGCGAAGCACAGGAAGGCATTTTGAATATCGCGTTCCGGGTGGCTGATGAAGAGGGAATGCCGCTTCTGGATCTCAAGGATCTTCAGGCATTGTTGGTCTGGATCGGAGAGAACAGGACCCAGCTTTCATTACGATACGGCAATGTTTCGACATCTTCGATCGGTGCCATCCAGCGGCGTTTGCTAGTATTGGAAAATCAGGGCGGAACAAAGCTGTTTGGCGAACCCGCGCTTGATCTGTCCGATTTGATGCGCACCGATGAAAGCGGGCAAGGGATGGTGAACATCCTTGCTTCGGACAAGCTGATGGCCTCGCCAAGGTTGTATGCGACGTTCCTGCTGTGGCTGCTGAGTGAATTGTTTGAGGAACTACCCGAAGTCGGTGATCCTGAAAAACCCAAGCTGGTGTTCTTTTTTGATGAGGCACATCTGCTGTTTGATGGCGCTCCGAAAGTGTTGGTGGACAAGGTCGAGCAGGTTGCCCGGCTGATCCGTTCCAAAGGGGTGGGGGTTTATTTCATAACTCAGAACCCCGCCGATATACCCGAGGATATTCTGGGGCAGTTGGGCAATCGCGTTCAGCACGCTTTGCGAGCGTTCACGGCGCGTGACCGAAAGAACCTGCGCCTGGCGGCCGAAACATATCGTGAGAATCCGGCCTTCGACACCGAAGTCGCAATCCGGGAGGTAGGCGTCGGTGAGGCGGTAACGTCGATGCTTCAGAAAAAAGGGGTTCCCGGAATCGTCGAACGCACACTGATTCGCCCACCGGGGTCTCAGTTGGGGCCGATCTCTGATGCCGAGCGTCGGACCATTCTCGGTACCTCCCCGATGGCGGCAAAATATGACAAGGGAATAGACCGAAAGTCGGCTTTTGAAATCCTGAAAGCCCGGGCAGAGGCAGCCGCCAGGGCCGCTGAACAGGCAGAGGCCGAAGAGGTTCTGGAAACGCAGTCACCGATGGAGCGGGAGTATGCTTCGGCACGCAGATACTCGGGAAGCCGGGTTGGCAGGTCCTCTTCCCGGGTGCAACGCCGCAAAGATACCTTTGCATCGGCGATGACCGACGCGGTGATCAAGGAACTGAAGGGAACGACCGGACGTCGGATCGTGCGCGGTATTCTTGGCGGTTTGTTCCGAAATAAATGACGGAACGGCGCCCATCGCGGGCGCCGCAATGTTTATTTCAAGCGGCGCTGACCTTCCTGACGGCAATAGGCATCCGCTTCGGGAACAGACATTTTTGTGGCCGGGTAATCAATTGCACGATCCCAGGTCACCCGATCTTGGCGGTACAACTGACAGGTTACGACACCTTTGGGTGTCTGGACCTTGACTGGTGTCGTCTCCAGTTCTTCTGGAGTGGGAATACAGGCGGCTGTTGCAACGGCAATAACCGGAAACAGAACAAGTGTCTTGAGGCGTGGTGCTTTCATTTCTAACTCTTTTCAACAAGTGTGAATGATCGTTACAGATCGGCGTAGACGGGTGTGAGCGCCGGCAACATACCGCAAAAAAGAAAACACTGCGGTGGGTCCGTTTATTCAGAAAATTGTTAAGAATCAAGAAACCGTGCCGGATGAAAGGCACGGTTTCGCCTATTGAAGGTGGAAGTGGCCTATTTCTCGGGGATCAGCCCTCTTGGACTGAATCTGAGAACAATCAACAGGATCAGGCCCATCGTAAACAGACGCATATGTGCGGCGCTGTCCAACAGGTGGGTTTTCAATGCGCTTCCATCCGGCATGCCTGCGGTAATGACATTCATCAGCCACAACCCGATCGGTTCCACCTGAACCCACAGGAACCAGATCAGGAATGCGCCTAGAACAGCCCCGAAATTGTTGCCGGATCCACCAACGATCACCATCACCCAGACCAGAAAGGTAAAGCGCAGTGGTTGGTAAGCGCTTGGCGTCAACTGGCCGTCCAGCGTGGTCATCATTGCACCCGCAATACCGCAAACCGCTGACCCCAGCACGAAGATTTGCAGATGACGACGGGTAACATCCTTGCCCATGGCCTCGGCCGCCACTTCATTGTCACGGATTGCGCGCATCATGCGGCCCCACGGGCTTTTCAGCGCCATCTGAGCCATCCAGAGCAGCACCAGAAGTACAATCATGAACAGCAGAGAATAACCGAGTTTAACCGTTAGCGTTGACGCAGTAACGGGATCCAACCCGAACCATTCGGCCCGGGCAAGAAAGGCCGGGTCACTCTGCAAGTCCACTTCGTAGCCCACTACCGGGGACGGGCGTGGGATGCCATAGACATTCTTGACGCCCCGGGCCAGCCAGTCTTCGTTTTTCATGACTGCAATGATGATTTCCGCGATACCCAATGTGGCAATCGCCAGATAATCCGAACGAAGGCCCAGCGCTGTTTTACCGATCAGCCACGCAGCGCCCGCCGCCAGCAAACCGCCCGCGGGCCAGGCCAGCAGAACAGGTAGGTTAAGACCGCCGATATTGCCGGAAATCGCCGGGTCGATTGCCTCGACCGCTGAAATGCTGGGGTCGAAAACCGCGCGATAGACGAAAAAGCCGACGACCAAAACTGCGATGATGGTGAGGGTTTGCACTCGACCTTTCGGTATTCTCGTTGCCACCAGAACAGCCGCCACCACTGTTGCGGCACCCAGCAGCAAAGCCAGAACGATTCCATAGCCGCCCGCAGCCCACGCACCGGGGGTGGGTGGTGTCGAGACCAGAACAACGGCCAGTCCGCCCAGCGCGACAAAGCCCATGACGCCCACGTTGAAAAGACCAGCAAAACCCCATTGCAGGTTTACACCGATCGCCATGATTGCGGAAATCAGCCCCATATTCAGGATCAGGATCGCGGTGTTCCAGCTTTGCGTAAAGCCGGTCAACAGGATCAAGCCGCCGACAATTGCGAAGAGCAGCGTATTTTTGACAGCGTCAGTCATACTGCTTTCCCCTTGAAAAGGCCCGTGGGCTTGAACAGAAGCACTATCAGCAGGATGACAAAGCTGACGGCGAATTTGTAATCGGTCGAGAGAAGTTGCACCAAACCTGACGGTTCAAGGTTTTCAGGCGCAAGATAGGTCAGGACTTTCTTCCAGGCGTACGTGATTGTCACTTCTGAAAACGCGATGATAAACCCGCCTGCAATGGCGCCCAGTGGGTTCCCCAAACCACCCACGATGGCCGAGGCAAAAATCGGAAGCAGAAGTTGGAAATACACGAAGGGTTTGAAGCTCTTGTCCAGCCCATAGAGAACACCAGCAGTCGTCGCCAGCGCGGCCACGATAATCCATGTGATCATCACCACACGTTCCGGGTTGATGCCTGACAGCAGCGCCAGATCCTCGTTGTCCGAGTAGGCCCGCATTGACTTGCCAGTGCGCGTTTTGTTGAGAAACCAGAACAGCAGCGCCACGGCAACAACGGCCACGATCACCGTGATACCTTGCGACGTCTTGATGGCCAGCCCCTCGCGCAGACCGGTCATCGCCTTGAAATCGCGCGCCGACACAATGAACCGAGCACCGTCCGAAAACCTTTGGTCGTCTGGCCCGATGATAAACCGGACAAGGCCGTTCATGATGAACATCACACCCATTGAAACGATCACCAGAATAACGGGCTTCGCCTTCTGTTCACGGTAGAATTTGTAGACCAGCCTGTCGGTGATCAGCACCAGCACGATACAGCCCAGGATGGCAAAGGGCAGGGCGAGCAGGGCGGTCGGCAACGGTCCAAAGCTGATCCCGGCGGCCTGCAACGCCCATGTGACAAGCACGGCGATCATCGCGCCAAAGGCCATGGTGTCGCCATGGGCAAAGTTCGAAAACCGCAGGATGCCGTAGATCAGGGTCACGCCAAGCGCGCCCAACGCCAGTTGGCTGCCATAAGCGACCGCAGGCACCAACACAAAATTCGCAAGCGCAACAAGCGCGTTGAGTAGATCCATTATTTCTTCTCACTGTCCGGGTGCGGTCTTATGGCATGACGGTCCGCGCAGGCACAATGTTTCCCGCGCGGTTTTGCGTCATATTTTTCTGCTGGTTGCGAAAAATATCCACGGGAAACACGGAAGCAGGCCAGACTTTTCAATTGTAGTCTGGCTCAGTCACGCACCGGCCAATTCCGGTGCGTGGTCGAGATGGTCCGAAGGGGGTTCAGGCGTCCGTCTCGGTGCAGGTGCCGTGATCGGTTCCCGCGTGGGGACCCTTGACCGAGAGGTCAAAGGACATGTCGTCATAATGCACGACAAAGGTCATGACATCTTCGCCTTCAATATGGACAAACGTCATGTTGCCAACGCCTTTGAACACCATGGCATCGCCGGAAATGTTCGCAGTTTCGATGTTGCCTTTGTCTCCTTCCGGTGCCCTGTTGAGGCGCACTTCGCTGCCGTCGCGGTCTGAGACGCAGACAAAGTGGCGCTCTTCCGCCTTTGCGGCGGTCGCGCACAAGGTGGCAATGGCCACACACATCCATTTTTTCATTTTTGGGTCCTGAACAGAGTTTTTATTCAGAAGGTTCGCTTGATTCCACGGAACTTGATTTGTTTGACCGGGAAACCGTTTCCTTCACAGCGCCCGGCGTTAAACGCACAATGTGACCGGATTGCAGCCGACGCGTGGAAATCTTGGGATGGTAGGGAAATTTCGGGTAACTTCGGATAAAGTATTTAATCGACTTCAGAAAACTCCGGGAACAAGGAAGATGTTGGAAAGCGCCACAATGGCGTTGAGGAAGTCCATATCTAATACCAACCGGAGTCACAGTTTAGGTTTTGGATGGCGTATTTTCCGTTAAGTTTCCTGTAGACGGAAACTTCAAACGGCAGATCATCCCTCCTGTCTGAGTTGGCTCTGCTATTACCAACCTCGTACAAGTCGCTTGTAACAACAAAGGCAAACCAACTTATGCCGTATGGGGAGGACTGCGCTCCAGCCAACCAATCTTGCAAACGAAAGGTAACTTCGGGCGCGTACTCCAAATCTGCGGCGTACCAAACGGGGAGAGGAAGTTTGCCCGCTTTCGGATTAATGAAGTCCACCCAAACCGTTTCTTCTTGCCAATCAAGAAAAGATAGCGCCTGTCTATCGATTGGGTCGATGTCTTCTAAATCATAAACCAGAAAAGTGTAGGTTATACTGGTTGATTCATTGGTCTTTTTGCACAGAAATTGGTGGTCGCATTTTTCAAAGATCGTGCATTCCAACTCCAAGTAGAGACTTTGCGGTCCCGAATATGCCAGAGCGGTGGTTGATGCGATTGCGAGAAAAATTGAAGCTGCGGCGAGTTTAACCATCCTCACCCCCCCAAGAAACTCTTCCGAACCTCCGGATCGGCCAGCAGTTCCTTGCCCGTTCCAGAATAGGCATTGCGCCCCTGAACCAGAACGTATCCCTTGTCGGCAATCTCCAAAGCCTGGCGGGCGTTCTGTTCGACCATCAGGATCGGCAGGCCGGTGCGGGACACCTCGATGATCCGGTCGAACAGTTCATCCATCACGATCGGCGAAACGCCCGCAGTCGGCTCGTCCAGCATCAGCACCTTGGGCTGGGTCATCAGCGCGCGGCCCACTGCGACCTGTTGGCGTTGTCCGCCTGACAGTTCTCCGGCGGCCTGATTGCGCTTGTCGCGGAGGATCGGGAAGAGGTCATAGACCTGCTCCATCGTCTGGCTGATGTCGTCGCGGCGGATGAAGGCACCCATTTCAAGGTTCTCTTCCACCGTCATCGAAGTGAAGATGTTCTGTGTTTGCGGCACAAATCCCATGCCACGGATTACACGGTCCTGCGGGGAGAGGTTGGTGATGTCCTCTCCGTCCAGACGCACAGACCCTGAACGGACATCCAGCATCCCGAACACAGCTTTCATCGCCGTCGACTTGCCGGCACCGTTGGGGCCGACGATGACTGCAATTTCACCCTTGTCCACGGCGATAGTGCAATCATGCAGGATGTCCGGCCCTTTGCCGTAGCCACCCGTCATGGTGTCGCCGATCAGAAAAGGGCCGCCCTCGACCTTATGCGTCGCACCACTTTTGCGATGGGCCGGGGTCATGGTGCCGACACCGTGCGGATTGGTAATCGAGGCGTCCTTGTTGCCCTTGTCATCCTGATAGGGGTTATCGCTCATGCCCCGGCCTCCAGCTTGTCTTTGTTCTTCAGGCCGGTGCCCAGATAGGCCTCGATCACGTGCTCATTGGCCTTGATCTCATCCAAAGTACCTTCGGCCAGAACCTTGCCTTCGGCCATACAGATGACCGGATCGCAGATCTTGCCGATGAAATCCATGTCGTGCTCGATGACGACGAAGGTATAGCCCCGCTCTTTGTTCAAGCGCAGAATGGTATCGGCAATGGTCATCAACAGGGTGCGGTTCACACCCGCGCCGACCTCGTCCAAAAACACGATCTTGGCGTCCAACATCATGGTGCGGCCCAGTTCAAGCAGTTTCTTCTGACCGCCGGAAACCTGACCCGCCTTGTGATCGGCCAGATGTTCGATCGTCAGAAACTCCAGCACCTCATCGGCCTTGGCCTTCAGCGCGCGTTCTTCGTCAGCGATGCGTTTGCGGCCGAACCACGTGTTCCAGAGCGACTCGCCTGATTGCGCGCCAGGCACCATCATCAGGTTTTCACGGCAGGACATCGACGGGAATTCATGTGCAATCTGAAACGTGCGCAACAGACCCTTATGGAACAGTTCATGAGGGGGCAGGCCAGTGATATCCTCGCCGTCCATCACCACCTTGCCGCTGGTCGGCGGCAGAACACCTGCGATCACATTGAACAGAGTGGTTTTTCCTGCCCCGTTGGGCCCGATCAGGCCGGTGATCGACCCTTTCTGGATTTCCAGCGATGCCCCGTCCACCGCATGAAATCCGCCGAAATGCTTGTGCACGTCCTCGACGACGATCATCTTTTCCCCTTGCCGCCTGTCCGGCGCTGTTGTTTCGACCCCGTTTATCGGGTGCGGTCTTTTTTCATTGAAACAGCCCGGACACAAGGCCCGGGCTGCTTTCATTCATAGCCTTTGACGATCAATCAACGGAAGTTGACGGTCTTGTTTTCACCGTCGGTCACTTCGATCTCACGATAGGAACCAGCGCTTTCGCCGGGGCCGATCAGTTCAACACCGGACGCACCGACATAGTCGATGTCCTGACCGTTTGCCAGCAATTCCAGACCCTTGGCCAGTTCGCCGGGATAGATCTTTTCGCCCGGGGCGTTGGCGACGTCCATGATTTTGCCACCATAGTCGGCCGGATTGGTCGATCCAGCAGCCTGCATGGCCAGCATGAACAGAGCCGCAGCGTCATAGGACTCGGGTGAATAGGGCGACGAACCGTCAAACCCTGCCGCTTCGGCCATGGCGAAATACTTCTCGGCGCCTTCACCGCCTGAACCGGCGATCTGGCCGAACGAACCATTCAGGTCGGGGCCGACATTGGTCGGCAGCGAGTCGCCGATCATGCCGCCGGGCAGACCGAAGGTGTCAAATGCACCGCTGTCCAGCGCCGACTGGATGATGCCCAGGCCGCCCTGATCCAGATAGCCCGCAACAACCAGAATGTCGCCACCGGCCGAGGCCAGAGCACCGACTTCGGCCGAGTAGTCGGCTTTGCCGTCCTCGTGCGCTGCAACGATGGTCACTTCACCGCCCGCCGCCTCGTAAGAGGACTGGATAGCGTCCGCCAGACCCTTGCCGTAGTCGTTGTTCGTGTAGGTCAGAGCGATCGAGTTGATGCCGCGATCTTTCAGGATATCCGCCATCACCTGGCCTTCGCGCGCATCTGACGGCGCGGTGCGGAAGAACAGGCCGTTGTCTTCCATGGTCGACAGGCCCGGCGAGGTCGCCGAGGGCGAGATCATGACCATGCCATTCGGAATCGCGACATTCTGAAGGATCGCACCGGTCACGCCCGAGCAATCGCCGCCGATGATGCCGGCAACACCGTCCGCAATCATGCGTTCGCCGTTCGAAGTGGCCAGACCGTTATCAATGCAGCCGGTGTCAGCGCGTGATGCGGACACTTTGGATCCATCCAGCAGTTTTCCGGATTCGGTGACTTCCGAAATTGCCAACTCGGCGCCAGAACCCATTGCAGGTGCCAGCGATTCAATTGGGCCGGTGAACCCGAACAAAACGCCCAGCGTGATGTCTTCGGCCAGCGCAGGTCCGGCCAGCAAGGCGGATGCTGCAGTTGCTGTAAGCAGCTTTTTCATATGGTTACTCCCTATTGTGAACGTGTTCGTTCTGGCCACGAACCTAGGCAAGCTACCCGGAAAAGAAAAGTCCTAACGCAATCGTGTTTTTATCGATTGGAAATCTATCTGTTTTGTTAGGGTTTGCCTTAGATTGTCCGGGGAAGGTTCAACATGCTCAGAGCCGCTGCGATTCTGTTCGTCACATTTTGCACCGAAAGTGCCTTGGCACAGGCATTGTCGACCTCGGTCGGGAATCTTGAACTCACCGAAATGGCAGGCGGGCTGGATACACCCTGGGCCGTCGGTATCCTGCCTGACGGCAGTTTTCTTGTCACCGAACGGGACGGAAACCTGTTTTTTGTTCAGGACGGAGAGGCGAACGCCGTATCCGGCGCTCCCAAGGTCGCAGCTTCGGGGCAGGGCGGATTGCTGGACGTCACGTTCCCGCGCGATTTCAATCAAAGCCGCGAGATTTTTCTGACCTTTTCAAAACCGCAAAATGGTGGCGCGGGCACAGCTGTCGCCGTCGCGCGCCTGTCCGAGAACGGCACGCGCCTGACAAATCTACGTGTCATTTTCGAAGCTTCACCCGGCGGATCAGGCGGGCGGCATTTCGGCTCACGCGTAGTAGAAGCGAAGGACGGCACGCTTTTTGTAACCATTGGAGATCGAGGGGATGGGCCGCAGGCGCAGGATCGTTCGAACCCCATCGGGTCCGTGATCCGTATCAACCGTGACGGCTCGGTACCATCAGACAATCCTTTCGTCGGACAGGCAGATATCCGACCTGAAATCTGGACCTATGGGCATCGCAACCCACAGGGGGCCGATCTGGACGCGCGCGGTAGGTTGTGGGTGTCGGAACACGGTGCGCGCGGCGGCGACGAGGTGAACCTTGTCAAACCCGGCGCCAATTACGGCTGGCCGGTCATCTCGTACGGCACACATTATTCCGGAAAAAAGATCGGCGAGGGCACCAGCAAGCCCGGCATGGAACAGCCGCGCCTGTACTGGGACCCGTCGATCGCGCCGTCGGGCTTGATGGTCTATTCGGGCGAAATGTTTCCTGAATGGCGGGGCGACATTTTCGTGGGTTCGCTGAAATTCGACTATATCGCTCGGCTGTCCGGAGACCCGCTGCGCGAGGTCGAGCAGATCAAGGGCCCCGAGACCGAACGGGTCCGCGACATCGTGCAGGCCCCGGATGGGGCGATCTGGTTCATCTCAGTCGGGCAGGGCGCGGTTTACAGGATGTCTGTCAAACAGTGACACACGAAGCATGCCAGCAGACTTTACAATTCCGTTTGCGCGTTTCCATCGTCGCAGTCAGTCTGTCCAACAGGTTACACGGTTAAGAGGATATCAATGAGTGATTTCGACATTGAATTGTGCACATGTATCCCGCCAAGAACCGAGCTGAATATGATTTTGGAGCAATATTATGCTCTTATTGCTCAAAGAATGCAGGGTATGGGGTTCGAATTGGATCCCTCCGCACCGCAAAGCGCACTTGAGGAATTCTGGGCGAACATGGATGACTATATGCCTCCGAACGGATGCCTGATCGTCGCAAGAAACCGCGGTGGCAAAATAGTCGGGTGTGGAATGATGAAACGGTTTGATCAGTATACCGGCGAGTTGAAACGTGTATTTGTAACTGAAGATGCTCGGGGCACTGGAGTGGGGCGCGCATTGATTCAAGCACGAGAACAAGCCGCCAGAGCTATGGGGCTGAAGCGGTTAATCGCAGATACACTCACCCCAAATGTGGAAATGCGGTCTTTGTATCCCAAACTCGGGTTTGTTGAACTGGACTCTCCGATCAAGACAACAACCTACAAAGATCAGCCCATGCTCCGACCGTACTTGCACTATTTCGTCAAAGAGCTTTGACGCTGAACCTTAGACTGACAATCTTCCACTTTGCGCACCACGCTCGCGATAGGGCGTGGTGTTGTAATGCGCCCGGTAGCATTTCGAAAAATGGCTAGGTGAGGCGAACCCACAGGCCAGCGCCACGTTGATGACACTCATGTCGGTCTGCATCAGCAGGTTTCGCGCCTTGTGCAGCCGCAATTCCATGTAATAGCGCTTGGGGGAACGGCTGAGATACCGGCGGAACAGACGCTCCAGCTGGCGGGTCGACATACCTACGTCCTTGGCCAAAATCGAGGGCGAGATCGGTTCTTCGATGTTCTTTTCCATCATCAGGATAACCTGGCTCAACTTCGGATGCCGGACACCGATTCGGGTCGGAGTTGACAGGCGCTGCGTGTCCTGATCGGTTCGGATCGAGGAATAGATCATCTGATCCGCCACCGCGTTGGCCAGATCCTCGCCATAGTCATCCGCAATCAGCTTGAGCATAAGGTCAATCGAAGAGGTGCCGCCCGCAGTCGTCATACGATTGCCATCGATCTGAAAGACGGCTTTGGTCAGTTCTACTTCATCAAATTCCTCTATGAAACTGTCAGAATTCTCCCAATGGATCGTCGCCTTCTTGCTATCCAGCAGCCCGGCCTTTGCCAGAGTATAGGCCGCAGTGCAGAGGCCACCGATCCGCAAGCCCCTTCGGGCTTCGCGCCGCAGCCAGTTCAGCACGCGTCTGCTGGTGGCCGCCTGAACGTCTACGCCACCGCAGATCAGAACAACGTCGTCGCGCTGCAGCTCTACCAGATCACTGTCCAGACTGAACTCGGTCCCGGCCGAGCAGGTTACCGTTTCACCGCCTTCTCCCAGCAACCTCCAGGTATATAGCTGCCTGTTCGCCATGCGGTTGGCGATGCGCAGACTGTCAAGCGCCGAAGCAAAGGACAGAAGAGAGAATTTGTCCAAGAGGACAAAAACGAAATTCCGAGGTGGAGCCGCAGTGTCTTCCACCGTGACAACTTGGCGTTGCTCTTGCATGGCGAGATGTCCTTACTTCGCGGCCGGACGGACGATCATCCAGCTGCTGATTTGACAGCCACCATGATCAAAGCTTGTTTACGTCGTCAAGAGGCGCAAATGGGATATGGTCACTCTTCCTTGCATTTTGTATAGAGACCACCTGAAAACTTCAGCGGAGATCAAAGCTATGACCGAATGGCAAAAATCGAACTGGCGCAGCAAGCCCCGGGTTCAGATGCCAGAGTATACCGACGCGGCCGCGCTGGCCAAGGTCGAGGCTCAGCTTTCACAGTATCCCCCGCTGGTCTTTGCCGGTGAGGCGCGGCGTCTCAAGCAACATCTGGGTGCCGCCGGACGCGGCGAAGCCTTCCTTTTGCAAGGCGGGGATTGCGCTGAAAGCTTTGAACAATTCAGCGCAGATGCAATTCGCGATACCTTCAAGGTGATGCTGCAGATGGCAATGGTTCTGACCTATGGTGCCAAGGTGCCAGTGGTCAAAGTTGGTCGTATGGCCGGACAATTTGCCAAGCCGCGCAGCGCCCCGACCGAGGTTGTGGATGGCGTTGAACTGCCCAGCTACCGCGGGGACATCATCAACGAATTGGCCTTCACGCCGGAAGCCAGGATTCCGAATCCCAACAGGATGTTGCAGGCCTACACGCAAGCGGCGGCGACGCTGAACTTGCTGCGCGCTTTCTCAACCGGTGGATTCGCGGATATGAGCCGCGTGCACGCCTGGACGCTGGGTTTTGCGGATGAACAGGACGTTCAGAAGTATTCCGAGGTGGCGGACCGTATTCAAGACACCATCGACTTCATGGAAGCGGCTGGTATTACTGCGGAAACAACGCATGAATTCTCGACTGTTGAATTCTACACCAGCCACGAAGGTCTGTTGCTGGAGTATGAAGAGGCACTGACGCGCCTGGATTCGACCTCGGGCAACTGGTTGGCGGGTTCAGGTCACATGATCTGGATCGGCGACCGTACGCGCCAGCCTGATGGCGCGCATGTCGAATTCTGCCGCGGAGTTCTGAACCCGATCGGTCTGAAATGCGGCCCGACCACCACGGCCGAGGACCTCAAGGTTCTGATGTCCAAGCTGAACCCCGACAACGAAGAGGGGCGTCTGACCCTGATTGCTCGGTTCGGAGCGGGCAAAGCTGGTGAGCATCTGCCACGTCTGGTCAAGGCCGTAAAGGAAGAAGGGGCAAAGGTCACCTGGGTCTGCGATCCGATGCACGGCAACACGATCAAATCGGCCACGGGTTACAAAACCCGCCCGTTTGATTCAGTTCTGCGCGAGGTGCGTGACTTCTTTGGTGTGCATCAGGCCGAGGGCACCATCCCCGGCGGTGTGCATTTCGAGATGACCGGTCTTGATGTGACCGAATGCACCGGTGGTGTACGCGCTGTGACCGAAGAAGACCTGTCTGATCGCTACCACACCGCCTGCGATCCGCGTTTGAACGCATCGCAGTCGCTGGAACTTGCATTCCTGGTAGCGGAAGAACTGACCAACCTGCGCCGCAACGGCTCCAAACGCGCGGTAAGCTAAGCACAACTGTAACACTGACAACAGCGGGCCATCGGTCCGCTGTTTTTTTCTTCACCGCAATCTTACGGGTTTCAATCGTCTCGTGATACCACCAGGTGAAGGTGGCCGGCAGAGCGTTTGAAATCGCGTTGTTCCTCTGCAAAACCTTCAACAGGACGGCGCGGAGTGGGCGCGGGTACCTGAATTTCAGAAACCGGTTTGATCCGTGTATCAGATAGTAAAAACCGGCGCGGTGTCTTGCCGATTGCGCCATCCGCGATCATGACCCCCAAAACACGACTGACATCCCCCAGGTCACTTTTCAGCGGCAGAAGGATCATCCGGGCCTGCATCCTCGTACGCCCCAACACGCCACCCGAGATCAGACCCAGTTCGGCAACAGCTGGGGACGCAAAAACCTGTTCCAGAATATCCTTGGTTTGCGCTCGGGCATCGGGTTGAAAGAATGCGGTCAAAGGCATCCCCCGGACTTCCATACCCGCAAGTGTATTCAGATGGCTGCCTGCCAGACGAAATCGGGCCAGCCCGGGCGCTATACGTTCAAGGATAAAAGTATACTCAAGAACATTCTCTAGCCCGCGCGGGTCGATTTGAGACCGCATCGGTACGCTGTCGCCGCTCAACAATGCGGTCCAATACGCCTCGGCCTGGCGGATCGGCGATAGGCTGCGCCCACTGTCAAAGCGATCCATTGCGACGATCTTTCCAAATTCTGACCCGGAACCTGTCCCGAAAAAGGTTTTCATTTTCATTACCCTAACGTCAATTGGCCGCTAATTTCATAAAATGCAACACAATGGAAGCACCTGCGGCCCGTAAGCCATTGCTAGGGGCAGTTTGACTCGGGTTAATTCAATTTTGGAGTAATTCTTTAACGAATGGTTAACTTGCGCCAAACAAATGCATCTTCAGCAAGCTCTTGCTCTGCACCAGTCAATAGCATTAGGTGCGGCACGTGCTCGAAACAACAGGGGAACAGGAAAGGGCCATCATGATCAGATCCATGACCGGGTTTGCCTCGGGGAAGGGAACTTACGGCCCGCACAGCTGGTCGTGGGAGCTTCGCAGCGTAAACGGTAAGGGACTGGACATGCGTCTGCGCGTGCCCGACTGGTTGACCGGCCTCGAAGTTTCATTGCGGGCGACCCTGTCCAAATCTCTGAGCCGTGGAAACGTGACCCTGTCTATGCGCGTGAACCGAGAGGATTCCGCACTGGAGCTGGCCTTGAACGAAGCCGCGATGGTTGCGGCCCTGACCGCTCTTGAGCAAACAGAGGCGCTGGCAGCTGCGCGCGGCATCACGCTCGCGCCGGCACGTGCGTCAGATCTCCTCGCACTCAAGGGGATGATGGATGCAGAAACCGAGGCCGACGATCCGACTCCGCTTGTTGCGTATCTGACGTCCGAATTCAAAGATCTTCTGGCCGCGTTCATAGACATGCGCAAGACCGAAGGGGAAGCTTTGGCGGCGGTCTTGAACACGCAACTGGATCAGGTCGCGGAACTGACGGCGCAAGCAGCGACGATTGCAGAGCAACGCAAGGGCAAAATGGCCGAGGCGCTGCGTGAAAACCTCGCGCGGGTGCTGGAGAATACGCAAGGCGCAGATCCTGATCGTGTCGCGCAAGAGCTGGCGATGATCGCGGTCAAGGCCGACATCACCGAGGAAATCGACCGCCTGATCGCGCATGTAGGTGCCGCACGTGAGTTGTTGGCGCAGGACGGGGCCGTGGGCCGCAAGCTGGACTTCCTGATGCAGGAGTTCAACCGCGAGGCCAACACGCTGTGTTCCAAGGCGCAAAGCTCGGATCTGACGTCCGTCGGGCTGGAATTGAAAGCGTTGATCGATCAGATGCGAGAGCAAGTGCAGAACGTAGAATAAGAATGGGAACAACTGACATGGCGGACCGCCGAGGCCTATTAATCATCCTGTCTTCTCCTTCCGGCGCGGGCAAATCGACCCTGGCCAAACGGCTGATGGCCTGGGATACGGATCTGGAATTCTCGATCTCGGCGACAACTCGTGCTCCGCGTCCCGGGGAAGAGCATGGGCGCGAGTATTTCTTCTTGTCCGAGGACGAATTCAAACAGCAGGTCGCTGATGGGCAGATGCTGGAACATGCCCATGTATTTGGTAATTTCTATGGCTCTCCTGCTGAGCCGGTCCGAAACTCGATCAATGCTGGCAGGGACGTATTGTTCGACGTCGACTGGCAGGGTGAAGTGCAGATCAGAAATTCGGATCTGGGCAAGCACGCCCTGTCGATCTTCATTCTACCGCCGTCTATCTCCGAGCTGCGTCGCCGTCTGGAAGCCCGTGGGCAGGACAGTGATGACGTTATCGGCCGACGGATGCTCAAAAGTTGGGACGAGATCAGTCACTGGGGCTATTACGACTATGTCCTGATCAACGACGATCTCGAGGCAACCGAGGACAAGCTGAAGACTATCGTAAGCGCTGAACGGATGCGCCGCATTCAGCAACCCACGTTGCAACAACACGTACGCAAGTTGCAGAATGAGTTCGAGGGTTTGTCATGACCATTTACGCCTTGGGCGAGATCGCCCCGCAAATTCATGAGGACACATGGGTCGCGCCTGATGCCAATCTTATTGGAAAGGTTGTACTGGAGCAGGGGGCCTCGGTCTGGTTCGGCTGTACGATTCGCGCGGATCACGAAGAAATCCGGATCGGTGAGGGCAGCAACGTTCAGGAAAACTGCGTGATGCACATAGATGCCGGGTTTCCTTTGTCGATTGGTCGGAACTGCACCATCGGGCACAAGGTGATGCTGCATGGCTGCACCATAGGTGAAAACACGTTGGTTGGAATGGGCGCGATCGTTCTGAACGGGGTAAAGATCGGTAGGAACTGCCTGATCGGAGCAGGAGCCCTGATCACCGAGGGCAAGGAAATCCCCGACAATTCGCTTGTCATGGGATCGCCGGGCAAGGTTGTGCGCCAGCTGGACGAGGCTGCGGCACAAAGGATCACGTTCAGTGCGCTGCACTACCAGGAAAATATGCGCAAGTTTCGTGAAACCTTAAAACCTGCGCAGTAAGGCGATTGGGTTGATTGGGTTTTGAAGCATGACCGAAGACGTTCTTCAGGAAATTGTCCTTGCGATCCCGTTGCCGGCGCTGGTGATCGATCAGACCGAACGGATCATTGCGGCGAACACGGATGCAACGTCTCTTCTGGGACAGAAAATTGTCGGGCGCCATTTCGCGACCATTTTGAGACAGCCGCAGGTTCTGGATGCCATCGAGCAAGCCCTGACAAGCAAAAGCGCAAAAAAAACTCGTCATCTGTCCAATGATGGCGCGCAGGACACAGCGTACGAAGTTGAATGCAGATATTTGAACGGGGTAGGTGCCGCGTCCGAAGGGGCCGTCATGGTGACGTTTCAGGATACCACTCATCTGGAACATGCCAGCCAGATGCGACGGGATTTCGTAGCCAATGTCAGCCATGAGTTGCGCACCCCGCTGACCGCTTTGATGGGTTTTATTGAAACCTTGCGTGGTCCGGCACGTGAAGACCCTGCGGCACGGGATCGGTTTCTCAAGATCATGGCCGATGAAGCCAACCGGATGAACCGTCTGGTCGGAGATCTTTTGTCGTTGAACCGGGTCGAAAGCGAAGAACGTGTTCGACCCAAGCAACAGCTGGAGCTTACCGGCCTTCTGCAATCCACGATAAATTCGCTGCGGCCCCTTGCGGAAGACGCTGGCGTGGTACTGTCGCTGGACGTGACAAACGGTCCGCTTTCAATCACTGGCGACGGCGACCAATTACGGCAGGTTTTCACCAATCTCATCGAGAACGGGATCAAGTATGGCGCCAGTGGCGGCAGCGTCACCGTAAGTGTCTTGCCCGCGGACAGGGATCCGGCGATGCGCGGCCCGGCTGTCAGAATTCAGGTCATAGACAAAGGGCCCGGCATAGATGCCGTTCACTTGCCGCGCCTGACAGAGCGATTCTATCGCGCGGACAGTCACAGGTCGCGCCAACTGGGCGGAACGGGACTGGGCCTTGCGATCGTGAAGCACATCGTAAATCGTCATCGTGGAAGACTTCGTGTGGAAAGCGAGCTGGGAAAAGGTTCTGTTTTTACGGTGATTTTGCCCAGATAGACACCTAAGTCGGCCTTGTTCCGGCTTTCTTGGTCGTCAGCGTTTTAGCGGTTAACTCGCAAAAAAGCCCTGGTTGTCATGAAAGTGTTACACACCTGTCACAAAAGACTTACGCACGCCCCATAGGGGTGCCCGCAGGATCATCATGGGGGTGATCAAGCATACCTTTTCAGGGAGACTGAAATGTCCTTTGTAAAACTGTCGGCATCTGCGCTGGCTATCGCTGCCGTCTCGGCAACCACTGCTTCGGCGCGTGATAACGTTCAGGTTGCCGGCTCGTCGACCGTTCTGCCTTATGCCTCGATCGTAGCCGAACTGTTCGGTGAAAACACAGATTTTCCAACCCCGGTCGTTGAATCCGGCGGTTCGTCGGCTGGTCTGAAGCGTTTCTGCGAAGGCGTTGGCGAAAACACCATCGACGTTGCGAACGCATCGCGCGCGATCCGCGAAAAAGAGATCAAAGCCTGTGCCGAAAACGGTGTGACCGACATCATGGAAATCCGTATCGGCTATGACGGCATCGTATTTGCAAGCCAGCAAACCGGGCCTGACTTCACTACTTTCGAACCTGCGGATATCTTCAATGCCCTGGGCGCAAAAGTGCTGAAAGACGGCGAGATCGTTGATAACCCTTACAACAGCTGGGCTGAGTTCAATTCGGAACTGCCCGATGTTGAAATCGCTGGCTTCATCCCGGGCACCAAGCACGGCACACGTGAAGTGTTTGAAGAAAAAGTTCTGCTGATCGGATGTGAAGAAACCGGCGCAATGGAAGCCATGATTGCTGGCGGCATGAGCGAAGACGACGCTGAAGATGCTTGTCTGGCGGTTCGCACCGATGGCAAATCGGTCGATATCGACGGTGATTACACCGAAACTCTGGCGCGTATCGACACCAACCCCAACGGCATCGGCGTGTTTGGTCTGGCGTTTTACGAAAACAACGCCGACAAGCTGAAGGTTGCGACCATGTCGGGTGTTGCCCCGTCGACCGAGACCATTTCCACCGGTGAATATCCGGTTTCGCGCCCGCTGTTCTTCTATGTAAAGAAAGCTCATATCGGCGTGGTCCCGGGCCTGAAGGAATACGCTCAGTTCTTCACTGCTGACGAAATCGCCGGTCCGTCAGGCCCGCTTGCCAACTACGGACTGGTTGCTGATCCTGAGCTTGCAAAAACTCAGGACGCCATCGCCAACGAAGTCACCATGGGTTCGGGCAGCTAAGTCTGACACTGGCTTAACGCATCTTGGGGCGACGGATCAGTCGCCCCTTCATTGTCTTTTCTCATCGCAATCAAGAGTAACTGGGGGTGTCATGCCGATACTTTGGCTTATTCTGATCGTGTCTGCGATCGCAGCTGTCGGCTATATACTTGGACGCATACGCGCATTGCAGAACGCAGGTGGTGACAGTCGGAACCTGCATTCCCTGCCCACCTTTTATGGCGCGAACGTTGCGCTGAAGACTCTTGTCCCTGCTGTCGCTCTCATGATTGTCTGGCTGTTGGCACAGCCTTTCTTTGTTAACTCGCAGGTGTCAGGCATGATACCGGAAACAGTGATCAAGGAAGGCTCTTCGCGCAGTCTGGTCATGGCGGAAGTACGCCGCACAGCCGCCGGGCTGGACAGCGCGGTCGCACAAGGCAACCTGACCGAGACTGTCGCCAGCGATGCCCATGCAGATGTCACGGAGATTACCCGGAAACTGAAGGAAGCAGGCCAGGTGGTGACGTCGGACATCACCCAGCCGGTATTGCGCGCAGCTCAGGGCTATCGGGCCATGAGCTCGACCGGCTATGTAATCATGTCCGTCGCTGTCCTCACGGTTGCTTTGATCGGCGCCGTAATGGGCTGGTTGCAAACCAACGCTGACTTTCGTGCGCGCAACGTTGTTGAACAGGGCGTTAAAGCCCTTCTTCTGGCCGCCGCGTCGGTAGCCATTCTGACAACAGTGGGCATTGTCCTGTCCCTGGTTTTCAACACCTGGGAATTCTTCAAGCTCTACCCCGCATCAGATTTCTTTTTCGGCATGACCTGGGCACCCAGCTTTTCGGGCCGCGGAGGGTTGTCCGAACTCGGCATAATACCGTTGCTTTGGGGGACGCTTTACATCTCTGTCGTGGCGCTGCTGGTTGCGGTGCCGATAGGATTGTTCGCCGCGATCTACCTCAGCGAATACGCCTCGTCCCGTTTGCGGTCTTTTGCCAAACCATTGCTTGAGGTTTTGGCCGGTATTCCGACCATTGTTTACGGTCTCTTCGCGCTGTTGACCGTCGGTCCACTTCTGCTGGACGTTTTCGGTGACAATGGCCTGGGGTGGATGAAAGCCGGCACCGCCGTGATGACAGCCGGTCTGGTGATGGGGATCATGTTGATCCCGTTTGTCTCTTCGCTGTCTGACGACATTATCAATGCGGTCCCGCAGGCGATGCGCGACGGCTCATACGGTCTTGGTGCCACGCAATCGGAAACCATCCGTCAGGTCGTTCTGCCCGCCGCGTTGCCGGGTATCGTCGGCGCGATCCTTCTGGCTGCATCGCGCGCCATCGGCGAGACCATGATCGTGGTTCTCGGGGCAGGGGCCGCGGCCCGCCTCAGCCTGAACCCGTTCGAAGCCATGACAACCGTGACAGCCAAGATCGTCAGTCAGTTGACCGGCGACGCTGACTTTGCCTCCCCCGAGGCGCTGGTCGCCTTCGCGCTTGGCATGACACTATTCATTCTTACTTTGGGGCTTAACGTTTTTGCCCTGTATATCGTGCGTAAGTACCGGGAGCAGTACGAATGACCGACACCAGCATGCAAAGCCCGCAATCCGGTCGACATACGATCTCGCTCACGGCTACTGACGCGCACACGAAGAAACGGGCCAGAGCCGAAAAACGTTTTCGCGCATATGGCATCGCTGCAATTGCAACTGGCCTGTTCTTTCTGGTTGTCTTGTTTGCTTCAATCCTGTCGCAGGGGATCCCGGCCTTCCAACGCACGGTCGTCAGTGTGGATTTCACGCTGACTGAGCCGCAGAGGGACGAGGTCGAAGGGACCTTGTTCAAGACAAAGGCCTATTCCAACCTGTTCATCGCTCAGTTGAACAGTGAACTTGCTGAACGCGGAATCAGCGTTGATTTTGATGAGGCCGCGATCGAGCGTCTTTTGGGTAAAGTCGGCGGGACAATCCGGACCTTCTATTCCGAAAACCCAGATAAGCTCGGCGAGCCGGTCAGTTTCGATCTGGCGGCATCCAGCCGGGTGGACGGGTATTTCAAAGGTCGTGTGTCCCGTGACACCATGCAGGACAGCCGGTTTCTGCAAAAAAGCGACCTGGATCTGGTCGATGCGCTGGAAGAGGCAGGCATCATCAAGCAGGCATTCAACTGGCCATTCATTACTGGTGCCGACGCAGGCGTGGACAACCCCGGCGGTGCAGGCATTGGTGTCTCGGTTGTTGGATCGTTCTTCATGATGCTGGTGGTACTTTGCCTGTCACTGCCGATTGGCGTTGCTGCTTCGATTTACCTCGAAGAGTTTGCGCCGCAGAACAAGTTCACTGACCTGATCGAGGTGAATATCTCGAACCTGGCAGCGGTTCCGTCAATTGTCTTCGGTATTCTGGGCCTGGCCGTGTTCATCCAATTCATGCACCTGCCACAATCGGCACCGCTTGTCGGCGGTCTGGTTCTGACCCTGATGACACTGCCAACAATCATCATCTCGACCCGTGCGTCTTTGAAAGCGGTTCCTCCTTCGATCCGCGATGCGGCATTGGGGGTAGGGGCCTCAAAAATGCAGGCGGTGTTCCATCACGTGCTGCCATTGGCTGCCCCGGGCATTTTGACAGGTACAATTATCGGTCTTGCACAAGCCTTGGGAGAGACAGCGCCGCTCCTGCTGATCGGCATGGTTGGATTTGTCGCGCGAGGTTATCCTGACGGCTTCCTCGCGGGCTTTACCGAGCCGAACTCAGCTATGCCCGCCCAGATCTATACATGGGCCGCACGCGCTGACGCCGGCTTTTACGAGAAGGCGTGGGGTGGGATCATCATCCTTTTGATGTTCCTGCTGACCATGAATATCATCGCAATCATCTTGCGCCGCCGCTTTGAACGCCGCTGGTAATAGAGGCTGAAATGAACGACATGACACGAGTGGAGAGATCCGTGGACTCCAAAGACATCAAGATAGACGCCAAGAATGTTCAGGTCTTCTACGGTGAGACCCATGCCATTAAGGACGTGAGCGTTGAGATCGAAGACAAAACCGTCACGGCCTTCATCGGTCCTTCCGGCTGCGGCAAGTCCACCTTCCTGCGCTGCCTGAACCGGATGAACGACACCATAGATATCTGCCGGGTTGAGGGCGATATCCTGCTGGATGGCGAGGACATCTATGACAAGCGTGTCGACCCAGTACAGTTGCGCGCCAAGGTCGGAATGGTGTTCCAAAAGCCCAACCCGTTCCCCAAGTCGATCTATGACAACGTCGCTTATGGCCCGCGCATTCACGGCATGGCCAGAAATAAGGCGGAACTGGATGAAATTGTAGAAAAATCCTTGCGCCGTGGTGCAATTTGGGATGAGGTCAAGGATCGTCTGGATGCACCTGGAACGGGTCTGTCCGGAGGCCAGCAGCAGCGTTTGTGCATTGCCCGTGCGGTTGCCACCGAACCCGAAGTTCTGTTGATGGACGAGCCGTGCTCGGCCCTTGACCCGATTGCAACCGCACAGGTCGAGGAACTGATCGACGAATTGCGCTCGCGGTATTCGGTGGTGATCGTCACCCACTCGATGCAGCAGGCTGCGCGTGTCAGTCAGAAAACGGCCTTCTTCCACTTGGGAAATCTGGTTGAATTCGGCGAAACCGGACAGATCTTTACCAATCCGGTCGATCCGCGCACGGAAAGCTACATTACCGGCCGTATTGGCTAAGCACAGGTATCTGACAATGAGCGAACAACATATTGCATCTGCATTTGACCGCGATCTTGAAGCGATCCAGGCGCATATCATGAAGATGGGCGGGCTAGTCGAGGCCGCCATCATAAACGCGGCGCGCTCGCTTGAAACACGCGACGAAGAATTGGCGCAAGAAGTGCGCAAGGGCGACAAAGCCATCGACGCGCTTGAAGAGCTTATTAACGAAGAAACCGCCAGGTTGATTGCGTTGCGTGCACCCACGGCCGGTGACTTGCGACTGATCCTGTCGGTTCTGAAAGTGTCCGGCAACCTTGAGCGCATTGGCGACTATGCCAAGAATATCGCCAAACGAACCACCGTTCTGGTCAATGCGGGCGAGATCACTGGAAGCGCCGCCGCTCTGCGCCGTATGGCCCGCGAGGTCGAACGGATGCTGCGTGATGCGCTTGATGCCTATATTCAGCGCGATGCAGAACTGGCCACAGATGTCATCAACCGCGATGAAGAGGTCGACCAGATGTATAACGGCCTGTTTCGCGAATTTCTGACTTTCATGGCCGAGGACCCGCGCAATATCTCGGCCTGCATGCATCTGCATTTCATCGCCAAGAACATTGAACGTATGGGCGATCATGTAACCTCGATTGCCGAACAGGTTGTGTATCTGGTCACTGGCGACCGCCCGACCGAGGCTCGGCCCAAGGCCGACAACACGTCGCAAACCGTTTAGGAGGCGAGTGAGATGTCCGCAGATCAACCTACCGTTCTGGTTGTAGAGGATGAAATGGCTCAGCGTGAAGTTCTGGCCTACAATCTTGAAGCTGAAGGATTTCGGGTCTCCAAGGCCGCCAACGGTGATGAGGCCATGCTGTTGGTTGACGAAGACAGTCCGGACATCATCGTTCTGGACTGGATGATGCCCAATCTGAGTGGCATAGAGGTCTGTCGTCGTCTGAAAAGCCGCCCGGATACACGTTCAATCCCGATTATCATGCTGTCGGCCCGGTCCGAGGAAGTGGACAAGGTTCGCGGTCTTGAAACCGGGGCGGATGATTACGTGGTCAAGCCGTACTCAGTGGTCGAGTTGATGGCACGCGTTCGCACGCAATTGCGCCGCGTCCGTCCGACGACTGTTGGTTTGCGCCTCGAGTTCGATGACATCGTTCTTGATTCCGAAACACACAAAGTCAGCCGGGACAACAAACCCCTGAAGCTCGGGCCGACCGAATTCCGGCTTCTCAGCACATTTATGGAAAAGCCGGGCAGGGTCTGGAGCCGCGAGCAATTGCTGGACCGGGTTTGGGGCCGCGACATCTATGTCGATACCCGAACCGTCGATGTGCATATCGGGCGTTTGCGTAAAGCTCTGACGCAATATGGTGGGAATGACCCAGTGCGAACCGTTCGTGGCGCAGGATACGCGTTGGGGTAGCTACTTGGTGTGGGCTTATAACGTGCAAACCATTTGAATTTTAACAGGAGTCGTATTTAATTTGTGAATCCACCATGCTTCAGCAGAAAGACGTATAATCGGTATTATGGTTAAAATTGTCGACTTGTAACTTGTCTGCAAAGTGAACACTCTGGCCAGACCACGCAAGTTACTTGTTTTGGAACGTGCTATGCAGCTCAGAAATAAAACTGTCGTTGTTACCGGCGCCGCTGATGGTATTGGCAAGGGTTTGGCGGAACGCTTTGCACAAGAAGGTGCGCGTGTCATCTGCTCGGATATAGACAAAGCCGGAGCGCATGCGGTCGCAAACAAAATTGATGGCGTTGCATTCACTTGTGACGTTTCCAGCGAAGATCAGATCAGGACGTTGATCGATTTCACCGAAAACACTGTTGGCCCAATTGATCTGTTCTGCGCAAATGCCGGTATCCTGACTCTTGGCGGTCTGGATGTTCCGGACGATCAATGGGAAAAGATTTGGAAAATCAACGTGATGTCGCACGTGTGGACCGCGCGACATCTGGTGCCTCGCATGATCGGTCGCGGCGGCGGTTATATTTTGACAACGGCGTCTGCAGCGGGATTGCTGAACCAACCAGGTGCAGCGCCATACGGTGTCACGAAACATGCAGCGGTCGGATTTGCTGAGTGGCTGTCGCTGACATATGGCGCCAAAGGTCTGCGGGTTTCGGTTCTTTGTCCTCAGGCGGTTCGGTCGAAGATGACTGAGGGACACGAGGTTTCAGTAGCATCGATCGACGGAATGCTGGAGCCCGAAGACGTCGCGGAAGCCTGCGTTCAAGCCATCCGATCCGAACGGTTTCTGGTTCTTCCACATCCGCAGGTTCTGGATTATTTGCGACTCAAAGCGGCTGATTACGACCGCTGGCTGGGCGGAATGTGTAAATTGAATCAAAAATTTACGCCGGATATTTAACGTTTTCCCTGAGCCTTCCGCATAAGACCTTCCTGAGCCACCGACGCGACAAGGGTTCCGTCTCCCGAGTAGATCGACCCACGATTGAAGCTGCGTCCCTGCCCCGTCCATGGGGAATCCATCACATACAGATGCCAGTTCTGAAATTTCACGGGTGCATGAAACCACAGAGCGTGATCCAGGCTGGCGCCGTTGAACTCTCCGGAAAACCAGCTCAGCCCGTGAGGTCGCAAACCCGACGACATGAGGTTCATATCTGACGCATAGGCCAAAAGAAGATGTTGAGTTTTCGCGTCCGCAGACGCGGCAGCCGCCATGCGAAACCAAGTTTTGTTGTGGTCGTCCGACACTTCGGGGTTGAACGGATCCAGATGATCCACCTCCCGGACTTCGATCGGGCGTTCACGCAGAAGTTCACTGCGAAATCCTTCAGGCACGCGATCAACATATGCTTGTCGAAGCTCGGAGCGGGATGGGTATGTCTGGGGTGGATTCACAGTTGGCATCGGATGCTGATGCTCCCAACCTTCATCCTGAACGTGAAAGGATGCCGACATGTTCAGGATCTGTTTGCCATTCTGAATTGCGACGACGCGGCGGGTAGTGAACGAACCTCCGTCACGTGCTCTATCCACCTGATAAATAACGGGCTTATCCGGGTCTCCGGGTCGGATGAAATAGGCGTGCAGGGAATGGCACAACCGGTCATCTACGGTTCTGTATGCAGCGGCCAAGGCCTGCGCAATGACCTGACCGCCGAAAATCCGGGTTGGTGTTTCTCCACCCGATCCCGTGCCGCGGAAAAGATCGACCTCAAGCCGTTCAATATCCAGAAGATCCAGTAAGATGCGTTCCGCTTCGGTCATTGTTTGCTCTCAGGCTGATTACTCGAGACCCGGGTATCAGCCCGAGCAAGATCATTCAATCATGGCGGCGTGCACCAATGCCTTGAGTTCAGCACGGGATGGATAGGAACTGGACGGCGACAACTGAGTAAAGAACACAGCCGTCAGGTCGTTCTCCAGGTCGTTCCAGAAATAGGTCGAGGCCATGCCACCCCAACTGAAATCACCAACTGATCCGGGCACACGCACCCGACCCGGATTCAGAACAATCGATCCGGCAAGGCCAAATCCCATGCCTTCCATGGGTTGTTCCGCAAAGCTCTTTGGACCCATCGAGGCGATATCACCCGGCAAGTGGTTACGCATCATGAAGTCCACTGTTTTTGGACCAAGCAATTGATGGCCATTTCCGGCCCCTCGATTACGTAGCATCTCGACGAATTTGGCATAGTCGTCGATTGTGGA
Source organism: Ruegeria sp. YTSB088 (assembly GCF_059609825.1). Lineage (NCBI taxonomy): Bacteria > Pseudomonadati > Pseudomonadota > Alphaproteobacteria > Rhodobacterales > Roseobacteraceae > Ruegeria > Ruegeria sp. YTSB088. The sequence continues at coordinate 519,140 of NZ_JBXWMM010000001.1, read as the reverse complement.
CACCAACCCACCGCCACCTGAAAAGGTCGTCGCGTTCTCGAATGGCGAGCCCTCGTGAGAATCGATCAATCGTAGTGTATCGCTTCCTTGGTCGAGCGAGTTCAACGCCATCGCGTCGCCGACCAGCGGCGTGTAAAGGGATGCGAGCCGGTCCCCTGCCCCGGCTGGTACTGAAAACCCGGTTTCGCCCATCCCGAGGGGAGCCAAAATTTCCTGCCGGAAGAATTGATCCAAAGCCTGTCCCGAGACGACCTCGACAACGCGTCCAATCACGTCGGTTCCGACAGAGTATTCCCACTGTGTTCCGGGCTGGAATGCCAATGGTAACTCTGCCAGTTCACATACGAGATCTCTCAGAGGCCCTTGATCTGGTTTGAAGATTAGCCCCTTTTCATCCATCGCGTCCGGTAGAATTCCGGGATTGAACGGATAGCTGAGACCACTGGTGTGGGTGAGTAACTGATGTAGAGTTGGGGGTGCTGCGTCTTCGGTTTGATCCAGCTTTTCTGCGCCGGGCACCAGAGCCTGTATCTGTTTAAACTCGGGAAGGAAATCGGACAGAGGCGCGTCGAGGTGAAACAGTCCACGTTCCGCCAACATCATCAAAGCAACAGAAGTGACGGGTTTGGTCATCGAGTAAATGCGCGCCAGCGTGTCGCGTTGGAACGGCAGATTGTCCTCAACACTGCGTAGACCGCTCGAGTGGAAAAAAACCTCTTCTCCCTTGTGCTTTAGCAAAAAGGACGAGCCTGCATATTTACGCTGCTCTACATAGTTGTCCATCCAGGTGCAAAGCCGGCTAAGCCGCGTTTGATCGAACATGACTTGTTTTCGAAGCATTTTTTTGAGTTCCGCCAGTTGTTGACCAATATCGTGCATGCGTGGGACCTGAAACAACAGCAGATCCCGGGCTGAATTGAACGGTTAAATAAGCAGAGCCAAGAGGCACGTCTTTCATCCAAGTGATACAGTGAAACCGATACAGATTCGCTTGTAAATTTTTGGATGGGGTCATGCCGGACCGGCCTGGAGGGACATCATGACGCAAAACATAGATTTCGTTTACGATTTTTGCAGCCCAAATGCCTTTCTGGCCCACAAGATGCTGCCAGAGCTGGCGGCGCGGCATAGTGCCAAGATCAATTATACCCCAGTCCTTCTGCCTGTTGTTTTCAAAGCCACGCACAACCAGAGCCCATTTCAGGCGTTTTCTGAGAACCGTCAGAAAACCGCTTATCTTACCCATGACCTGCATAGGTTCGCGCGACGTCGCGGGCTGAGCTTCCATATGAGCCCGCATTTTCCGATAAATACAAAATTCGCGATGCGTGGCGCCCATTTCGCCAGAGGAAAATCATGGGAAAACAGATATATACGCGCCGTTTTTGATGCGATATGGGTGCATGGACAAAAAGCTGACGAGTTGGCCGTTCTCGTCGATATTCTGCAAGAAAACGAACTGCCGGTTCGCAAGCTGCGCGAAGCCATGACGAGTCCTGAAATCAAACAGAACTTGAAGGATCAGACCAAAGCGTTTGTTCGTCGGGGCGTTTTTGGTGTTCCCAGCCTATTTTACGGATCCGAAATGTTCTTTGGCAAAAACAGCTTGCCGAACCTGGAAATTGAGCTGTCGAAAAACAAGAAGAGAAGTAAAACCAATGCGTTGTGAAAGGTCTTGGTTTCAAACGCAGCCTCCCTCAAAAGGCGTCAGCGAAGATATTGCCTGACGTTACAACGTTGATCCCACCTGAAACCGGGATAACCGAACCGGTGACATAACTGCCGCCGCGCCCGCATAAAAACAGCATACACCCCGCTATATCTTCATCACAGCCAACACGCCCAAGAGGCACTGACTTACCGACCTTTTCGCGCTTGTCCTTGTCCGCTGTCGCAAAGGCTGTCATCCGCGAAACGAACGGTCCCGGAGCCAGCGCATTGACCGTCACGTGGTAAGGCGACAATTCCTTGGCCAGGATTTTGGTTAGATGCAGAACAGCGGCCTTCGAGGCTGAATAGCTATAGGCGCCATCCCCCATGGGAACCTCTCCCATCACAGAGCCGACGTTTACAACTCTCGCCGGATCGTCTGCGGTGCCAGACTCCATCAACATCGGCAGTAGCCTCTGGGTTAGTTCGAATACTCCGGCCACGTTGACCGACATCACCTTTTCCCAGGCGTCATGCGGAAATTGCCCCAAGGGAGCACCCCAGGTCACACCGGAGTTATTCATCAGAATATCAAGAGTTTCAGTGCGTTTCTGAATGTCCGAAACCAGTTTGGCGATGCTGGCCTCGCTGCCGATGTCTCCGGCAAATCCTTCGGCACTTCCGGGTGCTTCCAGCGCATTCAACTCGGCGGCGGCCGCGATACATGCGTCCCCGTTTCGGGAGGTAATCAAAACACGTGCACCGGCCCTGACCAATGCTTCAGCGGCCATTCGCCCGATACCCGTGGCGCCGCCAGTTACCAATGCGGTTTTGCCGGGCAACGAGAAAAGGGTATCCGGTGTCATTGTCATGCTCCTCAATCAAGTCTGGTTTTGTCTGCATTCTGACCCGGTTCGAAGGCCTGTTGCCGATACGGCAATCTACCGTTCACTGCATTGGCACGAACCCGGGTTGCACAAAAAATTTTACACAACAATCTACAGTCTCATCGGAGACGGTTTGCAAGTATTACTCAGCGTCGCGCAGGGTCGCCCGAAAATCCTGGAATGACCCTCTTTGCCGAACCTGAAATCGATCAAAGAGAACCTGAAAACCTGTTTTCCCGCCAATGGAAGACCAAGAGAAAAAGCATGGCCCACGTTCACAGGGATACACGCTGTTTTCGGGTGGGATGTTTGAACTCAGTTTTTTCGACCATCACGAGTTCTGTTTTCTGAGCAACTGACCGGATGCAATCCGGCAGTGTCAGGTAGACAACCCGGCCTTTTCGTGTCTATGAACCATAGTATGGGGATAGTGAAAACATGCATAACGTCTTGGTATTGAATGGCCCAAACCTCAATCTGCTTGGTACACGGCAGCCCGAGGTTTACGGCGACACAACATTGCACATGATCGAGGACCGCTGCGTTCAGCATGGGGTGTCGATAGGGCTGGATGTAACGCATCTGCAATCCAATCACGAAGGTGTGCTACTTGACGCTATTCATGCGGCCCGTGGTGTGCAAAGCGGCTTGATACTGAACGCAGGGGCGTTCACGCATACGTCGATTGCCCTCATGGATGCCATTGCATCAGTAGAGTTACCGGTTGTCGAAGTGCATCTCTCCAACATTCATGCCCGAGAAGCCTTCCGGCACAGGTCCTATGTAGCCTCTGTTGCATTGGGTCAGATCTGTGGTTTCGGTGCCCAAAGCTATATTCTGGCGCTGGACGCGCTCGCAGCTCATCTGAAAGCAGGCAACTCGACATGAAGCTCAAGGAATATCTTCAGTTTGTCAGCTACGCTAAGACCCTGGAAGACCTGTGGGATGCGCATTGCCGCCAGATGGGTGAATTCGGATTTTCCCGCCTGATCTATGGCCATACGCAATACAGGACGGAGACGTCTCTGGGAGATCCCGAAGATTTCGTAATTCTGACAAACCACAAACGGGCCTATGTTGACGGTTTCATCAAGGATGGGCTTTATTTTCATGCCCCGATGTTGAAGTGGGCGTTGGACAATGAAGGCGCTGCCAGCTGGAAAATGCTACAGGACATGAACTCGGGCGGAACGATGACCGCGAAGGAGCGCGAAGTTTTCGATTTCAACAAGTCCATGGGTGTGGTTTCTGGCTATACCGTCAGCTTCAATTCAGTTTCCATGCGTTCGAAGGGAGCGATTTCTCTGGCTGCTGCCAATGGGCTAAGCCAGGAAGACGTGGATGCGGTCTGGGAAGAACACGGCGACGACATTCTACTTATGAACAATGTCGCCCACCTGAAAATACTGACATTGCCGTTCCATCCGCCAAACCGAGCACTGACCAAGCGACAACGCGAAGCATTGCAATGGGTCGGAGATGGGAAAACCACTCAGGATATCGCGCTGTTGATGGGACTGACATCTGCAACTGTAGAAAAGCATCTGCGACTCGCGCGAGAGGCTCTCTCGGTCGAAACGACGGCGCAGGCGGTTCTCAAGGCGTCTCTGCACAATCAGATGTTCATTATGGAAGTATAACCGCAATATTTTGACGCTATCCCGCGTCAGTTTACCTTAGGTAAGGAAATCACTACTTTTCAAATCAAACCTAAAAGTTGCAGAGTGAGAGTGTTCCGTGAGTGGTGGCTTTAGCCAGGGAACATTGGGTCGGATCTTTGCAATAACAAAGCTCTCCGATCACTCTGACAAGGGGGCGCCTATTTGTCCGCGTGCCGGTGTCGGAAATTTTGGGGGGCCTCGACCATCCCCATCATGCGGGGCCCTCCAATTCTTCTATAGATCGCTGAAGTATTCTGTTTGCCAATAGCAAAAGAAAAAGGGTCACGCCATGCGTAACCCTTTAATTTTATTGGAAAATGCCGCTTTCGACACTTTCCCTGTGCCACTTAGCCTTGAGCAGCCTTGGCGACCTCGGCTGCGAAGTCTTCTTTCTCAACCACGATACCTTCGCCAACTTCCAGGCGGATAAAGCCGGTGATGGTCGCGCCGGCTTCCTTGGCCGCTGCTTCGACGGTCAGGTCAGGGTTCACGACAAACTGCTGGTTCAGCAGAGTCGATTCCGCGACGAATTTCTTCATACGGCCTTCGATCATCTTTTCGATCACCTGCTCCGGCTTGCCGGATTCGCGGGCGATGTCCATCTGGACCTGCTTTTCTTTCTCGACAACTGCCGGGTCCATGTCCGCTTCGGACAGGGCCGCCGGGTTCACGGCTGCGATGTGCATTGCAACCTGTTTGCCGATTGCTTCGTCGCCACCGGTCAAAGCAACCAGAACGCCGATTTTTCCCATGCCGTTGGTGGCCGCATTGTGGACGTAGGACACAATGGTGTCGCCCGACAGTTTGGCCATGCGGCGCACCGACATGTTCTCGCCAATCGTGGCGATCTTGTCGGTCAGGGTGTCTGCAACGGTTTTGCCGCCCAGATCAGCTGCCAGCAGCTCTTCTACGTTGTCTACGCCTTCAGCCGCGTAAGCAATCTTGCCGACCATTTCCTGGAATTCCGCGTTTTTCGCGACAAAGTCGGTTTCCGAGTTCACTTCGACAGCAACACCGTTGCCATCGTTGACGTGCACTGCAACCAGACCCTCTGCTGCGGTACGGCCGGATTTCTTGGCCGCTTTGGCCAGACCCTTGGTACGCAGCCAATCAACGGCTTCGTCCATGTTTCCGCCGGTTTCGGTCAGCGCCTTTTTTGCGTCCATCATGCCTGCGCCGGTCGAGTCGCGCAGTTCTTTAACCATTGCTGCTGTGATTGCCATCTCTTGGCTCTCCTCAATTCAAACGGAATTGGGGCAGGTCTACCCTGCCCCATATGTCATTTACGTGACGGGCAGCTTACGCTTCGGCTTTCGCTTCCGGAGCGGCTTCTTCTGCGGGTGCTTCTTCCACAACGGCTTCCTCAACCGGCGCTTCTTCGAATGCACCCAGGTCAACACCTGCTGCGCCCATCTGAGCGGTCATACCGTCCAGAGCCGCGCGTGCGGCCAAATCGCAGTACAGAGAGATTGCGCGGGCCGCGTCGTCGTTACCGGGGATGATGTAGTCGACACCGTCGGGTGAGCAGTTGGTGTCGACAACAGCCACAACCGGGATACCCAGTTTGTTGGCTTCGGCGATGGCCAGTGCTTCTTTCTTGACGTCGATGACGAACAGCAGATCAGGAACGCCGCCCATCTCACGGATACCGCCCAGCGATGCCTGCAGTTTGCCTTGGTCACGTTCCATGCCCAGACGCTCTTTCTTGGTCAGGCCTTCGGCGCCCGATTCCATTGCTTCGTCGATCTGGTTCAGACGGTTGATCGACTGGGAAACGGTTTTCCAGTTGGTCAACGTACCACCCAGCCAACGGTGGTTCATGTAGTACTGAGCCGACTTTTCTGCGGCCTCTGCAATCGGCTGAGCTGCCTGACGCTTGGTACCAACGAACAGAACGCGGCCACCTTTTGCAACGGTGTCACGAACGGCCTGCAGAGCTTGGTCCAGCATTGGAACAGTCTGGGTCAGGTCCATGATGTGGATACCATTGCGTGAGCCGTAGATGAACGGGCCCATGCGGGGATTCCAACGCTGTGTCTGGTGACCAAAGTGAACGCCAGCTTCCAGCAGCTGACGCATGGTGAACTCGGGAAGAGCCATGCTATTTTCCTTTTCCGGTTTACGCCTCGGCGGGGGTGAAAGAAGCGGATGCTCCAACCGGCGGGCCAGATAGGGATGTCTCCCCTACAAAGCCCAAACCCCGCCTGCGGGTTTGAATGGCGCGCGTATACGGCAGGTTTGGACGCAGTGCAAGGGTCAATGCCCTTATTTTTCAAGCCGCGCCAATGCATGAGCGTGGCGCACCGCCGCTTCGCAATGGGCCGCCAGTTCCTTGCGGTTGGCGAAGTCCCTGACCCGGGCCGGCGAATGATAGATCAGTTCAACGGATCCTTGTCTGCGCGCACCCAAAGTCTTGAGCAGGTGCGGCGCGAAATCCATATCGCCCCACCAGCCATAGAAACGGTCAGGCTGACCTTTCGGTGCGTGGAACACCACCGAAGCCGGTTGAACATACATGAAATCACGCAATTCTTCTGAAAAGAACGCGGCAAAGAGTGTTGTTTTAAAGGGTAAAACACGCAATCCGTCGGTCGAGGTGCCCTCGGGGAAGAACAACAATTTATGTCCGGCCTTGAGTCGTTCTTCGAAGATCGCCGTCTGCTCGCGCGCCTTTTTGCGATCCCGCTCGATGAATAAGGTCCCGGTGGCCCGTGCCAACCATCCGATACCCGGCCAGTTTGCAACTTCTGCCTTGGACACGAAGTAGACTCTCTTGCGGGCGTTCAAGGCAAAGATATCCAGCCAGGATGTGTGGTTGGCGACAACTGCACCGTGCTCCTTCATCAACGCGCCCGAGCAGTGAAATCCAATTCCAAGGATGCGAAGCGCGTTTCGGCACACGAACTGGCTGATAAAAGGTGTAACGGGGCGGTGAACGCCAAAAAACGGCAACTCGATCAGTCGAATGGCCAACAGAACAAGCAGACCGCCGAACACAAGGATGGCCAAAGGCAATCCCCTCAGTATAACGAGTATCCAACCGACAAAACCCAGTTCGATTGGGTCCGGCGCTTCCTCACTGTTCCAAAGCGGATCATTCACCGATTCAAGCTCCGCCATAGATGCGCTTCTGCCGCTCGTTCATACGGGTCGTATCTAGGATCAGGCACACATCGGTGGTGTTGAAGTCGTGATCGATGAACGCCCCCTCGCCGACGAAACCGCCGAGCCTCAGATAGGCTTTGATCAGGGCTGGAACCTGCACCATGGCGCTGCGACGATCCAATGCGTCCGGTGCGACAAGATCCATGGTCTGAAACACGCTCGGCTGAGCCCTCACCCGCAGGTCTGGCGGCGCCAGATGATTGTGATGCAGCATGGACAATGGCTGGGCCAGTTCCTGCACATCCGTGCCATGAAAACTGGCGACACCGAACAGGATTTCGATCTCACGCTCGGACACATACCGAGAGAGACCATTCCAGAGATGATACATCGCCGTACCGCCACGGTAGTCCCTGTGCAGGCACGACCGGCCCAGTTCCAAGAGCTTGCGGCCACTTTGCTTGAGAACGGTCAGATCGTATTCGTCTTCGGAATAAAACTGACCCAATTTTGCCGCACGATCGCCCGGCAACAGCCTGTAAACGCCTACGACTTCCCCTGTCGCATCATCAAGGGCCAGCAAGTGATCGAAGTAAGGATCAAACCGGTCACGTTCCAACCCAGTCACATGATCGATCAGCTCGCCTCCGCCGCCGAGTTCACGCACGAACACGTCATAGCGTAACCGCTGCGCGGCGTGCAGTTCGTCTTGAGTTTCCGCCAATTTGATCGTGAACGAGGGGCCAGCGTCCGGCATGTCTGACTTATCGATCCTATGTTGTCATCGCGGCTGATACCCCAGTTCTTCAGGGGAAGGCAACAAGTGGGCATCTGGCCTTTTCTGTTAACTCTTCTTAAACCAGTTTCACGGATCAAAGACCGGCATCAGGGCGATGCGCGTTCCGTCGATTACCACTTTCCCCTGCTCGCGAAAGTTCACGGTGATCTTGCCTGCGACGTTGGACTGAACCTGTCCGACACCCCATTCGGGGAAATCCGGGTGGCGAACAAACATGCCCGGTGCAAGAATAGCATTCATGTCTGTCATTTGGGGCTTCCGGTTCCTGCGGCAGATACCGCAGGAGGTACGCATGGGCAACACGAACGTCAACCTGGCTGAATTGATCGGCTCCCGAATCTGCCACGATCTGATCAGCCCGATCGGTGCCATCACCAACGGGCTGGAACTGTTGGACATGGTTGGCGCGATGCAGGGCCCCGAGATGGAGCTGATCTCGGGCAGCGTCGGCAGCGCTGGTGCGCGCATCCGTTTTTTCAGGGTTGCCTTTGGATCAGCAGGAGAACAACCGCTGGGGCGAGCCGAAGTGACTGAACTGCTCAAGGATATGGAACGCACCGGACGGGTGCGGGTCATTTGGAATCTGAAGGAACCCGTGCCGCGAAATCAGGTCAAACTGGCCTTTTTGGGAATCATGTGCTGCGAAAGCGCCATGCCACTGGGCGGAACGGTCGAATTCAAAACCCAAGATGAAAAATGGACGATCACCGGGACCGCAGACAAACTGAATGTGGATGCTGAACTGTGGAAACACGTTGCAACCGGTCGGTTCCCCAACAAGATTACACCTGCGCAGGTCCAGTTCGCTCTGCTGCCCGAAACGGCAAATGCAATGGGTCGGCGCGTTTCAGTCGAAACCGCAGCGACCCGTGTTTTGCTGCGCTTTTAGTCCCGGGTCGTTCCGTTCCCGCGCACCAGGTATTTGAAACTGGTCAACTGGGCGGCCCCCACCGGGCCGCGGGCATGCATTTTGCCCGTGGCGATTCCGATCTCGGCGCCCATCCCGAATTCACCACCATCGGCGAACTGAGTCGAAGCGTTGTGCATCAGGATCGCGCTATCGAGGCGCTCAAAAAAACGGGCCGCAGCAGCGCCGTCCTCGGTCATGATACAATCGGTATGGTTTGATCCGTATCGCTGGATATGCGCAATGGCTGCGTCGATATCAGCGACAGGCTTGGCCGCGATAACACTGTCCAGAAATTCTTTTCCCCAATCCTCAGCCGTTGCGGAAACTGTACCCTCAACCGCAAGTATGTCGTCGGCGTGAACCTCAACCCCAGCATTCACGAGCGCGGCGATCACGTCACGCCCCAGCGTTTCGGCGATGTCCTGATGGATCAGCAAGCATTCGGCAGCGCCGCAGATGCCGGTGCGACGGGTTTTGGCGTTCAGCACCACGTCCAACGTTTTCTGCGGATCAGCCGCCTTGTCGACATAGATGTGCACGATACCTTCAAGATGCGCAAAGACAGGCACACGAGCCTCACGCTGCACAAGGCCCACCAACCCCTTGCCACCGCGCGGAACGATGACGTCGACATAGTCGGTCAGGGTCAGCAACTCCTGCACCGCCACGCGGTCACGTGTCGGCACCAGCTGAATCGCATCTTCCGGCAGATCGGCGGCCTTCAGCCCTTCTACCAAGCAGGCATGAATCGCGGTCGAAGAATGAAAGCTCTCGGAGCCGCCCCGCAGGATGACAGCATTTCCGGATTTCAGACACAACGCGCCTGCGTCAGCGGTTACATTCGGGCGGCTTTCGTAGATCACGCCGATCACACCCAGCGGGGTGCGCACGCGCTGGATATTCAATCCTGTCGGGCGGTCCCATTCGGCCAGCACTTCGCCCACCGGATCGGTCTGATCAGCCACCGCCCGCAAACCATCGACCATGCCCTGAACACGCGTCTCATCCAGCATAAGGCGATCCATCATCGCCGGGCTCAGGCCCTTCTCACGGCCAAACTCCAGATCCTTCTGGTTGGCTTCGATGATCTGCCCGCGATTGGCCCAAACCGCGTCGGCTGCCGCAATCAGAGCGGCATGCTTTCGTTCGGCGCTGGCAAAAGCCAGTTCACGTGATGCCGCCTTGGCACGTTTCCCAAGATCGGCCATCAGAGCTGGAATGCTGTCAAAGTCTTTCATGTCGCGTGCCTCTCAGGTCGTCTTTTTCGATGGTTACAGGGCCAGATCATCCCGGTGGATCAGGGCAGCGCGGCCGGGGTAGCCCAGCGTGGCCTCGATCTCGGAAGACTTACGCCCCTTGATCGCGCCCGCCTCCTGCGCGGTATAACGGCTGATACCCTGCCCCAGTCGGCGCGCTTTTGGGTCAAGGATCGAAACGGGGTCGCCGCGCCCGAAATCACCAGTCACTTCGACAATACCCGCGGGCAGCAAGCTTTTGCCATTGGCCAGCGCGTTGGCAGCCCCTTCATCGACAGTGATCTCACCACGCGGTTTCATGGCTGAAATCCAACGCTTGCGCGCTGCATGCGGGTCCAACGTTGCGGTGAACCACGTACAGCTTGAACCATTCTCTAGCCTTTTCAGAGGGTTCAAGATCGACCCTTCAGTGATTGCCATCGCACAACCACCCGCGGTGGCCATTTGGGCAGCCAGCAGTTTTGTCTTCATTCCGCCCTTTGACAAACCAGAACCCGCATCACCCGCCATGGCTTCGATTTCGGGCGTGATCCGGTCTATGGTTTCGAACCGGGTAGCTGAAGCATCTTCATTCGGGTTGCCGGAATAGAAGCCATCCACATCTGACAGAAGGATCAGCTGATCCGCGCCGACCGTTACCGCGATTTGCGCGGCCAGACGGTCATTGTCACCATACCGGATCTCATCCGTTGCCACTGTATCATTTTCATTGACGATGGGCACGACTCCAAGGCCAAGCAATGTTTCCAGAGTCGCGCGCGAGTTCAGGTATCTGCGGCGATTCTCGCTGTCCTCCAGCGTCACCAAAACCTGCGCCGTGGTGATTCCATGTGGTGCTAACGCTTCTTCATAGGCGCGTGCCAGACGAATTTGTCCAACGGCAGCGGCAGCCTGCGATTTTTCCAAAGGTAAAGCCGCTGCGGGCAGACCCAGAACACCGCGCCCTAGCGCGATCGACCCCGACGAGACCAGAATAACATCCGTCCCTTGCCGTTTGAGCCAGTCCACGTCCTGCGCCAGCGTATGCAGCCAATCGGAACGAAGCAAACCTGTATCCCGATCGACCAGCAGAGCAGAGCCGATTTTGACGACCAGGCGACGCGCTGAGGTCAGGGCTGCCAAGGCTGCGCCTCCTCAGCGGGTTTCTGGCGAACACGATTGTCATCAATCTGGCCGCGCAACGCGCGCAGAACCTCGGTTACACCTTGATGAGCAACGCCGGACATCGTCATCACGGGGCCACCAACGGCCTCTTCCAGTTCGGCTTTGGCCAGATCACGTTCTTCATCATCCAGCGCATCAACCTTGTTCAGGACGGTGATCCGGGGTTTCTCGCCCAGTTCACCACCATAGGCTTCAAGCTCGTGGATAATCGTGCGGTAATCATCGGCAACCGTTTCCGACGTTCCATCGACAAGATGCAGAAGCACAGCACAGCGCTCAACATGACCAAGGAAGCGATCTCCGATCCCGCGTCCTTCATGGGCGCCTTCGATCAGGCCAGGGATGTCGGCCACGACGATTTCCGCATTGTCGACGCCCACCACTCCCAGATTAGGGTGTAGCGTGGTAAACGGGTAATCCGCAATCTTGGGCCGCGCGTTGGACGTAGCTGCAAGAAAGGTCGATTTTCCCGCGTTTGGCATACCCAGCAAGCCCACATCGGCGATCAGCTTGAGACGCAGCCAAATCGTACGATCAATGCCTGCCTGCCCCGGATTTGCACGGCGGGGCGCCTGATTGGTGGCGGATTTGAAGTGCAGGTTGCCGAAACCGCCATTGCCGCCCTTGGCCAGCAGAACGCGCTGGCCCACTTCGGTCAGATCGCAGATGACCGTTTCCTCGTCTTCGTCCAGAATCTCGGTGCCGACAGGCACGCGCAAGACAATGTCATCACCGTCCTTGCCGGTACGTTGCTGCCCCCTGCCCGGCTGGCCGTTCTTGGCGAAGAAATGCTGTTGATAGCGGAAGTCGATCAGGGTGTTCAGCCCGTCCACAACTTCGACCCAGACGGAACCGCCCTTACCACCGTCCCCCCCATCAGGGCCGCCGTATTCGATGTACTTTTCGCGCCGAAAGCTGACGCAGCCGCCACCTCCGGCCCCGGACCGGATGTAGACCTTTGCAAGATCGAGAAATTTCATGTGTGTCCCCTACTGCAAAGGCCCCATCGGCCACAAGTCAGAGTTTTTTACTGTACGTCCAGGTGGGCACATTCGCATCACGCGCCACCGAATAGCTTTCTGCATCGCCAAGATACTTGAACCCGCAATGGGTCAGAACCCGGGCAGAGGCCGGATTGTCCTGGAACACGCTGGCAAACATGGTCGCGTTCTCCAGCGGGTTGGCATTCACCAGCGCTTCGACGGCCATAGAGGCAATGCCGGTATTCCAATAGATCGGCGCAACCCAATAGCCGACTTCTGACTGATTCCGATCCAGCCGTTTCAGCGTGATCAGACCAATCAGCTCCGGGCCACCATCCTTGGTGGCATCCATGACCCAGACATCCTCGTCCCGGTCTTCAGCCATTGAGCGCGTGACAAAAGCTTCGGTCGAGCCTGGGGCCAAGGGATGTGCAATACTGGTTGTCATGCGTGCCACACGCTCATCACCGGCATAATGCTCGATCAGCCCCATATCCGACCGACGCAGAGGGCGCAGATCGAACCGCTCGGTTTCTATGACCGGCTGATTTATTATTGCTTCAAGTTTCATGGGTGTGTTCCTCCTCCGAACAACACGAAAAGTACGGACGCAACCGTAAGACCCGCCAACGTCCACATCAGATATTTTTCAACTGGCCGTCCTTCAACCGCGTGGGCAATTCTATCGCCCGCAAAAGTCCAGATCGGATGAAGAACCACCTGACAAAACAACAAACAAAGAGCGATCGTAATCGTCGCTTCAAAACTGGGCGTGCCCGCGGCCACAAACCCGGTGAAACCGGCAATGATCATGGCCCAGGCTTTGGGATTGAGCGGATGAACAATCAATCCCGCCAGAAAGCCGGGGGCCCTCCCCTCGGACTGTTGTCGCGACAACCGCGTGTTGGCAATTTTCCACGCCAACCACATGATATAGGCCGCTGACGCGTATTTAAGTACCGTAAACACCTCAGGTGCCTGATCCGCGAGATGCAGTAACCCAAAACCAATCGGCCAAATGATCAACTGCTTCCCCAGAATTACCCCCCCGACAAAAGGTAATGCTGCCCGAAAGCCATAGCGCGCACCCGTTCCCAACAGGACCATGTTGGCCGGTCCCGGCGTGCCGACCTGGCTGGCGGCAAAAATCAGGAAACTGGTGGTTGCGACTGTCATCTGTTTGATTGATCACGACTGCGTTAGAACGAAAAAGGGACCGGCACTTTGTGCCGGTCCCCCATGAATTTTTCTTAAACCTTCTGGGTTTCGGCTTACTCTGCGGCCTCCGCCACTGGCAGGACCGAAATGAAGGTGCGGTTTTTAAGTCCTTTATGGAACTTAACGGCGCCATCGGTGGTTGCAAAGATGGTGTGATCCTTGCCCATACCTACGCCTTCGCCCGGCCAGAACTTGGTGCCGCGCTGACGCACGATGATGTTACCTGCGATAGCGGCCTGGCCACCATACAGTTTTACGCCAAGGCGACGACCAGCTGAGTCGCGACCGTTACGGGAGGAACCGCCAGCTTTTTTATGTGCCATTCTCTCTCTCCTTAGCCTTTGGCCAGTTCTTTGGCCTGCTCAACCCATTCGGGCTTCACTTTGACCGTTTCGATAGCAGCAATCTGCTCGTCCGACAAGGCGGCCAGAGCGGCAAAGCTTTCGATACCGGCCTCGTTCAGCTTCTTGGCAGCGGCTGGGCCGACGCCAGTCAGCGCGGTCAGATCGTCCGCAGCAGCAGAGGGTGCATCGGCTTTGGCTTCAGCTTTCTTTGCAGGCTTTGCCGCCGGAGCAGAGTCGCCTGCCGGAGCCGATCCGGTTGCAGCCTTGATGCCCGACTTGTCAGCGCCCGACGCAAGAATGTCGGTGATCTTGACCAGAGTCAGTTTCTGACGGTGGCCAACGGTACGCTTCGAGCTGTGCTTACGACGGCGCTTGACGAACTTGATGACCTTGTCACCTTTGACCTGTTCGATCACTTCGGCCTGTACGCCTGCGCCTTCAACGAAAGGTGCGCCAAAAACCGGAGCGTCACCGCCCAGCATCAGAACATCGTTGAATTGAACTTTTTCACCTGCGTCGGCAGCCAACTTTTCAACGCGGAGCATATCGCCCGCCTGAACCTTGTACTGCTTGCCGCCAGTCTTGAGGACCGCAAACATGCGTCTTTCCTTTTCATAACCGCGTTCTGTGGTCCCCTGAACCGGGTGTTGCTGGCCTAAGCCACCTCGAACAGCGAGCCCTTTTCGGGCTGTGTGACTGACCCTGTGAGTATGTCAAATGGGTCAAATAATAACGATACCCGGCGCGGAAAACCGGCCGGGATGCGCGCTTATCCATAGAACGTCGGAAAAAGTCAACACCAAAGCGATGTCAAAGATCAGACGCTCTGAGCGTCTGGGCAACCGCCCGCCCCATCCGGAACGAGATGTCGTTGAACATGCGGTCAAAACCGTCGAACAACGCCTCATTCAGGGCGCGACCCGTTTCGGTTCTGGAAAACGCGATATTCTCGCGCATCTGGGTCTCGTCCAAAGGCCGGTAGGCCATCAGCAGAAAAGAATACAGCCACGCCTCGGTTTCGGCGGCACGGCTCTTTTTCTGAGAAAGAAGCTCGGCCAGCAATTCCTGATCGTCGCCTTGCGCGTCAACATCGAGACCCTGAAAGAAGCTGTAGTCTGAACTCAGAGCCCCCTGAACGTTCTTGTCGATAAGGTCATTTGCCTGAATGTACTCATCGACCAACTCAAAGCGAGTCGTGTTTCGTTTGACGGAATCGTATGCTTCACGGGCCATGTCCTCTATGGCTTGGTCTGACATCGCCTGCCGGGCCGAGTTTTCCAGCGCCACAATCGTCTGACCGAGATCGCTTTCGAAAAACAAGATCGCCTGATCAAGCTGCGCATCAGACAAACCTGCTTCAAACGCATCCGTCAGTTGTTTTTGCATCCAATCCGGATCGTAAATGTCCCTGACCTGCGCTTCAAAGAACGCGCCGCCAGTCTTGTCCAAAAACGTTTCGTCAAGTTCCTCGCGGTGCACCTGCCCTTCCTGTACGAGAATTTCCATCACATGCGACAGGTGCATGGCCTGCGCCAGCCGGTCAACTTTTTGATCGGCCTGCAAGGGAACACCCCATAGAACAACTGCAATCGCCAAAAAAACGCGGCGCATCAAATATCCTGTGCAGGATGCAATTCGGCCATTCGGGCCGCAAGAACTTCGAACCGCATGGCCATGATTTCGTACTGGATTGCGTTCAGCAATTCATACACTTCCTGCATCAAGGGTTGTTCCAATGCTTCGACATAGGTAACGACATCCGCATCAGAAAAATCCTGATAGGTGTAAGCTGCCCCTGCAAGGCTGGACAGTTGGAGAGACTGGCGCATGCCGGATTCGTTCCGCTTCATCAGCGCACGCAATTCATCCGCATCCAGTTGCAGCTCGATGACACCTGATGCGCTGGCTGCCAGAAGGAAACGCACCTGAATCTCTTGCAGGGCCCGCACCGCGGTGCCGGTCGAATCGATGGCATTGTTCATGCGCTTGAAACTTTCGACCCGTTCCGATCCGTCCTTGATCAGGTCCGAGATGATCATTTGCCCTTCCAACTGTTTGGCTTCATCGTCCTCAAGCATATGCGAGGCGTTTTCGGCCTCTACCAGGCGCTGCCCCAGGTCGGATGCATAAAAGTCAACCGCATGCGTCAGGGCTTCATCACTCAGAGTTTGTTCCAGGATGGAAACTGCGGTCTCGTGCATGGCGCCGACCTCAAAGACTTCGTCTGCCAGACGGGCCCAGTCCGAGCCAAATCCCTCAGGGTCTATCCCCAGCATCTGAGGGGCGGACCTCGAGCTCAGCGCGATGCTTTCCAACGCTACGTCAAACCCGGTTGTCGTCAGAAAAGCCTCAATCCGGTCCCGGTTGGCAGCGGAAAGTTCCAATGGGATAAGTACAAGCGCAAAAAGCGGGGCCAGAAACCAAAAGGCAAAGCGGCGTACAAACTGTGTCATACTTATCAGACTAGGCGTTTTATGCCTGCTGGCAACGGAAAAACCCGGGTTTCGTAAATTCCCGAATTTTCTGCTTGCACCCCTGCCCGTTCCTCACTAAATCCCCCCCTCACAGACCCCCGCGGAGAGGTGCCGGAGTGGTCGAACGGGGCGGTCTCGAAAACCGTTGTGGGTGCAAGCCCACCCAGGGTTCGAATCCCTGTCTCTCCGCCACACTGCCAATGCTGGCTTTTAGGTCAACCAGAGACTTCCCAAGGATTTACTTCTGCTGCTGCCATTCCCCGCGGATCGCTGCCCAATCCGGTCGCGGTGCCTTTGTGCAGGCATATTCTTGCCGCGTTTCGTCGGGCAATGAGCGTAGCCCGGCTTATACTCTATTCTGCTGAGAATTATTGGGAATTCCCCTTTGTTCCTGAGTTATTTTTAGCGCATCCCGGCGACACATTTTCCAAAGGAGACACACATGTCGCGTACTCTCATTCTTGCCATCGTCATCGCCGCAATTGGTGCTGGCGGGTATTTTTACCTGAAACAACCCGAACCCACACCCGCTGAACGCTTGGAAACCGCGGCAGAAGAAGCCGCCGAAGCGGTGACAGACGCGGCTTCCTCTGCTCAGGACGCTGCCTCTGACGCAGTCGATGCAGCGACCGAGAAAGCCGCTGAAGCAGCATCGTCATTGACGGACCAAGCAACTGAAGCGGCCTCTTCGGTGGCGGATCAGGCAAGCGAAGCGGCGTCATCCGTAGCGGATCAGGCCTCTGATGCCGCCCAGGAGGCTGGCGATCAGGTGGCAGCATTGGCCGGTCAGGGTCAGGAGTTGCTGAATTCATGGGTTCAGGAAGGCAAGCTGGACCCCACAAATTTCGATTATGAAGGCATTATGACATCCCTTCAGGAAAGCACTCTGGCCACTGATCTGAAGGATCAGGCGATCAAGATTGTAAATGATATCAAGGACTCACCTGAAACAATTATTCAGAAGATTCAGGAACTGACCAACTTGTTGACCCAACAGTAAAGTGATTGAGGCCGATCCACGGGTCGGCCTTTCCCAAGGGCGCATCTGCGCTGCCCCTACGTTATGGCGTCGTCGAATTGACGTCCTTCGCGGCTTTTGATTGGCTGTGCCAGACAAACAGCCCGCATCTTACCCGTACTATTGGGGGCCTTCCAGATATGGTGCGGGCTTTGCTTTAGCCATTTCGAGGATGACCCGATGACCGACCTGCCCCAGACTATGTTCGCCGCAATCCTGAAACATGACGGGTACTCCGGCACGGCCACCGGACCGGCCATTGAAAATGCCGCCGACTGGTTGGAAGAAGCAGAAGTTCCAACACCAGAACCCGGCCCCGGTCAGGTGCTGATCCGGTTGCGCGCAGCTTCGGTCAATCCGTCAGATTTGCACTTCATCAAAGGTGAATACGGACAGCCAAGGGTCAAAGGTTCGCCCGCCGGATTCGAAGGTTGCGGAGACGTCGTCGCCGTCGGCAAGGGCGCCGAGGCCCTGCAAGGGCAACGCGTCGCGTTTGTCGCCGCCGGAACAGGGGCCTGGGCAGAATTTGTCGTTACACAGATGCAGATGTGCATCCCTCTGCGCCCTGATATCTCGGACGATGATGGGGCTGCTCAGATCGTTAATCCAATGACGGCGATGGCCATGGTGGATATGGCCAAAGCTGACGGAGATGCCTTTGTCGTATCAGCTGCGACCAGCCAATTGGGCAAGCTGATGTGCAGCCTTGGCCGCGATCTGGGGTTGAAGCCGATCGCTTTGGTGCGCCGGGCCGAGACGGTAGAGATGTTGAAAGACCTTGGTGCGGCCGAAGTGCTGGTGACAGCCGATGAAGACGTTGTCACAAAGTTTGCGGATCTGAGCGCGCATCTGAAACCGCGCGTGTTTCTGGATGCCGTGACGGACCAGTTGTCTGAACAACTGTTCTGCGCCATGCCCAACCGGGCGCGCTGGATCAGTTATGGCAAGCTGTCAACCGAGGCGCCGACGCTGACTCAGACCGGTCAACTGATCTTTATGAGCAAGCGGATCGAAGGCTTCTGGCTGACGAACTGGATGATGTCGACCCCGCCCGCTGATCAGATGCGCGTCGTGGCCGAGGTTCAGGCCCGGTTTGCCGACGGGCGTTGGAAAACGGATGTTTCAGAACATGTTAGGCTGAAAAATCTTGTGCCAAATCTGGCAGATGCGCTGAAAAAGAGTGACGGCAAGGTGATTGTCACGCCATAGTAGAACAAACCTGCGTTACCGGACGACGGGCGCGGGCGGAACGCGACGCCGGCAAACCGGTCGAGGGAGGACAGCTTGGATAACGCACAGCTGCTGATCAGCGGACTGGCAAACGGATGTGTCTATGGCCTGATCGCGCTTGGCTTTGTTCTGATCTACAAGGCGACCGAGGCGGTGAATTTCGCCCAAGGTGATTTCATGATGCTGGGGGCCTTTGTGACCATCGGCCTGACCAACACCGAGTACATGGGTCTGCCGTTCTGGCTGGCCTTGCCGATGTCATTGGGGATCATGGGTGCATTGGGCTATCTTTTGGATCGCCTGATCATCCGACGTCTTTTTGGCGAAAGCCAGACCGCCGTTGTTATCCTGACCATCGCCCTTGGCTTTGTGATCCGCTTTGCGGCCGGGTTGATCTGGGGGCACGAACCGCAAACGCTGCAGAACCCGCTTGCGGGCAGAGAGGTGCGCTTTGGAGGCCTTGTGCTGGGTATGGAAGATGTTGCCGTAATCGTCGTGACCATCCTGCTGACATGGGGCCTTTACGTCTTTTTCAACCGCACCAAACTTGGCCTTGGGATGCAGGGGGCGTCGCAAAACCAGCTGGCAGCTTATTACATGGGCGTGCCTGTCAAGCGGGTCCAGGGATTCATCTGGGCGCTGGCCGGAGTCGTTGCGGGGATTGCGGGCATTCTGTTCGCCGCCAAGGGCGCGGTGGATCCGACAACCGGATTGCTGGGCATCAAGGCATTTGCCGCCGCCGTCATCGGCGGGTTCGGAAGCCTGCCCGGTGCGTTGGCTGGTGGACTTATAGTCGGGGTGATCGAACCTTTTGCCAGCCGCTATATCGCGGCGGGTTACAGCCAGATCGCGCCATACGCCCTGCTGCTTGCCGTGCTGATCTTTCGACCCAACGGGTTGTTCAGTCAGGTTCGGGTCAAAAAGGTCTGAGCCATGCGGATCGTCTTCAAAACAGGCTACATGCAGGATATCCATCCATGGAAAGACCGCTATCAGCTTGTCCTGTATCTGATCCTTCTGACAGTTGTTGCCGCAGCCCCCTGGTGGCTTGATGAGTTTTATCTGGGTGAGCTGACCAACGTCCTGATTTGGGCTATTGCCGGGTTGGGCCTGATGATCCTGACCGGGCACACGGGGCAAGTCAGTCTGGGCCACGCGGCCTTTCTGGCTTTTGGCTGCTATGCCAACGTTGCCCTGATCGAAGCAGGGGTGCCCTTTCTGGTAGCGTTCCCGCTGGCCGGCATTCTGACCGGGATAGCGGGCGTGACGGTCGCGATCCCTGCCCTGCGGCTGCACGGAATCTATCTGGCCATCTTCACTATGGCGCTTTCCATCCTGATGGATGACGTCATCGTACTGTCCGAACCTATCACCGGAGGCGTGGCGGGCAAATATGTCGGCGGGGTCGAAATCTTCGGCCATCTGGTTGACCGCTGGGGAACGCCCGATCAATTTTTCTGGCTGGTCCTGACCGTCGCCGTGCTGGTCACACTCGGATATATCAACCTGCTGCGCGCGCCTTTGGGGCGCAGCTTCATCGCGGTACGCGACTCTGAGGTTTCGGCCCAGGCGATGGGAATCGATATCGCGCGGACAAAGATGATCTCTTTCGCCCTGTCCTGTGCCGTTACGGGCTGGGCCGGGGCACTGATGGGGCTGTTTGCCGGAGCGTTCAACAACGAAACCTTCAGTGTTCTGATCTCGATCCAATTGTTGATGATGATCGTGATCGGTGGGCTTGGGTCGATCCACGGCGCGTTTCTGGGCGCGATCGTGATCGGGTTCCTGCCGCAGTTTTTGTCGATCTCAAAAGAATATGCCGGGGCCCTGTTCGGTGGCAATACGGTGGCCATTCCGGGATTGGAGTTCGGCATCTTCGGAATGATCCTGATCGCGTTCATCCTGTTCGAACCGATGGGGATTTACGGCCGCTGGCTTAAGATCCGTACATGGTTCGAATTGTTCCCGTTCTATCGAAAGGACATGTTCAAACGTCAAAAATCCTATCTCAAAACGGAACGTCTGAGATGAGCTTGCTGAAGTTTGAAAACGTCACTCTGAAATTCGGCGGTCTGACGGCGGTGGATGACCTGTCATTTGATGTTCGGGAAGGTGAGGTTTTTGCCATTGTCGGCCCAAACGGTGCGGGCAAGTCCACTGTTTTCAACCTGATTTCCCGGTTCTACGATCCTTTTGAAGGAGCGATCCAATTTGACGGTCATGATCTGCTTCAGGTTAAACCGTCCGGCGTCGCCGCCTATGGTGTTGCGCGGACCTTTCAGAATATCGAACTGTTCGAACACGCGACCGTTCTGCAAAACCTGCTGGTCGGACGGCACCGCCACCGCAGGACAAACCTGATTTCCGAGATTCTGTTCACCCCGTCCGCAAAGCAACAGGAACTGGAAAACCGCGAGAAAGTCGAACGGATCATCGACTTTCTCGACCTGCAAGCCTATCGCGACAAGATGATATCGGGGCTTCCCTACGGCGCACGCAAAGTGGTTGAAGTTGCTCGCGCTTTGGCAACCGACCCCAAATTGCTGCTGCTGGATGAGCCGGCCTCGGGGTTGTCCGTCGAAGAGACAACAGACATGCGTTGGTGGATCGACGATATCCGACGACAGATGGGCATCACCGTTTTGATGGTAGAACATGACATGGGGTTGGTCTCCGGCGTGTCAGACCGGGTTCTGGCCATAGCAGATGGTGCTAAACTGGCGCTTGGAACCCCGGCCGAAGTTCAATCGCACCCGGCGGTGATTAAAGCTTATCTGGGGAAAGCCTCATGAGCCTGCCAATCCTGAAAATCCGAAATGTCGAAAGTTTTTATGGCCCGATAATGGCCATTCGCGGTGTTTCGCTGGACGTTCACGAAGGAACGATTGCCTCGATCCTTGGCGCAAATGGTGCAGGTAAAACGACATTGATGAAAACCGTCTCGGGTGTGATGGACCCGGAAAAGGGCACGATTACCTTTGATGGCGACGACATTCAGGGGGCTGAGCCACATACAGTCGTCCAGCGCGGGATTGTGCATGTGCCCGAAGGGCGCGAGGTATTTCCTCTGCTAACCGTCGATGAAAACCTGAGCCTCGGAGCGTATACTCGCTCGGACAAAGCGCGGATCGCCCAGGACCGCGACCTTGTTTTCAGTTATTTCCCTGTTCTGAAAGATCGCCGCACGCAAGAGGCCGGCACCCTGTCGGGTGGGCAACAACAGATGCTGGCGATCGGACGTGGGCTGATGGCCCGCCCCCGCATCATGCTGCTGGATGAACCGTCACTGGGTCTGTCGCCGCTACTGGTACAAGAGATATTCGGCATTCTGAAACGTCTGAACGAAGAACAGCATATGACAATGCTGCTGGTCGAGCAGAACGCCAATGCAGCATTGGAACTGGCGCATCATGGTTACGTGATGGAGGTTGGACGCATCGTCATGGACGGCGCTGCGGATGAGTTACTGAAGTCCGAGGATATCCAGAACTTCTATCTAGGCGTGCGGGAAGAAGGCGCGCGCAAAAACCGTCGGTGGAAACGCAAAAAGACGTGGAGGTAAGCAAGATGGATGCAACGCCCCTCGCCCCGCAGATCAGGATCAACGGCATTGAACTTAATGCAACCCCCGGACAACGCCCGTTGCGTGTGGATGGGTGCACAACCATCAGTGCGCTGTTTCAAAGCCGTTGTGCGGAACTGGGGGATCGAACGGCCCATCGTGAAAAGGACTTGGGCATCTGGAAGTCATATTCCTGGGCCGACTACTGGCGGCACGCCAAGTGGATCGGGCTCGCCCTGCGAAAGCTGGGTTTGGAACGCGGAGACGTTGTTTCAATCCTGTCCGAGGACCGCAAGGAATGGATGTGGTTCGACATGGGCATTCAGTGCGTCGGTGGCATTTCTTCTGGCGTCTACACCACGGATTCTGCCAATCAGTTGCAATATCTGGTCAATGACAGTGGCAGCAAGTTCCTGATTGTCGAGGATGAAGAACATCTGGACAAGTTTCTGGAAGTCGAAAGTCAAGTTCCGGACCTGGTCAAGGTGATCATACTGGAGGGCGAAGGCTTGCATGACCTGACCCATCCACGCTGTATGATGATCGACGATATTTACGCTTTGGGCCAGCAGGTCGAAACCGAAGATCCGGGACGGTTCGAAGCCGAAATCGCACAGGCCAAACCTCAGGATACAGCTTTGCTGGTTTACACATCCGGCACCACCGGCCAACCCAAGGGTGCGATGCTAAGCCATGAAAACATCCTGGCTGGCATTGAGGCCGGTGCCTGGTCATTGCCAACGCAGGCCAGTGACGAACAGCTGTGTTTTCTGCCGCTCTGTCATATTCTGGAACGCGACGTATCTGTCTATTTTCCGCTGGCCGCCCGCTGCACCGTGAACTTCGCGGAAAGCCCCGAGACGGTTTTTGCAAATCTGCAAGAGGTCTCGCCTTCGACCTTCACGGCAGTACCTAGAGTTTGGGAAAAGATCTATGCGCATGTGCAAATCCTGGCGCAGGATGCAACGTCGCTGGGTCGAATGGCATACGGTCTTGCCCTGAAGGCCGGCGCGCGCCGGGCCGAATACGTGAGTTCGAGAAAACCCGTTCCCGCCGCCATCGCGGCCCGGTTCTGGTTTTGGGATCAGTTGGTTCTGAAGAATTTGCGCCGGATGCTGGGCTTGGACAAGCTGCGCCGGGGTGGCACGGGTGCTGCCCCTATCTCGGCGGATTTGTTGAAATGGTACTGGGCCATCGGAGTGCCGATCGTCGAGGGCTTCGGCATGACCGAAACGTCCGGCCTTGCGACACTCAACACCGTTGAAAGCAACAAGATCGGAACCATAGGAAAGGTCGTCCCGGGGTGCGATATCCGTATCTCGGACGAAGGTGAAATTCAGCTCAAGGGCATGAACATCTTTCAGGGCTATTGGCGCAATAACGCAAAGACGGCGGAAAGCTTTACTGCCGATGGCTGGCTGCGCACCGGCGATATGGGACGTATCGACAAGGACGGGTTCGTTACCATCACCGGCAGGTTGAAAGACATCATCATCACCGCCGGTGGCAAGAACATCACCCCGGCCGAAATCGAGAGCCGGCTGAAGTTCAGCCATTACATCTCGGACGCGGTTATCATTGGTGACAAGCGTAAATACCTCACGGCGTTGATCATGATCGATCAGGAAAACGTCGAGAAATATGCGCAAGACCAGAAGATCCCATTCTCGAACTTTGCCTCGCTTTGTGCCGCGTCCGAAATCAGGGATCTGATCGGTTCCGAAGTCGAAACCGTCAATGCGAAGTTTGCAAGAGTTGAACAGATCAAGGATTTTCGCTTGATCGACGTTTTGCTGACCGCCGAAGATGACGAGCTTACCGCCACGATGAAACTGAAACGCGGTCTGGTGGAAAAGAAACACGGACATCTGATTGAAGACATGTACACTTAGGCAAAGAGTTTTCGGGAGAAGAAAGATGAAGAAGTCACTCAAATGGCTGGCCGCAGCCACGGCGTTGACCGCCTCGGCAAGCATCGGCTCGGCTCAGACACAGGGCGTTACGGACGACGAGATAGTCATTGGTTCCGTCAACGACCTGAGCGGCATCTTTGCCGCAGTGGGTGTTCCGGCGACCAAGGGTGCCAACGTGGTATTTGACCGGGTGAACGAAGCCGGTGGCATTCACGGGCGCAAGATCCGCTATGTGGTCGAGGATAACGGCTATCAGATGCCGCGTGCGATGCAGGGCTACAACAAGCTGCTGAACCGCGACAAGGTGTTCGCGATGCTGCAATCGCTGGGCACGCCGATGAACATGGCGGGGTTCAAACTGTTGGATCCCAAGGGCATTCCCAATGTTGCGCCTCTGACTGCTGCGCGTCAGATGTTGCAGGAACCGATGCGGAACAAATTCACGTCCTTCTCGACCTATTTCGATCAGGCGCGTATTGGCGTGAAATATCTGGCCGGCGAATTCGGATCAAAGACGGTTTGCACCATGTATCTGCCAACAGATTTCGGTGAGGAAATCCTGGAAGGCAGCAAGGCCGGAGCCGAAGAAGCCGGTATCGCTTTTGGATCTGAAACAACCCACAAACCGGATGAGACGGATTTTGTCGGATCGCTCAGCAAGCTCAAGGAAGAGGGCTGCGATATCGTCACCATGGCGCTTGGGGTGCGGCAGGCGATCACCGTAGTTGGCACGGCCAAGAAGATGGGCCTGACGGACATGAAGTTCCTCGGCACTTCGGCCAGTTTCCTGACTGTTGTGGCACAGGTTCCCGGTGGAGTGACCGATGGATTCTATGCAGCAGCCTCGTGGCAGGATCTTTGGGCGCGTGCGGATCAATCTGCCCCGGCGGCATTTATCGAAGAATACAAGGCCGCCACGGGCGAAGACCCGGTTGGATTCGCCATGTTGGGCTATTCCGCTGCTGAAATGATGGTCAAAGCACTAGAGGCCGCGGGCCCTGACCTGACGCATGACAGCTTTATCGAAGCGATGGAGTCACTGGACTATCAGGATGACCTGGTCGGCAACCATATTTCCTATGGCCCGGACGATCACCAGGGGGCGGATACAGTTTTCGTCAATGTCGTTGAAAACGGCGCGTGGAAACTTGTTTACGAAGAATAGTTTTACAGACAAAGCAAAGCAAAAAAGGGCTCGCATGTGCGAGCCCTTTCTTATTGGGTTTTCCCGGCGAATTAACGCTTGGAGAACTGGAAGGAACGGCGGGCTTTGCGCTTACCGAATTTCTTACGTTCCACAACGCGGCTGTCACGGGTCAGGAAGCCGGCCGCTTTCAGAGCGCCACGCAGGTTGGGATCGTACAGTTGCAGCGCTTTCGAGATGCCGTGCTTGACCGCACCGGCCTGACCGGTCAGGCCACCGCCTTTGACGGTTGCAACGACGTCGAACTCACCTTCAACACCAGCAACCTGGAACGGCTGGCGCAGGATCAGTTGCAGAACGGGACGTGCAAAATACTTGTCCTGGTCTTTGCCATTTACGGTAACCTTGCCGGAGCCGGGTTTGATCCAGACGCGGGCAACAGCGTCTTTACGCTTGCCGGTGGCATACGAACGACCCAGCTCGTCACGTACGGGTTCACGCACGATGACTTCTTCGGCCACAACCTCAACGCCTGCGACGGCGCCCAGCTCTTCGAGAGTATTGATCTGATCAGCCATGGTCATTAGCTCCGGGTGTTTTTCTTGTTCATGGATGCAACATCCAGAACTTCGGGCGCTTGCGCCTCATGGGGATGCTCGGCACCGGCATAAACGCGCAGGTTGGTCATAATCTGACGCGACAGGCGGTTGCCCGGCAGCATGCGTTTGACGGCTTGGGTCACGACGCGCTCAGGGTGTTTGCCTTCGAGGATCTGCTGCTTGGTCCGCGACTTGATGCCACCCGGATGACCCGTGTGCCAGTAGAAGTTTTCTTCGCGCTTCTTGCCGGTCATCTGGATTTTGTCAGCGTTGATCACGATGACGTTGTCGCCCATGTCCATGTTCGGGGTGAACGACGCTTTGTGCTTGCCACGCAGGCGCATGGCGACGATCGAGGCAAGACGACCCAGAACAACGCCCTCGGCGTCGATCAGGATCCATTTCTTGTCGATGTCTGCAGGTGTTGCAGAAAAGGTTTTCATGGCAGGATAGTCCTGTTTGATGTGAAAGACCGCCCCAGCGGAGCGGCCCGAATTCGATGGATGCGTATCTAGACACCCATGATTGCCACGTCAAGCGACCCAATGCTAATTAAATATAATCAAAACAACAACTTGCAAAATAGGTATTATTTTACCCCATATTATTGAATTGGAATTCTCCCAATTTCAACACTCTGATAAACTAGATTAGACTTTATCGCGTCAAGCCACGGAGAGTTGCATGCAGGATTTAATGCACACAATTGAAAGCTACGGTGCCGCCTGGCAGGAAAAATCCTCGCGAAAACGGCTTGAGTTCTTGGCGCATTGTTTTGCGGAAAACGGTCGATATGTGGATCCAACAGCTGATGTTTCGGGGCGTGAGCGGTTGAATGCTCATATCGGAGAGATTCTTGAAAGCTCGAATGGGCGCGTCGAAATCACCAGCAGTCCGGTTTCGCACCACGATGTCGTTCACTTCACGTGGCATATGGTGGCGCCCGACGGCGCAATCATGGTGGCCGGGCATGATTTCATTCGATTGGACGAAGATGGAAAGATCACCCATCTGGCCGGATTCTTTGGCGATCCGCCCCCGCTGACCTGAATGCTAGACGCTGATCTGTTCAGGCGGATTGTCCAGCAAAGCGCGCAACCTCAGCATTGCATCCTCGAACCGTTCCAGCGAAACATGCCCATTCATTGCGATGCGTACTGCGTTTGGCGCACGTCCATCGCGCAGGGCAAATTCATCCGCCGATCTGAGTTGAATACCTTCCCGTTCTGCCGCACGGCTGAACGCAGCAGAGCGCCAACCTGACGGCAGGTTCAGCCAGACAAAGGGCACGTCCGGAGCCCAGTTCAGATCAAACCCCCCCAGCGCATTGACAGTGATCCGAACGTAGTCGCCCATCCGCTTGCGTACATCCTGGGCAATTTGACGGGTACGCGGATCCGACAGCAGCAACCGCGTGAGCTCGGCCAGCGGCTGGGCAAGGCCAAAATATCCATATTCGGCAGATCGACGCAGATCAACGCTGCGATCCTTTGGGGCAATGGCAAAACCCACGCGTAAAGCCGGGGTGAGGATCTTTGAAATTGATGAAACGTGCCATCCGCGTTCCGGAGCAAGCGCACGATAACTAGGTTCTCGCGCCTCTCCCATGCGATAGCAATCGTCTTCTATGATTTGAAGGTCGAAACGCCGCGCGACGTCCACCACCTCTTTCCGGCGTTCCAGCGGCGTGTGAACCCCGGTGGGGTTTTGGACCTCTGGCGAAACACAGATGGCCTGAGCATTGGTTTGTCGCAAAACATGCTCCATGGACGCAGGATCAATGCCCCATTTGTCCATTTTGATTCCGATGACTTCGGCGCGCATCAACTCCCCTGCCCGGCGAAACCCGGCGTAAGAGAGGTCTTCGACCAGCACAATCGGTCTGGGTCCGCGTAGGATGGTCTGAAACACCAGACACAATCCGTTCTGGCCGCCATGGGTCAAAACGATGTCATCATGTGAGAGCGGACCCAGTGGCAAATCTGACAACCAATCCACAACTGATTGCCTCATGGGTTTGTATGCGTCCCGCGTGGGGTAATTCAGAAAAAGCCCAGGGTCAGCTTGCGCAACCTTTTGCAGGCATTCCCGGATAAGCGCGACCTGCCCTGCATCCGGCAGGCGTGGGCTGAACAAACTGACATTGGCGTTGTATTTGTCATCCTTCATATACAGTTGCCTGGCCCAGACATCGTCCAGAATCGGAGATTTTGGCGGGGCTACAAATGTACCACGCCCAACCTCGGCGTGGAGCAAGCCCTCATCGGTCAGGATCGTGTAGGCCCGTGCGACTGTACCAGGTGTGATTTGCAACCGGTAAGCCAGTTCGCGCACCGGGGGAAGCTTAGCACCGACATCCAATGTCTTGTCATCAATAGCTTTCCGTATCGCGTCAGCAACCAATGTATATTTGGGACCCTTGGATTTTGGCAGAGCGTCCGGCCAAATTGTATCCATTACAATTCTTCCTTTGCCTTTGACACAATTCTGAATGTATCAAACCCATGTACCAAATGGTACTGTTTTGTGTCAATACAATTTGAAAGGATTTCTGAGATGACACGCACAATGCACACCCCCGCCCTTCTGCTGCTGAACGACAGCCCACGGCTGCCTCTGCTCGCTGCTCTGGCCGTGCGGTTTGCGGCGGCGGTCACTCAATGGGAACGCCGTCGCCGCAGTCGTGTCAATCTGGGCTATCTGGATGACCGTTTGCTGCAGGACGTCGGGCTGACCCGCCATCAGGCCGGCCGGGAAACAAAGCGCTTTTTCTGGCAGCCTTGACTGATCCCCAGTCCCAATTATTGGGACCTCTTCCTGGGCCGGGGCCTGTCCCCGGCCTTTTTTATCCGAAATTCGCGGCAGCGGACCCTGCTGGCGGCAGGGAATAGGTCATCGTTGCCCGCGCAACCGGAAGATCGCCGCCATCCGAGTACAAAAGCACATCCCCAACGGCCAGTGTTTTTCCTAGCTTCAACAGACGACAGGTCGCAATCATATCGGCGCCGCCTTCCGGTTTGCGCAGGAAATCAAAGGAGCTGTTCGTTGTAACGGCCAATGACTGACGCCCCTTACGCGCAAGAACCATCGCATAGACACTGACATCGGCCAGCCCGAACATGGACGGGCCTGATACCGTGCCTCCGGGGCGCAGGTGTTGGTCCTGAACCACAAGGCGCATGGTGATTGTGTCTTCGGTCAAGTCTTCGACGACGAAATCCTTGCGCACCTGAGGGAACACCTCTTTGAGGTATTGTGACAGTTCGTCCCGGTTCATTTCTAAAGCCATACTTCCCCTCCTGCTCTTGCCGACCTAGAGTTGGCCCAACTTGGGATCGGAGGGCAAGATGACAATTCTGGAACGTAACGACACTGGCGCGGTTGCAAGACTTAAGATGAATGCACCGGACCGGCTGAACGCGCTGAGTGATGAGATGCTGGCTGCATTGCAGGCCGAACTTGATGCACTGCGCGAGGACAGCTCGATCCGAGCCGTGGTCTTGTCGGGGGCAGGAAAGGCGTTTTGTGCCGGGCATGATCTGAAACAGATGACCGCCGGACGCCAATCAGAAGATGGCGGCAAGACATACTTTCAGGACCTCTTTTCCCGCTGCGCCCGGATGATGATGTCCATCCAATCCCTGCCTCAACCTGTTATCGCGCAAGTCCATGGCATTGCGACCGCAGCCGGGTGTCAGTTGGTTGCAACCTGTGACATGGCGGTGGCTGCGGAAGGGACACGGTTTGGCGTCAACGGAGTCAATATCGGCCTTTTCTGTTCCACGCCGATGGTGGCGCTCAGCCGAAATATTCCCAGAAAGCAGGCCTTTGAAATGCTGACCACCGGCGAGTTCATCTCAGCGGAACGCGCCGCCGAGTTGGGTCTGGTAAATCGTGTCGTTCCGGAAACGCTGCTGGAACAAGAAGCCAACGGGCTGGCGGAACTGGTCGCATCCAAGCTTGGCGTGGCCGTGAAGATCGGGAAAGAAGCGTTCTATCAACAGCTGCAAATGCCTTTGGATCAGGCTTATGACTATACCGGAGACGCAATGGCGCAGAATATGTTGTACCGCGATACAGAAGAAGGCATTTCCGCCTTTATTGAAAAGCGCCCCCCGAATTGGACCCAATGACGCAATTGTTTTGAACATTTTTTGCCACTGTTTTCATTTTAGCACTTTCCAAAAGGGCAACTCTGTGGCAAAGCTGGGTCGAGGCTAAGGCCTCAGTACACTTTTGGGTCGCCGTGGGCGGAAGGTCCCTCCAGCTGGTCTCTCTCACCAGCGCTGACATTCCCGCAGCGGCGACCCCAAGACCCTCCCACTGAAACAGTCATAAAAAATACGGCAGTTGCGCCTGTGTGTGCGGTGCCCTATGTGGCTGCACATGACACAAGTTTTGCATATCGTTGGCGGTGGAATGGCCGGGTCCGAAGCGGCCTGGCAAGCCGCTGAAATGGGCGTTGACGTGATCATTCATGAAATGCGCCCCACTGTTGGCACTTTTGCACATCAGACCGGAAACCTGGCGGAAATGGTGTGTTCAAACTCTTTCCGATCAGATGACGATGAACAAAATGCCGTGGGTCTGCTGCACTGGGAAATGCGTGCCGCCAATGGGTTGATCATGACCACAGCCCATGCACATCGCCTGCCAGCCGGTGGTGCACTCGCCGTGGACCGCGATCCCTTTGCCGAAGATGTCACCGCAAAACTCCGCTCACATCCGCGTGTGACGGTTACCGACGAAGAAGTGACCGCCCTTCCCGACGATGGACAGTGGATCTTTGCGACCGGTCCGTTGACCTCACCTGCACTGGGGGAAGCAATCCGGGCCGAGACAGGATCTGACGCGCTGGCATTTTTCGATGCAATCGCGCCGATTGTCTACGCCGACAGCATCGACATGAGCAAAGCTTGGATGCAATCCCGGTACGACAAAGGTGAGACCGAGGAAGAACGCACGGCTTATCTGAACTGCCCGATGGACCGTGATCAATACGAAGCTTTCATAGACGCCCTTCTGGCTGCGGACAAAACCGAGTTTCACGAGGGTGAAACTGCAGGTTATTTTGATGGCTGTCTTCCAATTGAAGTCATGGCCGAACGCGGACGCGAGACCTTGCGCCACGGTCCGATGAAGCCGGTAGGACTGACAAATCCTCATGCGCCTGATGTCAAACCCCATGCCGTGGTTCAGTTGCGGCGCGATAACGCATTGGGCACATTGTTCAACATCGTAGGGTTTCAGACCAAGATGAAATACGGAGCCCAGACCGACGTGTTCCGCATGATCCCCGGTCTGGAAAACGCCAGTTTTGCTCGTCTCGGCGGTATTCACCGCAACACGTTCATCAACTCTCCCACCCTGCTCGATGCACAGATGCGGTTGAAATCCAAGCCCAACATCCGCTTTGCCGGCCAGATTACGGGCGTCGAAGGTTATGTTGAAAGTGCCGCGATGGGATTGCTTGCCGGTCGCACGGCCGCCGCGGAAATACTGGGGCGTGAATTGCCCGAAGTACCCAAAGACAGTGCAATGGGTGCGTTGATCCATCACATTACCGGAGGGGCCGAAGCCAAGACGTTTCAACCGATGAACGTAAACTTCGGCCTGTTCCGCCCTGTCGACGGCCTGAAAGGCGGGCGGCGGGGCCGGAAGGACCGGTACAAAGCCTATACCGATCGCGCCAAGGCAGAATGGCAAACATGGTTGGACCAATGCTGACTGGACGCGCGACATGCTATCGGCCTAGCATGCCGGGATGAGCGACAAGTTCCTGGACAACACCTACAATCTCGACACGCCCAAAGACACTGAAACGCACTATCAGAACTGGGCTGCGACCTACGAAAAAGAGGTCGCGGAACAGGGATATGCAACCCCGGGGCGGGTGGCCGCGGCTTTGTGGAAATTCCACCCTCACCGCCAAACGCCAATTCTGGATTTCGGCTGTGGAACCGGGCTTTCCGGTCTCGCCTTGCGGGCGGCGGGATTTGAAGTCATCGATGGTATCGATCCTACCCCCAAAATGCTGGAAGAGGCAGAGGCCAAGGGTTTTTACCGAACCCTGACCGGTTTTGACATCACCAAGCCAGCCCTGCTCAGGCGCGACGCGTATTCGGTGATCACGGCCATTGGTGTCATCGGCCAGGGCGCGGCGCCACCCGAGACATTCGACCTGTTGATGCACGCCTTGCCCAAAGGTGGGTTGCTTGCGTATTCCTTGAACGATCATGCGCTGGCAGATCACAAATTCACCTGCCGACTGACGGATTGGGTCGACATGGGGGCAGCACGTTTTCTATTTCGTGAATACGGGCCACACTTGCCCGGTATCAACCTTAACTCTGACGTGTATGTATTAGAAAAAGCGTGACTTTCGAAACGCGTTTCGCGCCATCCCCGACCGGTCCACTTCACCTTGGGCACGCCTATTCTGCGATGATCGCCAGCGACA
Organism: Ruegeria sp. YTSB088; assembly: GCF_059609825.1. Taxonomy (NCBI): domain Bacteria; kingdom Pseudomonadati; phylum Pseudomonadota; class Alphaproteobacteria; order Rhodobacterales; family Roseobacteraceae; genus Ruegeria; species Ruegeria sp. YTSB088. Next base: position 486,763 of record NZ_JBXWMM010000001.1, on the reverse strand, counting down.
TGGCCAGATCCGAAAATGGACAGTTCTTGCTGCGCATCGAAGATATCGATCAGTCCCGCTCGCGTCGACATTGGGAGGATCAGATCTACGATGACCTCAAATGGTTGGGGCTGATCTGGCCGAAACCGGTTTTGCGTCAATCAGATCGGCTGAGTATCTATGATCGAGCGTTGGATCGGTTGTGGAAAAGGGGTCTTCTGTATCCCTGCGTCTGTAACCGCAAAGATATTGCTGCCGCCGCAAGCGCCCCCCAAGAAGGCGCGCCCTTGCTTGGACCAGATGGAATAGTATATCCCGGAACATGTCGAAATGCTAATCAAACCAGAGACTTAAGCCGAATCCATCATCCGCGAAACCAGGCGCTGCGACTGGACGTTGCCAAAGCCTGTCGAGCAATCCGCGATCCTGCCAAATTCCAATTCTCGGAACTGGGCTCAGGTCCCGATGGCGAAACAGGAACTGTCACATTCACCCAGGATGAAATGGCAACAAATATCGGCGATGTTGTACTTTCCCGTCGTGACATGGGTACGTCCTACCATTTGTCCGTCGTTCTTGACGACGCAGCTCAAGGGATCACCCGTGTGGTTCGCGGTCGGGATCTGTTCGAAGCCACCCGCATTCATGTTCTGCTTCAGGCGCTGTTGAACCTGCCTACACCCGAGTATTTCCACCACGATCTGATCCGCGATGACGCGGGCAAACGACTGGCCAAACGGGACGACGCACGTGCGATCTCTAAATATCGGGCCGAAGGTGCCAGCCCGGCTGACATCCGCCATATGGTGGGGCTTTGATCTTGCTACGTTACTCCATCGGAGCCATCAGTTCGGTTTCGGTCCCGTCCCGCACCGCGGTATAAAAGCACGTCCGGCGGTTGGTGTGACAGGCAGCACCGGTTTGACGCACCAGAACCAACAGGCAATCGCGGTCACAATCGATGCGGAAGTCCACCAGTTTCTGCACATGACCTGAGGTTTCGCCCTTGATCCAGAAAGACTGACGCGAGCGTGACCAATAGGTCACCCTGCCCGTTTCCAATGTCTTTTCAATGGCCTGCGCATTCATCCATGCCATCATCAGAACTTCACCCGACACCTCATCCTGCGCAATTGCCGGAATCAGTCCCGCCTCGTTATATTTAAGAGTAGATGGATCAAACGCGACGGGGTCAGACATGACAAAAACCTTTTGCATCCGGTTGGCTGGTCACTATGTATGAGGAACACACGACGAGGGAAAGCCATGAGCGGCGAGAACGACCTGATTAAGCTGTATTCCGGACGCATTCTGGCGCTGGCGGCGGACATCCCGCATCTGGATCGGCTGGAAAACCCGGATGCAACAGTCAAGAAACGCGCGCCTCTATGCGGCTCTACAGTGACGGTTGATCTGAACGTTCAGGATGGTCGCGTCAGTGCCTTTGGACAGGACGTGAAGGCCTGTGCGTTGGGTCAGGCGTCCGCTTCGTTGGTTGGCGACGCAATCATTGGCGCGACGCGTGCACAGGTCGAAGCGGCGCGCGATCAGCTTGCTGCGATGTTGAAAAAGGATGGCCCCGCTCCGGACGCGCCCTTCGACGGTCTCAAGGTTCTGATGCCGGCGCGGGACTATAAGAACCGCCATGCTTCAATCCTGCTGGCGCTGGACGCCACTGCGGAAGCCATGGCGCAGGCGGAACAGGCACATTGCGCCTGATTGTAGCTATTTGAGACAAACCCGTTTACCTTCCGTACAGATTTAAGGAGGGATGGGTATTGAATAATCTGCTTGAGCATTTTGTGACGCTTTGGGTCGTCATTGACCCGATTGGCACAATTCCGGTTTTTATCGCCGTCACCGCCGGTCTTACTGCTGCGGCCCGGCGGAAAACGGCCCTGTTAGCCGCCCTGATAAGCGCAGGCGTTTTGCTGTTTTTTCTTGTGTTCGGGCAATTGCTGATCGAAGCGCTGGATATCGGTCTGAATTCGTTTCAGGTGGCTGGGGGTATCATACTGTTTCTTTTTGCACTGACGATGATCTTCGGCGAGAGCAAACAGGAACTTGAACAACGTCAGGCCGAAGAGGATCAGGAAGACAAGTATCACAAGCAAAACCCAGCAATCTTCCCTCTTGCCGTTCCGTCTCTGGCCTCACCCGGGGCGATGCTGGCCGTCGTCATCCTGACAGACAACCATCGATATAGTGCAGCAGATCAAGGGATTACCGCGCTGGTCATGCTTTCGGTTCTGGTTGTTGCCTTTGTTCTCATGCTCTTGGCGGAACCGATCATTCGCCTGATTGGCCACTCAGGAGCGGCGATCATCAGCCGTATCATGGGGATGATCCTGGCCTCTGTCGCGGTCAATTCCGTCCTGTCCGCATTGCTTGAGATTTTCAAAACCGGACAGTTGTAAAAAGGCCGCCGCACCTTCCGGGCGAAAGGGCGGCGGCAGGCATTGCGTGTCTCGCGTGGGGTCCGGATTACCGCACGGGGCCGAGGCATGGCCCCTCAAGGGGTTTGGGACAGGCAGGTCACCCTTGACTGAAATGGGGATGACAGCGCGATTTTTTCGGCACGAGATCGCAGGCAGAAAGGCTTAGAATCCAACCGGAAGGTGCAGGGCGACCATCAGGATCACGACCAGAGACATCACGCCCACTGCATCCTGCAGGATAGTCGATTGCGAGCGGCTGAATACAGTCTTGATCTGGGTCAGCATAGGGTCACCTCCGGTCAGAGTTTTAATCCTTTGTTGACCTTTTGTTCTCATATTTGCCCGAGTCGGTAAAGAACTTTTTGAGAACATTTGTGAACTTTTTGGAACTTTTCGTCTAACCTACTGAAATCAAACGGATCGCCTGATCCTGCTTCATCAGCCACAAAAGCATACGCGCCGCGCGGCCCCGGTCTGAGGTCAGCTCGGGGTCCGCATTCAGCACCGCCCGGGCATCGGATTGGGCTATAGCCATCAATCCGGCCTGACGCTCAAGATCAGCAATGCGGAACTTGGGCAGACCGGACTGTGCGGTTCCGATCAGATCCCCCGCACCACGCATTTCCAGATCGGTTTCAGAGATACGAAACCCGTCTTCAGTCTCTCGAAGAACCTCCAATCGCTTACGTCCCCCCTCGCTGAGCGGCGGTTGGTACATCAGCAGACATGTCGATTCCGCGTCACCACGCCCCACGCGACCGCGCAGTTGATGTAGTTGGGCCAGACCAAAGATCTCGGCCCGTTCAATGACCATGATCGTGGCATTGGGCACGTTGACCCCCACTTCAATGACGGTCGTGGCCACAAGAACCTTGGTGGCCCCATTCTGGAATGCAGACATTGCCGCGTCTTTTTCGGCCGCCGGCATTTGCCCATGAACCAGCCCGACCACACCTTCGCCCAATATAGCACGCAAGCGCTTGAATCGTTCTTCAGCAGCCGTCAGGTCCGAAACCTCGGATTCATCGACCAAGGGGCAGACCCAATAGCACTGCCGCCCCTCTTCAATCGCGCGACGCAGATGGGATACGACCTCATCCATGCGCTCCGTGCTGACAATCGCTGTCTTGATAGGTTTGCGCCCCGGCGGCTTTTCGTCCAGCACAGAGACGTCCATGTCGCCATATTGGGCCAGCGCCAGACTGCGTGGAATAGGTGTGGCAGTCATCACCAATACGTCCGCACCCTGCCCTTTTTCCGACAATTCCATCCTCTGGCGCACACCAAACCGGTGCTGTTCGTCAACGATAGCCAATCGCAGCGCTTTGAATTCAACATCACTCTGAAACACGGCATGGGTGCCGACCAGAATTTGAGTGTTGCCATCTTTTAAAGCCTCAAGCTTGGCGCGCCGCTCTGCGCCCTTGTCTCGCCCGGTGAGCAGTTCCAGCACCACTCCGGCCTCTTCCGCCAGCGGGCGTAACCCTTCAAGATGCTGGCGCGCGAGGATCTCGGTCGGGGCCATCATCACACCCTGCCCTCCGGCCTCGACTGCAATCAGAAGGGCCATGAAAGCCACCAACGTCTTGCCGGCCCCCACGTCACCCTGCAACAATCGGTTCATGCGGGCGTCCGATGCCATATCGGCCGCGATTTCCTCGATCGCGCGGCTTTGCGCGCTGGTCGGACGATAAGGAAGACTGGCCAAAACCTTGGATTGCAACGCGCCTGTCCCTACGCTGACGACACCACGGGATTTCCGATCTCGCTGACGCGCCAGAGCCAGCGTCATCTGATGCGCGAACAGCTCGTCATAGGCCAGACGCTGACGTGCGGGCGCAAACGGAGAGACATCATCAGCCCCTTGAGGATTGTGACCAGCACGAATTGCAGAGATCCAATCCGGCCAGTTTTGCTGTGCCATCTGCGCAGGGTCGATCCATTCCGCCAGCTCCGGCGCCCGCGCCAGAGCACTGCGGCTGGCCTTGAACGCCGTCTTCTGGGTCAGCCCCTGTGTCAGATGGTAAACCGGTTCGAACTCTGGGATCTCACTGGCTTGCTCGACGGGCAACATATGATCCGGATGCACCATCTGAGCCATGCCATCGAACAGCTCCAGCTTGCCCGAAACCACACGGCGCGAACCCTGAGGCAGCATTTTTTTCAGATAGTCCCCGCGCGCGTGAAAGAAAACCAACTGAAAATCAGACTGACTGTCTTCGACATGAATGCGGTATGCCCCACCCTTGTTTCGAGGCGGCCTGTGTGGACCGACCGTCACTTCGACGGTCAACGTGGCGGGCAGATCGACGCCCTGAATCGTCTCTCGCCGGCGTCGATCTACAACGGCATAGGGCAGGCCGAACAGAACGTCGCGTGGGCTCTCAATACCGGCCAGTTCCAGGGCTTGCGCGGTTTTGGGGCCAACGCCGTCGAGTGTTTCCAGCCCCGCAAACAGCGGGAATAGCTGTTCCGGCCTCCCGCTCATGCGCCTTCGATCAGCTGTAACCAGCCGTCCTCATCCAGGGTTTCGATACTCAGCTCTGCCGCCTTCTTGGCTTTCGAACCCGCACCGGGACCGGCGACCAGAATATCGGTTTTCTTGCTGACGGAACCTGACACCTTCGCACCCAACGCCTCGGCCCGCGCCTTGGCTTCGGCGCGCGTCATCTTTTCCAGCGTCCCGGTGAACACAACCGTCTTTCCTGCCACTGGGCTGTCTGATGCCGGTGCATCAGGTGCGATTATTGTCAATTCCTTGCGCAATGTATCGAAGGCGCGTCTTTCTTCCACGTTCGAAAACGCATCGGACAGAGACAGACCAAGTGTTGCACCAATTCCATCGATTCCGATCAATTCCGCCCAGGCGGCATTGGCATCCGGCGGAACACACGCCGCGGTGATGGCCGCATCCCGCGCTTCCTTGACCCGCGCCCGACGACCTTCTGCCAGCGCGGCCGCCCGTTCGGCATCTTCCGCCTCATCCGCTTGCCGTTGCGCCAGAGCTGCCGGGTGCGCGGCGTCCAGGGCTTGTGTCAGGGTCTCCCAATCGCGGTAATACTGCGCCAGATCACGCGCTCCGACTTCACCCACATGTCGGATACCCAAAGCAAACAACAGGCGCGCAAACGGAATGGTTCGCTTTTCGTCGATCGCGGTGAACAGATTTCTAGCTGAGGTTCCCCCCCACCCATCCCGGTTCTTCAGCCGAGCCAAATTGCCCTTGTCACGCTGTTCCAATGTAAAGATATCCGTCGGAGTTTTAATCGGAAGGATCGGATCATCATAGAACATCTCGATCTGTTTCGCGCCAAGGCCTTCAATATCAAACGCTTTGCGCGAGACGAAATGCTTCAGTTTCTCAACGGCCTGCGCGGGGCAAATCAAGCCACCGGTGCAGCGGCGGACTGCGTCGCCTTCTTCGCGGATCGCCTCGCTATGACATTCCGGACAGAGCGTTGGAAAGGCAAAGGTTTGCGAACCAGGTGAACGCTTGGACAAATCAACATCAGACAGCTTCGGAATCACGTCCCCGGCGCGATAAACCTGAACCCAGTCACCGACACGAATATCCTTGCCATCGCGGATCGTGCCGCCCTTGGCATCACGTCCCGCGATATAGTCTTCGTTGTGCAAAGTGGCGTTGGAAACAACAACACCGCCCACCGTCACTGGATGCAACCGTGCGACCGGGCTAAGCGCGCCTGTGCGACCGACCTGAATGTCGATCGCCTCCAACCGTGTCCAGGCCAGTTCGGCTGGAAACTTGTGTGCAATCGCCCATCGCGGTGTGGTTGAGCGAAACCCCAAACGCGCCTGAAGCGACAGATCATTCACCTTGTAGACAACCCCATCAATGTCATAGCCCAAGGTGGAACGTTGGGCTTCAATATTGCGATAATGCTCCAATATCTCGTGCGTCGTTGCGCACAGACGGGTCAGCGGATTCGTCGAAAACCCAAGTGATTTAAGCCGCTCGATCGCCCCCATCTGCGAGCCGGCCAATGGTTCCGAAACCTCTCCCCAGGCATAAGCGAATAAACGCAACGGGCGCGAGCGTGTGATTTCCGAATCCAGTTGTCGCAAAGACCCCGCCGCCGCGTTGCGCGGATTGGCAAAGGGTTTGCCACCACGCTCTGCTTGCCGCGCGTTCAACGCCTCGAAATCCGCATGAGACATGTAAACCTCACCCCTGACTTCCAGAACCTCGGGTGCGTTTTGCAGGTGCTGCGGGATATCGGAGACCGTGCGGGCATTGGCCGTTACATTTTCACCGACTTCACCATCTCCACGCGTCGCAGCCTGAACAAGCTGTCCTTTTTCGTAACGCAATGACAGCGACAGGCCATCAATCTTAGGTTCGGCTGTGTAGGCAAGGCTTTCCCCGAAGCCAAGGCCCAGATATTTCCGGATCGATCTGTCGAAATCTGCCACGTCCTCATCATCGAAAGCATTGCCCAGCGACATCATGCGCACGGCGTGCGTCACCTTCGAAAAACCGTCAGCAGGCTTTGCACCCACTTGATCCGTCGGGCTGTCGGAACGCTTGAGATAGGGGAAGCGCGTTTCTATTTCAGCATTGCGACGCTTGAGAGCATCATACTCCGCATCCGACATGTCAGGCGCGTCAGCCGTGTGATACAGCGTATTTGCTTTCGACAACAGTTCGGCCAGACGTGCAAGCTCGGCACGTGCCTCATCTTCTGTCAGCTCGGATATGGAAGTTAAGTTGCTCATGGCCTCGCCCTGTCACGCGTACTTGGACCTCAGTGATAGGGCGAGGCCATGGCCAGGTCCAGACGTGCTGAGCCGTGAGTGCAATGTGCCGCCCTGGACCACCGGCGGCACTGGTGTTTCAAATCAGAGACCGACTGCCATCCGTGTTTCGTCCAGCGAGTTGTTTTGCGGATCTCGCAGAACATAACCGCGGCCCCAAACGGTTTCGATGTAGTTCTCTCCTCTGGTTGCATTGCTTAGCTTTTTGCGCAGCTTGCAGATGAACACGTCAATGATTTTCAGTTCGGGTTCATCCATGCCGCCATAGAGGTGATTCAGAAACATTTCCTTCGTCAGAGTCGTCCCCTTACGCAGGCTGAGCAACTCGAGCATCTGGTATTCCTTGCCGGTCAAATGCACGGTCTTACCATCCACTTCGACGGTTTTGGCATCAAGATTCGCTGCTACACGCCCTGTGTGAATGATCGATTGCGAATGCCCTTTGGAACGGCGGATAATGGCATGAATGCGCGCCACCAGTTCTTCGCGATGGAAGGGCTTTGTCAGATAATCATCCGCACCAAATCCAAAGCCTTTGATCTTGCTTTCAGTATCATCAGCACCGGACAGAATCAGAATCGGCGTTTCCACCCTGGCGATCCGCAACTGGCGCAGAACCTCATGCCCGTTCATGTCCGGCAGGTTCAGATCCAGCAATATCAGGTCGTAATCATAGAGTTTCGCCAGATCGATTCCTTCTTCGCCAAGATCCGTCGCGTAGACGTTCAGGTTCGCATGCGTCAGCATCAGTTCGATGCTTTTGGACGTGGTCGGATCATCCTCGACAAGAAGTATGCGCATTTTTCACTGCTCCAATTCGGGTCAATAATTCCAATTAAAATTAAACCTGACCAAGAATGGTTAATCTGACATTACCGTTGAATTATTTATTCACACTCGCCTTTAGGTTGTCGATACTTTTTTAGCGCCGTCGCTTTCAATGCCTCAACGCCGTGCTCTGCGACCAACGACACCCAACCGTTGAACTCTTCGTCGCTGATGCCGTATTTCCTTTTTGCTTCCGACAGGCTGATCAAACCGTAAAGTACTCCACGCACGACAAGAATCTTGCGTGACGCCACCCATCGCCTTGTGTTTGCGGGCGGCAGATCGGCATGCGTCAAAATAGATCCATCCGGCAGAGCAACAGACCTTGGCCCTTCAACTTTGTGCAAATACATCGCTTTACCCTTCTTGCTGCACCAAAGCTGACACCAGCCTACTTAAGGTCGCGTGAAACCGCCCCTTGAGAGTGTGTAGAATTTTCTTATATTCTGCCGGTCTTTCTTAACCCTGACTGGAAGCTGCAATGGCCCTCGATACCGAGACCCCGCTGAACTCGCTTGGCTTTGCCAAACCGCCCTCGGAGACGCGGGTCGTTGTGGCGATGTCGGGGGGCGTCGACAGTTCCGTTGTCGCGGCCTATCTGGCCGATCAGGGCTATGATGTGGTCGGTGTGACGTTGCAGCTTTATGACCACGGCGCGGCGTTGGCCAAGAAAGGTGCCTGTTGCGCAGGAATCGATATTCATGATGCGCGCCGAGTGGCGGAAGAGCGTGGATTTCCACATTACGTTCTGGATTACGAGAACATCTTTAAGGATGCCGTGATCGACGAGTTCGCCGACAGTTATTTAGCAGGTGCAACGCCAGTTCCCTGCATCCGCTGCAACGAGCGGGTGAAATTCAAGGATCTTCTGGAAACCGCCAAGGATCTTGAGGCAGACTGCATGGCCACCGGCCACTACATTCAGCGCAAGATGGGCGCCAACGGTCCGGAACTGCATAGCGCCGAAGACGCCAATCGCGATCAGTCCTATTTCCTGTTCTCGACCACGCCGGAGCAACTGAACTTCCTGCGCTTCCCGCTGGGCCACCTGCCGTCAAAAGATGCAACCCGTGAAATGGCTGCACAATATGGGCTGTCTGTAGCAGACAAGCCTGACAGTCAGGATATTTGCTTCGTGCCCGACGGCAACTATGCCAGCGTCATCGAAAAACTACGCCCCGGAGCCGCGGAACCCGGCGAGATCGTTCACGCGGATGGCCGCGTTCTGGCGCAGCACAACGGTGTAATCCACTATACGATCGGGCAACGTCGCGGTCTTGGCATCGGCGGCCTCAGCGAGCCGCTTTACGTCGTCAAACTGGACGTTGACAAAAAGCAGGTCGTAGTGGGCCCGAAAGAGATGCTGGCAACGCGCGTCGTTCCGGTGCGCGAGATCAACTGGCTGGGCGACGAACCCTTCACGTCACGCGATGAATGGCATCTATCCGTCAAAGTCCGTTCGACCCACCCGCCGCGCGAGGCAATCCTTCGGCCGCTGTCGGACACAACGGCCGAGGTCGAACTGCTGACCCCCGAGGAAGGCATCTCGCCAGGGCAGGCCTGTGTGTTCTACGCAAGTGAAGACAGCCGCGTATTCGGCGGCGGCTGGATCTGGCGTGGGTATTAAGCTGAAACCGGTTTGACCTCGGATTCGATCTGAATCTGCAATGCATCGTTGAACCGATTGAACGCACCGCACAAGGCGATGCGCCAGGTCAGCTCGACGATCTGAGCATCCGTGAACCATTCCCTCAGATCCGCCACTTCAGCGTCCCGCATACGGCCCGACCGGATCGTCACGGCTTCGGCATAGCGAACGACTGCCTTGTCACAGGCATCGAGTTCCGGATGATCTGCGACGTCTGGCAGACGCGCCGCACCTTCGGGGCTGAGACCCGCCACCGTCAGCAGCGGTGTGTGATGCGAGACGCAATAATCGCAGGCATTCAGTTTCGAAACCGTCACCATAGCCAGCTCCAACGCACGGCGCGGCAGGTTCTCCTGCTCTCGCAGGGTTGTCAGCATTCCCGTGACATGGTTCAGAACCGGAGGGCAATACGCCGCTACGCGGGCCCAGTTGTCAAACGGACCATACGCGCCCAATGCTGCGTGGGACGCGCGCGCGTCGACTGTCATTTCCTGATCCGACAAAGGGGGAATGCGGGTCATGTCGAAAGCTCCTTTTTCGGGTGACGATACCTCGGACCTGCATCACTGCAACAGCCGAATAGAGATCACATGTGCGAGACAAAGTGCTCTCTCGGTGCGGTCACAGCATGTCGGTGGGAGAGTTGAAGAGAATATAGAGCCCGACGCAGACCATGATATATGGAGCGATCCGATCCAAACGGGCAACGCGAGGTCCAAGGCTTTTGGCGTAGGGTGCCCCCCATGCCGCTACTACGACCAGACCCGCGGCCGCAGTGACAGCGCCAACCAACGCAACAACACGATAAGAAGGCGCCGAGTCCGCCAGCAGAGGGGTCATAACCGCGAAACTGTCTATCGAGAGGCTCAGAAACAGCGTCACCACTGAGGTCACGGCCCCTTTTGACTCTGTGTTTTCAGTTTCCGCGTTGCGAAATTGCCGCCAGATACCGCGCAAGCCAAACACCAATGGGACAAGGCCAAGGTAGCCGATCCAAAACGGAAGACCGCTTTGGTTCAGGCCCACAGCCACGGTCATGGCCAGGGAAAGTACAATTGTCTGAGCGACCGCAAAGCCCACGAGCGCGCGGCGCTGGTCCATCACCAGGATCAAGCCCAACAAGACAGCCAGATTGTCAAGATTGGTGGAAATCACTGCGATCCCGGCCGAAACGGCGAACAGCGCGTGATCAAGCATTTTCTGGCTGCATTCTGTTCAGAACAGCCCGCGCCGCGCGCAAACCAGGTGCTTCTCCCCCTCGCCCCAACCGATCCATGGTCAGGTTCATGGCGTGCTGTTGCGCGTCGGGTGCGCCGGCCACCTCACGCAAGGCTTCGGCGATCTTTTCAGGCTGACAATTATCCAGCAGGCATTCCGGCACGGCGCGCGTGTCCGAGACCAGATTGACCAGAGTAACGGTGTCCAATTTGACCATCCGTTCCGCCACCTTCTGCGTCAGCCAGTTGAGTTTGTACGCAATGACCATCGGCGTATTCTGCGCCGCAAGTTCCAGCGAAACCGTTCCCGATGCAGCAAGTGCAAGATCTGCGACACCAAAGGCTGCACGTTTGTCGGCTGTGGCTTGCTCTGCGCCTACATTGCGAGGGTCCAGCACTACGGGGGCGCCGGGCCATTCTCGCACCAATTCATTTATCAGATCGGTTGTCGAACCTACCGTCGGGATCACCACGCGGTAATTCGGGTGGTCATCGATGAACAACCGCAATGCGCCGCCGAAAGACTCTGCCAGACGTTCGATCTCACCCCGCCGCGAACCAGGCAAAGCCAGGAGGATTGGCGCGTCTGCCAGATCGAAGCGGTTCCGAAAGGCCGCGATCTCGTCTGGTGTGGCAATCGGCTCGCTGGCCACAGGATGGCCGACAAAGTCGCAGTCCATCCCTGCCTGTTCCATGTATGGAGGCTCGAAAGGAAGAAGCGCCAGCACATGGTCGATGACCTTTGCCATCTTGTCAGCACGCCCGGGTCGCCAGGCCCAGACGCTGGGGGCAACATAATGGACGGTTCGGATTTTGCTGTTGGCTTTGACGATCTTGGCGACGCGCAAGCTGAAATCAGGGCTGTCTATCGTGATCAATACATCCGGTTTCGTGTCCAGCACCGCCTGTGCTGTCTCGGAAATACGCCGTTTCAGGTGGAAAAACTTCGGCAGAACTTCCACAAGCCCCATGACCGAAAGCTCGGACATGGGAAACCGGCTGCTCAGACCTTGCGCTTGCATCAACGGACCGCCGACCCCGTCGAATTCAACATCAGGCACCAGGGTTTTCAACCCCTCCATCAGCGCTCCGCCCAGCCGGTCACCCGAAGGTTCACCAGCGACCAGAAAGACACGCATCAGACCGCCCGCTCGCGGATGTACAGGAACAGACCCAGGCGATTGCATTCAGCAATGACACGTTCTTTTTCCAGAACGAGTACACCGCCTTTTTCCAACACGATCCCGGACAATCCTGCCGCAACCGCATCGGTGACGGTATCCGGTCCTATGGCGGGCAAATCAGCGCGCCGATCCTGATCGGGTTTGGGACCTTTGAAAAGAATGCCCCCGCCTGCGTCGGGGCGTTGCGTCAGGGATTGCAGCATCCACGCAGTGCCGAATACCCCCTCGATAGCCAGCGCCTGCCCTTTGGATATGGCGCAGGCCTGCCCCGTATCCGCCGCCCCCATTGCCCGAAGAATACCCGCTGCACGGTCAGCGTCGGCCATGTCGGCGTCCGAGGGATGCGCTTCGGTCAGGCACCCCACCGGCGGCAACAAACCGGGCGCGATTTCATGCGCGGCCCTGAGGTTGAGACCGGCCCCCTCAAGAATTCCGATCATGGCGCGCAAAGCTCCGTCATCCCCGGACAGGATGGCCTTTTGGATGATCGGAACCAGCGGCAGTGTCGCGGCATCGATGCGAGAGGGGTCGATTGGCGGGCGCCGAACAGCGCCGGCCAGACAGATATCAGTCACGCCCCGCGCCTTCAGGTCGGCGATGAAGCTGCCCAACTGTTCCAGAGGAAACACGACATCCGCGCTCAGGGTGTCCGGCAGAAACCCCTCCATTGCGCAGATCAGGGGACGTTCTGCCAACTGGGCAACAACTTCGGTGGGCAGCGCCCCGGTTCCCGCAATCAATGCAAGCATGATCCTACTTTCTCGGGGTCAGGAAGGACCGATCACTATGGCCGGTGACGAAATCAACGATCTGCTGCACATAGTCGCTTTCGTTACCTTCACCGATCCGGCTGGCACGATCCATAAAGGTACCTTCGCCGTCAGATAGTTCCTTGAAGGCCGCGCGCAGCGCCGAGATATCTTCGCGTGATACACCCTTGCGCTTGAGACCGACGAGGTTCAAGCCATCCAGTTCACCCCTCGACGCCTGTACCAGGCCATAAGGAATAACATCCTTGGGCACCATGGTCAGCGCGCCAATAATTGCCCCGCGTCCAACGCGCACCCATTGATGCAGCCCCGAAATGCCGCCGATAATCACGTCGTCTTCGACGATACAGTGCCCGGCCGCACCTGAATGGTTGACCATGATCACACGGTTGCCGATCTGAACGTCATGGGCCACGTGAACACCCGCCATAAACAGGCAGTCGTCGCCGATCCGCGTAACACCTCCGCCACCTTCGGTTCCGGTATTGATTGTCACATGCTCGCGAATGCGGTTGCGTTTGCCAATCTCAAGACGGGTGTTTTCGCCACTGAATTTCAGATCCTGAGGGATCTCACCAATCACCGAGAAATTGAACACAACGGTATCTTCGCCAATCGAGGTGTCACCCGTCACGACCACGTGCGATTTCAACTCGACCCGACCCGCCAGTTTCACCTGTGCGCCCACATGGCAGAATGGACCGATGATGCAATCCTGTCCAATCTGCGCACCGTCTTCGATAATTGCGCTGGGATGGACTCCGTTCATGTTGTTTTTTCCATATCCCAGTCGACATAGGCCGAGAATTCCGCCTCGGCGGCCACGTCCCCTTCGACGGTGGCACGGCCGCTGAACTTGAACAGCTTACCGCCTTTTTTCCCGCGTACGGTTTCCACATGCATTTCCAGCACATCACCGGGCACAACCTTGCGGCGGAATTTGCACTTGTCGATGCTCATGAAGTAAATCAACAGCTCGGTATCAATGACGTCCATTCCCACGCCCAGCATCACGCCTGCGGTCTGTGCCATTGCCTCAACAATCGTGACGCCCGGCATGATCGGCGTACCCGGGAAATGCCCCTGAAAATGCGGTTCATTCATGGTGACATTCTTGATTCCACGTGCCGACTGATAGCCCGAAATATCTACCACTTTATCAACCAGCAAAAACGGATAGCGGTGCGGCAGGATCCTTTGGATCAGCTGAATGTCTGCGCTTTTGGTTTCAGTGCTCATTATGCAGAAATCCCGTTTTGGATGTTTCTTTTTTGCGTGGTTAGCAATACACCACCCCAAGGGCAAGCGAACCTATTCGCCCTTCCCTTCTTGCAAATCGCTTCCATCACCAATTACCGCATCTATTCGGATGATTGCGGCCTCGGTGATGTCGGATGTGCTGACAACGACATTGGATCGTTCAATCATCACGCTAGCCCCAATTTCGCGCAACAGATCGACCAGCACCGGGCGCACAATCTCGAAAAATGTTTGTTGGGCTTCTTCGCTGCGACGGGCCAGAACGTCCAGCTTTGCCCTTTGCCCCTCGCGATGGGACTGAACCTTAAGATCAAACGCCTCGGCAAAGGGGCGGAACTCGTCGGCCGACATGGTGGCGCGCTGCTCGGTGAGTTCCTTTTCTTCGCTGCTCAGTTCCGCGACAATCCGTTGGTTTTCTTCGGCCAGTAAGGCGCTTTCCTTTTCAATTTCGCGCAAAACACGTTGCCCAAAGGCTGACTTGGCAAACAACTCTTCACTGGACAGGGTAACCACACTGGCTTGCGGCACACCAAGCTGCTGTGCATTTGCCAAAGGCGCCGAGACCATCGTCATAAATGCACACAGGGCCCAAAGCGGGCCCCGTGTTCTGCTAAGCAATCTGTTCAGCATCGCGGATCAGAACCGGGCTTGGATCGTGAAATCAAAGTTCTGTTCCTTGTCGAAAGATTCTTTCTTCAGAGGCTGCGAGAAGTTGAACTGCAACGGTCCAAACGGGGTTTCCCACAGAACCGAAATGCCGATCACGTGGCGGATCGATCCATTTGCGCCGACAATAGTTGCACCTGCCGTGTTCACGTTGTCGATGTTGTAGAGGTTGCCAACATCATAGAACAAGCCACCCCGCAAACCCAGTTCCTCGGGCAGACCCAGCGGGAAGTCGGTTTCGAAACGGGCAACCCAATAGTAGTTGCCCCCGATCGCGTCATCCTGACCGTTGGACAGGTCACGTGGTCCGATACCCGCAGGTTCGAAACCACGGAAGGTGTTGGGACCAAGGACAAACCGGTCCACAGTCCGGCTGAAATCGTTGCCGCGCCAATGCAAGGCGCCCAGCTCCATCGTAGCCCGAAGCACCACCTCTTCATTCCAGACACGGGTTTGCGCGATACCGCGCGCCGTGGTCTTGAAGAACTTGTTGTCCCCACCAAGACCAGCGGCATCAACACCAACTTCGAACAAAACACCGGAATTCGGGTCCAGGCCGCCGAGACGGCTGTCGTAAATGTAGGACAGACCCAAAGAACTGGACGTCCGCTTGCCCTGCGCAATTTCAGAAGCAATCACTGCACCGTTAGTTTCGTTGTCCTGCTGCGTCATCTCGCTGCGGTCCCAGCCATAGCGGACCCGCAGAGCCGACAATTCACCAATCGCGTAGGTCAGCTGCGGTGCAAAGAAAAGACTGCTTGTGTCGTAACTCGCAAACCCGGAATTGGTGCCTGACAAACCCAGACCAAGATCAAATCGCAGCTTGCGACCCAGCAGGTAGGGCTCGGTAAAGTTGATTGTGTATTCCTCCGAGTCCTGCGCGGTAGAGATCGAGACACCAAGGTTCTGGCCACGGCCCAGGAAGTTGGATTCGTTCAGACCGATTGCAATCCCGAAACCGTCCGTAACCGAGTAGCTGCCTCCAAGGCTCAGCGAGCCTGTGGGTTGTTCTTCAACGTCCACATCCAGAATGACCTGACTGGGCGACGAACCTTCGCGCGGTTCGACTTCCGCGACAGCGAAGAAACCCAGGGCATTGATACGCTCAGCCGCCTGACGGATTTCGCGTGGATTGAACGGGTCACCTTCGACGGTGTCAAACTGACGACGGATCACGCGATCCAGAGTGGTTGTGTTGCCTTCTATATCGATCCGCTCAACAAAGATGCGCGGGCCTTTTGTCAGGACAAACTCGATATCCAGAGTCAGGTCACGGTCATTGCGTTTGACACGCGGCTCCACCCGCAGGAAATCCACACCTTGTTTCAGACCCAGACGTTCCTGGCGTGTAATGGAGTTTTCAACCAGAGACGGTGTATAGGTTACGCCGGGCTTGATTTTCAGCGAGTCCTGATAAGGTGCTGGATCCACGCCCGGTATTTCGCTGACGGTCGTGATTTTACCGAATGAGAATTTCTGACCTTCGGTTACATTCATCACCAGGAAAAACGCATCCCGTTCGCTGGTAAACTCGACGTTGGCGCTGTTCACACGGAAGTCGACATAGCCTCGTGACAGGTAAAAATCCCGGATGACCTGCTTATCGAACTCAATGCGATCGCCGATAAAAGTGTCGTTCCGGAAGAAAGTCCGCAGAAAGGTCGCCTGCTTGGTTTCCAGAACACGGCGCAAACGCCGATCCGAAAATGCGCGGTTGCCCACAAAGCTGACACGTTCCACTTCAATGGTGGTGCCCTCTGCCACCTCAAAGACCAGATCAACCCGGTTGTCACTACGGCGGATAATCCGAGGGATCACGGTCGCGGCGACACGGCCCTGAGCCGAATACACTTCAGCAATTATATCGGCGTCAGCTTCAGCCACCTGCGGGGTAAAAACACGACGCGGCTGGGATTCGATAACGTCCAGCAGAACGTCGTCTTTGACACGGGCGTTACCCTCGATGCTGATCTGGTTGATTGTCGGGTATTCCTGAACTTCGATGACC
Source organism: Ruegeria sp. YTSB088 (assembly GCF_059609825.1). Classification (NCBI taxonomy): domain Bacteria; kingdom Pseudomonadati; phylum Pseudomonadota; class Alphaproteobacteria; order Rhodobacterales; family Roseobacteraceae; genus Ruegeria; species Ruegeria sp. YTSB088. Next base: position 469,989 of record NZ_JBXWMM010000001.1, on the reverse strand, counting down.
AGCGTAGAGCCGCGCGGCGTCAGTTCGACTGTCTCAAATACACCACTGTCAAGCAAACGCTGATAGGCATCATTGAGTTGCCCTGAGGTTACACTCTGGCCTGGTTGGATTCCCGTTCGGGCGATGATCGTACCGGTTTCAATCCGGCGATTGCCCTGAACGTCAAACGAATTGATCGTATAGTTTTGCGCCAGTGCTGCATGCGGAAAAGTCATTAAGCTCGCTGCAACAAAAAGGAAAAGAACCGCTAGCGCCTGCCACAAAATATTGTTTGTTGGCACTTGCTGCCCGCAGGATGTGCCCGCCCCTCGCCTGTCAGTCATTTTATGCTCTACCCAGAATTTAAGACTTTAATGCTGAGTAACGGGATTGAATGAGCTTGTCAAAAGGCGAAATCAAAGCCGCCGTTCAGACTGCCAAGCAATTTAATGACGTCGGTTTCAGTAAGAATCACATAGCCGCCAGATAGGCGGCGCCTGCCATCGCCAAAGCTGTAACCGCAAAGCTCAGTAGAACGTCCCAATTCAACACGAACAGGAAGCTAAAGCTCTGATACGATTTTCTCAGCGTTTTGGTCATGGCATTTCCCTCAGACGCAAAGAGAATACCGTCCAATTAAGGCGATAATGCGGCTCAATTTTGCACTGAGCGCCACAATCAGCAGAACAGGTCGTTGCTCACTGAGAACAGCATCAGCGTGAGGATAAAAGTGATCCCCACCCCCATGAGCACCCGCAAGGCCCCGTCACTGGGTGGCTTTCCTGCGATGGCCTCATAGGCGTAGAACACAAGATGCCCGCCATCCAGTGCCGGGATCGGAAACAGGTTCAACAATCCGACCGCTGTAGACAGAACCGCGATAAAGAAGATAAAGTTCTGGGCCCCCTGACTGGCCATGGCACCCGAGGTTTCAGCAATTCCGATCGGTCCCGAGATGTTGCAGGTACTAATCGCACCCGTCACCATGTGCCACATGCCCGACAGCGATCCTTCGATAATACGACCCGTTTGTCTGACACCACCCGTCAGTGAAGCTAGAATACCTGCCGGTTCAGTCGCCGGTTCCAGCATCATGCCCCCAATGATCCCAATCCGCCAATGCGTTACAAAACCACCATCCGGTTGCGGTTCATCCGTGCGTCGGGGTGCCAATGCGAATTCCAGCACGGACCCGTCCCGCCAGACCTCCAGCAGCAAAACCCGACCGTCGGACCCTTCGACAAAGTCTTTCAGCTGGTCGAAGGCAAAGATCGGCTCGCCATTCACTGACATGATGACATCGCCTTGTTTCAGTTGGATATCCATGGCCGCGCTGCGAGGGGCCACCTGACGGATCAGTGGCGGAAACATCCAAGGTGCCTGAACATCCAGGGTTTCACCGTCACGGATCACCGAATAGTTCAGAACCGGTTCCACAGGCAGCGCATCAATGAAGTTCTGCCATGCCCCCTCTTCATCATAATCTGGCGTTGAAGTGCCCGCGATGGCCGTGATCACGTCACCTTCTCTCAGCTCCTGCACGGTGCCCGGCAAGGGTTGCAACGATCCGACTGTCAGCGGCTCTTTCGATACGCCTTGTGACCAGAAGATCAGGCCAAACACCAGAATGGACATCGCAAAATTGAAGGCAGGCCCGGCCGCGACCGTGGCGGCACGCGCCCACAAAGGGGCACCGTGCATGGTGCGTCGCAGCTCTTCCGGGCTCTGGGTTGCGATGCCTTCCATCGCCTTTTCATCCTTGCCGGATGCGGCATTGGCATCGCCCAGGAACTTTACATAGCCGCCAAACGGCAGCAACGCGATCTGCCACTTGGTTCCCCGCTTGTCGATACGGCTCCAGAGAACTGGCCCAAACCCGATCGAGAAGACCTCGGCATGGATACCGGACCAGCGTCCAACAATGTAATGTCCGTATTCGTGCACCGCGACGATGACCGACAACGCGATGACAAACGCGACTATCGTCCACAGAAGGTTGCCAAATTGGGGGATTAGGGAAAGTACGTCCAAAATTCTATCCTGCTCGTTCCACCACAGTGTCATCGACCCACTGACGTGCCAGATGGTCGGTTTGCTGTACGTTATCAAGGGTCATCGGGGCATCAATAAGGCTGTCTGACGCGTCGAACCTGTCCACGACCGCGGAAACAGCGTCAGCCATATCCAGAAACCCGATCCGGCGTGCGATAAAATAATCCAGCGCGCGTTCCTTTGCGGCATTGAAAACAGCGCCTGCAAGGCCGCCACGCTTCATCACGTTCCGCGCGAGTTTCAGGGCAGGATAACGCGCTAAATCCGGTTCATTGAAACGCAGTTTCCCCAACTTTGCCAAGTCAAGCCGCTGTATCGGCAAGTCCCGTCTTTCAGGCCAATGCAGCGCGTATCCAATGGCGTGGCGCATATCTGGTGATCCCATATGAGCCATAACGGCGCCATCCCGATAGCCGACCAAGGCATGCACTATGGATTCCGGATGAACCAGCACTTCGATCTGATCCGGATCGACGCCAAAGTATTCTTTTGTTTCTATGACTTCCAGTGCTTTATTGAACATCGATGCGCTGTCAATGGTGATACGCTGCCCCATATCCCAGTTCGGATGGCTCGAGGCTTGTTCAACAGTTGCGTTGGCCAGATCACTCAGGGGCCAATCACGGAACGCGCCGCCGCTGGCCGTAATGATCACGCGCTCAACCGCTTCGATTTCCTCGCCAACCAAAGCCTGAAACACAGCCGAATGCTCGCTGTCTACCGGCAGCAATCGCGCGCCATGCTGTTTGGCCGTTTCCAGAACCAATGACCCGGCGCAAACAAGCGTCTCTTTGTTGGCCAGTGCGAGTGTCGAACCCTGTTTCAAAGCTTCTATACCGGGCGCCAACCCTGCCGAGCCGACAATGGCCGACATAGTCCAATCCGCCGGGCGTGCAGCAGCCTCGACAATAGCGCCGGGGCCCGCAGCGGCCTCAACGTCACTGCCGGCCAAGGCTGAACGCAGGTCGTCAAGCCGGTTTTCATGAGCGGTGACGGCAATATCAGCGCCGAGCCGACGCGCATCATCCGCAAGTTTTTGAATATTGGCGCCCCCCGTCAAAGCCACAACGTCATACTCGGACGGCGCGCGCGAAATCAGATCGATCGTATTCTGCCCGATCGACCCGGTGGCGCCGAAAACAGAAACCTTTCGCATTACATTTCACCCGGCGAATAGATCAGCCCTGCGATCAGAACAAACAGCGCGGCGCCCATCATGCCATCAAACCGATCCAGAAAGCCGCCATGACCCGGTATCAGGTTCGAACTGTCTTTGACGCCGAACTTACGTTTGACCGCGCTTTCGATAATATCACCAGCCTGACTGGCCATTGAGGCCAAAACGGAAACAACGACAAAACCGAATCCGAACCCCGCCTGGCTTGCGAACACGACACCGACGCACGCGGCGGCGGCCCATCCACCAGCCGTTCCCGACCATGTCTTTTTTGGGCTTACCCTTGGCCAGAACTTCGGCCCGCCAACCGCCTTGCCAACAAAATAGCCAGCAACATCCGTGGCGACCACGACCGCGATCAGCCAAACCATCCAGCCAAACCCGGAGTTTTCCCGGATCGAAATGAAGCCGAGCCCGGCCCCAACTATCCAGACGACACACAGCCCAAACAGAACCCTGGAACGACTGACCTGCCCGACACCCACAAGCGCAGGCGCAAGCAAGATCGGCAAAGTGTAGATCGGGGGCAGATGATAGCTGAGGACAACCGCCGCGCTTGTCAGAATCCCCAATTGCACAGCCACGCCCCGGGCCTGTGGGTCAATCATCCGAACCAATTCCCAGGTCATCAGCCCACAGGCTGCGGCGATGAAGGTTTCGAACCACCAACCGCCAAGCCAGACTTCGATTGATCCGATTACGACCAGAACAGCAGCAGAAAGGACCCGTGTCGTCAGGTCAGACCATCGGCCATCACTCATGCCAGAACCGCTCCGAACCGCCGGTCTCTTGAGCCGTAATTCTGGCACAGACGGGCTAGTTCAGCGGCAGAGAAGTCCGGCCAGAGGGTATCGATGAATTCATATTCCGAGTAGGCGGACTGCCACAGAAGAAAATTCGAAATTCGTGCTTCGCCGCTGGTTCGGATCACAAGGTCCGGGTCGGGAAGAACGCGCGTATCCAAATACTTAGGCAGGGTTTCTTCATCGACCTCATCGGGCTTTAACCGCCCCTCAGCCACATCCCGCGCCAGGCGTTTGGTGGCGCGCGCGACTTCGTCGCGCCCACCGTAATTCAGTGCGACTGTCAAATGAACAAGATCGTTGTTCTGGGTTTCTTCTTCCAGAGAGTCCATCAACTCGATCAGTTTCGAATCCAACCGGACGCGGTCTCCGATAAACCGAACCCGGATGCCATTATCCGCAAGTGTCCGGGTTTCCTTGATGATATAGCGGCGGAACAGGTTCATCAGCCCCGCCACTTCGACCTGTGTCCGCTTCCAGTTCTCGGTCGAAAAAGCGAACACCGTCAGATACTTGATTCCCAAACTTGGACAGGCCTCGACAACCTCGCGCACGCGCCGCGCACCGGCATGGTGACCGAACAGCCTGGGACGACCGCGCGCCTGTGCCCAGCGGCCATTGCCATCCATAATGATGGCCACATGGCGCGGGCCGGACTCCAGGTCGGTTTGCGGGTCTTTTGGCATCAGTCGGGCTCAGACCTGCATGATTTCTGCTTGCTTGGTTTCCAGTGCTGCATCCACGGCTTTGATCATCTCATCCGTCATTTCCTGAACTTCGCCCTCCCACAGCTTCTGGTCATCTTCCGACATCCCGTCCGCTTTGGCTTTCTTGATCTGATCCATGCCGTCGCGACGCACATTGCGGATCGCGACACGTGCGCTTTCCGCATATTGACCGGCGACCTTGCTCAGTTCGCGGCGGCGTTCCTCGTTCAGCTCAGGTATCGGCAGCATTATAATGGTGCCGTTCAACTGCGGATTGATACCAAGGCCGCTTTCGCGAATGGCCTTTTCCACCTTACCGACCAGTGACTTATCCCAGACATTTACAGTGACCATACGCGGTTCGGGCACGTTCACGGTGCCCACCTGGTTGATTGGCGTCATCGAGCCATAAGCGTCAACCATGACAGGTTCCAGCATCGAGGCCGAAGCGCGTCCTGTTCTCAATGATGCAAATTCGGTTCTCAGATTGGCCATTGCGCCATCCATGCGGCGCTGCAGATCATCGGTGTCCAGTTCGAAGTCGTCAGACATTCTGCTCACTCCCCGTCTTCAGGTGCTCTTTGGATGGGTCTTACGCCATCGCCATTGGGATGTATAGCAATCATGATCGGGAAATTTATCAATGGCCAGAGGTGTTGCGACCAATTTGGACAAACGTCGTCTTCCCGAACCTGGCCGAGTTTCTCCGGCCAGGTTGAGTTCAAAGCTCAGCCTCAGGCATTAATATCAACCACGACGCGCCCCTTGACCTGTCCTTTCAGAATGTCGGCCCCCAGTTGCGGCAGATCGGACAGACTGGCCGGTTGAACCATCGCCTCCAGCTTGTCCATCGGCAGATCCGTGGCGATCCGTTTCCACGCACGCACCCTGTTGTCATAGGGCTGCATCACGCTGTCGATCCCCAAAAGGTTCACGCCGCGCAGTAGGAATGGAATCACCGTCGCAGGCAAAGCAGCCCCCCCTGCCAAACCAACGGCGGCGACGGAGCATCCGTATTTCATCTGGCCCAGAACACGCGCCAGCATGGCGCCGCCCACAGCGTCAATGCAGCCAGCCCAGGATTCGCTTTCCAGAGGGCGTTTGGTCGTCTCATTCAATTCTTCTCGCGGAACAATTGTCGTCGCGCCCAGGGATTTCAGATAATCACCGGTTTCGGGGCGCCCGGTTACCGCAGCGACCTCATAGCCCAGCTTGCCCAGAATGGCTGTGGCCACCGAACCGACACCACCCGCGGCCCCGGTCACCAATACCGGCCCCCGATCCGGGGTAAGCCCATGATCCTCCAGCGCCATGACCGCCAGCATCGCAGTGAACCCGGCGGTGCCCACGGCCATGGCCTGCCGCGTGGTCAGCTCTTCGGGCAGCGGCACCAGCCAGTCGGCCCGCGCGCTGGCTTTTTGCGAATAACCGCCCCAGTGAGCCTCGCCCACGCGCCATCCGGTCAGAACAACCTTGTCACCGGGCTTGTAGCGATCATCCGATGAAGCTTCGACCGTACCCGCGTAATCAATTCCGGGGACATGTGGATAGGCCCGCACCAGCCCGCCCCCTTTCGGAGACAGGCACAGGCCATCCTTGTAGTTCACTGTGGAATATTCAACGGCGACCGTGACTTCACCATGCGGCAGATCATCCACTGACAACTGTTTGAGCGAGCCGGTGGCAAGTCCGCTTTCTTCATCCTTGTCCATTACAAGAGCATTGAACATCTGTAATTCCTTTCGTGTTTCAGCGACCAGCCCAATTCTTCACCTGGCCAAAAATATCCCGAGGACGACACAACAGCGCCCTTAACTGTGTTAGATCCAGAAATGCGATTGCACGGTTGCGCGACGCATCCCATCCGGTGTTTCCACGTCCAGTTCCGTTCCGGCATCCCAATGGCTCAGGCGCACCATACCGATCGCGACGTTGGTTTCAAAATCAGGAGACCAGGCCGCCGAAGTCACCTGCCCCACACGCTTTCCGTCCGCAAACATACCCCAGGGGCGATCGCAACCCGGCACCGGATCACCATCAATGGCGATAGGTCGGATTTGCTGTACTGGTCCCTCTTTGGCGACACGCAACAATGCGTCCCTGCCGATGCAGCCAATCGCGGTATGCGTGTTACAGAACTTCCCCAGACCGCATTCATGCGGTGTATTGTCATCGGTCATGTCGTTCCCGTAAGACAACAAGCCGCCCTCTATACGCTCAATCAGGTTCGGACAGCCCGCGCGCACCTGCAGGTCTTCGCCTGCCGTAAATAACGCGTTCCACAAAGGCATGCCGATATCGCTGCCATCCACATAGATCTCGAACCCGCCCTGTTTCGAATAGCCGGATCGTGCGACGGCCAGATCCCGTCCTTCGAACTCGAACATATCAAATTTGAAAAACCGGATGTCCCGCACGCGATCGCCGAACACACGGGCCATCAGATCGTCCGCCTTGGGCCCCTGAACGGCAAGCGGCGACACATCAGGTTCATCCACCAACACATCCAGACGGTAGCCAACGGCGATACCCTTGACCCACAGCAACAGATCGCTGTCGGCAATCGATATCCACCAGCGGTCTTCAGACAGTTTCACCGCAACCGGGTCGTTCAGCATGCCGCCGGTTTCATCAACGATAGGCACGTAGAAACATTGCCCCGGCAACATACCGCGCAGATCGCGCGGGGTCAGCATCTGCATCAGACGTGCAGCATCAGGGCCACGCAATTCGACCTGCCGCTCGCAAGACACATCCCAGACCTGCACATGGGTTTTCAGGTGCCGGTAATCAGCTTCAACGCTTTCAAAAACCGTCGGCAACAACATACGGTTGTAGACCGTGTATCCCTTGACCCCGGCAGCTTCGACCCCTTCAGAGAACGGAGTGCGCCGCAAGCGGCGTGAGGCGGAAATCTGTGGCATTCATACCTCCTCGGGCATAAAGACGATATCACTGACAGGCGCTTCCGAGCCCGTCTCGGTCAGCATTTTATGCACTTGTCCCCTGTGGTGGGTCTGGTGATTGAAGAAATGGATCACACACAACGCGTAAGGCATTGTGACATCGGCCTCTTTCGCGGCAGAGTACCACGTGAACGATCCGGTCAGCTGATCATCCCCCAACCCTTTCGCCCATTTCTGGATACGGCCATCAATCTTCTCGCGTAACGCCAACCAGTTTTGCAGGTCCGGGCACAGGTATACACTTTCATGGATACCCCCGCCCGCATTGTGAATATTGCCGTCGGGCCCGTCGCGCTTTTCGAAACGAGACATCCACATCCAGTCGCCCCACAGCAAATGGTTTACCGTGCCCATGATCGAGCCAAAGAACGCCCCGCGTTCAAGGGTCAGTTCCTTGGGTGTCAGAGATTGCAAAAACTCTGACAACTGCTTGTTTTGCCAGTGATTGTACCGCGCCATTTCCCGCGCATACGCGCCCGTGATCATCATTTGGGCCCATGCCAGTCGATGGGGCAGATTTCAGCGGACTTGCCGCCGAAATCCCAGACCCTGCCGTAGTCGCGCACCTTCGATTTGGTACCACGCGCCACGATGATGTCCGGTCCCATCCAGTATTTGGAGTTTGAAACCATCACCGGATGCTCCGGATCCTTGCCCGCAAGCATCTCGATCTCGCCCTGGATTTTGCGACCAATCGCGATCCGACGTTTGTTTCCGTCGCGCTCAATCTGAACCGGAGCTCGTTCCGCCCCAATGATCTCGCTGACCAGCATGGTAAACAGTCCGGTGGTACCGCCCGCCTGACCGCTGAAGATTTGCAACAACCCGTTATATGCCTTGCCGCTTGCACGCTCATCAACGTAAGCGGCGACTTTCCACTGGCCTTCACCCATCCGGCCCGGAATATCGACCAGCAACCCGACATTCAGGCCCGACAGATCCTCGCCTTCATAGTGGCCTTCATCAACGATGATACCCATCCACGCATGACAATGACCTTCCGTCGGAGGATGCGCGCCCAGTGACACTACACAGGGGCAGAACACGTCACATGAACAGTTCAGGATCAGCTCGCCCTTGATGGCCCATTCCGTCGGGCTCATTTCACGCCGCTTGGGATTGGGCATGCGGCTGTCGATGCGCTGGCTGACAGGTAGCCGATCGGCGTCTTGTTTTCTGTTTTTAGCCATAGGCTTATCCTCCGTAGCTAATTGGGTACACGAGCAGAAAAAGACCGCCCGCAATTAATACAAATCCCATTGGACGGGTCACAGCGTGCCCGATCTGAGGGAGTTTCTCCAAAACCATGAACAGGGTTGCGAGCCCCATCCACAACAGGCTCATGACACCGCCGACAAAGCCAAGTGCCATGAAGCCCCAGCAACAGCCGACGCAAAAGGCACCAAGACCCAGACCCATACGTAAACCGCCTGAAAAACCGGTTCTCCAATGCCCAAGGAAATAAGTCATCGGAGCATGGCAAACACCGTGGCAAACCTCTTTGACGCGGGAAAACTGAAAGGCGCCCACGGCAATCATCAAGCCGCCCGCGACCCAGCCGGATTTGGCAATACCCAGCATATCGACAACGCCACCAAACAGCAGAAGCAGTTGTATTCCTGCGATCAGAGCCGCAAACCCGACCCAGACGATGGAATACCCGACCAGAACCCCCAGCCAGCCTCTGCGGCTGCCATTTGCACTGCGGATCAGGTCCTCGTAACTGCGCAGGGTCGGAATCAGGGTCGGCAGCATCATCGCCGCCATCATGATCGCCCACATTGAAAACAGCGGGCCGAACTCGGCCATCGGCATGTACATATCCATGCGCGGATCCATTGCGGCCATCGCCTGCCCCATCGGCCCCGGGCGACCGATCAGATCAAGGTCCATGTCCCGGCTCATCGAGAACATGATCCACCACGCCAACAGGATCAGAACATAAAAGCCCAGCCACATTCCGCTGCGCAGCCACGTGCGACTCACTTCAGCCTCCCGACTCAACTCCCTTGCTTTTCAAATGTCAGACTTTTAAATGTCAGACAAATAAAAATTTACCCAAGGTCGTCTGAAGATGAAAACCGCGCCCCGAAAAACCGCAGACCTGTCTGCCCAGATCGCTCAGGCCATTCGGGATGCGATCGTGTCGGGTGAGCTGATCGTGGACGCGCGCTTGCCATCCGAAGCGGAACTGTCGGATCAGTTCCAGGTCTCTCGCCCGACTGTGCGTGAAGCATTGAAACGGCTGGCGGCGCAATCCCTGATCCGCACACAACGCGGCGCTTCCGGCGGCGCGTTTGTAAATCGCCTGAGCTTTGAGGACGCCTATTCTCAGCAAGTCACGACTTCGACATTGTTGCTGTCGATGAATGCGGTCAGCTTCGATACGGCTTGCGAGGCGCGATATGCCCTGGAAAGGGCCTGTGCGCCTTTGTCCGCGCAGCGACGCACTGCAGATCACTTGGCGACTATGCGGGCGGAGATATTCCGCCAGTCCCAACCCGGCCTGACGGATGAAGCCTTTTGCGCATCAGACGTGACTTTCCATCGCGCGTTGGTGGATGGGGCTGGAAACCCGGTCCTTTCCTATCAACTGGCAGGTGCTGTGGAAGCGATGCAACCGCTGATGAACATGATCACTTTCACTGCGCGATCCCGCGAGGAAATTATCCGCCTGCATGGTAAAATAGTGGACGCGCTTGAGACAAAAGATGCGGATACCGTGGACTCAGCACTGATTGATCTGGAACGTTACACACGACAGCTGGCCCATGATGTGGCCAAGAGCAAACGTAAACCGACTTGAGGGCCGAATTCGAAACAAAATCAGAACAAGGGGCACACGAGCAGGCAGATTGTCATCCGGCGCCAAGACCGGAACTCTCAATGTGAATTGAAGATCAATGACTTACGGGAGGACGTTATGAATCAAAGACCGGACCCTAGCTTTTATCCATCCGCAAAACTGGCGATGGAGGGCCCCGCTGAGACACTTGCATTCACGCTGATGCTCAGCCCTGACTTTTCACAACCAGACGGACTGGCGGTTGTGAATGTTGATCCAAGCTCGGACGATTTCGGAAAGATCGTGCATCAGGTGATCATGCCCGAGAAAGGCGACGAGTTTCACCATTTCGGTTGGAACGCCTGTTCTTCGGCCCTGTCGCCGCTCAGCGGTCACGCGTTTCTGGAGCGGCGCTATTTGATCATCCCAGGCATTCGGTCCAGCCGAATTTATGTCATCGATGTCAAAAACCCGCTCGAGGCCAAGATACACAAGATCATCGAACCCGAAGAAGTCTTTGCAAAGACCGGGTATTCCCGTCCGCACACGATCCATTGCGGGCCTGAGGGCATCTATGTCAGCACCCTTGGTGGTGGCGGCCCCGACGGCACAGATGGCCCTCCGGGCATTTTCATCATGGACTGCGAGACATTCGATATAATCGGGCGCTATGAAATCGAGCGCGGCGTGCAGGACAAGCATTATGATTTCTGGTGGAACCTGCCGCGTGACTACATGGTCAGTTCCGAATGGGGCCTGCCACCGCAATTCGAAAACGGACTCGTGGCCGAAGACCTGTTGTCCAATAAATACGGCCATAGCATCCATTTTTGGAACCTTCGAAACCGGACGAATATTCAAACCATCGATCTGGGTGAAAACCATCAGATGGCCTTGGAAATCCGGCCCGCTCATGATCCCGTAAAACAATACGGGTTCTGCGGCGTTGTCGTCGATACAACAAACCTGCAAGGTGCGATCTTCACCTGGTGGCGCAATGATGACGGCACGTTCGAAGCCAAGAAAACCATTACAATCGATCCGCAACCCGCTGATCCCGATGATCTTCCTGACCTTCTGAAGGGCTTCTCTGCCGTTCCGCCGCTGGTCACTGATATCGACCTGAGCCTGGATGACAAGTACCTCTATGTCGCCTGCTGGGGAACCGGCGAGATGCATCAATACGATGTATCCGACCCGATGAATCCAACTCTGGCAGGCAAGGTCGAGATCGGTGGAATCGTCAAAAAGACAAAGCACCCAAATGGTCAAACCTTTGGCTATGGTCCACAGATGGTCGAAATCAGCCGCGACGGCAAACGGGTCTACTGGACCAATTCTCTCTATTCCACGTGGGACGACCAGTTCTACCCCGAGGAAGGCGGTGCGGCCATGGTCAAGGCTGATGTCGGCGAGAATGGTGGTCTGACACTGGATCCGAAATTCTGGGTGGAGTTTCCCAAGGGTTATCGCAGCCACCAGATCCGGTTAGAGGGCGGAGACTGTTCAACCGACAGCTTCTGCTATCCGTCGGTCTGAATTGGACGTTCTGATGTCATCAACGGCTGGCCTGTGGCTGGCCGTTGTTCTGAGCGGGGCCTATCACGGTCTGAACCCCGGCATGGGCTGGCCGCTGGCGGTGTCTTCGGCTTTGATGGAACAACGCCAATCCGCCCTGTGGAGCGCACTCGCGGCTTTGGCTGGCGGGCATTTCGTGGCCATGCTCGGCGTACTTCTGCCTTTTGCCCTTATGGCCGTACTGGTCGACTATCAAAATGAAATCCGCATCGGCGCGGCCCTGGTCGTCATAGGCATGGGACTGTACATCGCCATAACCCGCCGTCATCCCCGCTTTCTTTCACGTGTTCCGCCAAGCAAGCTCGCGCTGTGGTCTTTTCTGGTGGCGCTTGCCCACGGAGCCGCCCTGATGCTGGTTCCAATCTATCTGGGCCTTTGCGCCGTGGATGAATTGGACGCGGGACATCAAGCGATTTCCCAGATCATGACGACAAATACGCTTTTGGTTCTGGGCGTCGCCGCGCTGCATACGGCCGCCATGGTTCTGGGCGGGGGGGTGTTGGCCTTTGCGGTCTATCGTTGGCTTGGTCTGCAATTTTTGTCGCGCAGCTGGTTCAACCTGGAACTGATCTGGGCGCTGAGCCTCATTCTGGTCGGTGGTCTGGGTCTTTGGTCCGCACTTGGCTGACCTTGTACTTTGTTTTGAAACGCGCTTTGTCTGCATCAAAACAAAACTGGAGCTTCCGAATGCAGGACCAAACCCGCCCAACCGAAGTGCTGCGTCAGGGCAAAATCGACCAGTGGCAGGCCGCGACAACCCATGCCTTCACCTGCGAACTGTCTGACGGCACCCTGCCCGAGGATAAAATGCGCTGGTACCTGCGGCAGGATTATCAGTTCGTCGACGGTTTCGTGCGTCTTTTGGCCAGCGCCATCGCGCATGCACCGACCCTTGCAGACAGCGTACCGGCCGCGCAGTTTCTGGCGGTGATCACAGGCCCCGAGAACACCTATTTTCTGCGCGCGATGGACGCTTTGGGCACTGAACCCAGCACCGACCCCGCGCCGGCCACACGGGCGTTTCAGGATCTGATGACCGAAGCCGTGGCCTCTGGCCGCTATCAGAACATGCTGGCGGTACTCGTCGTAGCAGAATGGGTTTACCTGAGCTGGGCCAGCCCGGAAAACCCACCCAAAGACGGCTTGCCGTTCTGGTTTGCGGAATGGATCACGCTACATGCGGGCGAAGGGTTCGAAAGCGTGGTGGAATATCTGCGGCGTCAGTTGGATAACGTCTGGCCAACGCTGGATGCGGATGAACAGGCCGAGGTTACACGGCTGTTTCATCGAGCCGTCGAGTTGGAACGTGATTTCTTTGACGCCGCTTACGCGGCCTGAACCAAGGAGGCCGCTATGGTCGCTACTCTGAACGTCATTGCGGCATTGCTGACCATCGGGTTCGGCGCATTCGGGTTTTTGGCCCCGGCCCATACCGCGTCGGCCCTGGATCTGGCCCCGACCAACAGCACAATGGGGTTGTCCGAGATGCGCGCCTCGGTCGGTGGTTTATTTGTTGTGACCGGGATCGCCGTTATCTGGCTGAACAACCCAATGGCCTATTTCATGCTGGGCATTGTCTATTCCGGTGCTGCACTGGGCCGGTTTGTATCGGTCGCGCTGGACAATCCACCCTTTGCCAAGGCGTTGATCTTTGGGGGAATCGAACTGGCTCTGGCGGTTTGGCTTATCTCCGCAAACTTCAACAAAGCCACCTAACAGATTGGAAATATGGGATGCGATAGACTTCATTCTGAGTTTGCATCCATCCATCACCTCACCTATATAAGAGGTGTCCTTCGGGACTATGGACATAAACGCGCTCGTAATAAGCGGATCGGACCCGGGGGCGGTACCCGGCGGCTCCACCATACACCTTCTGGGGGCATCCTTCGTTTGGGGATCACTTTCGGAACCGGGGGGCCGAAATAGGATCGACGAACGTCTAAAGGGGTTAGCTTTGTCCCGGCTGTCTGCCACCGTTACCGGCGAAAACAGTACAATTGCAAACGACAATCGTGCTCCGGTTGCAGTTGCTGCGTAAGCAGTAGCAAGACCGAAACTTAAGCCCTTGCGCCTAGCCGCGTAAGGCGGGGTTCGCAGGTACCTGGCAACAGAAACCTGCATTAATCTCCTACAAGTCTGAATTATTTACCCGCGTTTTCGCGGGTTCAGAGTTTGTTCACTCCTTTTTGTCATCTTACCAGCACTTGGACAGGAGAGCTGGGATGACGAATTCAGAGATACTCAGAACGTGGTATTCCGAAGTTTGGGAAAACGGAAACACCGAAGCAATCGATCAGTTCTTCGCACCCGAAACAATGGCCGAAGGGCTGATTCCGGAAATGCAGGTCGGTGCCGACGATTTCCGGGATCTGGTCATGGCGTTCCGCCACATTCTGGGGGACATCAAGGTCGAGTTGCCCAAGATCATCGAAAACGGCGACTGGGTGTCAGCCATTCTGCATGTTCGTACTTTTCGTGCCGACAATGGCGCGCCACTGGAAGTCACCGGCCAGGTCATGGCGCGGTTCAAAGACGAAAAGATGGTCGAGGCTTACAATCATTTTGATTTCATCTCGTTTTTTGAAGAACTGGGCCAATTTCCATCAGACACCCTACCCGTGTGCATGACAGGGCAGCGCCTGGACTGGGCGTGAACACAACGCAATCTTGACCCCTATGACCCTTGCGCGTTAGCAAGTGTCATGGGGTAAGATTGCGAACGCCCCGTGAGGCGACAGCCCAAGTTTCGCATGTATCCGCGGTTACAAGGAAACATGCCATGGCATCGCCCAACTCTATTTCCCCCAAACAACTCCTGCGTCTGATTGGTACTCCGAATGCGCCCGTTCTATTCGACGTCTGCCTGAATGACGATTTTGACGAAGATCCCTATCTGATCCCCGCGTCAGTCCGGCACCCGGTCACAGATCTTCAGGGGCTGAAATGCAAGATCTCCGGCCGCTCGGCTGTGATTATCTGTCAAAAAGGTAAGAAGCTGAGCCAGGGCGTTGTATCCTGGCTGCGCAGCGAAGGGTATCAAGCCGAATATCTGGAAGGTGGTATGTATGCCTGGCGCGAATTGACCGACGCGCTACGCGTACCCGCAGCCCGCATTCCTGAACGGATTGGTGGTCATACGCTCTGGGTCACGCGCCACCGACCAAAGATCGACAGAATCGCATGTCCCTGGCTGATACGCAGGTTTGTTGATCCCGACGCAAAATTCCTGTTTGTGGCACCCGGCGAAGTCGAAAGCGTTTCGACTGCTTTCAGGGCGTCACCTTTTGATATCGAGAACACGTTCTGGAGCCACCGGGACGACAATTGCACGTTTGACACCATGTTGGATGAATTCGAGCTTCACTCCCCTGCACTTGACCGGTTGGCCACAATAATCCGGGCAGCAGACACGAACCGACACGCGCTTGCACCCGAAGCGGCGGGATTGTTGGCGGTGTCCGTCGGGCTTTCAAGGCAGTATCGCGATGACCACGAAAACCTGGAGGCCGGGATAACCCTTTACGACGCGCTGTATCGCTGGGCTCGCGATGGGTTTGACGAAAGCCATGACTGGCCCACAGGTCGAACACCATGACACCGGTACTGACAGAGATTATCAAGGTCTTCGGCAGGATCGGACTGCTGTCTTTCGGTGGACCCGCTGCACAAATTTCCTTGATGCATCAGGAATTGGTCGAGCGTCGATCCTGGCTGGATGAACAGACGTACCTGCGCGCCCTGTCTCTGTGCATGTTGCTACCTGGTCCAGAGGCGATGCAGCTTGCGACCTATGCGGGGTGGCGTCTGCGCGGTGTTGCTGGCGGGCTGATTGCCGGCAGCTTGTTCGTGTTGCCCGGCGCGGTGGTGATCGCGGTTCTGGTCGCACTCTATTCAGCATTTGGCGATATCCCCTTGGTGCAGTCGGCCTTCACGGGCATCAAGGCAACTGTCATCGTGATCGTTTTGCAGGCGCTTCGCAATCTTTCGCGTAAGGCATTGAACGATCGCGAGCACCGGACAATCGCAATTCTGTCCTTCCTGTCCATTTTTCTGCTGAACCTCCCCTTTCCAGCGATCATTTTCGCTGCCGCTTTCTGGGGGTACGTGACGTTCAAGGGACCCGTTGAAACACCCACACGGGAAGGAACATCACATCTGGCGCGTTCGCTTCGAACGATTGCTGTCTGGTTGCCGCTTTGGCTGGGTCCGCTTGTCGCTCTGAGCGTCACAGGCCATCAACTGCTGAGCGATCTAGGGTGGTTTTTTGCCCGTCTCGCTGTCGTGACCTTTGGCGGCGCATATGCCGTGTTGGCCTATATGACCCAAACGGTTGTTGACCAGTACCACTGGATCAGCACGGATCAGATGATAGATGGGCTGGGTCTGGCGGAAACGACACCGGGTCCGCTAATTCTTGTTACACAGTTTGTCGCCATGCTGACCGGGCAACAGACTGGTGGGTTTACGTTGGCACTTGCCGCAGGTGCAGTTGCATTGTGGGCGACGTTCGTTCCCTGCTTTCTTTGGATTTTTCTTGCGGCCCCTTATCTTGATCGTTTGGCTGCACGTCCCCGCCTGTCAGCAGCCCTGCACGGAATCACCGCAGCCGTCGTCGGAGTGATTCTCAACCTTTCCGTGTGGTTCGCCCTGAATGTTCTTTTCGAATCGGTGCCTGAAAAATCAATGGGGCCATTGGCAATACCCGCGCCGCAGTTATCCGCATTGGATTTCACAGCACTAAGTCTAACTATCCTTGCTGGGGCCTTGATTTTTCGACTGAAATTAGGGATGGGAACTGTGTTGGCCCTGATGTCGATGGCCGGGCTGGTTGCACACAATATCTGATCAATCCGGTCATACCCGCCCTTTCGTTTCCGAACAAAACCCCTATGCTGAGCATAACCACTTTTGAGGATCAAATATGTCGCAAGGCATCGATTATGGAAACCTGATGCACACCGCCATGCGCGGCCTGATCAAAACAGTGCTGACGGAAGTTTCCCGAACCGGTCTACCCGGGGCGCATCACTTCTTTATAACTTTCGACACGCGTGAGAATGGCGTGGAAATCGCAGACTGGCTGCGTGAACGCTATCCCGAAGAAATGACCATCGTCATGCAGCATTGGTTCGAGAACCTGGAAGTCGGAGAGGCCGGCTTTTCCATCACTTTGAATTTCGGAGACGCACCAGAACCGCTGTATGTCCCCTATTCCGCAATCAAGACGTTTGTGGATCCATCGGTCGAGTTCGGTCTTCGCTTTGAAAGCCCGGAAGATGAAGACGAGGAAGATCACATCATCGAAGATGAGATCGAAATCGAAGTCGAAGAAGATGAAGTCCATCACGATGCGGAAGTCGTGTCGCTGGACAGCTTCCGGAAATAACACTTAAAACCCCGCCCTGCGCGGGGTTTATCGCTTCATCAGAAAAGTCTCAACCGACCGGGATTTTTGGCCGTCGATGAATCGTGAGAACGCGAGGTTCAGCCCGCCTTCGGCCAGTGTACGGTCGAATTGCTGCAACTCATAACCTCCATCCTCATCTATAAACAACGAAAACACAGTCAGCGTGTCGCCGACAATGCGGCCCCATACAAACGGCTCGCCCTTCATCGGGTCCAATGGGACTTCGTGACCAAAGACATTGCGTTTCATCGCCGCCGAAAACACGTCCGGGCGGTCCGACGGGACAAAATCAATCGAAAACTTCTGTTCCTTTATACGACCGTCCAACTTGTAGGTTGTCGTCCGCCAACTGACGTTGAAACCGTTTTTGGTCTCGACAATAGAAACGCTCATGTCGCGTGGCGTTGCAGTGCCATCCGCGTCCACAACTTCGGCAGAACCGATATAGTCACCTAAGAATGGTGTTATGTCTGACGCGCGGGCCTGCAAACTCAGAATCGACAGCCACAAAGCGCAAACTGCAAGTATCGCGGCAGCTTTTTCAAGCTTAAGGCGATGGAAATTTGGCATTTTATCCTCCTGGGCGGTCATTGCTCTATTGTAGCCCAGAGGTGTCCGCAAACAACGCACATTCTCCCCCAACAACGATTAAAGTGACGCACCCCGCGCCTATACGTTTGACGTCCTTAAGTTTAAGGTGCGCGCAACTGGCCGATTGCGTCACGGCGTGGCTGCGGCTAAACGGCATACAACTGCATACCAGACGGAGTGACCGATGTCTCAAACCCGCACAGAATCCGACAGCTTTGGCCCGCTCGAGGTTCCTGCCGACAAGTATTGGGGCGCACAGACGCAGCGCTCGATCATGAATTTTCCCATCGGCTGGGAGAAGCAGCCGGTCGCCATCGTGCGCGCGCTGGGCGTGATCAAGAAAGCCTGCGCGATGGAGAACAAGGCGACCGGAACGCTGGACGTCAGGATTGCCGATGCGATCATCCAGGCCGCAGGCGAGGTGATCGAGGGCAAATTTGACGACAACTTCCCGCTGGTCGTATGGCAGACGGGTTCGGGCACCCAGTCGAACATGAATGCGAACGAGGTCATCGCCAACCGCGCTATCGAGATTCTGGGCGGCGTCATTGGCTCAAAGGACCCGGTGCACCCGAATGATCACTGCAACATGGGGCAATCGTCGAACGATACCTTCCCAACCGCCATGCATATCGCCACTGCAATGAGCGTCAGGGACGTGTTGCTTCCGGGGCTTGAGAAACTGGCGTCCGGGCTCGAGCAGAAGGCCAAGGAGTTCAAAGACATCATCAAGATCGGCCGAACGCACACGCAGGACGCGACACCGCTGACACTGGGTCAGGAATTCAGTGGCTATGCCCACCAGGTTCGTCAGGGGATCGCACGCGTACACGCGGCAATGCCGGGGATTTATGAACTGGCCCAGGGCGGTACGGCCGTTGGCACCGGCCTGAACACCCAACACGGCTGGGATAAAGCCGTTGCAGGCCATATGGCACAGATCACCGACCTGCCCTTCGTGACAGCCCCGAACAAGTTCGAAGCGCTGGCCGCCCATGATGCCATGGTCTTCCTTTCGGGCGCTTTAGCGACGATAGCCGGCAGCTGCTACAAGATCGCAAACGACATTCGTTTCTTGGGCTCCGGTCCTCGTTCCGGTCTGGGTGAGCTGATTCTGCCGGAAAATGAGCCCGGGTCGTCGATCATGCCCGGCAAGGTAAACCCGACGCAGGCCGAGGCACTGACTCAGGTCGCCGCGCATGTGATGGGCAACAACGCTGCGATGACATTTGCCGGGTCGCAAGGTCATTTCGAGTTGAACGTCTATAATCCGATGATGTCCTACAACCTGCTGCAATCGATCCAGTTGCTGGGTGATGCCTCCGACAGCTTTACCGAGCGGATGCTACTGGGCATCAAGGCCAATGAGCCGCGAATCGACAAGCTGATGAAGGAATCGCTGATGCTGGTCACGGCGCTTGCCCCAACCATCGGGTATGACAATGCCACCACCGTTGCGAAGACCGCTCATAAGAACGGCACCACCCTCAAGGAAGAAGCCATCGCGCTGGGCTTTGTGGATGAAGCAACCTTTGACGCCGTCGTCCGTCCCGAACAGATGATCGGCCCGAAAGACTGATGGGCAAGCCGGTCAATCTGAACCGGTATCGAAAAGAAAAAGCGCGGGCCGTGAAAAAGGCCCGCGCTGACCAGAACGCGGTCGCGTTTGGACAAACGAAAGCTGAAAAAGAAATCGTGAAGCTTCAACAAGAAAAACAAAAGCGCGACCTCGACAATCATGAGCTGGACGAATGAACGGCCGCCCTGTCAAACGCTCTCTGACCCTGAAAGGGCATCGAACCTCGGTTTCACTCGAGGATGAGTTCTGGAGGGCTTTTCGCGATATCGCTCATGAAAAAGGAAAACCAATCAATGTCTTGGCGGCTGAGATTGATGTGGAACGCGACCCGCAAACCGGCCTTGCATCGGCCATACGCGTCTTTGTTCTGAACTGGTTTCGCAATCGCGATTAGGACTTGTCACTCCTTGATCACCGCGTGTAACGTGAATGGAGAACAAAAGAGGTACATTCATGAGCAACACCATTACCGGCCCGGATGGTCAGCAAAGGTGCGCATGGTGTCAGGCCGCGCCCGAGTTCTTTGAGTATCACGACAATGAATGGGGCTACCCTGTTGGCGAAGACCAACGGTTGTTTGAAAAACTGTGCCTAGAGAGCTTTCAGTCAGGCCTCAGCTGGCGGACAATCCTGAACAAGCGCGAAAACTTCAGGAAAGCCTTCTGCGGATTTGATTTCAACAAGATGGCTGCGTTTTCTGATGCAGATGTGGAACGCCTGCTACAGGACGCCGGGATCATCCGTCATCGCGGCAAGATTGAAGCAGTGATCAACAATGCGCGTTGCGCGCAGGAGTTGGTGGCCGAGGAAGGGTCTCTGGCGGCCTATGTCTGGCGTTATGAAGCTAAAACGCCGCCGCCACCGCAAACAGCATCCACATCTCCCGAGTCTGTGGCCATGTCAAAGGATCTCAAGAAACGGGGGTGGAAGTTTGTTGGCCCCACAACCGTGTTTGCGTTCATGCAGGCCATGGGGCTGGTCAATGACCACGCCGAGGGCTGCATCGGCAGAAAAAAAGCGGCACAGATGCGCCGCTCTTTCACCAAACCTGCCTGACGGATCAGACCGAGGCTTTGTAAATCTTGTCGATGTTACCACCCAGAGCCGCGTTGAATTCGGCATCTGACTGCTGCTTCGACAGACCTTCGGTCAAAGCCCGCGAGAAGGATGCGATCATCTTGCCGTTCTGACCCAACAGGTCGCAGGCTTGTTCCGTCGAATAACCGCCCGACAAGGCCACAACACGCAATACCCGCGGGTGGTCTGCCAGCGCGTCATACAGGTTTGCCTTTGTCGGGATCGTCAGCTTCAGCATCACTTCCTGACCCTCGGCCAGTTGATCGAGGTTTTTGAGGATTTCCGCCTTCAGGATTTCTTCTGCCTCGGCCTTGGTTTGCGAATGGATGTTAACTTCGGGTTCCACGATCGGAACCATACCGGCATCGGTGACTTCGCGGGCAACGTCGAACTGTTGGGCAACCACCGCCGCGATGCCGTCGGCATTCGCTTCGTGAATGACAGAGCGTTCCTTGGTGCCGAACACACCATCGGCCTTGGCCAGGGTCTCGGCCAGACCGGGGATCGGTTTCATCACCTGGACGCCGTTTGCCTGTTCTTCCAGGCCTTTGTCGATCTTCAGGAAAGGCAAGATACCTTTGACCGACCACAGGTAGTCGGCAACCTTGCGGCCTTCGATCTCTTCCCCCAGCGTACGCTCGAACAGGATTGCGCCAATCACTTTGTCCTTGGTGAAGTCGTCGGCCAGAATGATGCGGGCACGCATCTTCTGGATTTCACCGAACATCTCTTCGTCTGAGCTGTAGTCAGATGCCTCGACACCATACAGCGCAAGCGCTTTCGGGGTTGATCCGCCGCTTTGATCCAGTGCCGCGATAAAGCCCGTGCCGTTGATCATCTGCGCGCGCTGTTCTGCTTTGGACATATTGTTTTCCCGTTCAATGATGATTCCGATGTTCTTCCCCGCATACAACAGGGCGTGAACCGATGGTAGGTTGTTAGCGCTCAAACAGGCGTAACCATATGCCATCTTTAGATCGAACCGTCAGATGTGCAACCGGAACAGGTGTTTTTCCCGGGATTGTTTCGAACCGGAAACGGCGCAAGAGCATCGACAGGATCAGCGGCCCTTCGACCATTGCAAACCCGGCCCCGGTGCACACTCGGGGGCCCGCAGAGAACGGAATGTAGGCGTCGCGCTGGCAGCGCTTGCCGTTTTCCGTGTCCCAACGCATAGGATCAAAACCGTCCGGATTGTCCCACAAACGCTCCTGACGGTGCAAATGCCAGGGGCTGATCACGATTTGCGCGCCAACCGGCACATCCCTGTTACGGAACCGTTCGGGGCACGTGGCCTCGCGGACCATCATGGGCACCGGAGGATAAAGGCGTAGCGCTTCGCGAAACACATCCCGGCTGATCCTGAGTTTTGAAACAGAGACAAATGAAGGCTCATCCAGAACAGCGGCTTCATCTGCAACTTTCTGTTGCCATTCCGGGTAAAGGGCCATCAGGTACAGCGTCCAGGCCAGGGCGGACGCACTGGTTTCATGCCCGGCAAGAAAAAAGATCGCTACCTGATCAACCATTTCCTCGGGGTCGAAGAACTGTCCGGTTTCGGGATCAGCCGTTGTCATGATCTTGGTCGCCAGATCATCCGGTGCCGTTCCGTCCTTGATGGCCTTTGCGCGTGTTCCGGTGAGTTCCGCAATCAGCGCCCTGATATCCCGCGCGTTTTGTTTCGTCGCCCTGGAATGGAACCGGGGCAGCCACTTTGGCAACGGAACAAAGGCCGCGAGATTCAGCAAAGGTTGCTCACGCTGATAGGCCAGAAACTTGTCAAACACCTGACTGGCAATAACGTGTTCGATAGGAACGGAAAACAAGGTGCGGAATATGACGTCCGCCGCCGCATGGCTTGTCTGTTCTTCAAATTCGATTTGTCCGCCGACGTGAGGTCGCAACCGTTCCACGCACGCCTCGGCAGCAGCCAGCATGGCAGGAAATGTATCCTTCAACCGCCCGCCTTCGAACGCCGGATCGATAATCCTCCGCTGTCGTTTCCAAGTCTCACCGTTGGTCAGAAATACCGAATTGCCAAGCAACGGCCGCAGGCCTTCGCTGATCCTGCCAGATTTCGGGAAATCGTCAGGTCGCTTCTTGAGGACCGTTTGAATCAGGTCCGGTTGATTGATCATGAACGACCGGAAGAACGGAGTTTTGAATTCGGCCATCCACGCGCGATACAACCGGGCTGGCTGGGCCGACAGCAGGTCATGTCTGAACAGTTTCAAATAGCGCAGCAAAGAAACCTTATCAGGGCGCGGTTCTGGCTTGGGCGGGGTCATGGGCGTACCGAGGTGAACTTGGACACAGGCGTCTCGATGCGGCTGCGCGAAGCCTCACGATCCGCAAACCTTTGCTTCAGCGTCAAAGGACCAGCCGTTATCCGGAAATAGTCATAGCTTCCCGGCTTGTCGAACGCGCAAAGGTACTGAAAGTGCAGGCGAAAAAACCGCCATCGCAATGCCTTCCAACGTTCCGGCGACAACGTTTGCGTAAAGGCCGCCGACAGGACCAGCGGCCAACGCTTGTCAGAGCGCGCAACCCCCGTGACCGCAACCGGATCGCAAAGAGCAAAGGCGCAGCCGTCTCCGGGGGCAGAGACATCGACCCAGGTGAGTTCAGACCGCGTGGACAGGAATTGCAGGTCGGACCGCAACTCATATGCCTGAGGCAGAAATGAAACCATCGGAACAACCTGCCCCAAACTGAGGAAAGACAGTGCTGCCCGCCGCTCCTGCGCGTTCGTTTTTCGGATCAGTTCAGCCAGAACAGACGTTCCCATATGCGCGCCCGAGCTGTGGCCTACGACCAGCACTTCATCCACATCGGACTTAAGCGCAGCTTCGATCGTTTCTCGAAACGAAGCCAACCTGTCATGCAGCTTGGCAGGAGTTTTTCCCTTCAACTGTGCAGAATAAGCGTAATCATGCATCAGGTAGTAAGCAAACAGCCGGTTATCGACCTTGCGAAACCATAACAACAGCGCAACGGCTGCGGCCGCTCCCGGGAACAGCCCCCACCAACCTGCCATGGCTGTGCATGCCCATGCTACCGCAAGCGCAATCAGCAACTGGGACACCAACATACCTACTGGATACAACGCCGCGATCACCGGCCCCTTACGGAGGCGCATCAGACGCCACAATGTGCCGGTTGAAATGTAGATCCAGGCCGTGCGTGCCAATTGCCAATAGGTCGCCGGAATCGAGACCGACATGCTGTCGCGCACGATGTCGGACCACACCAGAACCTCGAACTCAGTTTCAACGGTCAGGCCATCTTGTTCCGAGGTCACACGCCACCCAAAACGCTCGCCTGTCGTCTTTGGGGCGATTGCGATCTCGTACCCCGAGATCCGGGCCTGTTTTTGAGACTCGGTGCGATACAACTCTCGATACCGCCGAGGCGGCATCGGATCGTATCCGGGTATATAGAACACCCGACGTCTGCGCACCTGCGGCTGATTTGTGTGACTGCTCATGCCCTTACCTTCTGACGCGCAGGTTAACGCAGGCTTGAGGTCAAGGTAAGAGGGTCAGGTGCTCAACCGAAATTTGCCAGCGCCGGGAAGGTTTCCAGCAGCCACCAGCTAAAGCGGGTGAAAAGACCCGTGATCAGCATTATTCCGACAAACAACAGCAGGCCGCCCATGACCTTCTCGATCGTGCCCATATACGGTTTGATCCGGTTCATCACGGTCATAGAGCGATTCAGGAACATGGCTGCCAACAAGAACGGAATACCCAAACCCGCAGCGTAAACACCCAGCAAAAGCGTGCCTCGTGCAACCGAGGCTTCGTTGGCAGCCAGTGACAGGATCGCCCCCAGTTGTGGCCCAATGCACGGAGTCCAACCGAATGCAAAAGCAAGGCCAAGGATATAGGCACCAAAGACCGAACCACCGGAATCACCGGTTTCAATCCGTGCTTCGCGATCCAGAAAAGGAATCCGGAAAACATTCAGGAAGTGCAGACCGAAGACAATAACAACGGCTCCGGATAACTTGGCAAATAGCACCTGATTTTGCAGCACAAACGCGCCAAAGGCCGATGCGGTAAATCCAAGCAGCAAAAAGACGGTCGACAGTCCCATGACAAAGAACAGGGCCGACATGGTTGCCTTGCGCCGCGCGCGCGCCTCGTCCTGCATCTCATGTATGGTGACGCCGCTCATATACGCCAGGTAAGGCGGTACGATGGGCAATACGCAGGGCGACAGAAAGCTGATCAAACCACCCAGAAGCGCGACGAACATGGCGGGCAGAAGTCCCGCGTCTATGATTTCGATTCCGAACATGTTTCTGCACATATGTGATGAAGAACGATCCGTCACGGGGCCAAACAGTCACATCCTCGTGCTCGAAATCTGGACAATATTACAACTTCACCCTATCCCGAAAATCATGTCAGAGATTACAGATACCCTGGACGCCTTGGGCCTGTTGTGCCCGTTGCCCGTCCTGAAAGCCCGAAAACGACTGAAGTCTATGCCTGAAGGTGCTGTTCTGCGGGTACTGGCCGATGATCCTGCGGCCATAGTGGATGTCCCACATTTTTGTGCCGAGGCCGGACACACGCTACTTTCGCAAGACCTTGACGGCGCGCATCAGATTTATCTGATCCGGAAATCCTGCTGACCTTTTGCGAGGTCAAAAAAAAGGCGGGCCTGTCAGCCCGCCTTTTTTTGTCAACTTCCCAGCGACCACCAACCGCGCCGTTTAGGCTTGGTTGATACAGGGTCAGGTTCTTCCGCTACGGCTTCCAGCACCGGCTCGGGCGTTGCTACTACCGGCGCGTCATCGACGGGATCGTCGGCATCTTTTACCTCGGATGCTTCCACAGATTCCATAGATGGCTCTTCTGACTCATCGGTCTGTTCCGCCGCATGCGCCATATCCGTGCCGTTTACAGATTGCTCTGTTGGCAACGACGAATCAGGTTCCGCTTCGACAGATTCAGCGGTCACCTCAACCTGATCCGCTGAGACCTCAACGCCTTCACCCTCAATGCTCTCGCGAGCTTCTTCGGTCGCTGATTCTTCTGCAACAGCTTCAACCGCAATGGCAGTTGTTTCTTCAGACTGATTTGTAGCTTCTTCCGCTGTTACGTCTTTCTTACGACGACGTGGAGCACGTTTGCGCTTGGGCTTGGCAGGCTTCTCTTCCTCCGAAGCTTCAGCTTCAGCCGATTCAGCATTTTCAACGTCAGAAGCATCGCTCTCTGCGTCTTCTTGTGCAGGCGTTTCGTCCTCTTCCGCGCTCTGCTCCTGCGTGTCGCCATTGCCCGAGCCCTTTTTGCGGCGGCGGCGACGGCGTTTGCGCTTGGGTTTTGTCTCTTCTTCGGTCTGAGCGATTTCCTCTTCAGCCTCTTCCTCGTCAGAGGAATCGACAAGATCCATCAGCGACGCATCGACCGACACGACAGGCGCCGTGGCCTCGGGAACGATCCTGCTGGCCGTCTTGAATTTCTCCATCGAGAATTCCGGGCTGACCAGATGGATATCCCCTTCGATCCTTACCGACAGGCCGTACCGCGCCTCAATCTGCGCAATATGTTCCCGTTTCTGGTTCATAAGGAAGTTGGCGATGCTAACCGGGCAGCGTACTAACACTTCGCGCGAACGTCGACGGGTACCTTCTTCTTCAATTTGACGCAGGATAGACAAAGCCATGTTGTCGTCCGAGCGGATCAGGCCGGTGCCATGACACGCAGGGCAAGGCTGTGTCGTTGCCTCGATCATACCGGGGCGCAGGCGCTGACGGCTCATTTCCATCAAGCCAAAGCCCGAAATACGACCCACTTGGATGCGCGCACGGTCGGTTTTCAACCGCTCTTTCATACGCTTTTCAACGGCCGCATTATTCTTGCGCTCATCCATATCGATGAAGTCGATCACGATAAGACCGGCCAGATCGCGCAGACGCAACTGCCGTGCAACCTCCTCTGCAGCCTCAAGGTTGGTCTTGAGTGCGGTTTCCTCGATCGACCCTTCCTTCGTGGCACGGCCCGAGTTCACGTCGATCGCCACCAGTGCTTCAGTCACGCCGATCACGATATAGCCACCGGATTTCAACTGTACGGTCGGGTTGAACATCCCCGCCAGATAGCTTTCCACCTGATAGCGCGCGAACAGCGGCAGCGCATCCTCATACCGTTTCACGTTCTTGGCGTGAGACGGCATGATCATCTTCATGAAATCCTTGGCGATGCGGTATCCGCCCTCGCCTTCAACCAGAACCTCGTCGATATCGCGGTTATAAAGATCACGGATCGACCGTTTGATCAGGTCGCCTTCCTCATAGATTTTCGCGGGCGCAATGGATTTCAGCGTCAGTTCGCGGATCTGTTCCCACATGCGCTGCAGGTATTCATAGTCGCGCTTGATCTCGGATTTGGTGCGTTTGGCCCCTGCAGTCCGAATGATCAGACCAGCCCCGGTAGGCACATCAATTTCCGCAGCAATCTCTTTCAGTTTTTTACGGTCCGGCGCATTGGTGATCTTACGGCTGATGCCGCCGCCGCGCGCCGTGTTCGGCATCAAAACGCAATAGCGACCGGCCAGCGACAAATACGTGGTCAGAGCGGCACCCTTGTTGCCACGCTCTTCCTTGACGACCTGAACCAGCAAGACCTGACGTACTTTGATGACTTCCTGTATCTTGTAGCGACGCGGGCGCGGTTTGCGCGGCGGACGAATGTCTTCGCTGTCATCCTCATCAGCTACCGTTTCAATCGAAGCGTCTTTTGAAGCAGCGTCAGCGTTCAGCGTATCGTTGCCGTCCTCATCGGAGTCCTGTTGATCCTCAGTAGCGTCAACAGGTTCTTCTGTTTGCTCCGATTCAGATTGGGTTTCATCCCCTTCCGATTGAACTGCTTCTTCGGGTTCCACAGCCTCTTTGGCTTGTTCGTCTGCGTCGTTTTCCGACGCCTCGACAGCCTGTTCCGTGACAACCTCGGCAACGTCTAACGCGTCCTCATCCGATGCGGCTACAGCCGCTTCTTCGGCCGCCAGCGCGTCGTCACCATCTGGCTCCTCTACCGGAGTTTCAGCGACGACTTCCATCGGCGAGGTACCCTCGGGCACGTCTCCGTTGGAATCGTCACCCTCATCCAAATCAATGGTTTCCATGCCGGATGGTTCCGTCGACACCTCCATCGATTCGACCGGATCGTCGGATTTCACATCCGCGGCCTTTGAACGTGTCCGGGAACGCCGCTTCTTGGGTTTGGCCTCTTCAGCCTCATCGCGCGCCTTCATTGCCTCGGCATAGGCGCGCTCTTCCTCCATCAGCGCCTCGCGGTCAGCAACGGGGATCTGGTAATAGTCCGGATGAATTTCGGAAAACGCCAGGAAACCATGCCGGTTCCCGCCATAATCCACAAAAGCCGCCTGCAGTGACGGCTCAACCCGTGTTACTTTTGCAAGATAGATGTTGCCAGCAAGCTGGCGTTTGTTTTCGGACTCAAAATCGAACTCCTCAACCTTGTTTCCGTCCACCACCACGACGCGGGTTTCTTCCGCGTGGGTGGCATCGATAAGCATTTTCTTAGCCATGTGTCCTTGGTGCACCGCGCCAAACGCGTTGTCCTGACCTGTCCAGGCGGACAGGCGCTTTTGGGGAGGTGTCTTGTCAGGGCGATATCGGACGGCGCGCGGCAGGGTCTGGCGCTTTGGCCCCCTGCCCGTTCTCTCAATCGTTGCGCGCGCGTCATCGCGGTTCTTCTCCGACAGGCGCATCTGAACGCAGCCTGCCCATTTATTCCTTTCGCCCAGATGTTCCGGGCTCAGGTACTCTACTGCCCCTATCGAGGCACAATCGGTCTGCTGAACCGCGAGGTCTTGATCCTCACCAACGGATCAGCAGCGAAACTCAAAGATTCGGGACTTGTAGGCGTCAAATACACCCGGCCCGTTCGGACACAATAAAAGCAACCCTGTGGAAAAGACAATGGGCAAACTGCATTCCATCACCCAACCAGCGTGACGGATCCACTTCATCTGGCCAAAAATATCTCGGGGGAGGCGTTATAGGCGACGGGGGCAGAGCCCCCAATCGCATCGCTTAAAGATAATCCGAACGCTGGAGGCCGTATTTCGCCATCTTTTCGTTCAGCGTCCGACGCGGGAGGCACAGCTCATCCATGACAGACGCAATCGAACCCTTGTGCCTGCGCATCGTGTTGTCGATCAGCATTCGCTCGAACGCTTCGACATATTCTTTCAACGGTTTGCCTTCGGTCGTCATCACCGGTTGCATTTCCTCATGATCCGACATCAAAAGCGACGCGATCGTGCCTGACCCACGACGTGACTGAAGCACCGCCCGTTCGGCAATATTGATCAACTGACGCACATTGCCCGGCCAGGGGGCCTGCAACAACTGCGCAGCCTCCTGCGCGCTCACCTGAGGTGCATCGCAACCATATTCCTCGGCAAACTGCTCACTGAGACGGGTGAACAGGGTCAGGATATCTTCCCCACGCTGGCGCAACGGTGGCATGGTGATGCGCAGCGCCGCCAGGCGATAGAACAGATCTGGGCGCAGCACGTCTTCCGACGTCTTGCCCGCCTCCTGCAAGTTCGAGATGGCAACGATCCGAGTCTCCGCAGGTGTGCCTTGCTCGTTCATCACGCTCAACAGCTTGGCCTGCAACGTATCGCTCAACGCTTCGACATCTTCCAGAACCAGCGTCCCGCCTCGCGCCTCTTCGATGGCAGGCAGTTGCGCATCCTCGGGCATCATCGGACCAAAGAGACGCTTGGCCAGTGCGTCTTCTTCAAGCGCAGCACAGGATACAAGGACAAATTTCTTGCCTGCACGGCTGCCAACAGCATGAAGCGCGTGTGCTACAAGGGTTTTCCCGGTTCCGGTTTCTCCGTCGATCAACACATGACCGTCGGCCTGGCCGAGATCCAAAATATCCTCACGCAGCCGTTCCATAACCGGGCTGGCACCGATCAACTTGTTCATGATCTGCGTGCCACCGGACAGCTCTCGCCGCAGCGCACGGTTGTCCAGTGTCAGTCGGCGCGCATTGCTGGCGCGTTTGGCCAGCTCAGACATACGGTCTGGATTGAACGGTTTTTCAAGGAAGTCAAACGCGCCAACCCTCATCGCCTCAACCGCCATCGGGACATCGCCGTGACCGGTGATCATGATCACCGGCAGGGTGCTGTCGGCTCCCATCAGTTTTTTCAGAAGCTGAATGCCATCCATACCCGGCATCTTGATATCCGAGATCACGATCCCTGGATAATCCGGACCCAGAACCTTGAGCGCATCTTCCGCGCTGGCAAAGGTTTCCGTGTCATATCCGGACAAAGCAAGCCATTGGCTGATTGACTGGCGCATGTCCTGTTCGTCATCCACAATGGCAATTTTCATGGCCTGTGCCATAGTCATTCCTCGTTATTCCGCGGCCTCGAGGCCGTCGCTTCCCAGTGCTGGTAACTGCATTTCAAACACCGCACCGCCGTATTGGCCGTTGCGCGCAGTCAACCGTCCCCCATGGTCGTTCACGATCCCTGACGAGATGGCAAGCCCCAGCCCAACTCCATCTCCGGGTTGTTTGGTGGTATAGAACGGCTCGAACAGGTTCTCGATATTCTCGATCCCATGCCCGTTGTCGCGCACCGTCAGTACAGCCGTATCACCCGCCGCCAGGATGATTTCCACATCTGGCTCTGCCATTGATTTGGTGGCGTCCAGCGCGTTTCTCAAGAGGTTGACCATAACCTGCTCGATCCGCATCCGGTCCCCCATCACCATCACCGGTTCTTCAGGCAGGATCTGAGTGATCTTGACATGGCGCTGGCGCAACTGCGGTTCCATCATCGACAAGGCAGAGGCCAGTGCTTCGCCAAGGTTTACAGGTGAAAACGCGTCCGCCCCCTTGCGGGCGTAAGATTTGAGCTGCCGCGTAATCGCCCCCATCCGTTCGATCAGACCATCGATGCGGCCGAAACTTGCCAGCGCTTCTTCAGGCCGGTTTCGACGCAACAGCAAACGGGCACCGGCCAGATAGGTTTTCATTGCAGCCAGCGGTTGATTCAGCTCGTGACTGACTGCGGCTGACATCTCACCCAATGCCGCCAGTTTCGAGCTTTGGGCAAGGGTCTGTTCAGCCAAATCCAACGTCTTTTCAACCCGTTCGCGTTCAGCGATTTCCCGCTGTAGCCGGGCGTTCAATGCGCGAAGCTCTGCCGACTCGCGCTGAAACAGGGTCATGCGCAACGTCGCGCGTCGGCTCAGCGCGTAGAACGCCAGCGCCAGAAGAATCGCAAAGCCCATGATCTCGAGCGCCAGAACGCTGTTCACTTTCTCGCGGATCGAGGCATAGGTCGTGAATGACGTCATTTGCCAGCCGCGGAAGGGAATGCGCGTTTCCAGACGCATTACCGCCTCGCCTTGCAGGTAGGCGTCGGGTGGCAAAGCTGTCCAATCGGTCGTTGCGCGAATGGCCCGCTGGATGGCCCCTTGGGGTGGCTGACGCAGCAGGGCCGAGCCCTCATCTAGACCTCGCCAGCGCGGCTCAGTAGACAAGATGATGGTTCCGGTGCTGTCTGTAACCATCACCGCATCAGAAATACCGGCCCAGGCCTGTTCAAACTTTTGCAGATCGACTTCGACAACAATTACGCCCAGTATTTCAGCGCTGTTTTCAAGTCGCCGTGAGTAGACAAAGCTGTACCCGCCGGATTCCTTGGGAATGACGGAAAAGATTGTCGCATTTGACCGGATCGCGTCCACGAAATACGATGTGTTCCTGTGTGCCTCGCCCAGTTTACTCCGATCTGTCGCTGCAACCGTTCGCCCGTCACCATCCAACAACCTCAGCGACGCCGCACCGATTTCTTCGACGAAAGAGATCAATCGCTGCGTCGACAGCGAATAGTCCCTGGATTGCAACGCCGAAATCAGGGTCGGATCCCGCGCCAGCAATTGCGGCACGATGGAATTGCGCCGCAATTCGCTCAGCAAATTACCGGAATACAGCGCAAGGCGCAGCTCGGCCCGGTTGCGTGTGGATTCGGTGAACCTGTCAGTCAGCAGACGGTTGGTGACCCAAACCGTTGCGATTGTCGCCACCATCAAAACCAGAACAGCCAGCCGCAGCCGCCATCCCAATGGGGCGCCGCGAAACGGTTTCAGCAGTTTTGACCAGCCTGATCGCACGTCCGAGTTCATGGTCAGACGTTACGCGTGGGCGCGCGTGACCTCAAGTCACGCCGCTTGAAACACACCTGACAATGCGCGGAACAGCGCCGCCCCGTCGGTGCCGCCATGCCTTTGGTCCGCCGCGCGTTCGGGGTGCGGCATCATACCCAGAACACGACGGTTTTCGGAAAGGATCCCTGCGATATCACCGACCGAACCGTTGGGGTTCTCGGTATAGGTGAATGCGATCCTGTCCTGATCCCTCAACGCCGCCAGCGTCGCGTCATCCGCGAAATAGTTGCCGTCGTGATGCGCGATCGGAATACCAATCACGTCGCCCGCATTGTAGCCGCCGGTAAAAACACTGTCGCTGGTTGCGACTTTCAGGCCCACGGTCTTGCAGATGTATTTCAACCCGGCATTTCGCAACAGCGCCCCCGGCAGGATACCCGTTTCCGTGAGAACCTGAAATCCGTTGCAAATCCCCAAGGCGTAACCGCCGCGTTCGGTGTGATTGACCACGGCCTTGCAGATCGGAGATTTCGCGGCAATTGCACCACAGCGCAAATAGTCGCCATAGGAAAAACCACCTGGAACGCCCACGATATCAATGCCTTCCGGCAGCGCGGCATCTTTGTGCCAGACCATGTCGACCTGAAAACCGGCCTGCTCGAAAGCGACCGCGAGGTCTCGGTCACAGTTTGATCCGGGGAATACGATTACGGCTGCGCGCATGGCGGGCCCTCCTACGAGACAAAATCGGTGACGACCGCAACACCCGGAGGAGTTGAATGGTCAAAGGCGGCAAGCTCTGTGCTCACCTGGTTCAGAGATATTTTTCGCGTGACCAATGGGCTCAGGTCAACTCCGCCGCCTGCGATCAGCGATAACAAAGAGGGATAGCGCCAGCTTGGCATTCCACGCGTTCCGAAGACAGAAAGCTGACCGGAATAAAGAACATCCATCGGCAACGCCATCTGAGTGTGGTCCCCGGCAGGCATCCCGATCTGCACCATGCGCCCCATTTTACGCAGGGATCGCATCGCTGAAACGGTCGTCACTTCAATGCCAAGCGCCTCAATCGCAACATGAGCACCGCCACCGGTGAGATCCTTCACCGCCTGCGGCGCATCGCAGGTAGCCGCATTGACCGCCGCGTCAGCGCCCAGAGCCTTGGCATAGTTCAGTTTATCATCCGTGATATCGACAACCACGACACGAGCGCCAAGCGCCTTACCCAAAAGAAGCGTGGATATCCCTACTCCGCCGCCGCCGAAGACAGCGATCCATTCACCACCCTGAACCTTTGCCCGACCGACCAGAGCCTGCCAGGCTGTCGTCACCCTACACCCCAACGCGGCCGCGGTTTCCGGCGCAATACTGTCCGGCAATGACGTCAGGTTCGCATCGGCATGCGCCACCGCTATGTATTCCGCAAAAGCGCCGTCACAGGTGAACCCCGGTACAACCTGATCGGGGCAGATCGTCTGATGCCCCTGCGCGCAATCCGGACACCGGCCGCAAGCCAGAATGAAAGGTGCGATCACCCGATCCCCGACACGCCACCGGGTGACGCGCGCGCCGACTGAAACCACCTCTCCGCAATATTCATGCCCAGGAGTGATGGGCAAGACGACGTCCGGATCCGAACCAGACCACGCGTGCCAGTCTGACCGGCACACGCCGCAGGCCAGCACCCGCACGATAACGCCGTCTTCCGCAGGTGCGGGATCCGGGATCGTCGTTACCTCAAGCGGCTGACGGGAGGTGATCAGACGCGCGGCCCGCATTCAATCAGACCAGTTCGATCTCGTAGCGTTCGATAACCGTGTTGGCCAACAGTTTTTCGCACATCTCGGTCACATCTGCTTCGGTCGCGCCGTCGGCCAGTTCAAGGTCGATCACCTTGCCCTGACGCACACCTTCGACCTGATCAAAGCCCATTGCACCTAATGCGTGCCGAACTGCTTCGCCCTGCGGGTCCAGCACCCCGTTCTTGAGCATCACATGAACCCGTGCTTTCATTTTGGCAACTCCACCTGCGGGCCGCAATCTGCGGCCCATTTCGTTGCGCGGGGGATAGCGCGCCAAATGGCATTCGACAACCCTGTTTGCAAAGCAGTTTGCCGCAGCAATCCAACTATCCGCTTTCTTTGACCAATCCCGGATAATGCGCATCAATTGCATGGAACGTGCCCGTTAGAACCATCTCGACCGCGACGGCGACCAGCAGGATTGCCATGATCCGGGTCAGGACATTGATCATTGTCTCACCCAACAGGCGCGAGATCTGATCTGCGAACAACAAACCCAGCCCCACGATCGCGCAGGCAATCAGGATCGCCGAACCCAGCGTCAAGATTTCGGCGCCGTTAGAGAGTTGGTGCGAAAAAACAATCGTAATGGCAATCGTGCCCGGCCCGATGGTCAGAGGAATGGCCAGCGGTACGACGGCGAAATTCAATTTGCGCTCATGCCCGTCGTCCATAGCAGCCTGATCGCCCGGCGGCCTGTCCTCGGCCTTCAACATCGACATCCCGATTCCGAAAATGATGATCCCGCCAGCAATCCGAAAAGATGGCACATCAATACCGAACACCCCGAGCACTTCTTCCCCGATCACAACCGCGGTCAGCGCAATGACAGTAACCGAAATCGTAACAACGACCGCAACATGCCGCCGTTCGGCCGCAGTACAGTTCTTGGTCATGCTCAGAAAGATCGGGATATTGTACAGCGGATTGAAGATTGCAAGCACGGCTGCCAGAAACTTCAGAAACACTGTCTGATCAAACAGTTCAGCCATTTGACACCCATCCTGAACCTTTTGTGACTGCACGGGGCAAACATGCTCAGGAAACGGGAGGCTGTCAAATTCAACCGCCAACGAAAAAGCGCCGCAAACACAGCCGCGGCGCTTTGGCGAGGTTCCGATCCAGCCCTGCTTAGTTGATCAGCGTCGGTTTGGTGACATTGTTGCTGGGCAGGACGCCCAGTCGGCGTGCAACTTCGGAATAGGCGTCGGTCAAACTGCCCAAATCGCGGCGGAAGACGTCCTTGTCCAGTTTCTGGCCAGTTTCGATATCCCACAGGCGGCAGCTGTCGGGGCTGATTTCATCAGCAACGATCAGGCGCTGATAGTCGCCTTCGAACACGCGTCCGATCTCGATCTTGAAGTCCACCAGACGGATGCCCACCGCCAGCATCACACCACTCATGAAGTCGTTCACCCGCAGGGCGAGGCTGAGGATATCGTCCATGTCCTGCTGGCTGGCCCAGCCAAAAGCGGCAATGTGTTCTTCGGTGACAAGCGGGTCACCCAGCGAGTCGTCCTTGTAGCAATACTCGACGATCGGTCGGGGCAGTTGGGTGCCTTCTGCGATACCCAGACGCTTGGACATCGATCCGGCGGCATAGTTGCGCACGATCACTTCCAGCGGAACGATTTCGCAGTTGCGAACCAACTGCTCACGCATGTTCAGGCGGCGAATGAAGTGGTTCGGGATGCCGATCTGGGTCAGGCCGGTCATGAAGAACTCGGACAGGCGATTGTTGAGCACCCCCTTACCGTCGATCACGTCCTTCTTTTCCGCGTTGAAGGCAGTAGCGTCATCTTTGAAATACTGAACGATCGTGCCCGGTTCAGGGCCTTCGTACAGAATCTTGGCCTTGCCTTCGTAGATTTTCTTGCGACGCGCCATAAGCGACCTTTCCACTCTGCACAGAGGGATTGAGTCCCCTCACGTTGGCGTCCTCATAGTCCAAGCACCCATTTCCCGCAAGTTCATGTACCCGAGAGGCTTTGACGCAGCGCAAATCCCTTGCGTATGGGACGTCGTATAGTCATATCATCAGGAAACAAGATGTAACCCAAGAGGTCCTTACCCTATGACCACGTTCGACGAACGCGAAAACGCCTTTGAAGCCAAGTTTGCCCATGATGAAGAGATGCAGTTCAAGGCGCAGGCCCGCTGCAACAAACTTCTGGGTCTGTGGGCCGCAGAAAAGCTTGGTAAAACTGGTGCAGATGCAGAGGAATATGCAAGGACGGTTGTAATTTCAGACTTTGAGGAAGCCGGGCACGAAGATGTCGTACGCAAGGTTTCGGGCGATCTCGGAAACCTGTCCTCGGACGACGAAATCCGCGCAAAAATGGCCGATCTTCTGCCGGAAGCCAAGGCGCAGGTCCTGAGCGAGAAAGGCTGAGCCTCAGGTGCCTGACTCATGATCTTCATGAGTTTTATGAATTTGATTTGACGCCTTGGTCATGAGACACGGGGCGTCTCTTTTTTAACGGCGTTTTGCGCCTTTTTCTGGAACAACCCTATGACAAACGCGCTGAGCAAGCTTCTGGAAACCAATGACGCCATTCTGGCCGATGGTGCAACAGGGACGAACCTGTTCAACATGGGCCTGCAGTCTGGTGACGCTCCTGAACTTTGGAACGTGGATGCTCCGGACAAGATCCGGGCGCTGTATCAGGGTTCGGTTGATGCAGGCAGCGACCTGTTCCTGACCAACACATTCGGCGGCACATCGGCACGGCTGAAACTGCACGACGCGCAAAATCGCGTGGGAGAGTTGAACCGCATCGGTGCAGAGCTGGGACGTGAAGTCGCCGACAAAGCCGGACGACCTGTCATTGTTGCAGGATCGGTCGGCCCAACCGGAGAAATCATGGAACCGGTCGGCAGCCTGTCGCACGCCGAAGCAGTGGAAATGTTCCACGAACAGGCTGAAGCGCTGAAAGAAGGTGGCGTGGATGTTCTGTGGGTGGAAACCATCAGCGCACCCGAAGAGTTCCGCGCCGCTGCCGAAGCCTTTGCCCTGACCGACATGCCCTGGTGCGGCACGATGAGCTTTGACACGGCCGGTCGCACGATGATGGGTGTGACATCAGCCGATCTGGCCCAACTGGTCGAAACCTTGCCGAATCCGCCTATCGCGTTTGGCGCCAATTGCGGCACTGGCGCATCTGACATTCTGCGCACCGTTCTGGGTTTTGCCGCGCAAGGGACTGAGCGCCCACTGATCTCGAAGGGCAACGCAGGCATTCCGAAATACGTGGATGGTCACATTCACTATGACGGCACGCCCGAGCTGATGGGGCAGTATGCCGCCATGGCGCGGGATGCCGGCGCGACGATCATTGGCGGGTGCTGCGGAACCATGCCCGATCACCTGCGCAAGATGCGTGAGGCGTTGAACACCACGCCTCGTGGCGAACGCCCGACTCTCGATCAGATTGCTGATGCTCTGGGTCCGTTCACATCCGCCTCGGACGGGACGGATGACGATGCGACACCGGAACGCCGCACACGCCGCCGCCGCCGCGCATGATACCAGCCTGATCAGCGCCCTTCGAATTTCGGAGGGCGTTTTTCCATGAAGGCCACCACGCCTTCGGCGAAATCTCTGGAGCGGCCACATTTGCCTTGCAGGTGCGCCTCGGTCTCAAGCTGCTGTTGCAGGGTGTTTTCATAGGTTCCGCGAATGGCCCGCTTGATCGCGTCATAGGCCGCCGTGGGACCTTTCGCCAGATACTCTGCCCTTTTGCGCCAATGGTCGACAAATACGTCATCCGGCACGGCTTCCCAGATCATGCCCCATTCATCCGCCTGCTTTGCAGTGATCTTGTCTGCAAACAAGGCCGCGCCCATTGCTTTGGCCAGCCCCATCTGGCGAGGCATGAACCATGTTCCCCCAGCATCAGGAAGCAGGCCGATACGTGCAAATGCCTGCAGGAAATAGGCGCTTTCCGTCGCAATTACCACGTCGGCACAGAGGGCGAGGTTCGCGCCTGCCCCGGCTGCCGGTCCGTTAACCGCGGCAATCGTGGGCACCGGGCAATTGTGGATGGTGTCCAACATCGGTTCATATTCATCGCGCAACGACCGTTCCAGATCGATCTTGCCGGTTGACGACGCATCACCCAGGTCCTGCCCCGAACAAAACGCAGGACCAGCACCGGTGATAACTATACAGCGGGCCTTGACCGCTGCATCTTTCATGGCGTGAGTAATCTCTGCCCGCATTTGAGTGGTCAGTGCGTTCATCTTGTCCGGCCTGTTCAGTGTCAGAACTGCCAGACTGTCTGTAATATCCAAAGCAACCGTTTCGTAATTCATGAAAACCCTCCCGTCGCGCCACGTGTTTTTGCACACTTACTGGCCCTGACGGAACGGGAAAAGCGGAACCACGCGTCAGTCTTCAAGAATTTGACGCAGACGTTCTTTTTCGTCGTCGCTCAACGACGCGGAGTCAACCGAAGCATGAGCCTTGGCCCGGGCTCGGAGAAAGTTCAGCCCAACCGCGGCAGCGATCAACAGCATGATTGGCCCTGCCAACCACAAAAGCAGGTTCGAGCCGCTGGTGGTCGGCTTCAGAAGGACGTATTCGCCGAACCGATCTACGATAAACGCGATGGCCTGTTCGTCCGTATCCCCTGCGACCAACCGTTCCCGCAGCAGCAGACGCAGGTCTCGGGCTAGATCTGCGTTGCTTTCGTCAATGCTTTCATTGCGACACACAAGGCAACGCAACCCGGCGCTGAGATCGCGTGCCCGTTGTTCCAGAACAGGATCATCCAGTACTTCGTCAGGCTGAACCGCAAAGACAGGTGATGCGAGCATCATCAGAATCAGAACAAGGCGTTTCATTCTGCAGGTACTCCGCCAACCGGGGTTTTTCTGGCACCTGCGGCCACGCGGAACCGCCTGTCACACAGGCTCAAGACACCGCCGAGCGCCATCAGGATACATCCACCCCAGATCCAGTTTGCCAGCGGCTTGATATAGGTTCGCATGACCCAGCCGCCATCTGCCTGTTGATCACCGATCACGACATAGAGATCCCCAAGGAAACGATAATCGATGGCGGCTTCTGTCGTGGGCATTCGCGCAACGGGGTAATCCCGTTTTTCGGGATGCAATGTCCCGATCGGGCGGCCATTCTTTTCAATCAGAACATCCGCCGTGGTCGAGAAATAGTTCGGCCCCTCAACCCGACGGACGTCTTGCAGCGTCAGTGTGAACTGCCCGACTTCGAAAGGTTGTTTGAGCTGGGCGACGCGAATATCCTCGTCCTCCCACGCCGTCAGGCCGGCAATGGCAAAGATAGTGACCCCCAGTCCGGTATGAGCGACGGCTTTGCCCCAATCCGCGCCCGGCAGACGGAACAAGCGTTTCAGACTGCCGTTGCGACCTGTACGGCTCCACAAATCAACTGTGGCACCAAACGTAATCCACGCCCCAAGGAACAGACCCACTGGCCCCAAAGCGCTGCGCCCGGTCTGCATCGCCCAAACCAACAGGGAAATCGCCAGAGCCAGACCAAAGGCATAACGCAGGGACCAAGCTGTCTTTCCAATCCGCCCGCGTTTCCACGGCAGCATCGATCCAATCGGCAGAATTAATCCCAGCAGCACCATGAACGGTGAAAAAGCAGCATTGAAAAACGGAGCCCCGACCGAGAGTTTTCGATCAAACATCATCTCGGCCAACATCGGCCACATGGTGCCGACAAAAACCACAAAACAACTGACCGCCAACAAAACGTTGTTCACGATCAGCGCGCTTTCACGGCTGACCATGCCGAAGACGCCCTTGGCCTCCATCGCCTGCGCCCGTGCTGCAAACAAGGTCAGCGCGCCACCGATAAAGATCACCAGAATGATCAGAATAAAGACACCACGCTCGGGATCATTGGCAAAGGCGTGAACCGACGTCAGCAGCCCTGAACGAACGATGAATGTCCCGATCAACGAAAACCCG
The DNA here is from genome assembly GCF_059609825.1 of Ruegeria sp. YTSB088. NCBI lineage: Bacteria > Pseudomonadati > Pseudomonadota > Alphaproteobacteria > Rhodobacterales > Roseobacteraceae > Ruegeria > Ruegeria sp. YTSB088. Next base: position 430,349 of record NZ_JBXWMM010000001.1, on the reverse strand, counting down.
AATGCAATGATCGCCAGCAGGATGGTCCAGCTTTTCAGCGCCTCGCGCTTTTCCACAACGATTGCGGAATGCAGCAGCGCCGCCGCCAGAAGCCACGGCATGAACGAAGCGTTCTCAACCGGGTCCCAGAACCAGAAACCGCCCCAGCCCAGCTCATAGTAGGCCCACCAGGACCCCAGCGCGATACCTATGGTCAGAAAGACCCAGGCAGCTAGCGTCCATGGGCGAACCCATCGCCCCCAGGCCGCATCGATACGCCCTTCGATCAGTGCCGCGATGGCAAAGCTGAAAGCCATGCTCAGACCCACATAGCCGAGATACAGAAACGGCGGGTGGAAAGCCAAACCGGGATCCTGCAGGAGAGGGTTCAGATCGCGACCATCGAATGGTGCTATTGCCAGCCGGTCAAACGGGTTCGAAGTTAACAGAATGAATGCGAAAAACGCGACTGCGATGGATGATTGTACCGCCAGCACCCGCGCCTTCAGGCTTGGGGGCAACCCGCCCCCGAAGAAAGCTGCCATCGCTCCGAACAGAGTGACAATCAGCACCCACAGCAGCATCGACCCCTCGTGGTTCCCCCACGTCCCGCTGATCTTGTAAAGCATCGGCTTTGCTGAATGACTGTTTTCGACCACGATCCGCAGCGAAAAATCCGACATTATGAAAGCCCAGATCAGCGCACCGAAGGAAAACGCAGTTAGCAGGAACTGGACGATGGCAGCAGGCTCTGCAAACGCCATCCAGCCGGTCCAGTTTTTTGAAGCGCCGATCAAAGGCACCACGCTTTGCACGATGGCAACGAAAAAGGCGAGGATAAGGGCGAAGTGGCCGAGCTCTGTAATCATGCCCCGGAATATACTCCGAGGCCGAACCGGGGGCCATTAACTTTCGCATGATCCGGGAGCACATAGTGTCGCGGGTCAGCGCCCCCGAAGCCTGCGCCAATCGTTCAGTGCAGGGTTCGCGTCGGGATGTGAGGCGGTCTGTATCAGGTTGGCATCGGGGCCAGGGTCGGCGACGCCCGGACTGTCGCTGCGCATGGCCCGTACCGTTTCTATGTTTCCCATGACCGTCGGCAAGCGCTGCATCGCTGCACCTATATCCCGCTGAAAATCCTGCATTTTGCTCTGATGGCGCGCACCGAAATAGAAAGACACAATCACGCCCAGCAACCACCAAAGAGGTTCCGGCACCAGTGCAATGCCCTGCATACGTTCGGCAAACCACAGTGGATCCACCATTGCGGCAACGAACAATCCCAGCGTTCCAAGCGCCAAAGCCGGGCGCGGCAACCGGTTGACACCATCCATGACACGGTCGAACAGGCCCTTCTCAGCAACCTGAAACTCTCCGCCAAACTGCGTCATGGCCTGGCTTTGCAACTCTGTTGTTCTCTGAGCACGAGACTCAGCGTTTTCCCGGTATATTTCAACCGTTTCACGCACAGCGTTGCGACCGCCCCCGAACAACAGCGCCAATACTCCCGAAATCAGCCCCATGCCGAAACCCTTTCGTTGAATTCACTTTCCGACAAACGATAGCGCGGCGACAGAAACTCTTCGGCCCTTTTGATCCAACCGCCTTTGACCCCGGACCTGGTGCGTGCGTATTTTCTGGATGCCGGGCGTTTGTCGGCGAGCCGAAAGTAATAGTTCCGCCGCGCCACGCCGTACGCATCGCGCAGCGCATTGGGATCAGGCTGTGCCGCCTCTTCGCACGCCTGCGCCGTTTGCACGCCGATCACGCCATCTGCCACAACTTCAAACCCCATTTCGCGCAATAGCCGTTGCAGAATTTTCACCGCCTGTGCACCCGCATTCACATACATATCGAAGACAGAAGCATGCAGAACCTCTGGCAGCAGCGCGATACGCGGTTTTTCAAAGTAGTGCTGAACAAAGATATCGACTGCCTCGCGCTGAGTAAGCGCCCGAACGTCCATTTCGTCAACCAGCCCATCCCCGGTCAGATCCAATCCAAGCCTGCGCATAGTATGGATCGTGACACCAAACTTGGTTGTCCCGCCCGGATCGTCCGGGTCGCTTACGAATCCGCCTTCCCGATGCACAATTTCCTTGGCAATCTGCCGAACCGTTTGCATGGCGCCCTCATTTCGTTGAATGGCGCTGACGATCCTGAAAAAGGATTAACAAGCTTGAATGATTAAGGGCGCTGCCCGCATCCCGCGCGCAACGCCCTCAATACTAAATCCGGTTGGATCAGCTGTCTTCGGCCTCTTTGTATACACCCTGTTCCTTCAACGCGTCCACGACTTCCTTAGGCATGTAAGTCTCGTCATGTTTTGCAAGAATTTCAGTGGCTTCAAACACGCCGTTCACGTAGCTTCCGGTGCCCACCATACCCTGATTTTCAGAGAACAGGTCAGGCAGGACGCCGGTAAAAGAAACCTTGACGCTTTCGCCGCCATCGGTAACGACAAAACGCACGGTTTCACCCTGCCCACGGATGATCGAACCTTCTTCGACCAGGCCGCCAATCCGAAAGACCTCGGTCGGTTTGGGTGGTTCGGCAATCACCTGGCTTGGCGAGCGGAAAAAGTTGATCCCATCGCGCATGGCATACCCAATCAACGCCGTCGACGCCACCAAGGCAACGACAGCTACCAGAATGACTTGTACTCGGCGACGTTTCTTGAGCGTTTTCATACCATCCTCACGGGAATAACGGAGCCATCATCAGGCCTTGGGTTTCAATCTCACCTAACATCAGGTTGGCGTTCTGCAAGGCTTGGCCGCTGCTACCTTTTGTCAGGTTATCCAGCGCCGCGATCACGATCGCGCGCCGTTCGATCCGATCTGCCACAACACCGACATGACAGAAGTTGGACCCGCGCACATGGTGGGTCGACGGTGTCTCGCCCATTGGCAGCATCTGAATGAAAGGCTCGTCCGCGTACGCCTTTGCAAGCGTTTCATAGATGCTCAGCGGGTCGCCTTTTACGTATGTCGTGGCCAGAATGCCCCGGTTTGCAGGGATAAGGTGCGGTGTGAACTGCACATGAACCGTACGCCCGGCCAGTTTGGAAAACTCCTGATCGAATTCGCCCAGATGCCTGTGGGTCCCGCCGACGGCATAGGCATTGGCGCCCTCGCTCAGTTCGGCGTGTAGCAGGTTTTCTTTCAGCGACCGCCCTGCCCCGGAAACAGCGCATTTCAGATCCAGCACGATATCGTCCAGATCAATCACTCCGGCAGAAATCAGCGGCCGAAGAACGTATTGCCCGGTTGCCGCATTGCACCCCGTGCCCGCCACCAGTCGCGCGTCCCGGATTTCGTCGCGATAGAACTCGGTCAGGCCATAAACGGCCTCTTCCTGCTGCTCGAGCGCGGTATGCGGGTTTCCGTACCACTTTTCATATTCGTCCGGGTCAGTCAGCCGGAAGTCAGCAGACAGGTCAATGATTTTCAGATCCTTGGGCAGCGCACTGATCACTTCCTGACTGGTCTTGTGCGGAAGGGCACAAAAACACAGATCGATCCGGGAAAAATCGATCTCGGAAATCTTGCACAGATCCGGCAGGTCCATGTGGCGCAGATGGGGGAAAACCTGCGCCATTGTCATTCCCGCCTTCCGTTCAGCGGCCAGCGCAACGATATCCATGTTCGGGTGTTCGGCGATCAGCCGCACCAGTTCCGCGCCGGTATAGCCCGAGGCGCCTAGAATTGCGATTTTATGGGTCATGTCAGACCTCTTCTCAACGTGTGTCACATGTTACGACCGCCGATGCGACGGCCTTGAAATAAAGAAAGCAGAACGGCCGCGTCCTTGACCTAAGTCAGGCGGCCTCGAATGTGATTTGTCGTCGGAGGAACTGGGTTGCCCGATCGCTCACCACATTGGGTTTCCCCGTTGTCAGGAATCCTCCCGGGCCGTTACCCAACATGTTGGGGTGGCGATGCAAGTAATCCGAAAGGCTTTCAGCAACCAGCGCTCCCTGGCTGTAGACCTGTACGTCAGGTCCCAATGCCGCCTGAAATGCTTCGGCCATCAGCGGGTAATGCGTACAGCCCAGAATGGCTGCCTGCGGTTCGGGCATCTTGCGTTTGAGAGCATCCACATGGCTGCGCACCAGCGCCTCGGCCAGGATCATGTCAGCGTCTTCAATGGCATCCACAACGCCACCACATGCCTGCGCCTCGACATCCACGCCAATTGCCCGGAACGCCAGCTCGCGCTGAAAGGCCCGGCTGGATACAGTCGCGGGCGTGGCGAACAAGGCGACATGCTTGACCGCCACTTCGCGTGGTGGGGAATTGTCGCCCCATTGCCGTTCGGTCAGGGCTTCGATCAATGGAACAAAGACACCGAGAACCCTTTTGCCGTCGGGCACGCCTTCTTCCTGCATCCGACGCAGCGCCGCCGCACTGGCGGTGTTGCAAGCCAGAATCACCAGATTGCAGCCGCGATCCCAAAGGTCCTGCACGGCCTTTCGGGTCAGCTGATAGATGTCCTCGGCATCGCGCACACCGTACGGGGCATGCGCGCTGTCCGCGTAATACAGGAAATCAACGTCAGGCAGACGTGTCTGCGCGGCGCTCAGGACGGTAAGACCGCCCAATCCGGAATCAAAGATACCTACTGCCATTAGCCCCTTCAGGCGCGATGCCGTTCCTCAAACTCGTAGCCATAGTCATACGACTTCAGCGGTGTCGGAGACAGCTCATACGTCGCTTTGCGCAGGAAATCCATCATCTTGCGCGTATCCTTGCCCAGCGGGTCCAGAATGTCGCGTCCGATCGGCGCGCCAATCACCACATTGACCGGGGTATCGACACGTTTTTTGAATTCCTTGATCAGCAGTCCCATGCGCAGTGTGTTATGCATATGGCTTGCGATCTGAAACAGACGTGAGGTGTGCCCGTCGAAGAAAACCGGAACTACAGTGGCATTGGATTTGGCTACCATACGGGCCGTAAAACCGCGCCAACCCGGATCCATGGGATACGCGAACGGATTAACGCCAGTGCTGACCGTACCACCAGGGAAAATCCCGATCGCGCCACCATCCCCAAGGTAGTTAAACGCGGTTTTTCGCGTATCTAGGTTCAGCTTCAACGCTTCTTTTGTATCATCAAACGAAACTGGCAAAACGATACGGTTCAGGTCTTCGGCCTTGCGGAAAACGCGATTTGCAAGAATTCGGAAATCACCACGGGTCTGAGATAAAATGTGACCCATCATCAGGCCATCCAGAATTCCATACGGATGGTTTGCAATCAGGATAAGGGGACCCTCTTTGGGGATATTCGCCAGTGCGCCACCAACGACATCCAAGGTCAATCCATAGCGATCGACCATAACCGACCAGAAATCGCGACCCTTTGCGACCTCTTTCTCGTACCCGTCCGCCCGTTTTATCAGACGCAACCGGCCCGTGGTGTTTTCCATCATCCTAATAACCAACCGCCCCCCTCTGGTTTCGGCGGAATGGGCATACGAGATGTCACGAACGACATGACGGCGAGAAGACATGTAGGGCTCCGTTTTGCTGCGCGCAAAATAAATGCAAGCAGCAGTTTTGACCAGCTATCGTGACACCCGAGTGACGATTTACTCCGCTGCGGCCTGTAATTCAGGCCCACCGCTGCGGATCGATGCCAGCAGGTCCTCTCTCCGCTTGGCAGCTTTGGCCTGATTTTCCCGCAGTACCGGCCCAAATCCGCGGATATCCAGCGGTAAGCGGGCCAAAGCGGAAATCGCATCACGCGTCTCCTGCGACACCAGGGGCAAAACTTCGCGCATGTCCTTTTCATACTGGCGGATCAGGGCGCGTTCCATCTTGCGTTCGGATGAATACCCGAAAATGTCCAGAGGCGTCCCGCGCAACGCTTTCAGTTTGGTCAACAGTTTCAACGCAGTCATGATGGATTCGCTGAACGCACGCTTTTTTGGCCTGCCGTTGCCGCCCGATCCTCCGAATATCGGCGGGGCCAGATGGAAGGTCATCTTGAAGTCACCATCAAACTCTGCCGCCGCCTTTTCCCGGCTGGTCAGCAGAAGGCGCGCAACTTCGTACTCGTCCTTGTACGACAACAGCTTGTGATAGCCTTTTGCCACCGCTTCGCGTACATCCGCGTCCTCTACACTGTCCACCAGCTTGCGGTACCGCTTGGCCAGCCGTGCACCTTGATAGTCCGTCAGGTGCTGGGCACGGAACGCAATGATCTGGTCCAGTGACTTGGGCATTTCAGCCAGGGTTGGGGAAAGGATGGATTGTACTTCTTCTGGATGCAGAACCGCCCAACGGCCGACATCAAACGCGCGCTTGTTGCGTTCGACTGCTGCGCCGTTCAACTCAATGGCCTCAAATATCGCCTGATGGCTGACCGGCAACAGTCCGCGCTGCCAGGTCGCGCCGAAGATCATCATGTTGGAATATATTGAATCCCCCATCACTGCGCGCGCCAGTTCGGTCGCATCAAACAGCGAGACATCTTCTTTCAACCGCGCTTGCAGGGCCAGTTCCAGCTGATCCGTCGGAATGCTGAACTCGGTATCACGCGTGAAGTCGCCAGTCACCGTTTCATGGCTGTTCACGACGGCACCCGTACGTCCGGTACGCGTCAGGCCCAACGTTTTTGCGCCGGCCGAGACCACCAGATCACCGCCAATCAGCGCATGGGCTTCGCCAGTGGCGACACGTATCGCGCTGATGTCCTGGGGGCGGTTGGCCAATCTGCAGTGGATGTGAACTGCGCCGCCTTTCTGAGCCAGGCCCGCCATTTCCATCATGCCCGCGCCTTTTCCGTCAATCTGCGCCGCCTGCGCCAGGATGGCGCCAATGGTTACGACACCCGTACCGCCAACACCGGTAATCACGACGTTGTGCGTGCCGGTGATCTTCGGCAGATCCGGTTTTGGCAGATCCGGCAGATCAATTTCGGTCGTCGCCTCCTTGCGAATTTTCGCGCCCTCAAGCGTCACAAAAGACGGGCAGAAACCGTTCAAGCATGAAAAATCCTTGTTGCAGCTTGATTGATCAATGGCGCGCTTGCGACCCAGTTCAGTTTGCTGCGGAACGATCGAAACGCAGTTTGACTGTACGCCGCAATCACCACAGCCTTCGCATACATCGGTGTTGATGAACACCCGCTTGTCGGGGTCGGGGAATGTACCGCGCTTGCGGCGGCGGCGCTTTTCGGCGGCGCAGGTTTGAACATAAACGATGACCGAAACACCCTCGATCTCGCGAAACTTCTCCTGCACCTGCATGAGGTCGGCTCGCTCGAATGTCTGAACGCTGGCGGGCAAAGCCTTGAAGTTGACGTCTTCCTTTTCGTCATAAACCAGAGCCACCTCTCGGACACCCATTGCCTTGACCTCGGCAACAATCCGTTCGGCAGTCAGGTCACCTTCATTGTCCTGCCCGCCGGTCATGGCGACCGCGTCGTTGAACAGGATCTTGAAGGTGATGTTGGTACCTGCGGACAACGCCGCCCGGATCGCCTGAACGCCCGAATGGTTGTACGTGCCATCGCCAAGGTTCTGGAACACATGCTTGGTTGTCGAAAACGGTGCCTCGCCGATCCAGTTCGCGCCTTCCCCGCCCATTTGCGTGAATCCGGTCGTCTCGCGATCCATCCATTGTACCATGTAGTGACAGCCGATGCCGGCATAGGCGCGGCTGCCATCAGGCACCTTGGTCGAACTGTTGTGTGGACAGCCGGAACAGAAATACGGAAGCCGTGTCGCAATTTCCTGCGCGTTGTCAGCCCGGCGCGCTTCTGACAAAGACGCCAGCCCGGCCCGGATACCATCAGTCTCTCGCCCCTCTTCAATCAGGATTTCGCCCAGCTTTTCAGCGATCATGATCGGGTCAAGCGCACCCCGCGTCGGGAACAGTTCTTCCCGGTGTAACGTCCCGGCACCGCCTTTGTACCAGCCATAGACCCGGCGTCCGCGCCGGTCGTCAAAGATGGCCTCCTTGACCTGAACCTCGATCAGCTTGCGCTTTTCTTCGACGATCACGATCAGGTCCAGCCCCTCGGCCCAGTCGTGGAAACCGGCCATATCCAGCGGGAAAGTCTGCCCCACCTTGTAGGTGGTAATGCCCAGACGCTCGGCCTCGGCTTCGTCAATATTCAGAAGCGAAAGTGCATGTGTCAGGTCCAGCCAGTTCTTGCCTGCCGCGACAAAGCCTATCTTGGCGCCGGGTTTACCCCACATCCGCCTGTCCAGCTTGTTGGCGTGTGAAAACGTCTCGGCCGCGAACCTCTTGTAGTCGATAACGCGCGTTTCCTGCAGATGCGGCGTGTCCCCCAATCGAATGTTCAATCCGCCATCCGGCATATCGAATTCAGGGATGACCACCTGCATTCGGTCCGGACTGCCATCCACGACCGAGGTGACTTCGATCGTGTCCTTCATCGTCTTCAGGCCGACCCAGACACCCGCGAAACGGCTGAGTGCAAATCCATAAATTCCATAGTCGAGGATTTCCTGAACGCCAGCAGGGCTGACGATAGGCATATACATGTCGACCAGCGACCATTCGGACTGATGCAGCACCGTCGAGCTTTCGCCGGTATGGTCATCACCCATCGCCATGAGCACACCGCCATGTTTGGCGGTACCCGCCATGTTTGCGTGGCGCATGACGTCACCGGATCGGTCAACGCCCGGACCCTTGCCATACCAAAGCCCAAATACCCCATCGAACTTGCTGTCGCCGCGCAGACCCGCCTGCTGGCTGCCCCAAAGTGCGGTGGCTGCCAGATCTTCGTTCAAACCGAACTGAAACGTGACATCGCTTTCGGCCAACGGCTTCTGGGCTCGCATCATTTGCTGATCTACGGCCCCCAAAGGAGACCCGCGGTATCCAGTGACCAATCCCGCGGTGTTAAGACCCGCTTGCCGGTCTCTGGCCTTTTGCATCAGCATCAAGCGCACAAGCGCCTGTGTTCCGTTCAGAAGAACGGGGTTTTTCTCAAGATCGAACCGGTCGTTCAGCGTTATCTGTGGCTGGCTCATCAGACGTCTCCCCTCGTCAGATCAGTGTGCTTTACTTAGGTTCATTTTAGGTCATAATTTCTGACCTGTATAGAATTTATCCACTGATATGTAACGATTTCGTCCTTTGAATGTAGAACTTGTTACCTATTTCATATAGGGCTTCTGAAAGATAACGAAAGTTGCGGCGATGGATTGGGACAAGCTTAGAATATTTCACGCGGTGGCCGACGCCGGCAGCCTCACGCACGCCGGAGACAAGCTTAATCTGTCTCAATCCGCCGTAAGCCGACAGATCCGTGCACTGGAAGAGTCGCTGGATGCCACTCTTTTCCACCGTCATGCCCGGGGGCTGATTCTTACTGAACAGGGTGAATTGCTGTTCGACGCCACATCCGCCATGTCCAAACGGCTTGATGCCGCTGCTGCGCGTATTCGGGACAGCGAAGAAGAGGTCTTTGGTGTCTTGCGGGTCACGACGACTTTCGGGTTCGGAACACTCTGGTTAGCCCCGCGCCTGCCCAAGCTGTACGAGCAATACCCTGATCTGAACATCGACCTGATGCTTGAAGAACGCGTTCTTGACCTGCCAATGCGCGAGGCCGACGTCGCCATCCGTATGAAAGAGCCAAGCCAGGCTGATCTGGTGCGCAAACGTCTGATGACAGTTCAGATGATGTTGTATGCGACCCAGGACTATATCGAGACCCATGGCGGCATGCTGCAATCACTGGACGAGATCAAGGACCACCGTCTGATCTGCCAGACCCCTGCGGCACCGCAGGTTGGAGCCAGTGCATCCATGGTGCGCCACCTGATGACCTATAATCCCGGCTCCTTGCTGACGGTGAACAACTATTTTGGCGTGCTTCAGGGCGTTTTGCACAATCTGGGTATCGGTGTCCTGCCCGATTATGTCACGCAGGATTTTCCGCACCTTGTGCCCATCCTGTCAGACATCGAAACCGCAGATGTCCCGGTTTACTTGGCCTACCCGGAAGAATTACGGCACTCAAAACGCGTTGGCGCGTTCCGAGATTTTGTGCAGGACGAAATCATCGCGCAGCGCAAACAGCTGAAACAGATGGGAAAACTGTAGCTATGCGCATGCAGCATATCGGACATGAAGAGATCACAGGGTTAATTATCTTGAACGTTCACAAACTGACCCCTAAATGAGCACTCGAAGGCGGTGATGCTGAAACGCTCATCATCTTCATACCTCCCTGTTGGACTACGGCCGAGCTTATAGCTCGGCCTTTTTTTTGCCCAGGGCATTACATTAAACCAGCGAAAGCTCTGGGAAAAAAACACGCATAGGCATATGATCCCAAAAAAACGATACAATTTCGTGTTTGAGGGAAAATACATGTTCCACCTACCCCGCCTCGTTTTGGCGATCATCTCCGCATTATTCTTGGCGGTGCCGCTATACGCACAAGACACCGGTTCAACTTCTACCGTGACCATTCCGGAAGACCTGACACCCGAACAGGTCGACGATCTGGTCGCGCGTATGTCCGATGACCAGGTTCGCGCCATCCTATTGGAACGCCTTGATGCCGTGGCGGAAAAACAAGCCGCCGAGAAGGCGAACGTAGAAGACCCGTTGACGGAAATAAGCGATATCTGGGCAGAGATGGTCACGTCTTGGACTCATGTTCTGACCACCGTTCCCAACATTGTCACGGCACAGATAACCGCGTTCAGCAATTTTAGTGACACGTTCGGAACGACTGGTGTCTTTACTCTGTTCGGGCTTGTCCTCTCAGTGCTTGTTGTCGGGTTTATTGCTGAAAAGCTGTTTATTTTCCTGACCCGCCGCTGGCATGAGGCAACCGAAGCGGCGGACGAGGCCGACCTTTGGGGCGCCGTCAGCTACCTGTTTCGTCGGTTCTGCCGGGAAATCGCCGGGCTGATCGTATTCTATGTCGTGATACGCGCGGTCGGCCGCGGCCTTCTGACAACGGAACAGATCACCTATGCCGCTCCGTTTGTATTTTATCTTATCTGGGTGCCGCGTTTGGGTGCAGCGGCGTCACGCTTTGTTCTGGCACCGGAGAAACCTCAATTCCGGTTGGTCAACATAGACGACCACTGGGCAAAGTACCTGCATCGCAACCTGATCGGATTGTTGATCCTGATCGGGTTCACGCTGTTCGTCGTTCGGTTCAACGCGCTTAATGGCATCACGGGTGACGATACCCGCATTGGCTTCTGGCTGAACGCCGCAATTCACATCTATATCGCCGTAATCGCCTGGACTGCTCGCGAAGGGCTTTCGCAAATGATGCTGGGGACGGACCCGGACCATACGAAGTTCGATGAAGAAGTCGCGCATTATTACCCCTATTTTGCCATCGGCGTTTCGGTGGCGATCTGGCTGCTGGTTGAGTTTCTGGTCGCACAGCGCGACCCATCGACATTGAGGTTGCTGACCAACGGTGCACATTTCACAACCTTGTTCTGGTTGCTGATCGTCCCCGCGCTTGACACGCTGATCCGTGGTTTGGTGCGGCATTTGCAACCCCCCATGTCGGGCGAAGGCCCTCTTGCCGAACGCGCCTACCGTTCTGCGAAACGCAGCTATATCCGGATTGGTCGCGTTATCGCGGGCCTGGTCGTGGTTTTCATGATCGCACGCGCGTGGCACCTTGACCTGCGCAATGTCGCCTCAGCCGGTGTTGGTGCCGAAGTCGGCGGTGCTGTGATTGAGTTCCTGCTGATCATCGCCGTTGGCTATATCCTGAACGAGGTCGTCTCGTTGTGGATCAACCGTCGATTGGCAAGGGAACAAACTGCGGCCGAGGAGCTAGACGAAGAAGCAGGCGGTGAAGGCGGCGGTGCCGGTGGATCTCGTCTGGCGACCGTTTTGCCCCTGATGCGGATAACGGCCCAGATCACAATTGCCGTGATTTTTGGCCTGCTGGCACTGGGTGCATTAGGCATCAACATCACGCCGCTGCTGGCCGGTGCCGGTGTTCTGGGCCTGGCTATCGGCTTTGGCGCGCAGAAGCTGGTCGCTGATATCGTGGGCGGGGTATTCTTCCTGATCGACGATGCCTTCCGCGTAGGAGAATATGTCGACGTCGGCGGCACGATGGGAACGGTCGAGAAGATCTCGGTTCGCTCAATGCAGCTGCGTCACCATCGAGGTGCCGTGCATACGATCCCGTATGGTGAGATTCAGAAGCTGACAAACTTCAGCCGTGACTGGGTTATCATGAAGCTGAAATTCACCGTGCCGTTTGATACCGACCCCAACAAGGTCAAGAAGATCTTCAAGAAGATCGGTGCCGAGATGATGGCCGACGAGACCCACAAGGATGGCTTCCTGCAACCCTTCAAATCGCAGGGCGTGTTCGACTTTGACGATGTCGGCATGATCATCCGCGGCAAGTTCATGGCCAAGCCCGGAAAACAATTCACACTGCGCAAGGAAATCTTCAACCGGGTCAAGGCAGCCTTCAAGGAAAACGGCATCGACTTTGCCCGCCGTGAGGTGCGTGTTGCGATGCCGGGGCAGGAAGAAGCCGAAAACCTGACCCCGGAACAGAAGGCCGCTGTAGGTGCCGCAGCCGCAGCTCAACTCAACAAAGACCAGGGGTCAGCGTAACCTTCGCGGTTTACGCCTTCGATTTGCGCCAGTACTGCGGTGCATTTCTTCGGAACCGGCAGTGATGCCGGTTCCGTTTTTCTTTGAAAGAAGCAACCTGCGCCGTCTTGACCCTTTCCACACGCGCGCGCTTGCCCTACAAGGCGCGCAATCTCGGCCCACTTGGACACAGGACAGAAGATGCAAGAGCCCGCCATCACACCCGATCTGATTGCTGCACATGGGCTCAAGCCCGAGGAATACGACATGATCCTCGAGATCATCGGGCGTGAACCTACTTTCACCGAGCTTGGCATTTTCTCGGCCATGTGGAACGAACACTGTTCCTACAAGTCTTCGAAGAAATGGTTGCGCACCCTGCCCACCTCTGGGCCTCAGGTGATTTGCGGCCCGGGTGAGAACGCAGGTGTGGTCGATATCGGCGACGGTCAGGCTGTGGTCTTCAAGATGGAAAGCCACAATCACCCGTCTTACATCGAACCTTATCAGGGTGCTGCGACCGGCGTGGGGGGCATCCTGCGCGACGTCTTCACGATGGGCGCACGCCCCATCGCGTCCATGAACGCTTTGTCCTTTGGCGAACCCGGCCATCACAAGACCCGCCAACTGGTCAATGGTGTGGTCGAAGGGATTGGCGGCTACGGAAACTGCTTTGGCGTGCCTTGCGTCGGTGGCGAAGTCCGCTTCCACCCTGCCTACAACGGTAACTGCCTGGTGAACGCATTTGCAGCCGGTCTGGCCGACAGTGACAAGATCTTCTACTCGGCTGCCTCGGGCGTAGGTATGCCCGTCGTCTACCTAGGTGCAAAAACCGGTCGCGACGGCGTGGGCGGCGCAACCATGGCATCCGCCGAGTTCGACGACACCATCGAAGAAAAGCGCCCCACCGTGCAGGTCGGCGACCCCTTCACCGAAAAACGCCTGATGGAGGCGACGCTGGAACTGATGCGGACCGGTGCGGTGATCTCGATCCAGGATATGGGCGCGGCGGGCCTGACCTGTTCCGCCGTTGAAATGGGCGACAAGGGCGGCCTTGGCGTGCGTCTTGATCTGGAAAATGTCCCCCAGCGCGAAGAAAACATGACAGCCTATGAGATGATGCTGTCCGAGTCCCAGGAGCGTATGCTGATGGTCCTCAAGCCCGAGCTTGAGGCCGAGGCCCGCGCCGTCTTCGAAAAATGGGATCTTGATTTCGCAATCGTTGGCGAAACGATTGCCGAAGACCGCTTCCTGATCATGCATAACGGCGAAGTCAAAGCCGATCTGGTTCTGTCCAAACTGTCTTCTACCGCGCCGGAATACGACCGCCCATGGGAGCCTACGCCAGAGGCAGAGGAACTGGCCGAAGTGCCTCAGATCGACCCGATTGACGGGCTGCGCGCTCTGCTCGCTTCGCCCAACTACGCAGGCAAGCAGTGGGTCTATGAACAGTACGACACCATGGTGATGGCGGATTCCGTCCGTACGCCGGGTCTGGGTGCGGGCATGGTTCGCGTCCACGGTACCGACAAGGTGCTTGCCTTCACATCCGACGTGACCCCGCGCTATGTGCGCGCAAACCCTTTTGAGGGCGGCAAACAAGCCGTGGCCGAAGCCTATCGCAACCTGACCGCCGTTGGCGCAAAGCCGCTGGCCACCACGGACAACCTGAACTTCGGCAACCCCGAAAAGCCCGAGATCATGGGCCAGTTTGTCGGTGCCATTCAGGGCATCGGCGCCGCCGTTGACGCGTTGGATATGCCGATCGTGTCGGGCAACGTGTCTCTATACAATGAGACCGACGGGCAGGCCATTCTACCAACCCCCACCATTGGTGCAGTCGGCCTGTTGCAGCACTCGGACGAGGTCATCGGCAACGAGGTGCGCGAAGGTCATGTCGCGCTGGTGATAGGTGAAACCAAGGGGCATCTGGGTCAGTCCGCCCTGTTGGCAGAGGTCTTCAACCGCGAAGACGGCGATGCACCTCATGTCGATCTGGATGCCGAAAAGCGCAACGGTGATTTCATCCGCGCCAACCGCGAAATGATCAAGGCCTGCACCGACCTCAGCGATGGCGGTATCGCTCAGGCTGCCTTCGAACTGGCGGAAGCCGCAGGCGTTGGCGTGTGTCTGGACGATGCGCCGACTGAGTTCCTGTTCGGTGAAGATCAGGCCCGCTATCTTGTTGCGTGCAATTTCGATCAGGCCGAGGCATTGATGATTGCTGCCGGTCAGACCGGCGTTCCGCTGAATGCGGTTGGTCGTTTCACCGGCGAGACGGTCAAGATCGGCAGCTCGGAAGCCTCGCTTGATGAACTTGCCGCAGTTTACCGCAACAGCTTTGCCGAGGCCGTAGCCTGACAACGCCACACGAAAACCAATGGAAACCCGCGCTGTTATCCCGTGGGGGTTTCGTTGTTATTGCATGAGCCAGCGCCCTTGCACGGCCGGTTCATGCGCTCTACATCTTGGGAAAGACCTTCTGGAGTTACCTACATGCCGATGAGCGCCCACGAAATCGAACACCTGCTACGCGAAGCCTTTCCTGATGCCGAGATTCAGGTCGGTGGCCAGGACGGTGTTCATATGTCTGCCATGGTGGTGGACGAAAGCTTTCGCGGAAAGAACCGGGTACAACAGCAGCGTGCCGTTTATGCCGCGCTGAAAGGCAAGATGGATGGCCCGGATGGTGAGTTGCACGCGCTGGCGCTGACCACCAAAGTGCCGGAGTAAAATGGAACATGCGATTGTAATCTCAATTGCGGTCACTGTCTTTGTCGTGCTTGTCGCGCTATTGGCTTGGAGCCGATCCAAAAACGAACCGCAACCAAAGCGCGGATCGCTTCCTGGGATAGGTTATCGCACAATCCACGCAAACTATGATTCAGGCGGGTCTGGCGGAGGGCATTCCACGCAATATCGTGTCCCCAAAGACCCTCAAGACTACGCCAAAGCTATGATGCCGAAGAGCAAAGGAAACGCAAAATGACCGATGTAAAAACCCAGATCGACGAAACCGTCAAAGCCAATGACGTGGTGCTGTACATGAAAGGCACCAAGGAAATGCCTCAATGTGGCTTCTCGTCTCGTGTTGCCGGCGTTCTGAACTACATGGGTGTTGAATACACCGACGTGAACGTACTGGCCGACGAAGACGTGCGTCAGGGCATCAAGGATTATTCCGACTGGCCGACCGTGCCGCAGCTGTATGTCAAAGGCGAATTCGTAGGCGGTTGCGATATCATCACCGAAATGACCCTGTCCGGCGAACTGGACACGTTGTTTGAAGAAAACGGTGTCGGTTACAACAAGGAAGCAGCCGATAAAATCCGCGAAGCAAACGCGTAATCCGACCTACCGGCTGGAACAGTCCTGATAAATCACCTGCTCATTGGCGGCGCCTGCCGCCAAATAGCTGATTGCCGCGTTCCAGCCTTTTGACCGCAGGATATAGGTTCCTTGATCTCCAACGGATTCGTAGCGGATGCCCGACCCGCTTTCGACCTGGCGCATCGCAACCAGAGTGTTGTCCACCATCGTCGCCGCCGCGCCTGATCCGTCAAGCGCGTTGAAATAGGTCACCGGCAACGGAACTCCGTTCTCACAGGTAAATGTAACGGACAGAATGTCGATTTCGGCGAGTGCAGCTGTTGCCGGGAAAACAAGCAGAGCACCGAAAAAGAGATTGCGCAGGTACGTCATTGTGCCGTTTTCTCCTCAACCACCGAAGCCAGCGCTTCTGCACGTGCCGCCAGCTCTGCCAGCGTATCCGTGACGGAAGGCGGGACGACCGCGACTTCAATGCGCTCGGGTTCCGGCGCAGGCGCATTTCGCAGCGATTGAAGCTCGGCCTCGGCCTCGGCCAGCTTGGCCTCTAACGCCTTTACTTTGTCTTCCGTTGCCGCCGTCTTGTCAGCCAGCAGCAGACCGGCCATCAGCAACATGCGGGCTTCCGGCATCCGCCCGATCTGATCGGACAAAACCTGCGCTTCGTCATCCAGCATTTTCGCGGCAGCGTGCAGAAAGGGCTCTTCCCCGTCCCGGCAGGACACATCAAAACCGCGCCCGCCGATATGAATGGTTACCTCGGGCATTACTCTACCTCACCTTCAACAAGTTTCGCCTGCGACAACAGAGGTTCCAAACGTGCCAGCACGGCCTGTGCTTCGGCGGCGTCCGAAGCCTGCGCGGCACGTGTCGCCTCCAACTCGGCGACGGTGGCGCGGTTCAGCAATTCAGCATCCGTCAGCCCTTCTGCCGCCGCAGAGCGCAATTCTTCGACCGAATTCCGCAACTGCTCGTTCGCCTTGCGCATACGTTGCAGATCGTCATCAAGGCGGGACATTGCAGCACCATGGCTGGCCCTCTCGGCCCGCAGCATCTCAAGCTCTGCGCTCAGTTCATTGACCCGCTCGGTATCTTCAAGCTCTGCCTTGAGGCGGCTGTTTTCCGCTTCAACTTCTTTTGCCTGAGCAAGCAATTCACGCATTTGCTCAAGCTCGGCCTTCAACGCGGAAGGATCTCCGATTCCGTCAAGCTCTGCGCGCATCCTTTCGTTCTCGGACTTCAACGCTTCCAGTTCGGCACTGTTGTCCAACGCAGCCTTGGCCTCGGCCAGCTCGGCACGGGCCGCTTCAACAGACGTGATTTTTGCCCTGGCTTCTTCCAGCTCAGCGCGCAACGCATCCGTTTCGTCAGAGTCTGCTGGGGCTGTCCTCAACTCCTCCAGATCGGCACGCAGCTCGTCCACTTGCTGTTCGTGCTGCTCTTTCAGGGTCTTCAGGCGCTCCTGAAGCTGTGCATTGGCGACTCTTTCGTCTTCAAGTTCGGCCTGAAGCCTCTCATCCGCCCCGGTATTCCGGGACGCACCGCCCATTGCTTCGACCCCCGCACTGATACGGTCCATCGCAGCTACAATGCGGTGTTGTAATTCCTCTATCTGGCTCATGCCCCTGTCACCTCTTTATCAAGGTTCATTCTGTCGCGAAGTGATCCGAATCAAAACCGAATCCCGCTTGTTGACAGTCTAACGGAATGCGACAGAAAATACCCACTGTTTGGTTTCAACTACTTGGACCGCACTCTTCACCCGCCCAGTGCGATCAAGGCCCGGTTCCGCTTGCACTTTGGGTGCTGAATGGTATTGAGCCCGCAATCTGCTTTTTATCCAAAGGAACAACGCCCGTGGACCTGACTGCGCTGCGCAAAGCCAACCCCGAACACTGGGACAAAGCTGCGGCAATCCGCACCCTGACCCTTGACGCCGTCGCCGCCGCAAATTCCGGCCATTCCGGCATGCCCATGGGCATGGCCGATGTTGCGACCGTTCTATTCGAAAAGCACCTGAAATTTGATGCCTCCGCCCCGAACTGGCCCGACCGTGACCGGTTCATCCTCTCGGCTGGCCATGGTTCGATGCTGGTCTATTCGCTGCTCTATCTCACCGGTCATGCAGATGTAACGCTGGAAGAGATCAAGAACTTCCGCCAGTTGGGCGCCAAGACCGCGGGTCACCCCGAAAACTTTCTGGTCGACGGTGTTGAAACCACAACCGGCCCTCTTGGTCAGGGCATTTCCAACGCGGTGGGCTTTGCCATGGCCGAGGAAATCCAGCGCGCGCATTACGGCAAGAAAGTCGTGGATCACTATACTTACGTGATCGCGGGCGACGGCTGCCTGATGGAAGGTGTCAGTCAGGAAGCTATCACGTTGGCCGGCCGCCATGAGCTGAGCAAACTGATCGTCTTCTGGGACAACAACAACATCACCATCGACGGCACTGTCGATATTGCGGATCGCACCGATCAGGTCCGCCGTTTCGCGGCCTCGGGCTGGCATGTGATCGAAATCGACGGCCACGACCCCAAGGCCATCGATGCAGCCATCGTTCAGGCGAAGAAGTCGAACAAACCAACCATGATCGCCTGTGAAACCCACATCGCTCTGGGTCATGCTGCACAGGACACCTCGAAAGGTCATGGGGCACTGACAGATCAGGATCAACTGGAAGCCGCGAAAGAGGCCTATGGCTGGCCCCACGGCGCTTTCGAAGTTCCTGGCAACGTCAAATCCGCTTGGAAAGCCATTGGTGCACGTGGCACAGTCGAGCGTGCCGCTTGGGAAGAACGTTTCGCGCAACTGTCCGAGCGCAAGCAGGCCGAGTTCAACCGTGCCTATGCGTTTGAGGCCCCCAAGCGACTGGCTGGTGCCATTCGTGCGTTCAAAAAGCAGATGTCCGAAGAACAGCCGAAACTGGCCACCCGCGCCTCTTCTGAGAGGGTTCTGAACGTTGTGAACCCGATCATGACCGAGACCGTTGGTGGTTCGGCTGACCTGACCGGATCGAATAACACCAAGTCGGCTGATATGGGTGTCTTCCTGCCGGAAAACCGCAAAGGTCGCTATATTCACTACGGTATCCGCGAGCACGGCATGGCCGCAGCGATGAACGGTATGGCCCTGCACGGTGGCATCCGCCCCTATGGCGGTACGTTCATGGCCTTCACCGATTATGCCCGCCCATCGATGCGTCTTGCGGCACTGATGAAGATCCCGTCGGTTTTCGTGATGACCCACGACTCGATCGGTCTGGGCGAAGACGGCCCAACCCACCAGCCGGTGGAACATCTGGCCATCTCGCGCGCGACGCCGAACACCTATGTGTTCCGCCCCGCCGATACGATCGAAACCGCCGAAGCCTGGGAACTGGCGTTGACCTTCAAAGACAGCCCCTCGGTGCTGTCGCTGACCCGCCAGGGTGTGCCGACCGTGCGCAAGGATCACAAGACCAAGAACCTGACCGCGCAAGGCGCCTATGTTCTGGCCGAGGCCGAGGGCAAGCGTCAGGCGATCCTGATTGCAACAGGTTCAGAGGTTTCGCTGGCAATGGAAGCCAAGGCGATGCTCGAGGCCGAAGGCATCGGCACCCGCGTCGTCTCCATGCCCTGCATGGAGCTGTTCGCACAGCAGGACGAAGCCTATCGCAAGCGCGTGCTGCCCGCCGGTCCGGTTCGCGTCGGCATCGAGGCCGCCGTGCGCGCCGGTGGCTGGGATCGCTGGCTGTTGGGCGAGCGTGGCCGCGAAGCCAAGGCAGGCTTTATCGGCATGTCCAGCTTTGGCGCCTCGGCCCCTGCCGGTGAGCTGTACAAGCATTTCGGCATCACAGCCGAAGCAACCGTTGCCAAAGTCAAGGAACTGCTGGGACTGTGAGACAGGCCCACCTGATCGAGCAAAGGGCGGCCTTGGCCGCCCTTTTCAATTGGGTTCAGCGTTAACCCGAAGTGCAAGTTCTTCGTAGGCTTTCAGAGCGTAATCCAAACGCAACTCATACCGTCCTTGCACCACCACTTTCTCAGGGGCTTGCAAACCGAGGCAAGACAACGCCTGGCGAAGATGTGTTCCGGACAGCGGAACATAGGTGGCCGATTGTCCCACCAAAGCGTTGTAGAAGCGTCCCCCGAACCAATTACTACGCTTCTGCGCCGTGAACGCAGTATCAATACGAAAATGCAAGAAACCATACAGATCAGTTTCATCGAATGGGACTTCGTCGGCCGCAACACTCAAAGCAGATAGAAATGAAGCTCCGCCGGTTGATCCGCGCTTACCGACTTGCCGAACCAGAGGGCCATCAATCATCGCGGCCAGACGATAACGGGTCAACTCAATGTTTCGCCTTCTTGTTTAACAGTGGTGAAATGATCCGGGTCGCCACCGGGATCAAAACCAATCCCCAGGCCAAACCAAATACGCCATCCATCGTGGCCTTGGATATCCATTCAACTGCGCCAACCCATTGATCAGAAACCGAATGCCCAATTGCATAGGCCCAATCGTGGATATGATGGCCCAACCATCCAAAGCCCAACACCTCCATCCCGTGGATCACAATTGAGCCGCCGACCCACAGCATCGCCGCGGTTCCCACAATCGACAGGGTTTTCATCACCCCGGGCATCGCTTTGACCAAGCCGCGGCCCATACCACGACCAACAGGAGTTGGAGCGTTATTCGCCAGAAACAGCCCCACGTCATCCATCTTCACGATCAACGCCACCGACCCATAGACGGCCACCGTCACGCCAATCCCCACAACGGCCAAAGTAGCGGCCTGCATCCACAGGTTCGGGGCTTCGATCGCCGCCAATGCAATGGTCATGATCTCGGCAGACAGAATGAAATCCGTTTTGATGGCGCCCTTGACCTTTTGTTCCTCCAGATGGCCCGGGTCGGGGTTCTTCATGTCTTCCTCAATGACATGGCTTCCATGAGGAAACAGAACGTGAAAAATCTTCTCGGCCCCTTCAAAACACAAATATGACCCACCAAGCATCAACAAAGGCGTAATCAGCCACGGTGCAAAATTGGCCAGCAACAAAGCCACAGGCAGCAAGAGTATGATCTTGTTAAAGACCGAACCTCGCGCTATGCGCCAGATGATCGGCAGTTCACGCGCCGGGGCAAAGCCCTGCACGTACTTCGGTGTCACCGCTGCGTCATCAATAATCACACCAGCGGTTTTGGCCCCCGCCTTGCCTGCTGCTGCAACCACATCATCCACTGATGCCGCCGCAACTTTGGCAATGCCCGCCACATCATCCAACAGGGCCAAAAGACCACTCATCGCGTTTCCCTTCACATCTGCTGCTGCAAACCGGACCCTACCTGATCCAACGGCTAGCGCAAGCGTTAGCGCAACCGGCGCAGGTTTGCGCTAACACCTTAAAAATATGCCGTTTTTGCCCTTTTGAGATTCCCTTTTCGCCGCTATATGGCCCTCAAAGCAAGCGCATCTGGAGACGTCATATGACCATCAAGGTCGGTATCAATGGTTTTGGCCGTATTGGCCGCTGCACCCTGTCGCACATCGCCGCGTCCGGGCGCAACGACATCGAAGTGATCAAAGTCAACGCAACTGGCCCTTTGGAAACCTCGGCGCATCTGCTGAAATATGACAGTGTTCACGGGCGTTTCCCGCGCGAGGTTGCCATCGAAGGAAACACCATGGATCTGGGCCGAGGCCCGATGCAGATGTTTTCGACTTACGACATGAACGATCTGGATTGGGAAGGCTGCGACGTCGTTCTGGAATGCACAGGTAAATTCAATGACGGAACCAAGGCGAAAACCCACCTGGAGCGTGGTGCCGGCAAGGTTCTTCTGTCTGCTCCTGGCAAGAATGTCGACAAGACCATCGTCTTCGGTGTGAACCACAACACCCTGACCGCCAACGACAACATGGTATCCAACGGTTCGTGCACAACGAACTGTCTGGCTCCGCTGGCCAAGGTACTGGACGAAGGCGTCGGCATCGAACACGGCATCATGACCACCATCCATGCCTACACCGGGGACCAGCCTACTCTGGACCGTCGCCACAGCGACCTCTACCGTGCTCGCGCTGCTGCAATGTCGATGATCCCGACCTCGACCGGCGCGGCCAAGGCGCTGGGTGAGGTTCTGCCGAACCTGAAGGGTCGTCTGGACGGTTCTGCCATCCGCGTGCCTACTCCGAATGTCTCGGCGGTTGATCTGACATTTCGTGCTTCGCGTGACACCTCGACGGCCGAAATCAACGCGATCGTCGAAGAGGCCGCCAAAGGCCCGATGCAGCGCGTTCTGGGATATGAGCCCGCTCCGCTGGTGTCGACCGACTTCAACCACACTGAGGAAAGCTCGATCTTTGCACCGGATCAGACCCGCGTTGTCGATGACCGTATGGTCCGCGTTCTGGCCTGGTATGACAATGAATGGGGCTTCTCGGTCCGCATGGCCGACGTGGCTGTTGCGATGGGCCGCCTTAACTGACCTTTCGGACTTCGCTTGTACCTTGATGCCCGCTCAGGTTATCTGAGCGGGCATTTTACGTTCGGGACAGCAATGACCAACCAAATCGCTATCTGGCTCGGCCTTCTTCTGCTCGGCGGCATGATGCTGGATGTGACGCTGCACGGGACCGAACATCTGCTTTTCCTCGGAAAGAAGCTTTACGACTTTCTGGACTGGCTCGCTTTCTGGCGGTGACTGAGGTTTTCCTTGACATTTCGCTTGATCTGGCTTTGTTAGCGCTAACTCATATTGCTGAGACATTTGGACGGAGCAGACCATGACCTTGAAACTGGCGATCAACGGATTTGGACGGATCGGGCGCGGGGTTCTGCGCGCGGTGATAGAAAGCGGACGTACGGACGTTGAGATCGTCGCGATCAACGATCTTGGCAAACCCGACATGAACGCGCATCTCTTTGAATTTGACAGCGTTCACGGCCGTTACCCCAACCCGGTCACGCTCAACGATGCTGGTCTGGACGTGGGTCGTGGCCCAATTCGGCTGAGCAGCGAGCGCAACCCCGAGGATCTGCCCTGGTCAGATATTGACGTCGTTCTGGAATGTACGGGCGTGTTTCGTACGCGCGAAGCGGCAGAACGTCACTTCAAAAACGGCTCCCGGAAAGTTCTGATCTCTGCCCCTGCCAGAGGCGACGGCGGTGTGAAAACAATCGTCTTTGGTGTCAACGATAGCGAACTGACCGCCGAGGATCTGGTGGTCTCAAACGCGTCCTGCACCACCAACTGCCTGTCTCCTGTTGCTGCGGCTCTGGATGCCGGTATTGGTATCAAGCACGGCAACATGACCACGGTTCACGCTTACACTGCCAGCCAGCCGGTGCATGATACAGTTGGAAAAGATCCCTACCTGTCGCGAGCAGCGGCGCTGTCGATGATCCCTACGACAACCGGTGCAGCCGCTGCCGTGGGTCTGGTGCTGCCGCAAATCAAAGGGAAACTGACCGGTCAGGCCATCCGTGTTCCAACCCCGAATGTCTCGGTTGTTGATCTTGTGGCCGAGGTTTCACGCCCCACGACCGAAGAAGAGGTCAACCAACTGTTCGTCGATGCAGCCGCCAAAATTCCCGGAGTGCTTGCGGCGGAAAGCCGCCCTCTGGTTTCCATTGATTTCAATCACGATCCGCACAGCTCGACCGTTTCATTGGCTGAAACCAAAGTCACTGATGGCACATTGGTTCGTGTGCTGGCGTGGTATGACAATGAATGGGGTTTCTCGAACCGCATGCTGGACACAGCGGCCGCAATGGGTGCCCTAGCCTAACCGCTGTTTCAGCGCTTCATTGACTCGGGGCGTGACGAATTTCGACACGTCCCCGTTCAACCGGGCGATTTCCTTCACCAGCTTGGACGCAATTGCCTGATGGCGCGCTTCAGCCATCAAAAAGACGGTCTCAATCGAATCGTCCAGAGCGCGGTTCATGCCGACCATCTGAAACTCGTATTCGAAATCGGCGACCGCCCGCAGGCCCCGCACGATGATTTGCGCCCCTACATCCCTCGCGCAGTCAATCAGAAGGTTTTCGAAGGGATGCGCGATGATTTCGGTTCCGGTCTGTTCCGAAAGCCGGGCGCATTCCGCCTCGATCATGGCAACGCGCTCTTCCAACGAGAACAGAGGGCCTTTGTCCCGATTGATGGCCACACCGATAACCAGTTTATCCACCAAAGCTGCCGCCCGACGGATGATATCGATATGCCCCATCGTGATGGGATCAAAGGTTCCAGGATACAATCCAACCCGCATCGCGCCCTCCTGCGCAACAAAATTTCTGCGCAAGCAAACATAACTTTGCTGCAGGTGCAAGTGATTGCTTGGGCAACCCTTGTCGTCAGTGCCCCATTATCATGCCTTCTAGAGCATCTTTTTCCATCGCAAGTTCGGAAAGCTGGGCTTTCACCACATCACCCAAAGTGACAATACCTACGAGTTTTCCGTCTTCAACCACTGGCATATGGCGGAAACGCCCTTCGGTCATGCGGGACATGATGTCTTCTACCGTGGTCTGACGAGTCGCCGTCACAAGATCCTGTGTCATGTATGATTTTACCGGTTGATCCAGACAACCGCTGCCGCTGGCCGCCAGTTCCCGGACGATGTCACGTTCCGACAATATGCCGGCCGCGGTTTCGCCACCGTCGTCGGAAACAACGACCGTACCGATGCGCTTGTCCGCAAGAATCTTCGAGGCCTCTGAGATTGTCGCCGTTGACGCCACGGTCACGACACCATCTGTCGCTTTGGACTTCAGGATGGCCTGTACTAGCATGAAGAATACCTCCGGAATAATAACACTTATTCCAAAGCGTTGCGCGATTGCCGCGACCTGTCAAGCGTCGGGGTCTGCTTCCAAACGAAGCACTTCCTCGCGAATACCGCGTGTCAGGGCATCAGCAAATCGGTTCAACCGCTCGTTGCGCTGGTCTCCCTGATGCCGGACCAGATAGAAGCTGCGCGTCAAACTCACTTGATCCGTCAGGATTTTCCGAAGCCCCGGGTGGAACGGCAACGTGAAATCATGTGCCACGCAAACGCCAGTTCCCAGGCAGACCTGTCGCAACTGTACCGACACCGAATTCGATGCAAGAGCGACACGGTCAACGCCAATATCATTCAGGTAATCCAGTTCCAGGTCAAAGATCATGTCGGGGATATAGCCGATCAACCTGTGGCCCTTCAGGTCAGCGATGTTCCGGATCGGATCATGTCGCTTCAGATACTCTTCGGTCGCGACCATGTGCAGCTTGTAGTCGCTGATTTTCTTCACCAGCAGCTGTCCGGCAGTCGGCGCACTGACCGTGACTGCCATATCTGCTTCTCGACGGGACAGGTTGATCACACGCGGAAGCGCCAGGATCTGAATGTCCAGATCAGGGTTTGCATCGCTGATTTTGGCACAAACCTGAGGCAGCAGGTAGTTGGCACTACCGTCCGGCGCGCCAATCCTGATCTGTCCGCTCAGCGATTTCGTCGGTCCTGTTACCGCCCCGGCCGCCGCGCGCATCGCCTCTTCTGCGTGCAGCCCGTGTTCCAACAGCCGCTGTCCCGCCGGGGTCAGAACATAGCCTTGCTGCGACTTGGTGAACAATGTGGAATCAAGCGTTGCCTCCAAGCGTGCTATGCGCCGACCGGCGGTGGCAGGGTCGATCTTCAGGATGCGACCTGCGGAAGACAGGCTTTCCTCTCGCGCAACAGCCAGGAAAATCCGCATATCATCCCAATTTGGGGTCATTTTGATCCCTTTTGCATTTTTGCAATACTCTTTTGAGACATTGCCTCTGTTCGCGAGATTTCTGCAAGCCTATTCTGCGCGCAAATCTATCGGAGGAGCTATTGATGCAAGACCTGACCCATTTCCTGAACGGCGAAATGGTCGCCGGAACGTCCGGTCGTTTCGACGACGTCTACAACCCGGCAACGGGCGAAATTCAATACAAGTGCCCTATGGCCAGTGCAGCGGAAACCACCGCCGCGATCGAGGCCGCCGCCGCCGCCCAACCCGCATGGGGTGCAACCAACCCGCAAAAACGTGCGCGCGTCATGATGGCCATGGTCGGACTGATGAACCGCGACATGGACAAACTGGCCGAAGCGCTGAGCCGCGAGCACGGCAAAACCATCCCAGACGCAAAGGGCGATTTGCAGCGTGGTCTCGAAGTGATCGAATACTGCATTGGCGCGCCACAGATGCTGAAGGGCGAGTTTACCGACAGCGCGGGCCCCGGCATTGATATGTATTCCATGCGTCAGCCTTTGGGTGTTGTCGGCTCGATCATGCCGTTCAACTTCCCGGCCATGATGCCACTCTGGCACGTCGGCCCCGCTCTGGCCTGCGGTAACGCCGTTGTTCTGAAACCGTCTGAACGCGACCCATCAGTGCCCCTGATGCTGGCCGAACTGTTCGTCGAAGCCGGTTTGCCTAAAGGTGTTTTTCAGGTCGTAAACGGCGACAAGGAAGCGGTTGACACCATTCTCGACAGCGAGATCATTCAGGGCGTCAGTTTTGTCGGCTCAACCCCGATCGCGCAGTATATCTACAGCCGCGCAACGGCGAACGGAAAACGCGCCCAGTGTTTCGGCGGCGCCAAGAACCACATGATCGTCATGCCCGACGCTGATCTTGATCAGGCCGCCGACGCGCTGGTTGGCGCCGGTTTCGGTGCGGCAGGCGAACGCTGCATGGCGGTTTCGGTGGCTGTTCCCGTGGGTGAAGAGACCGCGGACGCACTGATCGAAAAACTGGTGCCGCGTATCGAAAAGCTGAAGGTTGGCCCCTACACTGCCGGCGATGATGTCGACATGGGCCCGGTTGTGACCGCCGCAGCGAAACAACGCATTCTGGGCCTGATCAATTCGGGCGTGGAACAGGGTGCGAAACTGGTTGTCGACAACCGCGACTTCAGCCTGCAAGGCTATGAGGACGGCTTCTTTGTCGGCCCGCATCTGTTCGACAACGTGACCCCCGAGATGGACATCTACAAACAGGAGATCTTTGGCCCGGTTCTGTCCACCGTGCGCGCGGGTTCGTATGAAGAAGCGCTGAAACTGGCGATGGATCACGAATACGGCAATGGCACCGCGATCTTTACCCGTGACGGCGACACCGCGCGTGACTTTGCCAGCCGGATCAATATCGGCATGGTGGGCATCAACGTTCCGATCCCGGTTCCGCTGGCCTATCACACCTTTGGCGGCTGGAAGAAGTCTATGTTCGGCGACCTGAATCAACACGGCCCGGACAGCTTCAAGTTCTACACCCGCACCAAAACAGTGACCGCACGCTGGCCGTCAGGCATCAAGGAAGGTGGCGAGTTCAACTTCAAGGCTATGGACTGATCCAACAGCCCCGAAGTTTTCATGCCCGGCCCGTTCAACGGCCGGGCTTTTCGCATCTTTCCGCCGAAAAACCTGCTTTCCATCACTCGCTCACAAGAAATTCAGGTGGTTCACTCTGGAAAAATGCGAACAATGCTCATATTTTGGCGTCAACAATATACCGAGCAGTGAACCTACCGGAGGCACCCTTGTCCCAATCCCGTATGACCCGTCGCTCTGCCTTGCTGGGCGTGGCCTCTTTGATGGCGACACCTGCCCTTGTTCGGGCACAAAGCGTGGATGCTTTTCCGGAAACGGAAGACGCAATCAGTACGCAACTGCCGGTGCGGCGCAACGTATCGTCCTTCTCGCAGCAGAACTGGCAGGACCATTTCGATGAAGTGGGCGCTGGTTGCCTGCTGGCCGATATCACCAGCCGCGCTGTCCATTACTGGGGGCCTGACGGCACATACAAACTGTACCCAAGTTCCGTACCCATGAGCGAAGAGCTTACCAAACGCGGGTACACGAAAGTCGTGCGCAAAACCGAATTCCCAAGCTGGACACCCACGGCATCAATGCGCGAACGTGACCCTTCGCTGCCGCTTCGGATGGAAGGTGGCGACCCCGGCAACCCGCTGGGAACCCGCGCCATGTATCTGGGTTGGCCTGCGTATCTGGTTCACGGAACGCACGACACGCGAAAGATCGGTCGCCAGAGTTCATCAGGTTGCATCGGCCTGTACAACCAGCATGTCGAAGAACTGTATCCGCTGGTCAAGGTCGGCACGCAGGTTCGTCTGGTCTGACCAATCATCTCTGTAAAGCAAAAGCCCCGGTCGATCGCCGGGGCTTTGTTGTTTCCAGAAACCAGACTTTATTCCGGCAGAATCACCGCATCGACGACGTGGATGACACCATTGCTGGCTTCAATATCTGCCTGCACGACTTTGGCGTCATTCACTTTCACGCCGTTTTTGGCATTGACGCTCAGCCGATCGCCCTGAACAGTCAGAACCTTGGCGCGTTTGCCGGCAATATCACCGGACATAACCTTGGCCGGAACCACGTGATAGGTCAGGATGGCGATCAGTTGATCCTTGTTTTCGGGTTTCAAGAGCGTCTCAACAGTACCTTCAGGAAGCGCAGCAAAGGCTTCGTCTGTGGGTGCAAATACGGTGAACGGACCATTCCCTTTCAGGGTCTCAACCAGCCCTGCGGCCTGAACGGCGGCAACCAATGTGTTGAAGGACCCGGCGGCAACGGCGGTGTCAACGATGTCGGCGGCCTGAGCCTTGAGTGGCATAGCGAATGCAAGTGCGGCGGCTGCGCCCATGAATGTGCGACGGAACATAGCTGTCTTCTCCTCTCCAGCGTGTTATGGAAAGGGATACGGACCTTTTGCCGCTGTGGATCACTCTGATATCATTTTTCTCTGAGCTGCACCCAGATACTCTGCGCGCGTCCTGTGGACAGAAACGGCAAGGCCGCAACGGCATCGGGCCGATCCTGTTGCAGGTAGTATCCCGGCCAAAGCATTGAATACGCGTCAGATTGCAGCAACGCGTGCAGCATGTACTGTTCTCCCCAACCTGGGCAATCATAGAAGAAGCGCTTGGGATATTCGTAGGGCAAAAACACATCGTGAACGTGGATCACCACCCCAGGTTTAAGCGTCGGTATGATGCGACAGAAAAGATGGGCAACGTCGTTGCTCATCCGCACAACATGGCTGGAGTCGATAAACAGAACGTCTCCGGCCTCCAGTTCTGCAAACAGTTCCGGGTCCGTTTCTTCGAGTCGTTCTTGTTCGAACCGATCTACAACGTGGGCAATGTCGGCACGAGGATAAGGGTCGATTGCGGTAATGGTGGTGTTCAGCCTGCCATCGATGATCGCCTGTCGGGTTACACGGGTAGAGTTGCCGCATCCGACTTCGATCACCCGCTTGGGTTGGAAGCGACGGATCATCAAATACAAAGCATCCGCATCCGGGCTGTCATAGTAACCATTTTCTGGGCAATAGCCGGTCTGGTTGCGCGCGGGATCTTTCAGTGCCTCCAAGGCTGCCTTGTGACGCTCGTATTCCGCCACCAGTTGTGAGATGTCGAACCCCTCCATTCCCGGGGACAACGCATATGCAGGACGCGCCAAGCCACCAGCAGCCTCGAAGGCTTCCAGCCGCGCCCGTTCATCCTGTTCCGTAACTCTGTCGACCAGTTTCACCCCCAATTCTTCAAGGGCGGCGTTGATCTTTGGGAATTTTCTGGGTTTCAAGGCGCTGGCTCCGCGATCTGTGATGCAACGTTCCTTACCGCTGCGGACCGTTTCTCTGCAAGGGTAAGCCGGGCAAACCCTTGGCAAAACGTAAATTTCCGTATTCACTGATTGAACTGACAACTGCGAGGGCCGCCATGCAGCAGGAATTTACACTCGGGATCGAAGAAGAATACCTGTTGGTGGATCGCGACAGCCTGCAATTGTCCGAAGCCCCCGAAGCGCTGATGGAAGCCTGCCAAAGCGATTTCGAAGGTCAGGTCAGTCCCGAGTTCCTGCAATGCCAGATAGAGGTTGGAACCAGACCACACACCACGGTAGCTTCAGCGCGCGAAGATCTGAAGCGGCTGCGGTCATGCGTGTCGAAACGGGCGGCCGAATACAACCTTTCCCCTATCGCCGTCTCTTGCCATCCCTTCGCCAACTGGAAAGACCAACACCACACCCGGAAAGAACGGTATGACGCGTTGCAACACGCACTAGGCGGTGTTGCCCGACGGATGCTGATCTGCGGGATGCATGTTCATGTTGGGGTCGAAGACCCTGCGCTTCGGGCCGACCTGATGCCGCAACTGTCGTACTTTCTGCCGCATCTCCTGGCGCTGTCCACATCTTCGCCTTACTGGAGCGGCGAGGATACCGGCCTGTCTTCATACCGTCTGACGGTGTTCGACAACCTGCCGCGTACCGGGCTGCCGCCAGTTTTTGCCAGTTGGAGCGAGTATGAACGGACCACGGGTATTCTGGTCGAGCTTGGCGTCATAGAAGACACCACCAAGATCTGGTGGGATCTGCGCCCTTCGCATCGTTTCCCAACTTTGGAAACACGGATCATGGATGTTCAACCACGGCTGGAGCACACTTTGTCTTTGGCGGCACTGGTGCAGGCGTTGACCCGGATGCTGTGCCGCCTGAAAGACCGCAACCTGCGCTGGCGGCAATATGATCGTTTTCTGATCGGTGAAAACCGCTGGCGCGCTCAACGCTACGGAGTGGGTGAAGGGCTGATTGATTTCGGCGACCGGTCGGTCAAGCCCATGTCTGAACTGATCGGCGACCTTATGGGGTTGTTGGCTGAAGACACCGAGGCCCTCGGCACGATGACTGAACTCGCACGGCTCAGGCAAATTGCTGAAAACGGCACTTCCGCCACGCGCCAACGCCGTATTCATGCCGAGGCAACAGCGCGCGGGGACGATCCGGGGAAAGCCGTCGTGCGCCACCTGATCGAGGAATTTCACGCCGACCTCTGAGTGTTTTCGGCCTCCGGCCCTTTTCAACCGACTCATTGTTGTGCCTGCAAAATTTCTGTAAGAATTCAGAAATAAACAACCGTTCAATTCATTGCCGACGGGAGGGAGCGTCATGGATTTCGCACTCAGCGAGGAACAAACAGCCATTTTCGACATGGCAAACGCGTTTGGGCAGGAAAACATCGCACCCTTTGCGCGCAAGTGGGAGGCGGACGGAACCATTCCAAAAACCCTGTGGCCACGGATAGGCGAGCTTGGCTTCGGCGCGCTTTACGTATCCGAGGAAAGCGGAGGCTCAAATCTGACCCGTCTGGATGCGACCCTGGTTTTCGAGGCCCTGTCAATGGCCTGCCCTTCGGTCGCCGCCTTCCTGTCGATCCACAACATGTGCGCCAAGATGTTGGACAATTTCGCGGATGATGACCTAAAGGCGCGCATCATGCCGGATGTTCTGAGCCTGAATACGGTTCTGAGCTATTGCCTGACGGAACCCGGTTCTGGCTCTGACGCGGCGGCGCTGAAAACCCGCGCCGAACGCACCAACGAAGGTTATACGTTGAATGGCACCAAGGCGTTCATCTCAGGCGGCGGCTATTCCGATGCCTATGTCTGTATGGTGCGTACCGGTCAGGATGGGCCCAAGGGGATCTCGACTGTATATGTCGAGGACGGCACGCCGGGGCTGAGCTTTGGGGCGCTGGAACAGAAAATGGGCTGGAAAAGCCAACCGACCGCGCAGGTTCAGTTCGACGACTGTAAAATTCCCGCTGGCAACCTTGTAGGCACCGAAGGCGACGGATTTAAATATGCCATGATGGGGCTGGATGGTGGGCGGCTCAACATTTCTGCCTGTTCCCTTGGGGCTGCTCAAGCCGGGCTGGATATGACGCTGCAATACATGTCCGAGCGCAAGGCATTCGGCCAATCCATCGATCAGTTCCAAGCCCTTCAGTTCCGTCTGGCAGATATGGAAATCGAATTGCAGGCTGCCCGCACCTTCCTGCGTCAGGCAGCGTGGAAACTGGATCAGGGGGCGCCCGATGCCACTAAATTCTGCGCCATGGCCAAGAAATTCGTGACTGAAACCGGATCGAAAGTGGTAGATCAGTGCCTGCAACTGCATGGCGGTTACGGATATCTTGCGGATTACGGCATCGAAAAGCTTGTGCGCGATCTGCGGGTGCATCAGATTTTGGAAGGCACGAACGAGATCATGCGCGTGATCGTTTCGCGTCAGTTGCTCGCCAACCGCTGAGGCCCCAATGTCAGACATCGAAATCCGCACCACAGGCCGCGCCGGACGCATCACCCTGACCCGCCCCCATGCGCTGAACGCGTTGAGCTATGACATGTGCATGGCCATCGACACGGCGATGCGCAACTGGCGTGAAGACGATGCCGTTGACCTGATCGTTCTGGACGCCGAGGGGGAAAAAGCCTTCTGTGCGGGTGGTGATATTGCCGAACTTTACGAAACAGGCACCAAAGGCAACTTTGCGTATGGTCAGAAGTTCTGGCGCGATGAATATCGTCTGAATGCCCTGATCTTCGAGTATCCCAAACCGGTCATCAGTTTTCTTCAGGGGTTTACCATGGGCGGCGGTGTCGGCATCGGCTGCCATGGCAGCCACCGCGTCGTCGGAGAAAGCTCCAGGATTGCAATGCCCGAATGCTCGATTGGCTTGGTTCCGGATGTTGGCGGTACGCTGATGCTGGCGCTCGCACCTGGGCGATTGGGTGAGTTTCTGGGAACCACAGGCTTCAGAATGGGACCTGCGGACGCGATCCTTGCGGGGTTTGCGGACCATTTCATCCCGCAATCGAGTTGGGCCGATCTGATCGAAATGCTGGAAGCGTCTGGAAATGCTGAACTGGTGGCCGAACATGCCGGAACACCACCCAATGACGAATTGGCAAAGTTGCAAACCGAAGTCGACAAGCATTTTTCCGGTGAAACACTGGGCGACATCCTGACCAGCCTGCGCAGTGATGATCACGAGTTTGCGCAAAAAGCTCTGGAAAAAATAAGAAAAAATGCACCGCTTTCCGTGGCCTGCACGATCGAGATGTTACACCGACTGCGTGGCCCCTCTCTCACCATGCGGCGCGCTTTGGATATGGAGTACCGCTTTACGCACCGATCCATGGAGCACGGTGATTTTCTGGAAGGCATCCGCGCGCAGATCATTGATAAAGACCGCAACCCGAACTGGCAGTTTCCCGATATGGACGTCCCTCTGGTGGCCGTCTCGAAAATGTTACAGCCATTGGGTGCGGACACCCTGACATTCGAGGAGGACTAAGAGATGCAGATCGGGTTCATAGGGCTTGGAAACATGGGGGCACCCATGGCGGTCAATCTGGCAAAGGCCGGGCATCAGGTTCTCGGATTCGACACCGCGGGCGTCACTGTTGACGGGGTTACGCAGGCCGATACTGCGACCGAAGCCGTTACCTCTTCCGATGCTGTCATAACAATGCTGCCGAATGGTGCCATTCTACGGGCAGTTGCAGATCAGATCATTCCCGCCATGGCGAAGGGTGCCGTTCTGATTGATTGCTCGACGGTTGACGTGGACAGCGCGCGCGCAGTCGCAGAACAGGCCAGCGGCGCTGGTCTGTTGTTCGTTGACGCTCCGGTTTCGGGTGGTGTCGGCGGTGCGGCAGGTGGCACCCTGACGTTCATGGCCGGTGGATCAGAAGCCGCCTTTGCAAAGGCTGCTCCCCTGTTCAACATCATGGGGCAAAAAGCGGTTCACTGCGGCGAAGCCGGAGCTGGCCAAGCCGCCAAGATCTGCAACAACATGATTCTGGGCGTCACCATGATTGCCACCTGTGAAGCTTTTGCCCTGGCCGACAAATTGGGTCTGGACCGCCAAAAGATGTTCGACGTGGTCAGCACCTCATCCGGGTACAGTTGGACGATGAACGCCTATTGCCCCGCCCCAGGCGTAGGGCCACAAAGCCCTGCCGACAATGGCTATACTCCTGGATTTGCAGCCGAATTGATGCTGAAAGACCTGCGACTCAGCCAACAAGCCGCAGACAGTGCTGATGCAGATACACCGATGGGACAGGCCGCGACTGCACTTTACGAACAATTCGTCGAAAACGAGGACGGACTGGGCCGCGATTTCAGCGCCATGCTTCCCCGGTTTGAAAAGCGAGGGCGAAGTTGATTCAAGTCATATTCCCATCAGGGAATATAAAGTATCCCAAAGCTATACCCTTTTGGAGAGGATACTTTCGTGATGACTAATAACATGGGTGGGATCGACAAAACACTTCGGATCGCAATAGGCATTGCGCTTATTCTGGGCGCTCTGCTGGGATACGGAACCTGGATGTGGATCGGCGTCGTGCCGTTGGTCACCGGCCTGCTTAATTCATGCCCCCTATACTCGGTGTTGGGAATCAGCACCTGTCCAGCCAAGAAACGTTGATTGGACAGGCGGTGGAGTGAGAGCTGCCTGAAGGCGCCTACTCCGCCGCCACTCGATCCGGGTTGAGCATGGTTTTCAGGTATCTACCGGTATGGCTGCGTTCGATTTGAGCGATCTCTTCGGGTGCACCAACGGCTACGATCTCACCACCACCGTCGCCGCCTTCAGGCCCGATGTCGATGATATGATCGGCGGTTTTCACAACGTCCAGATTATGCTCGATCACCACGACGGTATTGCCCTGATTCACCAATTCATGAAGCACTTCCAATAACTTACGCACATCTTCGAAATGCAGACCTGTGGTTGGCTCGTCCAGGATATAGAGCGTTCGCCCGGTTGACCGTTTTGACAGTTCTTTGGACAGTTTCACGCGCTGTGCCTCACCACCCGACAGCGTGGTCGCCTGTTGACCCACCTTGATATAGCCAAGACCAACGCGGGCCAGCGCATCCATCTTGTCGCGGATTGATGGCACGGCCTTGAAGAATTCCTGCGCGTCTTCCACCGTCATATCAAGCACATCCGCAATGGACTTGCCCTTAAACTTGATCTCAAGCGTTTCGCGATTGTACCGCGCGCCTTTGCAGGTTTCGCAGGTGACATAGACGTCAGGAAGGAAGTGCATCTCGATCTTGATGACGCCGTCGCCCTGACACGCCTCGCACCTTCCCCCCTTGACGTTGAAGCTGAAACGACCCGGCTTGTATCCCCGCGCTTTCGCCTCGGGCAGTCCGGCAAACCAGTCACGGATCGGGGTGAAGGCCCCGGTATAGGTTGCAGGGTTCGACCGCGGAGTCCGCCCGATCGGGCGCTGGTCAATATCGATGACCTTGTCCAGATGCTCCAATCCCTTGATAGTTTCACATGGTGCAGGTGTCTGCCGCGCACCGTTCAACCGCATCGAAGCCGTCTTGAACAACGTCTCAATCGTCAGGGTCGACTTACCGCCACCAGATACACCAGTGACACAAACGAACTTGCCCAAGGGAAACTCGGCCGTAATGTCCTTGAGATTGTTGCCCGAAGCCTTTACGACCGTTACCTTTTTCTTGTTTCCCTTGCGCCGATCGGCGGGTACTGGAATCTCGCGCAGACCCGACAGATACTGCCCCGTGATCGAGGCCGCGTCCGCTGCTATCTGCTCGGGCGTGCCGTGGCTGACCACCTGCCCGCCATGCACGCCTGCACCGGGGCCGATGTCGAACACATAATCTGCTTCGCGGATGGCTTCCTCGTCATGCTCGACAACAATCACGGTGTTGCCCTGATCCCGCAGATTCTTGAGCGTATCCAGCAACCGGTCATTATCACGTTGATGCAAGCCGATAGAGGGCTCGTCCAATACATAAAGAACCCCGGTCAGGCCCGAGCCGATCTGGCTTGCCAGACGAATACGCTGACTTTCGCCGCCAGACAGCGTTCCACTTGAACGAGACAGCGTAAGGTATTCCAAACCAACGTTATTCAGAAATCCCAAGCGCTCTCGAATTTCCTTGAGGATTGCGCGGGCAATCTCATTCTTCTGAGCACTCAGGTGGTTCGGGGCATCCTCAATCCAGGCCAGCGCTTCGCGGATGGACATTTGGACAACCTGACCGACGTGCAGCCCGGCGATCTTCACTGCCAAGGCTTCGGCCCGCAGACGATACCCTTCGCAGGTGCCGCATGGACGGTTATTTTGGTACCGCTCAAATTCCTCACGTATCCACGCGCTGTCGGTTTCGCGATAACGCCGTTCCATATTCGGTATCACGCCTTCGAAACTGCGCGTCACCTGATACACCCGTCCGCCTTCGTCATAGCGGAACTGGATTTCCTCATCGCCCGAGCCCCGCAGGAACACCTGCTGCACATTGCTGGGCAGGTCTTTCCAGGGCGTGTTTTTGTCAAACTCATAATGGCGCGCGATGGCTTCGATTGTCTGAAGGAAATATGGAGACTTGCCTTTCCTCCATGGCGCCAAGGCCCCGTCGTACAGCTTCAGCGTTTGATCCGGCACTACGAGACGCTCGTCAAAGAACAGCTCTACCCCCAACCCATCACAATCCGGGCAGGCTCCGAATGGCGCATTGAACGAAAACAGACGTGGTTCAATCTCGGGAATGGTGAATCCACTGACCGGGCAGGCAAAGTTTTCACTGAACGTAATCCGTTCCGGATCACCCTCACGGGGTGCCGTTTCCAGTATTGCTATCCCATCTGCCAAATCCAGAGCGGTGCGCAGGCTGTCGGCCAAACGCGTCTCCATCCCATCACGAACAACCAGACGGTCGACCACAACGTCGATGTCGTGACGGTATTTTTTGTCCAACGTCGGGGGCTGATCCAGCTCATAGAACTCACCATCCACCTTCACGCGCTGGAACCCCTGCTTGCGAAGCTCCAGGAATTCCTTCCGGTACTCACCTTTGCGGTCACGCACAATCGGGGCCAACAGATAGCCGCGCGTGCCCTCCGCCATCGTCATGATGCGGTCGACCATGTCCTGTACCTGCTGCGCCTCGATCGGCTGGCCAGTGGCCGGGCTGTACGGCGTGCCCGCGCGCGCAAAGAGCAGACGCAGATAATCGTAGATCTCGGTAACGGTCCCCACAGTCGAACGTGGGTTCTTGGAGGTCGTTTTCTGTTCAATCGAAATCGCAGGGGACAGACCACTGATATGATCGACATCGGGCTTTTCCATCATGTCGAGAAACTGCCGCGCATAGGCGGACAAGCTTTCGACGTAACGGCGCTGGCCTTCAGCATAAATCGTATCAAACGCCAGCGACGACTTGCCCGAACCAGACAGGCCTGTGATGACCACCAACTGATCCCGAGGGATATCGACGTCGATGCCCTTGAGGTTATGCTCGCGCGCGCCGCGCACCTCTATATTCTTCAGCTCAGCCATTTCCGGCCCCCAACAAACAAGTGGTTAAGAGATAGGCGAGCTTGCCCGAGTCTCCAACAGAAAAGTTAGAACATTTAGTGAACATACAGATTTTCGCCGACCAAATCAAACTATGGTCATGGTATCGTCCAGTCCAACGCGAGACTTTCTGATCAACAGGTGTTTTTGAGAAGAAAATGGCGCGGTTGACGGGGCTCGAACCCGCGACCCCCGGCGTGACAGGCCGGTACTCTAACCAACTGAGCTACAACCGCGCATCTATTTCATGGCCTTTACCCTGGACCAAGGTTGGCAGCGGTGGCGCGGTTGACGGGGCTCGAACCCGCGACCCCCGGCGTGACAGGCCGGTACTCTAACCATCTGAGCTACAACCGCCCGCTGCATGTTCATTGCTGAACGTTTGGGTGTATTATGGCTACGGTGGGGCAGCGTCAAGCGGCGTTTTGCAGTTTTTTGTCAGAATCCAGTTTTTTGTTCACGAGGCGTTTTTTGCCCTTGCGAGCTTGTCAATTTCACTTGCGACGCACTCTTTGGAAAGCTATGACCGCGTGTCATGGGTGATTAGCTCAGTGGTAGAGCGCTTCGTTCACATCGAAGATGTCAGGAGTTCAAATCTCTTATCACCCACCATCTCCTTTTTAATTCTTTGCTTAGAACCAGCGGGCTTGCCACGTTGGGATTTCGGCGACTATCGTGACCTATTTGGCCCAATAATTGGCCATACGCGGAGGCCGAGGTCATCATGACGGGGTTAAAGCGAGACATCGGCCTATTAGGACTGACCTTCATTTCCGTTGGGGGAATCATAGGGTCGGGCTGGCTATTTGGCCCCCTACTTGCGGTTCAACACGCGGGGCCGGCGGCTGTAATCTCATGGATTATTGGCGCGGTTGCCATGTTCATATTGGCAATCACCTTCGCCGAGATTTCCGCCATGCTTCCCATTCCGGGTGGGATTGCGCGCGTGCCACAGTTTTCGCATGGCAACATCGTGTCGATGGCCATGGGGTGGACGGCCTGGATCGGCTATAACACTACAGCACCAATTGAAGTTGAGGCCATGCTGAAATACCTCGCGCCCTATGCGCCTTGGCTGCATACGGCTGAGACTGGCGATCTGACCGGAGCAGGCGTTTTCGTCGCGTTGGTTTTCATGCTGCTGTTCGTTGCGGTAAATGCACTTGGGGTCAAGTTCTTCACGCGTGTTAATGCGGTCCTTACTTGGGCGAAGATCGCTATACCTGTGGTTCTGTCCATTTTGCTTATCGCAAGTCGCTTCAAGGTTGAAAACTTCTCGCGACCAGATGGATTTGCCCCTACGGTTTGCAAGGAATCATGGCCGCTGTTTCCACTGGAGGGATTATTTTTTCGTTCATTGGTTTTCGCCATGTGGTAGATATGGCTGGCGAAGTTCGAAATCCGAAGTTTGCCATTCCGGCCGCTTTGATATTGTCGATTGTCCTGTGCGCCGCCATTTACCTTGGCTTGCAAGTGGCTTTCATCGGCGCGCTCGACCCATCCATGCTTTCCAAGGGGTGGGCACAACTGAGTTTTGGTGGCGAAGGCCCTCTGGACGCAGTAATCACATCCGTCGGCTTGGTGTGGTTTCTGAGCCTGCTGAATGTCGGATCTGTAATAGGTCCCTTCGGCAATGGGCTGGTTTCAACCGGATCGAACGCGCGTATCGCCCTCGCCCTCTCCCAAAACGGGTTCCTGCCCAAACGATTGAAGGCCCTGTCGTCCTTTGGAGTCCCGTTATGGGCGCTGGCACTGAACTTTCTGATTGGAACGCTGTTCCTGCTGACGGTGCCTTTCACCACTGTTATTGCCCTGAACGGTGCGGCCATCGTCTTGTCATTTGCTGTCGGACCGGTTGCGGTGGTTTGTCTGCGGGATCTTTTACCCGACCATCCTCGGTCGATCCGCATACCGGCCGTTCGCCTTGTCGCGCTGTCGGCATTCGCCATTGCCACACTCATCGTCTATTGGAGCGGATGGGACACGGTCTGGCGGCTTGGCATCGCGCTGATCGTTGGGAAGGTTCTGTTGCTCGTCCGGTTCCGAAATCGTTTAGACGAAATGGACGTCACCGAAGCCTTGTGGCTGATGCCTTATTTTGCTGGTCTTGGGCTGATCTCGTTCCTAGGACAATTTGGAACCGGATCGTTGAAGCAAATTCCGTTTGGATGGGATATTCTGGTTTGCGTCCTGTTTTCATCGATCGTTTTCGTTCTTGCCGTTCGCTCAGCACTGTCACCGGAAAAGTTAAATGAATACATATCTGAAGAAGAGATAGTTGATCCAAAGAAACCCGTAATTGGATTGTAAAAAGGCGGAGCAATTGCCCCGCCTTTTTCATTCATCCAACCTGTCTGCTCAGTGTGCAGTGGCTGATGGCACCGTCGCGTCAGAAGAGGCCGCTGCCGCTGCAGCGGCCTCCTCGGCCGCTTCGTCCCATTCAATTGGTTCCGGTGTACGAACCAGAGAATGCTCAAGAACCTCCGAGACGTGCTTGACCGGGATGATCTTCAATCCCTCCTTCACATTGTCAGGGATATCCGCCAGATCCTTTTCGTTTTCTTCCGGGATCAGGACCGTCTTGATACCACCGCGCAGCGCAGCCAGCAGTTTTTCTTTCAAACCCCCAATCGGCATTGCGTTCCCGCGCAACGAGACCTCGCCCGTCATGGCGATGTCCTTACGAACAGGAATACCTGTCAGAACCGACACGATGGATGTCACCATCGCCAGACCCGCCGACGGACCATCCTTGGGCGTTGCGCCATCGGGCACGTGCACGTGGATGTCGATCTTGTCGAACTGCGGCGGCTTCACTCCTATCTTGGGAGAAATCGACCGCACATAAGACGAAGCCGCATCGATGGACTCTTTCATCACATCGCCTAGCTTACCAGTTGTCTTCATCCTACCCTTACCGGGCAGCTTCAACGCCTCGATATGCAGCAGATCGCCCCCAACCGAGGTCCAGGCCAAACCGGTCACGACACCAACCTGATCGTCCTGCTCGGCCAGACCGTAACGGAACTTTGGCACACCCAGGAACTCATCAAGGTTTTCAGGCGTGACCGTAACGGTTTCCGCCTTTTTCTTGATGATCTTGGTCAGCGACTTCCGTGCCACCTTGGCGATTTCACGCTCGAGGTTCCGCACACCAGCCTCGCGGGTATAGGTGCGGATTATCTTTTGCAGCGCCTCATCGGTCAGTTCAAATTCCTTGGCTTTCAGACCATGGTTTTTGACCTGCTTGGCGATCAGGTGTTGCTTGGCGATCTCTCTTTTTTCGTCCTCGGTATAGCCGGCCAGAGGAATGATCTCCATCCGGTCCAGCAGTGGCCCTGGCATGTTGTAGCTGTTGGACGTGGTCAGGAACATCACGTTGGACAGGTCATATTCGACCTCAAGGTAGTGATCCATGAACGTGCTGTTTTGTTCCGGGTCCAACACTTCCAGCATCGCCGAAGCCGGATCACCACGGAAATCCTGCCCCATCTTGTCGATCTCATCGAGCAGAATGAGAGGGTTCGTGGTTTTCGCCTTTTTCAGCGCCTGAATGATCTTCCCGGGCATCGACCCGATATATGTCCGGCGGTGCCCCCTGATTTCGGATTCGTCACGTACGCCACCCAGGCTGATACGAATGAATTCGCGCCCGGTCGCCCGCGCAACGGACTTACCAAGCGAGGTTTTACCCACGCCCGGAGGGCCCA
The DNA here is from genome assembly GCF_059609825.1 of Ruegeria sp. YTSB088. NCBI lineage: Bacteria > Pseudomonadati > Pseudomonadota > Alphaproteobacteria > Rhodobacterales > Roseobacteraceae > Ruegeria > Ruegeria sp. YTSB088. The sequence continues at coordinate 389,522 of NZ_JBXWMM010000001.1, read as the reverse complement.
CGAGGCACATGATCGGGCCTTTCAGCTTTTTCGAACGCTGCTGAACGGCCAGATATTCAACGATCCGCTCCTTAACCTTCTCAAGGCCGTAGTGATCGGCATCCAGAACGTCTTGCGCGCGCGCCAGGTCCTTTTTGACGCGGGATTTGGTACCCCACGGCAAAGACAGAATCCAGTCCAGATAGTTGCGTACAACCGTGGCTTCGGCCGACATGGGCGACATGTTCTTGAGCTTCTTCAGCTCGCCTTCCACCTTTTCCAGCGCTTCCTTCGACAGCTTGGTCTCAGCGATTTTGGCTTCCAGCTCCGCAATTTCATTGCTGCCATCCTCGCCATCGCCAAGCTCTTTCTGAATGGCCTTCATCTGCTCATTCAGATAGTACTCTCGCTGGGTCTTCTCCATCTGGGATTTGACACGGGTCTTGATCTTTTTCTCGACCTGCAAAACCGACATTTCGCCCTGCATCAGGCCATAGACTTTTTCAAGCCGCTCGCTGACGCTGAGCGTTTCCAGCAGGTCCTGCTTTTGTTCGACCTCGATGCCCAGATGGCCCGACACAAGGTCGGCCAGTTTTGCCGGCTCGGTGGTTTCACCCACGGCCGTCAGCGCTTCTTCGGGGATGTTCTTACGCACCTTGGCATAGCGTTCGAACTCGTCCGCGACGGTGCGCAACAGGGCTTCGGTCGTGGTAACGTCTCCCGGAATCTCGGTCAGATATTCCGACCGCGCTTCGAAAAACTCTTCGTTTTCAAGAAACTCGGTGATCTGTACGCGCGCCTGCCCTTCGACAAGCACCTTGACGGTGCCATCGGGCAGTTTCAGCAGTTGCAGCACATTGGCCAGAACGCCGGACCGGTAAATACCGTCCTCATCCGGGTCATCGACGCCCGGATCAATCTGGCTGGACAACAGAATTTGTTTGTCGTCCTGCATCACCTCTTCCAGCGCGCGGACGGATTTGTCTCGGCCCACGAAGAGCGGCACGATCATATGCGGGAACACCACAATATCGCGCAGCGGCAGAACGGGGTATGAGGAGTTCAGAGGCTCTTGCATGCTCTATCCTTATCGTTGGCAAGATGGCGCTTGTCCCTCATCGAGGCAACATCCGGCCATCTCCTGTCTTGGACGATAAAGGTGGGGCCTCATCGCCCTTTTTCAACCTTACCGCCATGTAATGTGTCTCAGCATGAACCGAGGTTTTCGGGACTGCAAGATGTCCCGGGGACATATCCACCGAAATTAGTGTGACATGCGTATGCAATGCGCAATTCCAGGGTCAGAACACCCGCTGCACCGCCCGAGATAGAAAAAACCCGTGGCCGTCCCGGTTGCGACATTCCAGACCTTTTGTGGAAGAGCTGCAGGTAAATCCTCCGAACCGACCGGTGACGCCGTATTCCGCACGGTCGAATCCGTCCTGGTTCCGATTTAGCGGCTGGCACAGCATTTCCACAGGGCCGGTATCGAACATCAGGAAGTCATGCCCCCAGTCAGTTTGACAATTCGCGGGACGTGGCATCGCTGGTGGGCCGTATTTTTCAATAATCGTGCACTGGATGTCCGATGAATCCGCGCTTTCTCCCACCGAACACTGAATGTTTTCGGAAGGGGTTTCAAAAGTCCAGACGTCTGAAATTGCAGGGGTGGCGCAAAAAAACACTGCGCCGAGGAAAAAGCGAAACATGAAAGACTCTCCGGGTCGCGAACGAAAATGGCATTGCTTGAAGTGGTTTCAGGATACCGAAAAACCACGCAAATGTCACCCGAATGGACCGGTTACAGGGGCTCGACATCGCCCTGCGCGCGTTGCGCATGGAACTCGGCCTGCCACGCATCAAAGGTGCCCTCAGCAATCGCGTCCCGCATGCCCTGCATGATTTCCTGAAAGTAATGAAGGTTGTGCCAGGTCAGCAACATACCCGAGATCATCTCGTTGGCGCGGAACACATGGTGCAGGTAGGCGCGTGAGTAATTTGCGCAGGCCGGGCATGAACATTTCTCATCCAGCGGGCGCGGATCGTCTGCATGGCGCGCGTTCTTGATGTTCACGACGCCATAGCGGGTGAACACCTGACCGGTACGGCCTGAACGGGACGGCAAGACGCAATCCATCATGTCGATCCCTCGCGCCACTGCTCCGACTATATCATCCGGCTTGCCAACGCCCATCAGGTAACGCGGCTTGTCCACGGGCAGGAAATCGGGTGCATAATCGAGGCAGTCAAACATGGCCTCCTGCCCCTCGCCCACAGCCAAGCCGCCCACGGCGTAGCCTTCGAAGCCAATATTCTTCAACGCCTTGGCGCTTTCTTCCCGCAGGTCCTGCTCAAGACCACCCTGCATGATACCGAACAGAGCATGCCCAGGGCGATCCCCGAATGCGTCACGGGACCGCTCTGCCCAACGCATCGACAAACGCATGGATTCGGCGATCCGGTCACGATCTGCGGGCAACGCGGGGCATTCGTCAAAGCACATCACGATGTCGGAACCAAGAAGGCGTTGAATTTCCATTGACCGTTCAGGTGTCAGCTCGTGTTTCGACCCATCGATATGGGATTTGAAGGTCACACCCTTTTCGGTCAGCTTGCGCAAACCGGCCAGCGACATGACCTGAAACCCCCCCGAGTCCGTCAGGATGGGACGGTCCCAGTTCATGAATTTGTGTAACCCGCCCAGACGATCAATCCGTTCGGCCGTGGGACGCAGCATAAGATGATAGGTGTTGCCCAGCAGAATATCGGCCCCTGTGGCACGGACGCTTTCGGGCATCATCGCCTTGACTGTCGCCGCGGTACCAACTGGCATGAAGGCAGGTGTACGCACTTCGCCACGCGGTGTGTTGATAACACCGGTACGGGCCTTGCCGTCTGCTGCCTTGAGCTTGAAAGAGAATTGCTGGGTCATGTCATCGCCTCGGATCGCCGAACCGGGCAGGATTTGCCCGATCCGATCGGTCTTTGCAACCCGTCAGGGCAAGGACGCAACACGTTCGGTAAACAGACGCACGACCCCTGCCCCATCCACATCGCGACAAACACCAACCACTGGACGATCCGGGTCAGGTTGCGTCGCACCCATCCGATCGCCTTCCGTCACAACACGCAGCCCGGTTTCGACCATGTCGAACATCGCCCCGTGCGAGCAGGCGATCACAGCGGTTGAATCATGCAGGCCGCATCCTTCCAATCCGCCGATTTCTTTGTAGAATTTCAGGTAGAAGCGAGAGATGTCTCGCAAAAAAGATCCCATGTCGGGCGATTTTTGCGCCAAGGCTTCGAAATCTGCAGTCTCATACAGCGTCTTCAGGGTAACGTCCAAACCAACCAGAACCGTTTCGGGCGGAGCGGAAAAGACCTCGTCTGCTGCAAGGGCATCATGATAAATATTGGCTTCGGCATGTTCGGTGATGTTGCCCGAGCAGTACACGGCACCGCCCATGATCACCAACCGGCCAAGATTACCGGCAAATTCCGGGTCCAACCGCATTGCGTTGGCAATGTTGGTCAGCGGTCCGACCGCACACAGGACCAACTCTTCTTTATACATCCGGGCCATCTCAACCAGGAACTCTGCGGCCGGAAGATCGTGGTTTAATCCTAACTCGGGGACTTCGGTGAAATCGCCGAACCCTTCCGGGCCATGCACATGTTCAGACGGTGCATGACTATCAGTCCCCAGCGGGAATGAGGCCCCTTCTGCAACCGGAAGGTCCAGACCCAGCTTGTCCAGCAAGAACCGGGCATTGCGGCTGGACTGGTGAACATGTGTGTTGCCGAACACCGTGGTCAGGCCGATCAGGTCAAATTCAGGCGCAGCGGCGGCATAGGCGATCGCCATGGCATCGTCGATGCCTGGATCCGTATCGATAATCAATTTCATCCCCGCCCGATACCGCAAACAAGCCGGGATGCAAAGCAGTCACAGCAGTTCAGTTCAATGCTAAATTCCCATAGTGAGGCGTTTGCATCTGGCGGTTTTCCCTCCATACCAGAGTTGAAATCCCGCGACTCAATCCCCAAATGTATACCATTGTACACAATAAAAAGAGGACAGAATGACCGAAGATCAGATCATTGGACTGCTTTCGTCAAACATCATTTACCTTCTGGCCGCCGTGCTGGTGGTCATCGTTATTCTCAAGGGCATCAAGATCGTTCCGCAATCCGAAAAGTATGTTGTAGAACGGTTTGGAAGACTGCATTCGGTGCTTGGCCCTGGCATCAATTTCATTGTTCCGTTTCTGGACGTCGCCCGCCACAAGATCTCGATCCTCGAACGGCAGTTGCCGAATGCGACGCAAGACGCGATCACCAAGGATAACGTTCTGGTGCAGATCGACACCTCTGTCTTTTACCGCATTCTCGAGCCGGAAAAGACAGTCTATCGAATCCGCGATGTTGATGGTGCGATTGCAACCACCGTTGCTGGTATCGTTCGCGCCGAGATCGGCAAGATGGATCTGGACGAGGTACAGTCGAACCGCGCCCAGTTGATCACACGCATTCAGGAAAGCGTCGAAACTGCTGTGGATGACTGGGGGATTGAAGTCACCCGGGCCGAGATTCTGGATGTAAATCTGGATCAGGCCACCCGCGATGCCATGCTGCAACAGCTGAACGCGGAACGTGCCCGCCGCGCGCAGGTGACCGAAGCCGAAGGTCAGAAACGTGCCGTCGAATTGCACGCTGATGCCGAGCTGTACGCGGCAGAACAAACCGCCAAGGCACGACGCATTCAGGCCGAGGCCGAGGCATACGCGACAGGCGTCGTCGCCAAGGCCATTCAGGACAATGGCATCCAAGCTGCCCAGTATCAGGTTGCGTTGAAGCAAGTTGAAGCCCTTAATGCGCTGGGCAACGGATCTGGAAAGCAGACAATCGTCGTACCCGCCAACGCACTTGAAGCCTTTGGCGATGCGTTCAAAATGCTCAAAGGAGGTAGATGATGGCTGATCCCTTTTGGCTGACCTGGTGGATCTGGCTGGCGGCCGCGCTGGCACTGGGGATCCTGGAAATCGTTCTGCCCGGGTTCATCTTTCTGGGCTTTGCGATCGGAGCCGCGATCACCGGTCTTATCCTCGTCATCCCCGGAATGACAATGTCGTTGCATGTTCTCGCGCTGATCTTCGCAGTGCTTTCGTTGATCGCATGGCTTGTCCTGCGCAAGCTCTTCGCCTTGCCGCACGGCCAGGTCAAAACCTTCACCCATGACATCAATGACTAAGACATAGTGACGCTCACCCGAGCGCCACTCCCCTACTGGACGCTGTTGCAGGTATTCCCTATATAATCACTCAGGCAACTGACCCGAGGCAAAGATGACTCACCCGAGCGAACAGTTTGAAGGCACCCCGCTTATTGCGCCGTCAACGATTGAACACCCGCTTTACGAGGCCGTGGTCGAAGCGTGCCGCACAGTTTATGACCCTGAAATTCCGGTCAACATCTACGACCTGGGCCTGATCTATACGATCGACATTGCAGCGGACAACGCAGTGAAGGTCATCATGACCCTGACGGCGCCCGGATGTCCGGTCGCGGGCGACATGCCCGGCTGGATTGTCGAGGCAATCGAACCCGTTGCAGGTGTCAAAGAAGTTGATGTCGAACTGACATGGGAGCCGCCCTGGGGCATGGAGATGATGTCGGATGAGGCCCGTCTGGAACTGGGCTTTATGTAGAACCCAGGCACTTCATCCCAGCCAACTGTCACGAAACATTAGTATTTTCGTCACGCATTCGTGCAGCACCTGTCACAATCCTGACAGATAATACCTGTGGTTGGCATTGAAGAATGCTGTATCGAAGGCTGGGTGTGTTATGACCGCCCCCCGGATTCCTGGCCCAATAACATGGACCGTTCTTGCCCGAGAACGGTCCTTTTTTTCCGCTCTCATAACGGCGGTCAATTCAGATTGCAGGTTTCCTTGATTTCAGCGGCTCTGGCGTCCAGTTGTTTGATGTAATCTCCCGACAGCATTTGCAGTCTTTTTTGCTCGGTACCAGTGACCAGCCCAAGCAGAGCGCCGGCAGGAGTGATGGCGGCAATGCTTTCCAGTTGCATGTCTTCCGCGTGTTTCTTTTCCGACGCAATGGCACGCAAATCCCCTTCTGCCGTTGAACAATTCACCGGATGCCGTTCAGATCCCGTCGTGGCCCAAGCTTGGACGGACATCACACACACGTTTACGGAAAAAAGTGCGGTCGCAAAAAAAATTACTTTAACTTTCGACTCTAAATATTTCATATTTATACCACTTCATGTCATGCTATTAATTCAGGCAGGGTTCCAAAACTTCATAAGATCGATGCTAACCCCGCCTCCCGTACCAAGGCAAGTTATCGGATCGGCGACCCGGAAACATTATGCTTAACAGCGAATTCACATTCTTTACACCACATTGCCTTGAGCCCGAGGGGCTTGGACCCTAGATTGGGTGTAACGCGCGACAACGGAGACTTACATGTTCGGCATCCCCGGCAAACAGGCTGTGACCATGACGCCCAAAGCCGCAGAGCAGATTACCCGCCTGATGAATTCAGGCGGTCACGCTGGTTTGCGCATTGGTGTCAAGAAAGGCGGCTGTGCAGGCATGGAATACACCATGGAGTATGTCGATCAGGCAGATCCTCATGACGAAGTCGTCGAGCAGGATGGTGCACGCATCATGATTGCTCCAATGGCTCAGATGTTTCTGTTCGGAACCGAGATCGATTACGAAGTGTCGTTGTTGGAAGCCGGCTTCAAATTCAAGAACCCGAACGTCGTCGATGCCTGTGGCTGCGGAGAATCGATCAAGTTCGACGAAAACATCGCCCAACAAAGCTAAGCCCGCCTCACAACACGACATCTGAGCGGCGCAAGGAGGCTCAATCGTTGATTTCTGCTCCCGAAATCATCCGTCGAGCAGAATTGTAAGATGGTCCCGACAATGCTATCCGCATCCCTAAATCACCGGATGATCAGGGAGATACCGATATGCGGCGGAAGCTGGCGGCTGGAAACTGGAAAATGAATGGGACCGGCGCTGAGCTGGGTGAGTTGAAGGCGCTGTCTCAGAGCCATCCCAAGGCATCGGTCGACATCCTGATTTGTCCCCCGGCCACATTGCTCAGCCGCGCATCAATTGCCGTTCAGGGAACCGCTATCTCTGTTGGTGGTCAGGACTGTCATGCAGCGAAATCCGGCGCGCATACCGGAGATATCAGTGCCGATATGCTGGTGGATGCCGGAGCAACATCGGTCATTCTGGGCCATTCCGAACGGCGCGTGGACCACGGCGAGCTTGACGAAGTTGTGCGGGCCAAAGCGCGTGCGGCGATGGATGCGGGCCTGAAGGCGATCATCTGCGTCGGCGAAAGCCTTGAGCAACGGGAGGCGGCCAATACACTCGACATAATTGGCGGCCAGATGTCCGGCTCGATTCCGGATCAGTCAACCGGCGAGAACCTGATCGTCGCGTATGAACCGATCTGGGCAATTGGCACCGGCAAAGTTCCGACATTGGAAGAAATCGGGGAAGTTCACGACTTCATGCGCGCCCGGCTGGAGCGTCGCTTTGGCGAAGGCGTGGGCCGTTCCGTCCGTCTGCTCTATGGTGGCTCGGTGAAGCCCGGCAATGCGGCGGACATCTTTGCAGTTTCCAATGTCGATGGCGCACTTGTAGGCGGTGCCAGCCTGAAGGCGTCAGAGTTTTCGGGCATCATTCAAGCGTTGGAAAGCGTCTGAACCCGGGCTTTATTCCGCAATATCTTCGGCCCAAAAACGGTCTTTTTTCATGTGTGTCCCGCTCCCTGACGACGCGCTCAGGCTTGGCCTAAGGCTTCAGGCCAGCTTCATCACCACAAGGCCTGTCACGATCAGAACCGCCGCAGCAAATCGTGCGGGCGTCAGCGCTTCACCCAAAAACAGAACACCGACGCTGAACGCCCCCACTGCGCCGATCCCGGTCCAGATCGTGTAGGCGGTGCCCAACGGCAAATCGCGCATTGCCAGCGCCAACAGCCCGAAAGAGCCTATCATCGAAACGCCCATCACGGCCGTTGGCCACAATCGGGTGAACCCGGCTGATTGCTTCATGGCAACCGCCCAGACGATTTCCAGAAGACCGGCAAACAAAAGAAATATCCAGGGCATAAGGCAACCTCGTATCCGTTCGGGTCGTCCCGAATGATGTTCCAGAAAGGAGAGGTCGTCCTCTGAATCCCAGATAGGAACTCTGCACATGGTTTCAAGACGCAAAAAAGCCGGGCGGTCGAAACCACCCGGCTTTGTTCATTGTCGGACCATCTAATTGGTTATTATTTCCGGTCCCATGAAGGTGTTGGGCAGGAAGGTCGATATCCACGGAATATACGTCACCATGATCAGGAAAACGAAGAGCACGGCCAGGAACGGCAGCGCCGCCCTCACAACACTCATCATCGGCATACCCGCAACGCCCGAGGTCACGAACAGGTTCAGACCAACCGGAGGTGTGATCATCCCGATTTCCATGTTCACCACCATGATGATACCCAGATGGATCGGATCAATGCCCAGCTCGATGGCAATCGGGAACACCAGAGGCGCAACGATCACCAACAGGCCCGACGGCTCCATGAACTGACCGCCGATCAGCAGGATCACGTTCACCACAATCAGGAAAGCGACCGGACCAAGGCCCGCCGACAGCATCGCCTCGGCAATATGCTGCGGTACTTGCTCGTCGGTCAGAACATGCTTGAGGATCAGAGCGTTGGCGATGACAAACAGCAGCGTGACAGTCAGTTTCCCAGCCTCAAACAGCGTATGCTTGGTGTCCGGATGGAAGAACGCTGTGATCAGCGCATAGGGTTTTTTGAGCAGCGGCAGATTCTGCGCACCTTCTTCCATGCTCAACGGTCCCATGTCTTTGTACACAAAGCTGGCAATGAAGAACGCATAGACGGCAGCAACGGCAGCGGCTTCGGTCGGTGTAAAGATACCGCCATAAATACCGCCCAGAATGATCACGATCAGGAACAGGCCCCAACCGGCCTCGCGGGCTGAGGTAAAGACCTCTCCCCAGCCTTTCCATTCGCCTTTGGGCAGGTTCTTGACCTTGGCCATGACATAGATGGTGATCATCAGCATCAGCCCTGCCATCAGACCGGGAATAACACCCGCAAGGAACATGCGTCCAACCGAGACCTCAACAGCTGCAGCATAAACGACCATCACGATGGACGGAGGGATCAGAATGCCCAACGTACCTGCGTTACAGATCACACCGGCGGCGAACTCCTTGGAGTAACCCACCTGACGCATTCCCGCGATGACGATCGAGCCGATGGCGACCACGGTCGCCGGGGATGACCCGGACAGTGCTGCGAACAGCATGCAGGCAAACACGCCGGCGATCGCAAGACCGCCGGGCAAATGCCCGACACAGGCGATTGAGAACCGGATGATCCGCCGTGCCACACCGCCGGTCGTCATGAAAGACGAGGCCAGAATGAAGAACGGGATCGCCAGAAGGGTAAAATGCCCTTCGAACGCCTCGAACAACGTACCCGCGACCGAGGCCAACGAACTATCAGAATAGATCAGCAGGAACAGTGTCGAGCTGAGGCCAAGCGCAACTGCAATCGGAACACCGATCAGCAACAGGCCAATGACCATCGAGAAAAGAAGAATGACGTCCATCAGTTGTGCTCTCCCTGCTGAGCACGGACTTCTTCGATCTCGTCCTCGACTTCGTGGCTGGCGACAAGGCGATCCGTTTCACCACGCCAGATCTGAACGGCGACCTGGGTGAACCGGATCACCAGCAGCAGCATCGACACCGGCAGCACCAGATATGGCACCACCTTGGGAAGCTTTTCATAGCCTTCGCCATAGTTGATCAGATCTTCCAGAAACCGCAGCGGAGCGACCATTGGGATATCGTCCACTTCGTAGAAGCTCTGGCTGCGGGCGTCGAAATTGAACCCTGTCGGGAACCAGCGTCCGGATGTTGGCGGTAGATCCGCGAAGACGGCCCAGTAATCATAAGCGCCTTTCAGCAACAGCAACGAGAACACCAGGCAGCACCCCACAGCGATCAGCGCAAGAACGCGACGTGGCGCCGGGGCCAGCATGTTCAGGATTGCGTCCACGCCCAAATGAGAGTGTTTCTTGACCGCATACGAAGCGCCAAGCAGCACCAGCCAGCCGAAAGTGAATACAGTCAGCTCAAGCGCCCACAGGATATTGGAATTGAAAACAAACCGCGCGATCACGTTGGCAAATGTCACGACCGTCATCAGGCCCAACAGCAACGCAATCAGGGTTTCTTCGATATGGTCGACCAGCCCGCCTTGGCCGGATTTCGCACCAGACATCTCTCTGTCCCCACAATTTTATTGATGAGAAGGGTTGGGGCGGGCTTGTTCAGCCCGCCCGGCCAGCGCGTCGATAACTCCCCAGTCCCCGGACGCGTGACCTTATCCGGATCAGAACCCGGCGTTGATTGCCTGCGCGGCGTCGATTTTGTCCTGACCGACGTCACCAGCGAACTGGTCCCAAACGGGTTTCATCGCATCAACCCAGGCCTGACGCTGTTCAGGGTTCAGTTCACGAATGATACCACCTGCGTCTGTAATCGACGCTTTGGCTGCTTCGTTCACGGAAAAGGCTTCTTTGTTTCGCGCCTCGGTCACTTCGGCCAGAATGGTCAGGAACTGATCGCGCACTTCCGGATCCAGGCTGTCCAGCCAGTCCACAGAGGTTACAACCAGATAGTCGATGATGCCGTGGTTGGTTTCAGTGATGCCGTCCTGCACTTCGAAGAATTTCTTGCCATAGATATTCGACCAGGTGTTTTCCTGCCCATCCACAACACCCTGCTGCAGAGCGCCGTAAACTTCCGAGAACGCCATTTTCTGCGGGCTGCCACCGATGGCCTCCATCTGTGCCACCAGAACGTCCGAAGATTGTACACGGAACTTCAGGCCGTTAGCGTCCGACGGATCGAGCAGCGGCTTGTTCGCCGACATCTGCTTCATGCCGTTGTGCCAGAAGGCCAGCCCCTGCAGACCACGGCGCTGCATGCTGTCCTTCATGGCCTGACCATCAGCCGAAGCCTGGAATGCATCCACAGCGTCGATGTTCTTGAACATGAACGGCAGGTCAAACAGGCGGAACTGCTTGGTGAACTTTTCGAACTTCGACAGCGAGGGTGCGGCCAGCTGAACGTCGCCCTGCAACATCGCCTCCAGCACCTTGTCGTCGTTGTAGAGGGTTGAGTTCGGATAGACCTCCACGCACATCACGCCGTTCATCTCGTCGTTGACGCGCTGTTCCAGCAGCGATGCGGCGATGCCCTTGGGGTGTTTGTCGGTGTTGGTCACATGCGCGAATTTGACGACGATCTCACCATCGTCACAGGCTGCCAAACCTGCGGTGGCTGTGACTGTCAGCGCAAGAGCGGTTGCGGCCGTTGTCAGGAATTTCATCTGTCTTTTCCTCCCAGTCTTCCTTGAAACTATCCTTCGACACCAGGTCGGTATCGGATGCAGCGAAGTGAAACGAATCAACGCGATCCGCTCAATGATTTGTTCCCCGCCGTTCGATTTTCCATTTTACGCTTTTATTTCAGTGTGTTTAACCGTGAATTGAAACGATCCTCCGACGCACTCAAATCCCGAGTGCGAGATTCCGCACAGCAATTTTCCAGTTTGTGCGAAAACCCGCACACCCTCCGAATCAAGACAACCGAATCAATTGCTGCGAAACTGCAGTCCGCATTAGCGGGCTGCCTGGCCCAACAGCTTTAGACGCATGTTAATGCGGAAAAAGGTGGCGGGAGCCCGGCCGTTACCGCCGGTAATCTTCAGCCCGAATCTGATACCGTGCCAGCTTGTCGTAAAAAGTCTTGCGCGGCAGCTTCAACGCCTTCGCCGCATCTGACGCTTTGCCGTTGTGACGACCCAGCGCCGCGATAAGCAGTGACCGCTCGACCCGCGCCATCTGTTCGCTGAGGCCCAGATCTGTTGCCTGCGCGACTTCTTCCGGCATACCCAGCACAAACCGCATCGCGGCTGACATCAAAGATCGTGCGTTTCCCGGCCAGTCGCTCGCCATCAGCGACGCAAGATGCTCGGACGAAATCTCCGGGGCAGTAATTCCTGCCTGTTCCGCCGCCTGTGCCACGTAATGACGGAAGATCACCGGAATGTCGTCGGGACGTTCTGCGAGGGATGGAATGCGCACGCGCATTACATCCAGCCTGTAGAACAAGTCAGCATTAAACCGCCCTTCGGAACTCAGCACCGACAGATCAGCGGTCGTTCCCGCAATGATACGCCCACTCGGTCCATGCTCGATCAGCTCCAATGCCGCGTATTGCGTAGCTTGGGGCATGGCAGAAACTTCGTCCAGAAACAACGATCCGCCAGCGGCGTCTTCGCAGCTTTTGGCCAATTCATCGGGGCTGAGGCTTGAAGCGGTGCGTTTGACAAACGGCCCTTGCCCTGCGGGCGACATCAAATGCACGACCTCGGCGACCTTTGAAATGCCGCTGCCCGGCGGTCCTGTCACAAGTACCTCGACACCTGTCGGAGCGACTGTTCGAACCCGCTCGCGCAGCGCCTCGGCCTGCGGCGACAAGCCGAACAATAAGCGCGCGGCAGGGTCTCCACGTTCCAGCTCGGATTTCGCCGCTCTTTGCTCCAAAACCTGCGAACGCGCTGTGAAGGCGCGTTCAAGCACCTCCAAAAGGTCAGACGCGGCGCACGGCTTTTCCAGAAAATCGAACGCGCCCTTTCCCATGGCGTCGACAGCCATGGGAATATCGCCCTCCCCTGTCAAAAGCACCACGGGAAGATCCGGATCGATTTCCCGTGCATAAGACAAAAGATGGAACCCGTCCCGCCCGGGCATACGGATATCCGAGATGATGACACCGGGAAAATCGCGACGTATGTGATCCTTGGCCGCCACAAAGGATCCAGCGGTAATTGGCAGATAGTCCGCCAATTCCAAAGTTTGAGACAGGGCCTCGCGCACGGCAGCATCATCATCGACCAACAAAACCCTGCGCATCACGCGGCCTCTTCCTTGTCGCAAGGTTCCAGTTCGACGGTAAACATGGCCCCATCCTCAGTGTTCGCGCCCCGAATATCACCGCCGAAGCTTTGAACCAGCCCGTATGAAATCGAAAGCCCCAGCCCCAAACCTTCCGACGATCCAACGCTTTTCGTCGAATAGAAGGGCTCGAACATCCGATCGGGGTCTTCAATGCCGGGGCCTGTGTCCTGTAGGGAAACACTCAGCCGGGCACCTTTGCGCAGCGTTATCGTTATATTCCGTTTAGGTCGCCCCAGCATTGCATCCGCCGCATTGTTGATCAGATTCACAAACACCTGCACCAAACGTACTTCCCCCCCCCACACATACACAGCGCTGTTCTGGGGCTCCCAGTTCAGCGTCACATCATCATCTCGCAGGCGGGCCTCTGTCAGTTCAACTGCGGTGTTCAGAACCTGTATCAGGTCAACACGCCCCATTGGTTCGCTTTCGTTGCGGGCAAAAGCACGAAGGTTCTTGATGATCCGCGCCATCCGCGCCGCCATTTCGGATACTCGGCCCAGATTCTCGGCGGCCATTTCAGGTTTTCCCCGCGTCATGAATGCTGTGCCGTTATCTGCAAATTGCCGTATGGCCATAAGCGGCTGGTTCAGTTCATGACTGATCCCTGCCGACATTTGCCCCAAAGCGCTGAGCTTACCCGCCTGAACCAGGTCCGCCTGGGCCCGCCGAAGCGCCGCCTCGGCTTCTTCCCGTTCCGTCACTTCCTTGCGTAAGCTGGCATTTGCAACCGTCAGGTCATGGGTACGTTTGGCCACACGGCTTTCCAGAACGGCATTCGCTTCTGCCAGCGCCCGCCGCCGCTCCATGGCAAGAAAGAGCATCGCCCCGAAGGCCAGACAAATAGCCGCGACAGCCGCCGCCTGAAGCCTGGCAAGTTGCAGGGCCGGTGCCACGTCCACCAGAACCTCGGCAGTCATATCGATAACCGGCAAATCAAGAGTCAGGTGAAGCGCATCTCGTGGCAGGTAACGCCCCCAGTTCAAATGCCACAACTCGTGCCTGCTGACCTGTTTTGAAGAAAAATCAACGGCCGCACCATCTGGCGGCGTCAATCCCGCCTCACCGTCCGCCCGGCGCCAGAACAACAGGTCGGATCTGTTGGAAATGAAAACAACACCATCGGAATCGACAAAGAAAACCGCTTCGGTACTGCCGCGCCACGTCTGTTCAACGTCCTGAACATCAGCAACAACCATCAGCGCGCCTTCGATCTGGCCAGACGGGCCAAAAGCAGGGGCGGCGTAGGAATAAATCCGGTCATCGCCCGCGGGCACAACCTCATGCGCACTGCCCAGTGCGCCCTGCATCGCACGACGGAAAGCTGGGTGCCCGGCCATGTTGCGCTGGGACACCGGTTGCGCCGACACCAAAACCTGCCCGTTCTTATCCAGATACATCATGTTTACGGCGGCAGTCTTGTCTGCAACGTCCAGCAACATACCCCGAGCCTGGCGTATATCGGCCTGTGTTTCCAATTCATGCAAAACGGGATGTGTTGCCATCAGCACGGCAAGTTCCTGGTACACTTGCATCTGCGTGCTCAGCCGGTCAGCCGCCAGCTCAAGATCGGCCTCTGCCTTCTCGCTCAGCTGAGACAGGGCCTGCCGATACCCATAAGACCAGACAAACCCCGACAATAACCCGACGGCGAGCAAAAAACCGGATATGAACCAAACCCTGTGCATAGACAGGGTCTTGCATTCAACGCGCCGCATGGCAAGTGTGCGGCGCATGAAGTCTTTTTCGCAATCACCGACAGACCCGGGTTTCGTCCAAAACCCCTACTCGTTCTACGACATGGCGCGACGCGCAGGCGATCTGTTCTATTGGCAGGACTACGGTATGGTCGCCGCTGTTTCATCCTGCGCGGTTTGCGCCCTGTTTCGGGATCGCAGGTTTGGACGAGAGGTTCCGCCCGAACTGGCAGAGCAAGGTCCCGCCCATCTGGCGCCATGGCTGGACATCGAGGCCCATTCACTGCTTGAAGCAGAACCACCAAGGCACACACGCCTTCGGTCGCTGGTTATGCGCGCTTTCACGTCACGGGCGATTTCTGCGCTGCAACCCTCTATCGAAGACCTTTGCCGCGGCCTGATCAAAGACTTCCCTTGTAATTCGTTCGATCTGTTGGAAGCCTATTGCACTCAGGTGCCGGTGATCACCATCTGTCGGCTTCTCGGCGTACCCGAAAGCATGGCCCCCGACCTGTTGCAGTGGTCACACGATATGGTTGCCATGTATCAGGCCAATCGCACGCAGGACACAGAAGATAGGGCCGCCAAGTCATCTCGGGATTTTACCGGGTTCCTGCAGGAATACATAGAATTGCGGCGCAAAGATCCCGGTGACGATCTGATAACCCGGTTAATACGTGCCGAAGAAGAAGGCGAGAAACTGTCGCTCGACGAACTGGTTGCCACCTGCATCTTGCTGCTGAACGCAGGCCATGAGGCTACAGTGCATTCACTGGGGAACGGGGTAAAAACCTTGTTGCAGACCCATACCGCACCCGACGTCCTGGCACCTGATGGAATCGACGCAACCATCGAAGAGATTCTGCGCTATGACCCGCCTCTGCACATGTTCACTCGCTACGCGTATGAGGACGTCGATCTGTTCGGCCATTCATTCAAACGCGGCGAGCAAGTGGCACTGTTGCTTGGAGCAGCCAACCGCGACCCCGCTGTCTGGGCTGAACCGAACATGTTTCAGCCGCGCCGTCCGATTGAAGTCAACACAAGCTTTGGGGGCGGAATTCACTTCTGTGTCGGAGCACCACTGGCGCGTCTGGAAATGCGTATCGCTTTGCCGATCCTGTTCGAAAGCTGTCCAAATCTGCAACTGGCTGCACCGCCACTTTATTCTGACAGCTATCACTTTCACGGGCTGAATCAGCTGTTGGTCAGAACTTGATCATTGTAACACGCGCTGATCGTCGATGCCTCTGGCGATTATGAATCCGGCCGGATGAAAACACCCATCAGCTCATCTGGCTCAAAACACCCCGAAGGACGCGCCCGGAACGGGTGGAGGTGGCAGCGCCTCGGTTTTTAAGCCCCCTCGGCCAATGCATTCAGCGGCAGCATCGTCGTGGATTTGATTTCTTCCATGGACAATAAAGCCGTGACGTTATGCACGCGCACCTCCGAGATGAGCGACTGGTAGAACTGATCATAGGCACGTGCGTTCTTGACCCGGACCTTGAGAATGTAGTCGATGTCACCCGCCAATCGGTGCGCCTCTTGCACTTCGGGATGATCCTTCAATGCTTTCAGAAATTTACGTTGCCAGTCCGCCTCATGTTCCGAAGTTCGGATTAAGACAAAGAACGTGGCCTCGAACCCAAGCGCCTCGGCATCCAGCAGAACCGTTTGCTGACCAATAATCCCAGCCCCTTTGAGTTTACGGATACGATTCCAAACAGGCGTCTTTGAACTGCCGACCCGAGCCGCAATTTCGTCCAAAGATTGGCCCGCATCGCGTTGCAGCTCAGCCAGAATTTTTCGATCCGTGTCATCTATCCGCACCGACATTCCAATTTTCCTTCTGTTTCGATGCCCCTGTTCCGGTATTCCAGAATTTCGGAACACTTGTCCTTATTTCAGCGGCGATATGGCGCTTTGGTGGGAATATTTCCTATATTGAGGGTCAAGTCAAACAACACCCGAGACGATCCGATGCAGGATTTTCACACGACCAACCCCATAGGCCATGTCGACTTTGTCGGCGCTGGGCCCGGTGACCCCGAGTTGCTGACGCTCAAGGCGCTGACTGCGTTTGAGCAGGCGGATGTGGTGCTGCACGATCGCCTCATCAGCAAACCAGTGCTGGACATGGCCGCTCAAAAGGCCGTTTTGGTCGATGTCGGCAAGGCCGGGTTCGGCCCCTCGTGGAAGCAGAGCGATATCGACGCGCTTCTGGTCGAATACGCCCTGAATGGCCACCGTGTGGTGCGCCTGAAATCGGGCGACCCCACGGTCTTTGGTCGTCTGGACGAAGAAATCGAGGCCATAGATGCGGCCGGTATATCCTGGCAGATCATTCCCGGCATCACAGCGGCCTCTGCTGCCGTGGCTGGCATCGGTCAAAGCTTGACTCGCCGCGGACGCAACTCGTCGGTTCGATTTTTGACGGGACACGACATGCAAGGATTCGCAGATCACGATTGGAACGCTTTGGCTCAGCCGGGTTCCGTCGCAGCGATCTACATGGGCAAGAAATCCGCTCGGTTCATTCAGGGTCGTCTGATCATGCACAGCGCAGATCGCGCCACGCCCATTACTCTGGTCGAGAATGCCTCGCGTCCGGACCAGCGGATATTGGCCACCACGTTGGACCAATTGCCCACCGATCTGGCCGCCGCCGAAATGGATGGACCGGCGCTGACCTTCTATGGCCTTGCCCCGCGCGAAGCTGCGCAGGTTGTAACCGAATTCAACAAGGAGCTTGCCTGATGGCCCGCGCTTTTTCCCCCAAAGTCGTCACTGCAAATGACTTGCTCGAAGGCGACGTGATTTATCTGACCGAAGATGACCGCTGGTCCCGTGACCTGAGCGAAGCAGAACTGATCACCGACGAGGCACATGCGCAGGTTCGCCTGCTGGATGCCGCGCGTCAGGCAAACAAAATCGTGGGCGCCTACCTGGCCGATGCCGTTGCTGGCGAAAACGGTCCCGAACCCACACATTTCCGGGAAGACTTCCGCCGCACTGGTCCGTCCAACTATGCCCACGGCAAACAGGAAACTTCCCCGCAGCCCCGGGCCTGACCTCTGGCCCTTCTCTCTCCCCTTCAAGGCCCCAGGTTCGGGGCTGCAACCAAGGACAGCTAGACATGTATCGCTACTCCGAGTTTGACAAAGATTTTCTGGCAGAGCGTAACGCGCAGTTCCGCGCTCAGGTCGAGCGCCGTATCGACGGTTCGCTGACCGAAGACGAATTCAAACCCCTGCGCCTGATGAACGGTCTGTATCTGCAACTGCACGCCTATATGCTGCGGGTCGCCATTCCCTACGGCACGCTGAACAGCGCACAAATGCGCCAACTGGCCCTGCTGGCTGAAAAGTGGGACAAGGGCTATGGCCACTTCACCACCCGTCAGAACATCCAGTACAACTGGCCGAAACTAAAAGATGTGCCGGACATGCTGGACGCATTGGCCGAGGTTGGCATGCATGCCATTCAGACCTCGGGCAATACCATCCGCAACGTGACCGCCGACCATTTCGCCGGTGCCGCAGCGGATGAGGTCGCCGACCCGCGCCCTTACGCCGAACTGCTGCGCCAGTGGTCCACCGACCACCCGGAATTCCAGTTCATGCCGCGCAAGTTCAAGATCGCGATCACTGGTTCGGAAAACGACCGTGCTGTGATCAAAGCGCATGACATCGGCCTGCAACTGGTCGAGCGTGACGGCGTTCTGGGTACTCGTGTCATCGTCGGTGGCGGCCTAGGCCGGACGCCCATGATCGGCAAGGAACTTTCCGAATTCGTCGCATTCGATGATCTGCTGGCCTATCTGGAGGCGACCGTTTCCGTCTGGAACCAGATCGGACGCCGTGACAACAAATACAAAGCGCGCATCAAGATCACCGTGCACGAGCATGGTATCGACGCCATCCGCGCCAAGGTGAACCAGCGTTTCCTTCAGGTACGCCCGCAGTTCAAAGGCGCGGATATGAACCTGCTGGAGGAGATCAAGGATCATTTCGCGCCACCAGCCTACCGTCAGGCTTCGGTTGCGCCGTTCGAAAGCGCCTACACCAACGATCCGGTCTTCCGCTCGTGGGTCGATACCAACATCGCGCCGCACAAGAACGCGGACCATGCAATCGTCACGATCTCGATCAAGAAGCATGGCCTGACACCGGGTGATGCAACTGCCGAGCAGATGCGTGTGATGGCCGATCTGGCCGAAGAATTCGCCTATGACGAGCTGCGCATCAGCCATGAGCAGAACGTGATCCTGCCCCATGTCCACAAGTCGGACCTGCCTGCGATCCATGCGAAGCTGAAAGAGTACGAACTGGCCACCGCCAATATCGGCCTGATCAGCGACATCATCGCCTGCCCCGGCATGGACTACTGCGCACTGGCAACGGCCCGTTCAATCCCGGTTGCACAGGAAATTGCGACCCGCTTTGAGGATATGAAGCTAGAGCATGATATCGGTCACCTGAAGATCAAGATCTCGGGCTGCATCAACGCATGTGGTCACCACCACGTGGGGCACATCGGCATCCTGGGTCTGGATCGCGCAGGCGTCGAGAACTACCAGATCACTCTGGGTGGTGACGCGACCGAGACAGCCGCGATCGGCGACCGCACCGGTCCGGGCTTTGCCTATGATGAGATCGTGCCGGCCGTGGAACGCATCGTCGACACCTACCTGGATCTGCGCGAGAGTGCTGAAGAGACCTTTCTGATGACCTATCGCCGCGTCGGCATGGCCCCATTCAAGGCCGCCCTCTACCCCGAGGCTCGGGCGAATGCCGCTTGACCTGATCCAAACGGAACTGGGCAAAGATCGAAGCGACCTGACCGAGAAGGTCAACGCATTGAATGCCCGGTTTCGCCACCACAGCGCACATGATGTGATGCATGGTGCCATTGAAGAGATCGACGAACTTGCTCTGGTCTCCAGCTTCGGTGCGGAATCGGTGGTGCTGCTTCATATGGCTGCGGTGGTCGACAAGACGACACCGGTGCTGTTCGTCGACACCCAGATGCTGTTCACCGAAACGCTGGAATACCAACAGGAAGTCAGCGAGCGTCTGGGGCTCAAGAACATCAAGATCATTCGGGCGGATGACGAAGACATTCGACGTGAAGACCCCTATGGCGCGCTGCGTACGCGCGACATGGATGCGTGCTGCAACCTGCGTAAGACATTCCCGTTGCAACAGGCATTGACCGGGTATTGCGGCTGGATTACCGGGCGAAAACGGTTCCAGTCCGGAACTCGCGCCGCGCTCGAGTTTTTCGAGGTCGAAGACGGTACGGGCCGGATCAAGGTCAATCCGTTGGCCCACTGGGCGCCGGACGATGTGCGCGCCTATATGGAAGAAAACAACCTGCCCCGGCATCCGCTGGTGGCCAAAGGATACCCATCGATCGGCTGTGCGCCCTGCACCTCGCCGGTGAAGGAAGGCGAAGACCCTCGTGCCGGACGCTGGCGCGATCAGAACAAGGAAGAATGCGGCATTCATTTTGTCGACGGCAAGATGGTGCGCATCGGAGAGAAAACATGAACGTAATCGTAACGGATGAGGGCTTTTCGCCCGATGACTGGACCGACGGCTTTGTCACTCTGGACGATGCCGCGAACGACGTGGTTGCGCTGGACGTCAGCTCGGACACGGATCCTGATGAACTTTATGATCGGTTGGGCAGTGCCAGGCTGGTCCGGGTGGATTTTCCATCCTTTGCCGATGGTCGCGGCTTTACCATCGCCCGCGCCCTGCGCCTGAAGGGCTATATGGGACGCTTGCGCGCCAAAGGTCACGTTCTGGCTGACCAATATGCCATGGCGCGTCGCAGCGGCTTTGACGAAGTTGAGATTGACGAAGACCTGGCAGATCGCCAGCCCGAAGATCAGTGGCTTTCCCGGGCCAACTGGAAAGAGAACAACTATCAGGCCCGTTTGCGCGGTTAAAAGGCGCACATCGCCAGCTTGTGACACAAAGGGGGCAATCTGTCCCCTTTTCCTGACTTGGATCAACGATTAAACGGAGATGTCGGTTTAGCAGACCGACAGGTAAACGATGACAGAGATGAAGCACGTGAGCGAAGCAACTGCCGTAAAGGCCCCCGTCCTGCCGGACGCGCAAACCGTAACCGAGGTCAAACACTGGACCGACAGCCTGTTCTCTTTCAAGGTGACGCGCCCCGCCACGCTGCGTTTCCGCTCGGGCGAGTTCGTGATGATCGGTCTGCTGGGCGATAATGGCAAGCCATTGCTGCGCGCCTATTCAATCGCCTCGCCTTCGTGGGACGATGAGCTCGAGTTCTATTCGATCAAGGTGCAGGACGGCCCGCTGACTTCGAAGCTTCAGCATATCAAGCCCGGTGACCAGATCATCCTGCGCCCAAAGCCGGTTGGCACTTTGGTGCATGACGCCCTGCTGCCCGGCAAGCGTTTGTGGTTCTTTGCAACCGGCACCGGCTTTGCCCCGTTTGCTTCGCTGCTGCGTGAACCGCAAACATATGAAGATTATGACGAGGTCATCATCACCCACACCTGCCGCGAAGTGGCCGAGTTAGAATACGGCCGCCAATTGATCGACAGCATCCGCCAGGATGAAATGCTGGCCGAGCTTATTGGCGAAGGCTTCGCTGACAAGATCCGTTATTACCCGACGACAACGCGCGAAGAGAGCCCCAAGATGGGCCGGATTACCGACCTGCTGAAGGATGGCACCGTGTTCAGGGATCTGGGCATAGGAGGCGGAATCAAGCCCGAAACCGACCGCGCGATGGTCTGCGGTTCGCTGGCATTCAACCTGGATATCAAGGAAATCCTTGAAGGTTTTGGTCTGCGCGAAGGCGCGAATTCCGAACCCAAGGAGTTTGTGATCGAAAAGGCCTTTGTCGGCTAAAGGTAGGTTGCGTTCGGAGCTTTGTGGCCCCGAACGCAAAAAACACCGGACAAAACACTGTTTTTTCGCAACTGCCGGTGTTTATGCCGCTTGCAGTGCGGCCCGGCCCGGTTTAAATTCCGGGCTCGAAATTCTGCAATTATCAAAGGAATGAACCCATAGCTCGCAGACCTCACAACGCGCCGCCACAACGTGACACCGGCCCGCGCGTCAATGACAAGATCCGTGCCCCCGAAATCCGCCTGATTGGCGCCGAAGGTGAAAATGTCGGGGTGGTTCATCCCGCCAAAGCCATGCAGATGGCCGCCGATGCCGGTCTTGATCTGGTCGAAATTTCGCCCAATGCGAACCCACCGGTCTGCAAGATCATGGACTTCGGCAAATTCAAATATGAAACGCAGAAACGCGAAGCCGAAGCCCGCAAGAAGCAAAAGATCATCGAGGTGAAAGAGGTCAAGTTCCGACCCAACACCGACACGCATGATTACGATGTAAAGATGCGCAACGTATTCAAGTTTCTGGAGAACGGCGACAAGGTGAAAGTCACCCTGCGCTTCCGTGGCCGCGAAATGGCACACCAGAACCTGGGCCGCGAATTGCTGGAGCGTGTCGCTGAGGACATCAAAGAGCTGGGTAAGATCGAAAACATGCCGAAAATGGAAGGCCGTCAGATGATCATGATGATCGGCCCCCTTCCGCAGAAATAACCCGGCCCAAATACCGAAACGATCAAAGCCCCTTCGCCTTCGAAGGGGCTTTTTTAAGTCGCTTTCCTGCTTTTCAACCAATGAGCCGCATCCCTGAAGTCGAACACCAACGATGTGATGTCGACGATCAGAAGCAACCAAAGAAAGCGAACAAAGGCGGGGCTTAGGAATTCTTCTGACATCAGCAGAAGCGTCACGATGATGACCAGCGGCACCCAGCACAGAACGTGCGGCAGGGCCATCGCGCCGCTCATCCCGCGGGCAGCCACCATGATCGGTACGTTCAGCGCCATGCCCGCAATTGCAAGTAAAGCAATCAGATGCCCCCGTGGATGATCAAGAAAGGCCAGCGGAAACAGGTTAACCGGCACCAAAAAAGCGGCCACCCAGATCTGCACCCACAAAGGAAGCGCTCGGAAACTGCGCCAGATATCCAGCACCATGGACTTCG
This sequence comes from Ruegeria sp. YTSB088, assembly GCF_059609825.1. Classification (NCBI taxonomy): domain Bacteria; kingdom Pseudomonadati; phylum Pseudomonadota; class Alphaproteobacteria; order Rhodobacterales; family Roseobacteraceae; genus Ruegeria; species Ruegeria sp. YTSB088. The sequence goes on along the minus strand of NZ_JBXWMM010000001.1, from coordinate 366,669 downwards.
CCCCATACTGATACTTCGCCGGCGACATTAACAAACGTGCTGCGGGCGAACAGGGCATTCACAGTATTGTCAGAGCACTGCTGAAAGAGCGCGTTCCAGTTTTCCGACAAGCTCGCCTATCTGTTCTTCTTCTATAATGAAAGGCGGCGCGAGCAGGATATGGTCTCCGTTCCGACCATCCCTGGTGCCCGCCATGGGATAACAGATCAACCCCTCGGCAAGTGCTGCCTTCTTTAGCTTTCCGGCAATGCCCAGCGATGGATCAAATGGCGTCTTTGCCTCACGGTCTGCCACCAGTTCCACACCACGGAACAGGCCACGGCCCCGCAGGTCACCCACATTCGGGTGCTGTCCAAACGCAGCCTCCAGGGCGGATTGCAATTTGGTCCCGATGACCCCAGCGCGCGTTGGTAATTCACGTTCTGTCAATTCACGGACCACCGCCAGGGCGGCTGCCGTGGCCACGGGATGGCCGACATAAGTGTGACCATGCTGGAAAAACCCTGATCCATCACGGATCGCATCATATATCTCGCCCGTGCACAACATCGCTCCGATCGGTTGATAGCCTGCGCCCAACCCTTTGGCGATGCACAGAATATCCGGTGCGACGCCATCGTGATCGCAGGCAAACAAATGACCGGTGCGCCCCATTCCACACATCACCTCATCCAGAATCAGCAACACTCCGTATTGGTCGCAGATTTCGCGGATGCGCTTGAAGTATCCCTGAACCGCCGGAACCGCGCCAAGGGTAGCGCCGACGACAGGCTCGGCCATAAAGGCCATCACAGTGTCAGGCCCCAGCCGCAGGATTTCCGCCTCCAATTCATTGGCGACGCGTTGGCCGTAGTCAAAGCTGCTCTGGCCCTCAGGTTTCTCGGCGTATTCAAAACAGGCCGAAATATGTGTCATATCGATCAGCATCGGAGCAAACTGTGCCCGTCTCCAGGCGTTGCCACCAGCTGACAAAGCCCCCAGCGTGTTGCCATGGTAGCTCTGCTTGCGAGCTATGACATGACGACGTTCAGGCTGACCAACCTCCAGGAAGTACTGACGCGCGAGCTTGATCGCCGCTTCGGTCGCTTCGGACCCGCCCGAGACGAAATACACCCGGTCCAGGTCCCCGGGAGCATACTGGATCAACAGATCCGCCAATGCTTCAGCCGGTTCGGACGTCATGAACCCGGTATGTGCAAAGGCGATCTTTTCCACCTGCCGTTGCACCGCCTGTATCACCGCCGGGTTCGAATGCCCCAGACAAGACACTGCCGCGTCGCCGCAATCCAGATACCGCTTGCCGCTGGCGTCGATCAGATAACAGCCATCTCCACCCGCCGCGATGGGAAGGTCGGATTTTGTGTGGCGCGGGAAAACATGACTCATGTTTCAGTCCTTCCAAGAGTTTCAACCAAAGCAGCGACCGAAGCCGCGTTATCTGCCCACGGTGCGCCGCCTGGGCCCGTTAAGCTGTTTTCAAATCCGACCCGCACGTCGCCACCGCGCCGCGCAGCCTCGGCCAGACAGGCATGTTCCTGCGCCCCAAAAGCGCATACCATCCAATTTGACCGACTGAAGGGAAACACATCCAGATCCGCAGGGTCAGATTGCTGACCTTCGCTATACCGACCGAGCACAAGCAAACGGTCTGTCTGATCCGCTTTCACCACGCCTTTCAATTGCCAGTCTTCAAGCAAGTCCACGTCTTTCGCGTCATATAGAATATGCTGAACCCGCGTTCCCTGATCCGCGCACAACGCGTAGACCCGAGGCGCAAGATCAGGATCTCGCGCGATCTCTCTGACCGAAATGGATGCCCATTCTGGTTGAACCTTCTTCAGGCACTCAAATTGCGCTGTGACGTCGAAAACTCCTGCCGACTCGGTGGTGATCTGAATATCCATACCCGGCGCCGCACGCTGCAATTCGGTCAGCGTCTCGCGATACAATCCGGCATCCAGCGAATGGTTGCCTTCAGCATTCCGAACATGCAAATGCACGCCGTTCGCACCCGCCGCATAGCAGCCACGTGCAGTCATGATGATCTCGTCCGTTGTGACTGGCAGCGCCGGGTGATCCCGTCTGCCCCGCCGGGCGCCGTTTGGTGCGACCAGAATATACGGCCTGCCAGAGGCTTTTGCTGCGTTCGATGTCATGACGTCCTCTTATCCTGCCTCCAACTAATGCAATCACCTTACGTTTTCAATTTACCCATATAAAAACATATGTTTTATATTTCACATGACGCACCCTCTCACCTCCTTGGTTACGCAATTGCGCCGCGAGATCGATGAGATGCCGGCGCAAATGCAGGTCGCCGCAAAATACATCATCGATCATCCCGGCGACTTCGCATTGAATCCAATCCGAACCACCACCGATCGCATCGGCATCAGCTCGAATGTTCTGATCCGGCTGGCGCAACGCATGGGATATGACAGCTTTGACGCTTTTCGACGTCCGTTTCGAAACGCTCTGACAACCGACGGCGAAGACAGGTTTGGGCAAGACTGGCTGGAACACCTAAAGGAACAAGGGCAGTTTGGTGCGGCGCAGGCACGATTTGCGCAGAACGAAATAAATGTCGTGTCCAGATCGCTGCGGCTCATGGCCCCCCATTTGACGGAACAGGCCGTCGCGCACATCAGATCGGCGCGCCGCTGTTATGTGACTGCCACACGGTCCAGCCATGCGCTGGCCTATTATTTTCACTACGCCGGTCGCATGGCCCATCCCGGGCTTCAGTTGGTGCCCCGCCACATGGGCTCGGCCATCGACGACCTGGTCGAAGCCACCGCCGAGGATTGTCTGTTTGCCATCACGGTTCACCCCTATTCCGCCGACACGATTCAGTCGATGCGCTTTGCGCGCGACCGGTCGATGCGTATCGTGTTGCTGTCGGACAGCAAGGTTATCGCGCCGGGGGTGGAACCGGATGTCGTCCTGCCTGTCAGTACACGAACCCTGCACCCGTTTTCAAGTTTTTCAGGGGCAATGGCCGTCTTGGAGTGTCTGCTGGGGCATCTGTTTGACGCTGGGGGAGAGGCCGCCAGAGAGAGAGTGGAAGCCTATCAGAAGGCGCGGGAAGATACCGGAGCGTACTGGCGCCCCGGCGTTTTGCCAAAGTTCAGAAAACCTTAAACCAAATCATTCAAAGCTTCTGGGTCCAACAACAGAATTCGGCTCCGTTCAGGATCAGCGGCGGATTATTCTTTTCGTTTGGCGCGGGGTTGAGGTCTGGTCGGGATTTCCTTCAACAATCCCCCGACACCCATTCCGGCAATATCTGCCCCGGTCGTTTCGATCCCGCAGGCAATACGCGACAGAACCCAATCCGCCCCGTTCAATGCCGGAGATCGCGCGCACCCGGGCAACCCAATCACTGGTCGATCCTGCATCGAACCCAGAAACAGCAGGTTTCCCGGATCAACCGGCATACCGAACCGATCCACCTGCCCGCCGGCAAGCCGAACAGCAGATGGGGCAACATCATCAGGATCCGACGTCGCGGATCCGGTCAGGATCATCAGCAAATCACCAGCAGTCCTGGAAACCGCCTTGGCCAGTGCATCCACGCGATGCGGTACAATCTGCACATCACACAAATCCAGACCCAAGGCTTCGGTCCGCCCGCGAATGGCGGCGATCCCCTTTTCGTTGGAGGGGCCACCGGGGATATCCGTAACGATCAAACCTGCCGTCTTGTGAACGGGCTTTGCCAGACGCACGGCCCCTTGCGCCAGATTGGCGGCCCGCCGAACATCAGCTTCTGGCACGGCATATGAGATGACCTTGATGGTGGCGACCATGCCCTTCGGACCCATCTGCTGGTATTGCGGAACCGTCGCAACCGTAATCATCGGGTTGACCCGGTTGAACATCTCCAGTGCGTCCACATCCAGAACTGCCACGCCCGGCGCGTCCGCCAACAGGTTGACCCGGCCGGTAAACGCATCGGTCACGCGCAGATTGGCCGACGCCGCATCTGGCGCAAGAGCTGCGGCCAAGGTGCGTGCGGCTTCATCTTCATGGCAATCACCGGGTTCAAGGCGGGCAACGATCACGTCACTGATCCCCGCCTGCGTCAGCTGTGTCACATGCTTTGCCTGCAACGACAGTCCTTTACGCAGTTTTCTCCCGTCCGCCGTCACCGAATGAGCCAGAATGGCACCTTTTGCTTCGGAGACTGCTACCGGACCAAACCTCATGCCTTGCCTCGTAGAACAGCCGTCATCTGCGCCAGAATTGCGACGGCAATCTCGGATGGCCCGGCAGCCCCGATATCCAGCCCGATTGGCCCATGAATCCTCGAGATTTGCGATTCGGTAAAACCCGCCGCTTTCATACGTTCGACGCGTTTGGAATGGGTGCGTGTCGATCCCAATGCACCAATATAGAATACACCCGCATCCAGTGCAGCTTGCAGCGCCGGATCATCCAGTTTTGGATCATGCGTCAGCAGGACAATTGCGGTGCGCGCATCCAGCCCAAGTTTTTCCACAGCCTCATCCGGCCAATCCGTTAGGATCGTTTCCCCAGGGAAACGGGCGTTGGAGGCAAATGCGTCGCGCGGGTCGATAATGGCCGGATCATACCCAGCTATGCGCGCCATCGGCACCAGTGCCTGCGCGATGTGAACCGCGCCGACAATGATCAGCCGTAGCGGTGGGTTGTGTACCGCTACAAAGGTCCGGCCATCTTCTTCAAATCCAGAACGATCCATACGCAACCGTTCCGCATAGGCATTTCGGCGCAAGGCCCTGTGCCCGGTATCGATATTGACTTCATAAGCAATCGGTTCACGAGCGGCGCGGGCTGCAACCAGTTCCGCCAGCATCGGTTCGGGCAGAACCTTCCCGACGGGTTCGACAAGAACGCGTATGGTTCCGCCACAGGCCAGCCCGACCGCAAAGGCGTCTTCATCGCTCACCCCGAATTCCAGCAATCGGGCCTCACCTTCGTCAATGGCCTCAAGCGCTTCGACGATCACTGCACCCTCGACACAGCCACCTGACACAGAGCCTTCGATCCGGCCATCGCCGCCGATCACCAGTTGGGAACCAACCCGGCGCGGCGCGCTGCCCCAGGTTTCGACAACTGTAGCAAGCGCGGCGCCGCTGCCATCGCGGTGCCACTTCAGTGCCGTTTCCGGACTGTTGTCGAATCGTTCCATCAGAACCTCCAGACGTCGTCTGTTTCCCAACATAAGCAGGATTGGCCTGATGAAAAGCGCAACGCCCTTACCAAAACGTCTATGTTGAGCTTTGTGAGCCGATACCAATGCTCGAACTGTATTCAAGAAATCACAGCATTGATTATTAGTGCCACGGGTTTTAGCCTGCGCGTGCAGCCGGCCAAGTGACCGAGCCGCATATCAAACACATTTTTTCGGAGACAAGCAGTTGAAACACTATCTTGCACTGGGCGCAGTGGTTGGCCTTTTGACTTCAACCGCAGCGTGGGCTGACACATTCGAACGTTACGGAGAAGTAGCAGGCTGGAAAGTCTTCATCGACAACGAGAAGAAATCCTGCCTGATCGAGGCCGTAGACGATGCGGAAAACGTCGTTCAGATGGGCCTAACCGAAGATCGCGGCGTGGGATATGTGGGGGTATTCACCAAGGCAGAGACCGACATCAAACGTGGCGAGACGCAAGAAGTGGCCATCTTGATCGGCGACAACATCTATCTGGGTGAAGCCACAGGTATGAAAGGCAATATCACCAAGGGCTATTCCGGTGGCTATGTCCTGTCAGACAGCCCTCAATTCGCGGATGATCTGGCCAAGAAAAAGGTCATGATCGTGTTCCCCGAAACGTCATACGCTTTCACAGTCGATCTGACCGGCACATACAAAGCCATGGAAATGGCCCGTAAGTGCAATGAAGAACAGTTGTCATAGGCGACTATTCGGAAAGCGCGGCCAACAGCCGTGCTTTCTGCCCCTGGTCATCGGGTTGTGAGATCACGGAGGCCAGATCTTCGAGCGAGGCTATGGAATGCCCTGCCCTGAAACTGTCGACATGGGGCAGCATGGCCGCCACCCCCTGAGCCTTGGGGGCAAACCCGTCCCAGCGCAGCAGCGGGTTCAACCAGATCAGGCGTTTTGAGGACAGGTGCAGCCGCTCAACCTCTTTCTCCAGCCTCTCCGGTTCACCCCGCTCTAATCCGTCGGTGATCAGCAGAACAACGGCCCCCTGCCCCATGACCCGTCTTGACCAGTCTCTGTTGAACTGATGCAGACAGTCGCCGATGCGCGTGCCCCCTTCCCAATCCTGCGCCTCGGCCCCGGCAGCTGCAAGAGCTGCGTCAACGTCCCGCTGACGTAAGTGGCGGGTTATGTTGGTCAGGCGCGTGCCGAAAGTGAAAGCATGAACCTTGGCCCAACCTGCCCCCTTAGCGTTCGATACCGTGTGCAGGAAGTGCAGGATGGCACGGCTGTACTGGCTCATTGAACCTGAGATGTCGCACAGGGCCACAAGGTTTGGCCACCGCGGTTTGGGCTCTAGCCGGGCGATATCGCGCAACTCTCCTCCTTGCCGCATGGCTGCTCGCAAAGTGCGGGCACGGTCAATGCGGTGCCCCAGATGGCTGGTTTGACCTCGTCGGGATTCGATGGGCTTGACCGGCAGGGTCAACCGCGCCAAAACGCGCTTGGCTTGCGCGATTTCGGCGGTGCTCATCTGTTCAAAGTCCAGATTGCGGAGACGCTCCTCGGACGATGCCGTCTGCGTGGCGTCAATCTCGATTTCAGTTTCGCCTTCGTCTTGTGCCGCCAGCTCGGGCGTGTCGTGTTCGACGCCATCCAGAAGGGCCTCAGCCGCGCGTTTTTCGCCAGCATCCGCCTTGCGATCCTCCTGCACGCCCCGAATGGCGGGAAGCATCATGGCCATCATGTGCTCCATGTATCGCGGGTCGCGCCAGTACATTCGGAAGACTTGCGCGAAGATCGTGCGATGTTCGGGACGATTCACGAAACAGGCGTGTAGCGTCCAGTAGAAATCCCGTTTCTCGGTAAAACCCGCGGCTTGCACCGCGCGAATTGCGTCAATCACCCGCCCCGGACCAATCGGCAGACCCGCCTTCCGCAGCGCGCGGGCAAAATGGGTAATGTTCTGCGCTAGCTTCGGGTTGTCGGGAATTTCCAGCGGGATTTGTTCGGCCATAACGCGTCAGGCCGGTTCAAGCGTCGCTTTGGCCTCATCCAGAATGCGCTTGGCCTCAGACCCTTGCAGCTTCTGGATGTCGTCCTGGTATTTCAGGATCGCACCCAGCGTATCACCGATCACCTCGGGGCTGAGATTCATCACGTCCAGCGCCAGCAGACATTTGGCCCAGTCAATGGTTTCGGCCACGCCGGGTTTCTTGAACAGGTCCTCGGTGCGCAGACGCTGAACGAAAGCCACAACTTCGCGGCTGAGCGCATCGGCGGCCTCGGGCGCGCGCGCGTGCAGAATTTCGATCTCACGTTCGAAATCGGGATAATCGACCCAGTGATACAGGCAGCGGCGCTTGAGGGCATCGTGCACTTCGCGGGTCCGGTTCGACGTGACAATCACAATGGGTGGTTCGGGGGCTGCAACAGTGCCCAGTTCAGGGATTGTGACCTGAAAATCACTGAGGGCCTCCAGCAGAAAGGCTTCAAACGGTTCATCGGTCCGGTCCAGTTCGTCGATCAGAAGAACCGGCGCTCCGTTTTCGTCCGGGCGCATTGCCTGAAGCAGCGGGCGTTCGATCAGGTATTCATCCGAAAACAGTTCCGCTTGCAACGCGCCTCGGTCGGCTCCGCCCGAAGCTTCGGCCGTTCGGATCGCGACCATCTGCGCCGGAAAGTTCCATTCGTAAACCGCCGTGGACGCGTCCAGACCTTCGTAGCACTGCAATCGGATCAAACGGCGGTTCAGACCGGATGCCAGCGCCTTGGCGATTTCCGTCTTTCCGACACCTGCTTCACCTTCCAGAAACAACGGGCGACCAAGCTTCAGCGAAAGGAACACAACCGTGGCAAGGGCGCGCCCGCAGACATAGCCCTGACTTCCCAGCATCTGCTGCACGGCATCAATGGAATTAGGCTGCGTCATGGAACCTCTCTCTTCTTCGCGGATAAACAGGTCACGCAAGCGCCCTTGCGTCAAGGCCTTACCCCCTGCCTGAGCTACGACGTTCCGGTTGGTTGACAAGTTTTTTCGGCAACTCGTACTGCGCTGGTTGGTCTTTCGGGGCAGCTATGCTAGCGGAAGATCATGACTGATACCCTCACCATCCGCCGCCCCGACGACTGGCATCTGCATCTGCGCGATGGCGCCATGTTGCAGGCCGTTCTGCCCGAAACCGCACGTCATTTCGCCCGTGCGATCATAATGCCGAACCTCGTGCCGCCCGTTATACGCGGGGATCAGGCTGCCGCTTACCGCGACAAGATCCTGGCCGCCTTGCCCGACGGTATGAGGTTTGAGCCGCTGATGACCCTGTACCTGACCGAGGATACAGATGCGCAGGACGTCGCTGCCGCCCATGCCAGCGGGCTGATAAAAGCGGTCAAGCTGTACCCGGCGGGGGCCACGACCAATTCGGCCTCGGGCGTGCGTGACTTTGACAAGGTGCGCCCGGTTTTGGAGAAAATGGCCGAGATCGGCCTGCCCATGTGTGTTCATGGCGAAGTCACCGACACAGAGATCGACATCTTTGACCGCGAAGCCGTGTTCATCGACCGCGTTCTGGACCCGATCCGCCGGTCGACGCCGGGACTGCGCGTGGTGATGGAACATATCACCACGTCCGATGGTGTCGACTATGTCAAAGCCAACGAGGCGGATCTGGGTGCGACGATCACCGCGCACCACCTGATCATCAACCGCAACCATATTCTAGTGGGCGGGATCAAACCGCATTACTATTGCTTGCCGGTCGCCAAGCGCGAGGAACACCGCCAAGCCCTGCTGGCTGCTGCAACGTCGGGTGACGCGCGGTTCTTCCTGGGCACGGACAGCGCTCCGCACACGGATGCCAACAAGGAAATGGCCTGCGGCTGCGCGGGGTGTTTCACTGCGACAAATATCATGTCTCTGGTGGCCGAGATGTTCGACCGCGAAGGTGCCCTGGACAAGCTGGAGGCGTTCGTCTCGCTCAACGGGCCGGGCTTTTACCGCCTGCCTGTGAACGAAGAGACGATTACCCTGACCAAGGGCGAACCGGTTGAATACCCGTCAAAGATCGACACGGACGATGGACCTGTCACGGTGTTCGACCCGGGCTTTCCACTGCACTGGCGCGTGGCTTAACCCGCCATACGTTCAGCCAGATCACGGGCGCGACCTCCGATGCGCAGCATCGACCAGATCGCGTCTGCCTCATCCGTCCCGATCAGCTTCGATGCTTTGACGCGTACACGATCCTCGCGGTCAGATAGCGACATTGGGGTCATCAGGTCATGCGTTGCCTCGCGGCGAACACCGTCGCGACGCAGCAGGGCCAGATGCGCCTGCGTTTCCGACAGGCTTTCATCCGCTTCGACCGTGATGCGGTCTTGCAGAGACGTCATGCGCGGGTCCGCGCAGACCTTGTCGGTGTAGCTGCCCGGCAAAGCCGTATCATACCCCAGCGCCTGCATCGCGATGACCGTCCGATAAGAGAATTTTGCCCCCAGCCCGGTTGTGGGCGACAGCTGATTGCAAACGCTCATCCATCGGGGATGGGTTTTGATTTTGAGCTCGGCCACTTCGGGTTCCGCAATGTCCAGAGCGCGCGCCGCTTCCAACGCCGCGTGCAGGCCGTGGCAACAGGCGTGGAACTTGTGGCTTACCGTTTCGAACAGCCATTCATCGCCCAAACCATCCAGCGCGTTTTGATCCGCTGCACCCTGATGGGTCGCGCCAAATCCGTACGTGCCTTCCAACGCGTCGGCGTTGGCCTGAAATCCACGCTGAACAAGCAGAGCCGTCTCAACCCCGGCCGAAGCGGCTAGCCCGGCATTGTAAGGCTTGCCCATGGTTCCGAACTGGGCCTTCAGCCCAGCCGCGCGCGTTGCTGTCAAACCCAATACGGACCGCATCTGGGTTTTATCCAATCCTAGCAACCGACCGACGGCGACGGCAGCTCCGAATGCACCGGATGTCGCTGTCTGATGAAACCCGGCCTGATAATGACCCCTGCCCAGCCACATGCCGACACGGATTGAAGTTTCCATCCCGACCAGCGCGGCTTCGAGTAAGTCCACCAGAATGCGGTCATCCCATTCGGCTACGGCAAGGACGGCAGGTAGAATGGCAACTGACGGATGCCCTATATGCGCAAAATGCGTGTCGTCGTAATCCAGCGCATGGGAAACAGTTCCATTAACCAAAGCTGCGCCGCGCAATGGGGCCGCGCCCCCGCCGAACAGATGGGCCTGAGCGTTCCCGCCCTCGGCTAGAACCATATCGCGAACCGTACAAGACACGGGCTCAGACGCCCCAGCACGACCAACTGCAACCCAATCCAGAACAGACAAAGATGTGACAACCCTCGCCTGAGCTGTCGTTGAAACCGGGCCCGCCGCGAAGGTGGCCAATGCTGCTGTGAAATCCGTCATGGGCGCAGTCTAGCGTGCGCCCTTGCAGGGTAAAGGCCTAGCCGTAGAGTTCTTTCGCACGTGCCTCGAAGGCGCGCACAATCCGCTGCATGGCTTCGTTGAACACAACCCCGATAATCCCTTGCAGAATGGCGTTCTTGAACTCAAAATCCACATGGAACGAGATGTTGCAGCCCCCATCGGGCGCGTCCTCGAACTGCCAGTCGGATTTCATGTATTTGAAAGGTCCGTCGAGATATTCGGTGTCGATCTTTTTCTGATCGGAAAACAGAGTCACCCGGCTGCCGAACCGTTCGCGGAACACTTTGAACGAGATGACCAGATCGGCCTCCATCACCTCGGCCTCACCAACCGCATAGGTCTTGCGGATCCGGGCCGCGGCGCACCAGGGCAGAAACTTGGGGTAACTGCCTACATCCGCAACAAGATCATACATCTGCTGGGCTGTGTATGGCAGGTGGCGGGTTTCCGAATGGATTGGCATGATGTCCGGTATTTGCAGGTGACAATGGCGCGTCATGTCGTATGTTGCGCGCCAAAGATCAAGGGGGCTGCGATGACTAACCGCGCATATGTGATAGATGAGATGATCTCGGCCAAGGCCATCGCCGCCCGAATCGAGGAGTTATGCCGCGAGATAACGGATGAGTTCGGCGATACGGACAAGCTGGTCGTCGTGGGATTGCTACGCGGCAGTTTCGTCTTCATCGCCGATCTGGTACGTGAGCTGGATCTTCCCATCGAGGTAGATTTTCTTGAGGCATCCTCTTACGGTGATGCGATGGAAAGCAGCCGGGAAGTCCGCATTCTCAAAGACTTGCGCGGCGCGATTGAAGGTCGTGACGTGCTTGTTGTCGAAGATATCGTCGATACGGGCCACACACTGAACCATGTCACCAAGTTGCTTCAAAGCCGCAAGCCCTCTCGTTTGAAGTCCATTGCGTTGCTCGACAAACCCAGCCGTCGCGAAGTTGATTTCCGGTCAGACTGGATTGGCTTTGAAATTCCGGATGAATTCGTCGTGGGCTACGGGATCGACTACGCTCAGCGCAACCGCAACTTGCCCTTTATCGGCAAGGTTCGGTTTACCGAGGACTAGATGCACTTTTGTCGGGCAGTTTGAAGCTCAGCTTTGCAAGCTAAATTCAAAGATCCGAATAATAATAGACAAGCCAAATTGAGTCCGATTACTCTCCTTATCAACTTAGGGGGATTATCGATGAAGCGGATTGTTGCGACAGCTGGTGTCGTTATGGCGATCGTGGCACTTGCAAGTTCGGGTGCTGCAAAGGACAACAAGGGCAAAGGGCAAGGTGCCAATAAAAACAAGGTAGAGAAATCTATCAAGTCAAACGGCAAAGCTGTTCCGCCCGGTCAAATCAAAAGATATACGCGTGGCCAGAAGTTGCCCGATGATCTGAGTTTCGATTACATTGACGACCTCGGAAACTGGAAGCTTAAGCCGTTGGGACCCGGCCAGCGCTATATCCGGGTAGATGATGAAATTCTCTCGATATCTGATGATACGAAGACAGTTATAGAAGCCGTTGGAATCGTTGGTGATCTGGTCAATTAAGTGGATCGCGTCTAGCAGGTTTTGTGAAGCACGATATCAATCGCACTCAGAAAAATCCCGGTTCCAATCGGAATAAGCGCATCCGGGAAGTCATAGTCCGGGTTGTGCAGTTGCGGATGGTCCTGCCCCGCCCCCAACCAGAACATGGCCGCCTTGGCGCTTTTGCCGAACTGGCCGAAATCTTCGGAAAAACGCTGTGGCTGATCGACCAGCATGCAGGCGACGTCCTGATCGGCAAAGGCCTTTGCCAGAACCGTATCAGCTTCGGGATCATTGACACAGGCATCGAACACCTCGTCATAGCTGATTTCCACCGCCAACCCTTCGACCTTCGCTGTTTCGGCAACCAGGGATTCGGCCTCGGCCATCAGGCGCTCCATCCGCGCGTCCGAAACCGTGCGCAGGGTCACCCATAGTTCGGCCTGCCCCGGTGCGACGCCGACTGTGCGCTCGCCCAGAGTGGCATGGGTGACTGTGGTCAGAGCGTAGTCGTCATCCAATTCACCGCCCGCCCCCAATCCGGCCAATGCCAGCATCAGCCTGGACAAGGCACCTGCCGGCGACAAGCCATCTTGCGGGGCAGCTGCATGTGACGTCTTGCCTGTCAGAACAATTTGCATCCCACGCGAGGCGCAGTTCGCGGGACCTACACACAGCTCTACTGCGCCCAGTTCCAGCCCCGGCAAGTTATGCAGAGACAGCACGATGTCAGGCGAAACCTCAGCGAACTGAGGATCGGCCCGGTAAGCAATCGCACCATGTCCGGTTTCTTCGGCGGGTTGGAAAATCAGAACCACGCGGCCAGACTTCGGGCGTTGTTCCTTCAACGCTTCCGCCACCCCGAGAACCATCACCATGTGGCCATCATGGCCGCACAGATGCCCTTTGCCTGCAATCTGAGACGCATAAGCCAGATCCGAGAGTTCCTGAATTGGCAGTCCATCCAGTTCGCATCGAATTCCAACTGTGGGGCCGGGAACGTTGCTTTCGTAAACGGCAGCAACACCGTGCCCGCCAATGCCGCACAGAACCCTGTCTGCACCCGCTTGGCGCAAAAGATCAGCAACCCGCGCTGCGGTATTTTCCTCCTGCCCCGAAAGCTCCGGGTGTTGATGAAACTCGTGGCGCAAGCTGATGAGCTGCGCGATCCGCTCCGGTGTCACGCCTGCTGCAACTTTGCTTGCCGAGCCGCGCGAAGCCGGGCGAAATCGTCACCCGCGTGATACGAAGACCGGGTCAGAGGCGTCGCGGATACCATCAGGAACCCCTTGCCATAGGCCGCCTTTTCGTAAGATGCGAACTCTTCCGGCGTTACGAACCGATCCACTCCGTGATGTTTCGGAGTCGGTTGCAGGTACTGGCCGATGGTCAGGAAATCGATATCCGCCGCGCGCATGTCGTCCATGACCTGACGCACTTGCTGTTCATTTTCACCCAACCCGACCATGATGCCCGATTTGGTGAAGATGGACGGATCAAGCTCTTTCACGCGCTGCAGCAGGCGCAAGGAATGGAAGTATCGCGCACCCGGGCGGACTTCGGGATAGAGGCCCGGAACCGTTTCCAGATTGTGGTTGAACACATCCGGTTTCGCTTCGACCACAATCTCAAGGACATCCTCATCACATTTCAGGAAGTCAGGCGTCAGAATCTCGATCGTGGTTTTCGGAGAACGATGACGCACCGCGCGAATGGTCTGCGCAAAATGCTCAGCCCCGCCATCTTGCAGATCATCGCGGTCCACCGAGGTGATCACCACATGGTTCAGGCCGAGTTTTTCAACCGCGTGAGCCACGCGTCCGGGCTCAAACGCGTCAAGATCGTCGGGGCGACCGGTTGCAATATTGCAGAAGGTGCAGCCGCGCGTACAAATCTCGCCCATGATCATCATGGTGGCATGGCCCTGGCTCCAGCACTCTCCTACGTTGGGGCACCCGGCTTCTTCGCAGACCGTCACCAGATTGTTGTCACGCATGATCCGCCGCGTGTCCGCATAGCCTTTGCCGCCAGGTGCTTTGACCCTGATCCAACTTGGTTTCTTGGGCTGTGCATTGTCCGGACGATGGGCTTTTTCCGGATGGCGCTGTTCGGGGATCTTCAGATCTCGCACGGTCGTTTTCCTGACTTTGGGTCAACTCTTGTCGCTCATAACATAGACAGAAGCGCGGCGTTACACCAGCGGCGCATAGCCGCTATGCGTCGCAACCGCGCAATCGCAGAAAGTCATCATGCGCACATCAGTATTTCCGTATTAAATTTGATATTTAGCGGAACGTTGATCCTATTCGCAATCGCAGCATTTCCTCGATTGAATGCGGTTTAGAACTGTTTTAATTCACACCAAAACCACATGTGAATCACAGGAGTTTGACTATGAAATCCGGCGCAAAACTGCCCGACGTGACCTTTCACACCCGTGTCCGCGACGATTCCATCGAAGGACCAAACCCATTCCGTTGGGAAGACAAGACGACAGCTGACTATTTCGCCGGTAAGCGCGTAATCCTGTTCTCACTGCCAGGCGCGTTCACCCCGACCTGCTCGACTTTCCAGCTTCCCGGTTTTGAAAACGGCTATGCCGATTTCACGGCGATGGGGATCGACGAAATCTACTGCATGTCCGTCAACGACAGCTTCGTGATGAACAAATGGGCGCAGGATCAGGGCTTGAAGAACGTTAAGGTCATCCCCGACGGATCGGCGGAGTTCACCCGGAAAATGGGCATGTTGGTCGACAAGGACAATCTGGGTTTTGGTATGCGCTCATGGCGCTATGCGGCCATCGTCGATGATGGTGTCGTCGAAGCGTGGTTCGAAGAGCCCGGCTTGATGGATAACTGTCCAGAAGACCCTTATGGCGTGTCCTCGCCGGAAAACCTGATGAAACACCTGCGGGCGTCAGCAGAACCCGAAATGGCTTAAGCTGCAAATCCCGAGAAAAGGCCCGAATACACCGGGCCTTTTTTCTGTTCAGCCGATCAACCGGTCTCGTTCCGCCTGATCCTGATAATGTCGTTTCAATCGTTGCAAAGCGATCCGCAGAACAATCTCGCCGGATCGTGCTGACCAACCCATTCGCTTTTCCGCCAGTTCCAGTCCTTCCAGATAGCAACAGCACCGCAACGCGACATCACTCAGCCGTGGCCCCAGATCGGACAAGGCACGTGAAACCCGATCCTTGGCATCAGAAGCTTCCTTGCCCCCATGGCTTTCACTGTCAAAACTGCCTCGACCGCCTGTCGTCAGAAAGCGATCCCAGTTCTGTGAAACCTGAGGGCCGATCTGTGCCAACTCAAAGTCTTCGCGCAAACGCTCTCCGGCGCTGACAAGGGATTCATCCAAAAACGGCTTTCCGTCACGATCCCTTCTGCGCGCCAACGCTATCAGCGGGCTTTCCGCAGCATTGTATCGAATGCGTTTGGCCCGCTCGGCAGACCCGCCCGAAGGCTTGGCCTGAAAGGAACTCTGAGCTTCGGCAAAACCAAAGTCTGTCCCGGCACGCGCCTTGTTTTCTGCCTTGGCGATCAAATGACTTAGCGCGGTTCGCCCGGCTGTGGAAATCCGATATCGCGAAATACGACCAGGATTGTCGCAGGTTATCCAGTCTTTCAAAGCCAAGGCCTGTGCGAACCTGCACTCTACGACCGCGGTTCTAGTTGCCCCTGCCTCGCCGGTGTCGCGTACGACGACAGCCTTGTCCATTTCCTCGGCCACGGCGAGGACCGAACCCGTCTCGCTCAGGCGGCGCAACACACGCAGCGCTTCGTTTTCAAACTCTTCTTCAGCGGTGTTTTCTGACCCGATTGCCGGGCCGTCGATGCAATCCGAAGGTGAAAAATGCGTCTCTGCAAGCGATTGCAAAGCCCTATCCACCAATGGATCGTCGCGGCGCATTTCGATGCGCCTAATTTGTCTGAGGATCGTCGATGCATGGCATCCGGCTGATCGAGCGATATCGCGGATCGAGCGACCGGTCTCGGTATGAGCAAGGTACCTTTGCGCCCCCTCTGGAACCCATGCCGGAATGGTGAAAGCCATGTTGTTTTCCATAATTATTTGTCCTCGTCGACAAAACAAACTGCCACTTTTCGCCCTCGGAATGCGGGTTAACCAATTCTAACTAGAGGTCCATTCGTTACTCGTTCGTTAACCACACAAGGCAAGAACCAGATTTGATTCAAAAAGATATACAGTCGTGAAACCATCGCTCGGAGGGACTCTGACAAAGACAACACCCGCTAAGGTTGTGCAACACATGGCCCTTGAAATTTCGAAAAAGGGACACACGACATGCAGGACCTGATGACAATGATCGCTACCCTCCGCCGCCCACGCATGCTGGCGCGTGCTGCCAGATTCGGGGCGCGGGATTACAATCGGGAGAGGCATCTGCAACGCATTCTGGGATACGGTTCGCTGCCTAGTTCAGGTCAGGCGCTGGTGCGTTTGGTCGAGATGGAAAAAGAGGTAAATGAACAGCGAAAAGAAGACGATGCCGCATACTCACTGGTGCGGCATCTGGATCTGCTTATTGCGTTGTTGGGTGAGGCGCAGCTGTATCAGGCCAGCCGCGCCTCGGTTCTGCAATAATCAGGAAAACGAATCCGGCATGGAGGCCTTTTTTTCGGCGATATAGGCTTCCAGAGCCGCAGCGGTGTCCGGATCCATCTGGGGTTGCTGATAGTTGGCCAGCAAATGTTCAGCCCGAGCTGTGGCCAACGCTCTCGTGTCACGCGCGCCCTCTTCCTGCCAGGTTTCGTATGGTTTGTAATCCAGCACTTCGGATTTCCAGAAGGATTCCTTGAAGTTGGCCTGCGTGTGGGCACAGCCGAGATAGTGCCCACCCGGACCGACCTCGCGGATCGCATCCATGGCCTGAGCGTTTTCGTCATATGCAACGCCTTTGGCCAGCGAATGCAATACTCCCAACTGATCTGCATCCATGACGAACTTCTCGAAGTCGGCAACCAGACCGCCTTCCAGCCAGCCACAGGAATGCAGCATGAAGTTCACGCCCGACAGAAGGCCCATGTTCAATGAGTTCGCTGTTTCGTATGCTGCCTGCGCGTCCGGCAATTTCGATCCGCAGAACGAACCAGCCGACCGGTACGGAAGGTTCAGACGACGTGCCAGCTGGCCGGCACCATAAGTGATATGCGCAGCTTCGGGAGTGCCGAAGGTTGGCGCGCCCGAGTTCATATCGATCGATGTCACGAATGCACCGAAGATCGCGGGGGCACCCGGACGGATTATCTGGCTGTAGGCAACGCCGGCCATGACCTCGGCCAGAACCTGCGTCAAAGTACCGGCCACCGAGACCGGCGCCATCGCTCCGCCCACGATAAAGGGTGAGATGATGCAGGCCTGATTATTGCGCGCATAAACTTCCAGCGAGCCCATCATCACGTCGTCGAATGTCAACGGCGAGTTGATGTTGGTCAGCGAGGTCATCACGGTGTTTTCCTGCACGAACTCCTTACCGAACAGGATTTCGCACATTTCAACCGAATCCTGTGCCCGGCTGGGATCGGTCACAGAGCCCATGAAAGGCTTGTCCGACAGGGTCATATGCGCCTTCAGCATGTCCAGATGGCGCTTGTTCACCGGAATGTCGGTCGGCTCACACACCGTACCGCCCGAGTGGTGCAACCACTTGGACATATAGGCAAGTTTCACGAACTTGTTGAAATCGTCCATGGTTGCATAGCGGCGCCCACCCTGTGCATCACGCACGAATGGAGGACCGTAAACCGGGGCTAGAACCATGTTACGGCCACCGATCACAACTGATTTCTCGGGGTTGCGGGCGTGCTGGGTAAACTGGCTGGGGGCTGTCTTGATCAGCTCACGGGCCAGACCACGCGGGATGCGCACACGCTCACCGTCAATATCTGCGCCTGCGTCACGCCAACGTTCCAGCGCGGCCGGGTTGTCGACAAAGTTGACGCCGATTTCTTCCAACACGGTTTCAGCGTTGTTTTCGATAATCTCGAGCGCCTCTTCGTTGAGAATCTCGAAATTCGGAATGTTACGTTCGATGTATTTCGCAGTCTCGATACGAACTGCGGTACGCTCGGCACGGCGGGCAGCGCCACCGCCACCTCTCGCCCTGCGCCGGGTGTTTGCCTCTGCCATGAGAAAATCCCGTCTGGTTGGTTAGATTGAGCGTTTTGATACAGGTTTGCCAGAACCCAAGCATAGGGATTGCGGCGCTCTGGGGGGAAAAGCGACATTGCCGCCCCCCAACAAAGCCACCATTTAGTCGGGATCAGCCCCCAACGCTTTTTCCATAGTGAGACCGTTGCCCGCCTGAGCCGTCACTTTCCAACCCATGTGCAGATACATGGCAATCGTGCCCTTCATCATCTTATGGGTTCGCAACCTCAGCTTGGATAGTTTGCGCAACCTTGCTTCTTCTTCGGCAAACTGCATTAATCGCCGCGCGACTCCCTGCCCTTGGGCTTCAGGCGAAACCGCTAGGTTGAACACCATGATTGCGTCGTCGATGCGATCAAAAACGATGGCCCCGACTATACCGCCGGATATTGCAAGCACGACGTGGTGGGTCTTGATGTCATCCGCGATTCCGGCAGTGACGTCCGGCAGGTCCTCGATCAGGTTTGTTGCATCTGCATAGGCACTTTCCAGGCACCGCGTTACCTCATCTGCATCCGCCACATCAGCAGTTCTGAATTTGATCTTCGACATAGCACCTGATCTTTCCGCCGGTTTGACTCAGCTTTTGTATCAAATGATGCCATACCGCTTGCACATGCAAGGCTTGCAACTTATGAGCCGGTTATGACCCAGACATCCCACGACCGCCTTCTGATCATCGACTTCGGCAGCCAGGTTACGCAGCTTATCGCTCGCCGCCTGCGCGAGTTGAATGTCTATTGTGAAATTCACCCTTACCAGAATGTCACGATGGAATTCGTGCGGGAAATGGCGCCGCGCGCCGTGATTTTCTCGGGCGGTCCGGACAGCGTGACGCGCGAGGGCTCGCCCCGTGCTCCGCAAGAGATTTTTGATTATGGAGTTCCGATCCTCGGCATCTGCTATGGCCAGCAGGTGATGATGCATCAGCTTGGCGGCAAAGTCGAAAGCGGCCATGGCACAGCCGAGTTTGGTCGGGCCTTTGTTACACCGAAAGACAAACTGGATATCCTGGAGGGCTGGTTCGCGGACGGCGATGAACAAGTCTGGATGAGCCACGGCGACCATGTCAGTGAAATCGCACCGGGGTTTGAGGTATTTGGAACCTCGCCCAACGCACCTTATGCGATCACGGCTGATCCATCGCGGCACTTCTATGCCGTGCAGTTTCACCCCGAGGTACACCATACACCCAAGGGCGCGAAACTGTATGAAAACTTCGTTAAGCTGGCCGGGTTCAAGGGTGACTGGACCATGGGCGCTTATCGCGAAGACATGATCCGCAAGATCCGCGAACAAGTCGGAGACAAGAAGGTCATTTGCGGATTGTCCGGCGGCGTCGACAGCTCGGTTGCCGCGATCCTTATTCACGAAGCAATCGGGGATCAACTGACCTGCGTGTTCGTCGATCACGGGCTGCTGCGCAAGAATGAGGCCGAAGAAGTCGTCGGCATGTTCCGCCACAACTACAACATTCAGTTGATCCACGCAGACGAATCCGAGCTGTTTCTTGGGGAATTGGAAGGTCAGAGCGACCCCGAGACCAAGCGCAAGATCATCGGAAAACTGTTCATCGACGTGTTCCAGAAGCACGCCGATACCATCGACGGCGCCGAATTCCTGGCTCAGGGCACTCTCTATCCCGATGTGATCGAATCAGTGTCGTTCTCGGGCGGGCCTTCTGTAACGATCAAGTCCCATCACAACGTGGGCGGCCTGCCGGAAAAGATGGGCCTGAAACTGGTCGAACCGCTGCGTGAATTGTTCAAGGACGAAGTCCGCGCACTGGGCCGAGAACTTGGTCTGCCGCAGAGCTTCATCGGGCGCCACCCCTTCCCCGGACCGGGTCTGGCCATTCGCTGCCCCGGCGAGATCACCCGCGAAAAACTGGAAATCCTGCGCGAGGCTGACGCAATTTACATCGATCAGATCCGCAAGCACGGGCTCTATGATGACATCTGGCAGGCTTTTGTCGCCATCCTTCCAGTCCGCACAGTGGGCGTGATGGGCGATGGCCGCACCTATGATTACGCCTGTGCGTTGCGGGCCGTTACTTCGGTCGATGGAATGACAGCGGACTATTACCCCTTCAGCCACGAGTTCCTTGGCGAAACGGCGACCCGGATCATCAACGAGGTCAAGGGCATCAACCGATGCACATATGACATCACCTCGAAACCGCCCGGGACCATCGAGTGGGAATGATCCGGCAAAACACCACCGCGTTCGACGCCAAAAACGACCCGATCCGAGGAATTTCTTCCAAGCCGTGTTTGAAAAAGTCGGACGCGACCTTGAACCTGACGCTTCATAAGCGTTTCAATGATTCAACGAATTCAATCTTTTTGATCGCGTAGCGAAGGCCCCGACACCGGGGCCGTGACCGCGCGACCAGGTCGGGGTGTGGCACGTGAATCAGACACAAAAAAACACGTTCAAGGCCGCCTTGTGGATGACTGGAGCCATTGCGTCCTTCTCCTCGATGGCGGTTGCTGGTCGCGAACTGAGCGTCGTGCACGACACGTTCGAGATCATGATGTACCGAAGCCTGGTAGGGTTTGTTGTTGTCGCCCTCGTACTGACTGCCACAGGCGGTTGGGTTCAGGTTTCCACGCAACGCTTGGGTTTGCACGCCCTGCGAAACACCCTGCATTTCACAGGGCAGAATCTTTGGTTCTATGCGGTCGCTGTTGCGCCTTTGGCGCAGGTGTTCGCATTGGAATTCACCCAGCCGCTTTGGGTGATTCTGCTGTCGCCACTTCTTTTGAACGAACGCCTTACTGCGCTTAAGATGACGGCAGCGCTTATTGGTTTTGCCGGCGTTCTGATTGTTACGCGCCCTGGTACGGCGCCCTTGAGCCCCGGCCTTGTGACCGCAGCTGCGTCTGCGATTTTCTTCGCATTTACAACGATTTCGACCAAAAAACTCACACGTTTTGCCAGTATCGGCTGCATCGTTTTCTGGCTTACGACCATGCAGGCGGTTCTTGGGGCCATCGCTGCAGGTTTTGATGGACAGATTTCCTTGCCCACAGCGCAAAGCGCACCCTTTTTGATTCTGGTTGGGCTGGCCGGTCTGTTGGCCCATTTCTGCATAACCAACGCTCTTGCCATCGCCCCGGCGACAGTTGTGATCCCATTTGATTTTGCAAGGCTTCCTACGATCGCAGTGGTCGGAATGATCCTTTACCACGAACCCATCGACCATTGGGTCCTGATAGGTGCCGCAGTCATCTTTTCCGGTATTTTCCTGAATATCTGGTCCGAAAGTCGTAACAGTTTAGCAACAGTTGAAAACACTAGTCGCAATACGTAACGCACCGTCACCAGTTGACCTTAAAGTAACCAAAAAGAGAGTATCGCTCATCATACACGGGATAGGCGTTCGTCACACTCAGCTAAACGCCATTGAAACCCGCGGGAGATTGTTAGGGAGGACAGAATGAAAAAAACACTACTCGCGACCTGCGCTTTGTGTGCTGGAGCGACGGCAGGATACGCAGGCGGACTGGACCGCAGTGGTCAGGGCGTAAACCTGATCTTCGAAGAAGGATCAGTGGTTCAGTTTCGGTTGGGATACACCAACCCCAGCGTAACGGGCACCATGCCAGCTTTGGCTGGACCAAACATTGGGCAACCGGTCGATTCCGGTGAGGTCGCGAACGACTTTTTCACACCGCATCTGGGCTACAAAACGTCACTGACTGAAAAACTCGATTTCGCGATCATGTATGATCAGCCCTTTGGTGCCGATATCCAGTACGCAGCAGCCTTTCCGCTATCGATCAACCCGACTAATCCGTCAGACCCCCGCGTCTTGCAGGCAACCGCTGACACAGACGCGATTACAGCTTTGCTGAGGTACAAATTCGACGGTGGCTTCAGCGCGATTGGTGGTGTTCGCGCACAGCGTGTTACGGCTAATATTACCGTACCGCTTGCTGCCGGGTATAACGTTGATACCGATGCGGACGTTGCATTTGGGTACGTTGTTGGTGTGGCTTGGGAAAAACCTGAGATCGCTGCCAGAGTTGCGCTTACCTATAACTCGAAGATTTCACACGATCTTTCTCAGACAGAATCCAGTGCTTTGACTGGGGGTTTGCCCGTTAACTCTTCGAGTGAAATTGAAACACCCCAGTCGATCAATCTTGACTTTCAAACAGGTGTAGCACCAAAGACGCTTCTGTTCGGTTCAATCCGCTGGGTTGACTGGCCACAGCTCGTCTACAACCCGCCAAACTACCCACCCACCAGCAACCTTGTTGACTACGCTGATTCTACCTTCACGTATTCGTTGGGCATGGGGTACCAGTTCTCGGAAGAGTTCAGTGGCGCTGTGACGTTGGGCTACGAGACTTCCCAGGGCACCCCTGTATCAAACCTCGGCCCGACCGACGGGTTCTGGAGCATTGGTCTGGGCGGAACGTACTCGCTGGAGAATGCGAAGATTTCCGGCGGTGTTCGCTACACCGACATCGGTGATGCGACATCTAATGGCGCTGGCCCGAATGCACGCGGAACGTTCACTGGCAACAGCGCCTGGAGCGTAGGCTTCCAGATTACATACGCGCTGAACTAATCCAAAGATGATTATCCTCAAGGCTCCGCTGTTTCAGCGGAGCCTTTTTTTGCGCAGGTTTCGGGTCGCGGTTCCGTCTGCTGAATGCGAGTGTACGGCCATGAACACGCAAAAACACCTTTCTCAGCGCGCCTGGGCCGAACTCATTTTTCTGGCTGTCATTTGGGGCGCATCCTTTGTGGCCATTCGGATCGCCCTGGACTCCATTCCCGTTATGACATCGGTTTTGCACCGCACGTTCTGGGCGATGCTGGTGCTTTGGCTGGTAGCTTGGGCCAAGGGACTTTCCCTGCCCCGCTCACCCCGCATCTGGGGTGCATTCCTGATCATGGGGTTGCTGAACAATGTCATCCCATTCAGCTTGATGGCATGGGGTCAGCTTTACATCGACTCTGGCCTGACCGCTATTCTGAACGCGACCACGGCCATCTTTGGTGTTCTTGTTGCGGCACTGTTTTTCAAAGATGAGCGTTTGACACAAGCCCGGGTGATCGGCGTTTTTCTAGGTTTTCTCGGTGTCTCAATCATCATCGGAATTCAGACCTTCACGTCTTTCAGCCTGCAAAACACAGCCCAGCTTGCCGTGTTGGCCGGAACGCTCTCGTATGCTTTTGCCGCGGCTTGGGCGCGGTATCATCTGTCTGACCTTCACCCCGTCGTCGCGGCCGCTGGAATGCTGACCGGCTCGACCCTACTAATCCTGCCCCTGACGCTCATGACGGACGGGGTGCCAACGCTTGCTCTGCCCGCGGTCACCTGGGCTGCGATTGGGTATTACGCCATTGTGGCAACAGCGGGGGCATACCTTTTGTATTATCGAGTCCTGGCGATGGCGGGCAGCGGCAACCTGATGCTGGTGACGCTTGTTATCCCTCCTGTCGCCATCGTGCTTGGCGCGATTCTGCGAAACGAAGCGCTGCCGTCGAATGCCTATTTCGGCTTTGTTATCCTCGCCATGGGTCTTCTGGTATTGAACCAAGCTGGCCGCCGCGATTGACGCCGTCCGCTGCCCGATTTAGCAAAGGCAAAAAGGGACAGCACAAGATGATCTATAACACAGCCAAAGACTGGCGCACGGCACGCCGCAAGAAGGTGCTGTTCTTTGGCATGTCCGGTCTGGGTAAGACCTATGTCTCGAACATTCTTCGCGGCTCAGGGAACTGGTTTCATTACTCGATCGACTATCGCATCGGCACCCGGTACATGGGCGAATACATTACCGACAACGCAAAGGCCGAGGCGATGAAAGTCCCGTTCTTGCGTGACCTGCTACTGTCGGATTCCATTTATATCGGCTCCAATATCTCGTTCGCAAACCTGACTCCGGTCGCGGCCTATCTGGGCAAACCGGGCAACCCTGCCCTCGGCGGATTGGAAATGCCGGAATACCGACGCAGGCAGGAACAGTTTCGACTGGCCGAAATACACGCTCTGCTGGATACCGAGTATTTCATCGACCGCGCCGAGCGTCTGTACAAATACCCCCATTTCATCTGCGACACCGGTGGATCGATCTGCGAGTGGGTGGACCCCGAGGATCCGAACGACCGGGTACTGTTCGAGCTTTCGCAACACACCCTGATGATCTGGCTGAAGGGGGATGAGGAACACACGGCAGAGCTTGTACGTCGTTTTGACAAAGCCCCTAAGCCCATGTCCTATCAGGCCGAATTCCTGACCAGAGCCTGGACAGACTATCTGGAACAACACGGATGTTCGGAAACCGATGTGAATCCCGATGATTTCGTCCGTTGGACCTATGCGCAGGCCTTGGCGCACCGTCAGCCGCGCTACGAAGCCATGGCGAATAACTGGGGCGTGACGATTGCAGCCAATGACATCGGTAAAATCCGCGACGCCGCCGATTTCGATGAGTTGATCGAACACACCCTTGAGACCAGGCACAAAAACGCCTAACTACCAGTTTTCACTAATCCCTTAGAAGCCTGACATATGCCCATCAAAATCCCTTCAGATCTGCCTGCTTTTGACGTCCTGACCAAAGAGGGCGTCATGGTCATGGACGAAGATCAGGCAATGCGTCAGGACATCCGCCCACTGCGCATCGGCTTGCTGAACCTGATGCCCAAGAAAATCCAGACCGAAAACCAGTTCGCGCGTCTGATCGGGGCAACTCCATTGCAGATCGATCTGTCTTTGATCCGCATGACTGAACACCGGACCAAAACCACCGCCGCCGAGCATATGTCCGAGTTCTATCGTCCCTTTCAAGAGATCAAAGATCAGAAGCTCGACGGTCTGATCATTACCGGCGCCCCGATCGAACATCTGGAATTTTGTGATGTCACCTATTGGGATGAAATCAGCGAGATCTTCGACTGGACTCAAACCAACGTGCATTCCACCTTTGGTGTGTGTTGGGGCGGGATGGCGATGATCAACCATTTTCACGGTGTCAAAAAGCACATGCTGGACGCAAAAGCCTTTGGTTGTTTCCGGCATCGCAACCTGGATCTGGCGTCTCCGTTCTTGCGCGGTTTCTCGGATGACTGCGTCATTCCGGTCAGCCGATGGACTGAAATGAAACAGGATGAAATCGATCGCGCACCCGGGCTGAGAACCCTGTTGGGCAGCGACGATGTCGGCCCCTGTCTGGTCGAAGATCCCGGCCATCGCGCGTTGTATATCTTTAATCACTTCGAATATGACAGTGACACGCTGAAACAGGAATATGATCGGGACGTCAGCAACGGCACGCCTATCAACGTACCTATCAACTACTATCCCGACGATGATCCATCCAACACGCCGCAGAACCGGTGGCGCAGTCATGCACATCTGCTGTACGGCAACTGGATCAACGAGATCTATCAATCCACGCCTTTCAACATGACAAAAATTGGCCACTAAAGTCCTGATATCCCTTGGCCTGGCCGTTCTGGGCCTTGTCATACTGACAACCTGGCGCAGCGCCCGGAACGAAGCGCTGGCCGAGGCGGCTTACCCCCCCGAAGGTCAGATTCTGGATGTAGGCGGCCTCGCCGTGCACGCCGTGGTCATGGGGGACGGTCCTGATGTCGTTCTGATCCATGGTTCCAGCGGGAACACGCGCGATATGACCTTTGCGCTGGCCCCTATTCTGGCCAAGTCATACCGCGTGATCGTTTTTGACCGACCGGGGTTGGGCTATTCCGAAAGCTTCAATCCGAACGGTGAAACCCTCATTGAACAGGCGGATATCCTGCAACAGGCGGCGGCTCAGCTTGGGGCGGAAAAGCCCATCGTGGCCGGGCAGAGCTATGGCGGATCGGTCTCGCTGGCCTGGGCCGTGACCCGACCCGAGAATATCTCGGCTCTGGTTCTGATAGCTCCGGCCGCTATCCCGTGGGAAACGCCTTTGGATGGGTTCAACCGGCTTGCGTCAACCAAGTCGGGCAATGCGCTGGCCTTGCCCCTGATCAGCTCTTTCGTGCCCGAATGGTACGTAACACAGGCGTTGGACAAGGTATTTGCACCGCAAACGGCGCCGGAAGGCTATGCCGAACACTTTGGGCCAGGGCTGACGATCCGGCGTGGCTCGATGCATGCAAATGCCAAGCAACGCGCCAACCTGCTGGACGAAGTCACCCGCCTGCAACCCAGATATGGCGAGATTTCCGTACCGACCGAAATCATTCACGGAACGGCCGACGATACCGTTGGTCTAGAATGGCATTCTGAACGTCTGATCGAACAAATCCCCGGGGCCGAGTTGATCGAGTTACCGGGTGTCGGTCATATGCCACAGGTGGTCGCAGCACCCGAAGTTGCCGCCGCGATAGATCGCGCGGCGCAGCGAGCGGGTTTGCGTTAACCCAAGCTCTAATCCATAGTCAGATATGGATTTTATCGCGAGGTGACATATGGCCCGGTCAGGAAAAGGCTCCATCGAGAAGTATTTTCGGAAAGACGCGCCCAAATCTGTACGGGAAGAGATTCAAAACGCGAAAAAGGGCGATATTCTGAACCCGACCTACCCGTATTCTGAAAAAATGAAGTCCAAGGATTATGATGAGCAGATGGACCTGCTCCAGATTGAATTGGTCAAAATGCAATCCTGGGTCAAGGAAACCGATCAACGGGTAGCCATCATTTTCGAAGGCCGCGATGCCGCGGGCAAAGGTGGCACCATCAAGCGGTTTCGTGAAAACCTGAACCCCCGCGGCGCGCGCAACGTTGCGCTGGCCAAACCATCAGACGCCGAACGCAGCCAATGGTATTTCCAGCGCTACATCCTGCATCTGCCCGCCGCCGGAGAGATCGTGTTCTTTGATCGCAGTTGGTACAATCGAGGCGTCGTCGAGAATGTCTTTGGCTTCTGTTCACAGGAGCAGCGTGAGCGGTTCTTCCGACAGGTCCTGCCGCTTGAAACCGGTCTGGTGAATGACGGCATCCATTTTTTCAAATTCTGGCTTAATGTCGGGCGTGCAGAACAACTGAACCGTTTTCTGGCGCGCGAAAACGACCCTTTGAAGCAATGGAAGCTCAGCGCGATCGACGTGGCAGGGCTGAACAAATGGGACGAATACACGCAGTCGATCTCGGAAACCCTGACCCGATCGCATTCTGATGCCTGCCCGTGGACAATTGTCCGTTCTGACGACAAAAAACGCGCGCGCCTTGCGGCCATCCGAACGGTTTTGCATGCCTTGGACTATGAAGAGAAGGACAAGAAGAGTATCGGCGAGGTTGATGCCCGTATCTGCGGTGGCCCGGACGTGTGGGAGGCATAAATTGTCGCTCTGCCCTGCCCTGTCGATGCCTTCACGATCATGTATTGGACGACAATGCATCGGTGGTCTATGTCCTTGTCTTCCAACACCCAATCAATGCAACTGAGGCCGGGATGACGAAACGCGGTTATCACCACGGAAACCTGAAGCAAGCCCTGATCGAGGCAGCCTTGTCCCTGATCGAAGACAAGGGCCCGACCGGTTTCACGCTGTCCGAGGCCGCAAAAACTGCCGGTGTCACGCCTGCCGCCGTCTATCGTCATTTTCAAGGGCGCGAGGACCTGATTGCCGAAGCCGCACGGCAGGGGTTTGAGATGTTCGCAGACCTGATGCAATACGCCTACGACGAAGGACAGCCTTCAGCCCTTGCGGCTTTTGAAGCAACGGGGCGTGCTTATCTGGCCTTTGCACGCAAGAACCCCGGGCATTACATTGCCATGTTCGAAAGTGGAATATCCCTGAACCGCACGCCTGAATTGTCCCTGGCAGCAAATCGGGCGAAGTCTGTTCTTGAGCAAGCGGCCGCTGACCTGTCCCAGCATATTCCACCGGAAAAGCGCCCGCCTGCCTCGATGTTCAGCGCGCATATCTGGGCGATGAGCCACGGGGTCGTCGAGCTGTATGCCCGAAATACCGGCGCAACTTCGCCTTTCCCCCCCGAGGACTTGTTGGAAAGCGGTATCGGTATTTATCTGCGCGGTTTGGGTCTGATCCCACAGGACGAATGACGCCAGTCAGAATGAACGACTGCTCTGCGGCATACTCAAACCTGATGTCACATTGATCAGATCCATCTCACCCATCCCCTTGATATCAACGCACCCCAGATCCGAGACCTGAAACTCGTCGATCAGAGCATATTTCATCTCTTCCGGGGCCACGATATTCATGGGGTTGGCAAAGACCTGCAACCGGGATGCGATGTTCACGGCAGGGCCAAACACGTCATAGACATATTTCTGAATGCCCACGACCGATCCTACAGCCGCACCCATACCCAATCCGATCCGGGCCTGCCACTTATGCGGATGGCTTTCGTTGCGGCGCTCGAGATAGCGCAGAAACCTTACCGCGCAATGCGCCACTGCGGTCGCATGATCCGGTGTGGGATCGGGCATGCCTGATACGGCCAGATAGGCATCGCCAATCGTCTTGATCCGCTCACACCCGAATTGTTCGACGATCCGGTCAAATGCCGTGAAGATGTCGTTCAACTCACTCAAGGTCACTGTCGGGTCGGTCTTGGCCGCGAAATCCGTGAACCCGACAAAATCCAGCATCACCACCGAAACCTGCTGATACAGCTGCGGTGTGACAACGCCAAACGTCTTGAACTCTTCATACACCGCTCGCGGCATCAGGTTCAGCAACAGGCGTTCCACCCTCTCCTTTTCGCGCTCAAGCTCTCGGGTATTTCGCTCGACCATGGTGGAATAGCTGTCAATCATGCTTTCCAACTCCCGAATGCGGGTGATGTTCTGACATTCAACAATCAGCACCTGTTCGGACAACCCGCTGGCCAGCGAGACTGTGACCGCAAAAATCAGTGTCCTTCGCTTTGGTTTGATCTGCAATTCGACCGAGTACCGAAGGCCAGATTGCTTCACATCCTCCAGTTCCTTCGGGTCGAGATCAGAAAGAACGTCGCTTAGGGTACTGCCATTGTCAGGTGTACCGAACCATTCCCTGAAGGGCCCGTTGTGAAACACGAACTGCAGGTCGGATGCACGTACTACGGCGACGCCCACTCCGATCGCGCGCAGCAATTGTTCGTTTATAGCAAGAATGCTCATGCCGCATTCCGGGCGACGATGATCGAACGCTTTCCTTCGATCGCCTTCAGCGCAGTTTTGACGTCGCCGTCCGACATACCATGCTGACTCAGCGCGTCGCCAAAGAGCTCGGCCATGACGTCGAATTCATTGTGTGAAATGTTCAAATGCCGATGAACCACTTCGATCCTGTCATCACTGAAAGATGCCGGCCCGCCAATCAAGGACGAAACGAACTTGGTTTGATGGTCGATCAAACGCGGCATATCAATGTCTTCGAAATGGTGGCCGATCTCATCCGAGTCCAACGCCATTTCATAGAAAGTCATCACGACTCGGCTGATCGTTTTGAAGCCGCCATATTTTTCATAAAGTGTCTGTGCCACACGTATACCCGCGCGTTACCAATCAATAACCCCACAACTCTATATCAAATCGATTTTTTTGTTAACGCTTATGATTTTCTGACAGGGAACGATCAAAAACTGTCTTGTTGTACTGGAAAAACCACCAAAGCTTCGCTGGTGCCGAACCTGTTCCACCATAACCGTACCGTTTCTGGCCTGACCTCTATCCGACGTTCAAGCGGCATTAGCTATTTTTCCAATGTGAAAACGGGAAAGAAATGAATTGCACACCACAAACGGGAATATGTCTTGGCTAATCCTGAAGTGCTCCAATGGACTGGTCTGGGTGAACTTTGGACACAAGCCAGCCCACCCCACCGGAAGACATTTTCGCCTGATAAGCCCCCGGAACCTGTCGCTCAAAGAGAATTGTGTTCCAATACAGCGTGTCCTCATGTTCACATGAAGAAAATAAGGCACAACCATCGAAAGGACCGAAAGTGCAGGAACATGGATATGCGTCTGGGCGCCTAAATCTACCTTTCGTCGGAATATCGACCTTCGGAAAATCTCCATACATCGAAAACTGGGACAGAATTGATGCCGATGTTTGCGTCCTCGGCGCGCCCTTCGACTTTGGCACGCAGTGGCGCCCGGGTGCTCGGTTTGGTCCCCGGGCCGTTCGAGAGGCGTCGACCCTTTTCAGTTTCGGCCATGCTGGCGCCTATGATCATGAGGATGACGCGACCTATCTGGACAGTTCGGTTCGGATCGTCGACCTGGGGGACGCGGATATTGTCCACACCAAGACCGAGACCAGCCACAAGAACATAGCCTTTGGTGTGCGAAAGATTCTAGAGGCCGGAGCCCTTCCGCTGGTGATTGGCGGTGATCACTCGGTCAACATCCCCTGCATTTCTGCATTCGAAAGCAACTGCGCTGAAAACGGCCCAATACATGTCGTTCAAATCGATGCGCATTTGGACTTTGTCGATGAACGTCATGGCGTTACCAACGGGCACGGAAACCCCATGCGCCGCGCGATCGAGAAGGACTATGTTTCAGGGATGACCCAGTTGGGTATTCGGAACGTTTCGTCCACGTCCAAGGAAGGGTATGACGACGCGCGTGCGCGCGGATCGGATGTCCTGTCGGTACGGCAGGTTCGCAGACTGGGAACAGAGGCTGTTCTTGACCGCATACCCGCGGGAAAACGGTACTACGTGTCTATTGATATCGATGCATTTTGTCCATCGATCGCACCAGGGACCGGAACTCCAAGCCACGGAGGGTTTCTGTACTATGACGTTCTGGAGATCCTTCAGGGGCTCGCGAAAAGAGGTGACGTGGTCGGCATCGATCTTGTCGAAGTGGCCCCTGCCTACGATCCCACTGAAAGCACTCAGATACTGGCAGCGCAGCTTCTGCTGAATTTTCTGGGCTTCATATTTCACGAACGCGCTCTACACACGTAAAACATCGGGTGGAGCCGAGGCTCCACCCCAAAGCATCAGGCGCCGATAATGTTGTGACCCGGCCCGTAGGGGAATCCGGTGATGTTTTCGGCTCCGTCTTCACCCACTACCAGAATATCATGCTCTCTGTAGCCGCCCGCACCGGGCTGGCCTTCAGGGATCCACAGCATCGGCTCGATCGAGACCACCATGCCGGGTTCCAGCACGGTGTCGATGTCTTCGCGGAGCTCCAGACCGGCTTCGCGACCATAGTAATGGCTAAGAACACCAAACGAGTGGCCATAGCCGAAGGACCGGTATTGCAGCAGGCCTTCGTCGGCAAAGAACCGGTTGATCTCGGCGGTGATACCGGAACAGGTGGCACCGGGTTTGATCAGGCTGAGGCCAAGTTCATGCGCGGCCACATTGGCCTTCCACAGCCGCAGGCTGTCGGCATCCGGCTCGCCCAGAAACAGGGTCCGTTCCAAGGCGGTATAATAGCCCGAGATCATCGGAAAGGTGTTCAGTGACAGGATATCGCCTTTTTGCAACGCGCGTTTGGTGACCGGGTTATGCGCGCCGTCGGTGTTCAAACCCGATTGGAACCAAACCCAGGTGTCGCGATATTCGGCATCAGGATAGGCACGCGCGATTTCCACTTCCATCGCGTCTCGGCCGGCCATTGCAACCTCGATCTCGGTTGCGCCTTCGCGGATTGCGGCATGGATCGCAGCACCACCCACGTCGGCAGTACGGGCACCGCCCTTGATCAATTCGATTTCTTCAGCGGATTTGATCATCCGCGCGGCCATGGTGTCCGTCGCGATGTCAACCAATTCAGGCTCGCCAAGCATGCTCAGCGCTGTGTCGCGCGCCGCCAGCGTCATGTGGTCGCCTTCGATACCGATCCGTTTTGCATTGCCGATCAGGCTCGCAACTGCACGCCAGTAGTTGTCGCGCTTCCAGTCAGTATAAATAACGTTGTCTTCAACAGACCGGCGCCAGGGTTGCCCGGCATCAATATTGGCGGACACGGTGGTGCAGCTGTCCTGGGTCACAACGCAGCCATAGGGGCGCCCGAACGCACAGTACAGAAAGCCTGAGTAATAGGCGATATTCTGCATCGACGTCAGCAGCACCACTGGGATATCTCGCCTGGCCATTATCGCGCGAAGCTTGCCAAGACGGCGGTCATACTCGGCTTTGCTGAACTGCAACGGGGCCTTGTCACCATTGTGGCAGGTGAAGAACTCGGGGCGGTTTGAAATGTCAGTCATCTCTGGTCTCTCATCTTTGCCGGGCATGCAATTCCCGGCCACTTGTCCCGGCGTTCAGGACAGGCGGTCTCGGGGTCCGAGAGCCGATCACCTCCGTAGTCGCCGCGACGCCATCGCAGCGGAGATGAACAGGTGAATCGTTAGATCAGACGGTTTGCTGCGTCAAGCGGGCGAAAGACCCCGCAAACGTTCAGACCGACGCCGCAACAGTTCGACCGTAGTCAGCAGAGCAATAGACAGAACCACAAGGATTGTCGCAACCGCAAGAATGGTTGGACTGATCTGTTCCCGCAGGCCGGTGAACATCTGCCACGGCAACGTCTTTTGGCTGGCGGAGCCTACAAACAGCACCACAACCACTTCGTCGAATGATGTGATAAAGGCAAAGAGACCGCCAGATATGACGCCCGGCAGGATCAACGGCATCTGAATCTTGAAGAAGGTTCGCACGGGTCCAGCACCCATATTGGCTGCCGCCCGGGTCAGAGACCGATCAAAACCGACCAGAGTCGCGGTCACGGTGATGATCACAAACGGAATACCCAGAACGGCGTGGGCCAGAATAACTTTCAGATAGCCCACGAAATTCTTGTTCATGCCCAACGTACCTTCGAGGAAGCGCCCGATATCACTGTAGAAAAAGAACATGCCCGTCGCCGAGATGATCAGCGGGACAATCATCGGAGATATCAGAATTCCCATAATCGCACGGCGCCCGGGAACGTGAGACTGGCTGAGTCCAATGGCAGCCAGTGTTCCCAACGTTACCGAAATAACCGTCGCGATCGGCGCAATGATGAGCGAATTCTTGAAGCTGCGCTGCCATTCGTTGTTGGTGAAGAAATCTCGGTAGTGCTTAAGGGAATAGCCTTCCGGGTCCAGCCGCAGCATCTCGGGGGTGAATGTAAAGAAATCCTCTGCGTTGAAAGACAGCGGCAACACCACAAGGATCGGTGTGATCAGGAACACGAAGATCGCACCACAGATCACGCGAAACAGATAGTGATAAAAAACCTGTTGTGCCGTGAGGTATGGCAGCAGCTTGCGCCGATACCGCCCCTCGTACAACCAGAAGATAAACCAAGCGAAAAACCAGCCGCCGAGCAATCCCAATACTCCGCCCATCAGCCCGGCCACTATGAAACCAACGACACCGAACCCGATGATGTTGACCCAACGTGCGAGGTTTTCGTTCTTCACGAGATTTATGTAGACCCAAGCCAGCCCCGCGATCAGGACAGCTCCACCCAGGATACCCAGGAGGACCGAACCATTTCCGGCTCCGACAAAAATACCGGCAAAAGCCCCTGCGAGTGCGACACTGGGCAAAACCATGGACATGGGTTTGCGGGATATCGGTGTCAGTGCGGCCATCTTGATTATCCCAACTTCACGTTATCGATGCCCACGATCTTGTCGTAGACCCAGTAGAGCAGCAGCACGACCGCCAGAAGGATCGTACCCAAGGCCGCAGCCAGCCCCCAGTTCAGTGAGGACGAGATGTGATAGGCGATCCGGTTCGAAATAAAGACACCCTTGGTGCCGCCCACGATCTCGGGCGTGATGTAGTAACCGATTGCCAGAATGAACACGAGGATCGAACCGGCCCCGATCCCGGGCACGGATTGCGGGAAGTAGATACGCCAGAATGTCGTCCAGTTCGTCGCTCCCATGGATTTGGCAGCGCGCGTATAAGACGGCGGTATGGTCTGCATCACCGAATACATCGGCAAGATCATGAACGGCAAAAGGATATGCGTCATCGCGATGATGGTGCCGATCTGGTTGTTGATGATAATCAGCCGAGCGTCATCAGCGACCAGCCCCAGCCAAACGAGGGTATCGTTAATAACCCCCTGTTGTTGCAACATGACCTTCCACGCGGACGTTCGCACCAGAAGAGACGTCCAGAAGGGCAAAAGGACCAGTATCATCAACAGGTTCGACACCCGCATCGGAAGTGTCGCCAATAGGTAACTGACAGGGTATGCGAGCAGGATACAAGCGCCCGTTATCGCGAGCGACATGAACAGAGTACGTCCGAAAAGCTTGATGAGGATCCGCTTGTCTTCGGGTTGGGCCTGAGCGCCTTCCGGGGTTCTGCGCATATCGACGGCATTCAGGAAGTAGCCATTGGTGACCGCCGGTGAATGGGTCTTGATCACGCGCCAGGTTTGCGGATCTCCCCAGCCTTCATGGATCTCGATCAATTTCTCCTTGAAAGGCGCATCCGCTTCAGGATCCAGTTTTTTGATCTGACGCCCGGATTTGCGGAACAGCGAAGACATACCTGTTTCTTCGTAGTTCAGACGCGAACCAAGGCGAGTGTGTTCTTTGTTTTCGACCGCCACGACCATATCGCGAACGAAAGCATCGTAAACCGCTTCATCCGGAAGCTCCCCGCTTTGAGCATCCCAACCCTTCAGAGTTTCCACAGTAAGTGGAAGGGTTTCCGACACCATGCTGTTTTCCACCGAACGAAACAGCATCGACGCAATCGGCACGATGAAGGAAAACATGACGAACAGCAGAAGCGGAGCGACGAGCATCAACGCCCGCAATTTCTGCCGCCGCAGTGAACGTGCCAGCGATTGCTTGAGCGGCGTTCCGTCCGCTGCCAGCATCGGCCCTGCATTTTGGCTTGCGTCAGTCATCTGTGCCCCTTGGCTCTGCTTGAGTCTGAGGGCGGCGCGCCGCCCCCGACTTTTTCATGAAAACGCGCGCTTATTGCGCCAACCAGGCTTGGAACTTGGCTTCGATATCGTCGCGGTAATCCGCCCAGAACTCGTAGTTGTACAGGAACGTGTTCTTGGCGTTTTCCGGATCGGTCGGCATGTGCGGCGCCATATCGATACCCAGGTCGGCGTGCTGACCCACCAGCGGCGCTGACGATGCCCGGGCCGGACCGTACGAGATGTACTTGGCCTGATCCGCCAAACGCTGGGTGTCAGTTGCGAACATGATATAGTCCAGAGCGCGCTGCTGACGCTCTTCGCTCAGACCAGCAGGGATGATCCAACCGTCTAGGTCAAAGATCTGCGCGTCCCACAGCATGGCAACGGGCTGCTTCTGCTCTTCGATCACGCTGAACAGACGACCGTTATAGGTTGAACCCATGACGATCTCGCCATCAGCCAGAAGTTGCGGTGTATCCGCACCAGCGGACCACCAGACAACGCTGTCTTTGATCGTGTCGAGCTTTGCCAGCGCCTGATCCTGACCTTCCGGAGTGGCCAGAACGTCATAGACATCGTCTTTGGCGACGCCATCACAGATCAGAGCCCATTCCATGTTGTTGATCGCACGCTTTTCAAGCGAACGCTTGCCTGGATAGGCTTCCAGGTCAAATACGGCGCAGACATCGCTGGGCGGAGTGTCTCCGACAAGATCGGTGCGGTAACCAAAAGTGGTTGAATACACGATCTGCGGAATAAAGCAGTCGCTGACCAAAAGGTCGCCGAAATCCTCGGAGGCAGACGTGCCATCCGGCGCCGGCGCAAGCTGAGTGTCAAAGTCGATTTCAAGCGCAAGACCTTCGTCACAAAGACGAATTGCGTCGGCAGCCACAACATCAACCACATCCCAGGTGATGTTGCCGGCTTCGTTCATCGCGCGCAGTTTCGCAACTGCTTCGGCCGAGCTGTCATCATTCAGAATGGTGACACCTGTCTTTTCCGAATAGGGCTCGTGGTACGCCTTTAGCTGTGATTTGGAATAGGCGCCGCCCCAAGAAACGATCGTCATTTCTTCTGCGAATGCACCGCCAGCAATTGCCCCTAGTGCCGCTGCTGTTAACAATGTTTTGGTTGTCTTCATGAATTACTCCCAGTTCTTCCCGTTTATGTGTGTGGTCGGCTGATGCACGGGTTTTCACCAACCGGTCCCTCAGTGAGGTCGCGCTTGTTCCGCGCGACTTGGCCTATGCGTCGAGTGCACGACAATCCTGAGCCAGCCAGCCGATCTCGATCTCCTGCCCCGGTGACAGGCGGATCGCGTCTGGCGCGTTCCGGGTCTTGACGATGAACTCATCATTTCCGGCAACGGACATGCGGAAACGGAACACGTCACCCATGTAAATGAATTCTTTGACGGTTGCCTTCAGCGTATGTGCATCGGCGTGCAGGCGATCCTTGTTGAATTCTACCCGCTCGGGCCGGATCGATACTTTTGTCCGTTCGCCGGGTTCGCGAACATTGATCGGAACAGCGTCAATTTCAGAGCCATCATCCAGTTGGACGAGGCATGTATCGCCATCAATCGTCTTAATGACGCCTTCCATTGTGTTGTTTTCCCCGATGAACTGCGCAACGAAGCTGTTTTCCGGTTCTTCATAGAGCTGATCAGGCGGCGCAAGCTGCTGAATGCGGCCATCGTCAAATACGGCAACACGATCCGACATGGTCAATGCTTCGGTTTGGTCGTGGGTAACATAAACCGTGGTGATTCCCAGTTCATGCGCAAGACGTGTGATTTCGAACTGCATATGCTCACGCAGTTGTTTGTCCAAAGCGCCCAGAGGTTCGTCCATCAACACCAGTTCGGGTTCAAAAACCAAAGCGCGCGCCAAGGCAATTCGCTGTTGTTGACCGCCGGACAACTGAGCCGGACGTCGGCCGCCAAACGCACCCATCTGAACCATGTCCAGAGCACGTTGAACCTTTTCCTCCCGTTCAGACTTGCCCAGTTTGCGGACCTCCAAAGGGAACGAAAGGTTTTCGGCCACCGTCATGTGTGGGAACAGGGCATAGTTCTGAAAAACCATACCAATTCCGCGCTTATGCGGCGGGATATTGTTGATGGGTTTCCCGTCAAGGAGGATTTCGCCATGGGTCGCGGTTTCGAACCCGGCGAGCATCATAAGACATGTTGTCTTACCGGAACCCGACGGCCCGAGCATTGTAAGGAACTCACCCCTGGGCATCGCAAGATTTAGATCTTTAACGACGAGATTCTCGCCATCATAAGACTTCTGAACGCGTTGGAATTCGACAAACGCGGCGTCGTTCGTTGTACCGGTCACAAGACCCCCTGTTTCGTCAAATGATTATCCGAGAGCTTCGGATTTCATTGATCTGTAGGCAGCAGTTAAGACCATGCAGCCAGCATTTGGCAACTCTATTTAGCGGACTTTCTGCATTTTGAGTTCAACCTTAACACTCATTGAAAGCCGCTCAAGTCTCGCATGTGCCATGCAAGGCTTTGATTACTCGAAAGAACAGGCTTTCCGATCCGTTCACGAATCTCAGGGATTGCTTCAAGGGTGCGCAGGTTGGTACAGCTGAGGAAAACGGCCTCAACCGACGGATCAGATCCCAGTTTTGTTGCGGCTTCAATCACGGACTGCACCGAAATCCGAGCGACCTTTGCCTCTTCGGCCTGTCCGAATGTCCCGAAAACATCCATGGTTAAGCCGTTTTCCGAGAACGCGTTACGCAGCGGTGCGTTGACCTCTTCCACGTAAGGCGACAGCAGCGCAAACTTAGAAACACCAAGGTCCGCAGCGCAGGCCGTGGCCGCACGCAAAGGGTTTGTAACTTCCTCTGTTTTGCACGACTGCTTGATGAGTTCCTCCACACGCCCTGATCCAATGACGGAACTGGCCGACGTGCAGCCATAACCTACCACCCGAAAAGGTCGCGCGCTGGGCAATAATTCGGCCGCTGCCGGCAACGCCTTTTCCATCTCGGCAAGGCTTTCCGTTGTCACTTCAATGCCACTGGGAATCCGTGTTACATACAACGGACTTTTCCGGTCCGTGAAATACGTGCTGAATTCCGGCTCAATCGTCTCGTCGACCTGAAGTACGATCAATCCAAGTGGCGCGGCTTGCGGGTCGTCTTCGTCAAGCGTGTAAGGCACGTAAGTCATAGCTCAAGAATCTCCGGCCCGATGCGCGGGCTGATAAAGCGCGGGGCATCGTCTGTTAGGACAATGTTTTCTTCGTGAACTAGGATCTTGTCACCAACTGCAATACCCGGCTCCAGGGTCAGCACCATACCGGGTTCAAGAACGGTCTGGTCCGTCGGGATGAGGGACGGCCATTCAGTCAATGACATGCCCAACCCATGCCCCAGCCGACCGGCATCTGTGCCTTCAGAATCCTTGGTCAGCACCGTGTTCATTGCATGAAACAACTCTGCGGCGGTTGCGCCGGGCCGCGCGATTTCGAATGCAGCATCTGACGCTTCTATCAGCCTGGTGTAAGCAGATTTCACGTCGGAATTTGCTGGGCCGACAGACCAGTTGCGGTCGAAATCGCTGAAATAGCCATCCCAGACCAAGCCGGTGTCAAGCATCAGTACATCGCCATCCTTCAAGGGGGACGAAGACGCAGGCGAAATCACATCAGAATAACCGCCCTGCTCTGCCCCACCTGCGAGATATGGCACCCAGTCGGCGCCCTCTTCCAGACAGAGTATCTGGAAACCGCGAAATACTTCATCCAAAGGCACGCCGGCCCGTGCAATCTCGGGAACGCGCGCGAACGCGCGACCAGCTATGGCGCATGCAGTTTCGATCTTGGTGATTTCTGCATCGGATTTGACCATGCGAAGCTGGCGCAAAATGCCCTGATCTCCGGTGATGCAACGCGAACCGAGACTGTTTCGCAGGCGTTCAATGTCCGACAGGGGCATACGCGCGTGCGTCTCGTGCCCATCCGGCATTCCGATACGACCTTTGGGGGGCGTCAGTTCCGTCAGGGCATCCGTCAAAAGCGAAACGCCGTCATCCTGAAGGTCGGGTGAGCTCCACG
The DNA here is from genome assembly GCF_059609825.1 of Ruegeria sp. YTSB088. Lineage (NCBI taxonomy): Bacteria > Pseudomonadati > Pseudomonadota > Alphaproteobacteria > Rhodobacterales > Roseobacteraceae > Ruegeria > Ruegeria sp. YTSB088. The sequence continues at coordinate 327,447 of NZ_JBXWMM010000001.1, read as the reverse complement.
TTCGGATGTCGTCGATCCAGGTTTGCCCCATCAATGAGGCGCCGATCGAGGGGATAACTGCGACCGGTTTGCCAGCCGCAGGCAGGATCAGGAACCAAGGGCGGGTCGGGCTTTCCCAGAATCTGGTCAGGTACCCGGTAAAGTAGCGCACATCGGTTTCCGTGGTCAGCAGCAGCGCCGACAGGCCCGCGGCACTCATCATCACCTGTGCGCGTTCAGTACGCGCGGCAAATTCTTCTGGATCGAACCCTCTCATCCGGCGGCCTCAGAGGTGGTGCGCCGCATGCAGGCTGAACCGATGAATCGACGCAGCCTGAATGGCCCAGTCTTTCGGCCCGTTCGGTGTGGATTGATATCGGTTTTCATGCACCCCCCGGAATTTTCATTCGTTGACGTGAGCGGATCGGTAGGGTTCTGTCAACCACAGTCTTTTGTTGACCGGAGGCGCCAATGACCCACTCTGATCCAGCCTTCAGCCAGGCGGAATATGATCGCCGTCTTGCCAAGACCCGAAAGGCGATGGCCGCAAAGGGAATTGACTGCCTTTTTGTCGAAGACCCATCGAACATCGGGTGGCTCACCGGGTATGAGGGATGGTCTTTTTACGTTCACCAGGGTGCCCTGGTTTTTCTTGACGCGGACCCAATCTGGTGGGGGCGTCGGCAGGATACAAACGGTGCGCTGCGTACGGTGTGGATGGGGGACGATCGGGTTTTCGGATACGCCGATCACTTCGTGCAGTCGACCACACGGCATCCAATGCAGGATCTGGCCAAGCTTATTGCTGACTGCGGACACGGCCAGAGCCGAATTGGGGTGGAGCTGGATAATTATTATTACTCGGCCAAAGCCCATATTACACTGACAACTGAACTGCCCGGGGCGACGCTGATAGATGCAACGGCTTTGGTCAACTGGCAACGGGTTGTAAAATCCGGCGAAGAAATCGCCCTGATGCGCAAGGCGGCCCGAATTTCAGAGTTTGTGACTGACGGCGTGCTTGAACGCGTTGAACCCGGCCTGCGCAAGAACGAACTGGTCGCGCAGATTTACCATGACGCGATAACGGGCGTCGAAGATGACTGGGGGGATTACGCGGCCATTGTACCACTGTTGCCGTCAGGGTCAGACGCCGCCGCGCCACATCTGACCTGGAATGGTGATGTGTTCAAATCGGGCGAATGCACCTTTTTTGAGTTGTCCGGCTGCTATCGCCGATATCATGCTCCGTTCTGTCGGTCGGTGTTTCTGGGACGGCCGCCTGATCATCTTAGAAGGGCCGAGGCGGCTTTGGTTGAAGGGTTGGAGGCGGGTCTGGAGGCTGCGCGGCCCGGCAATCGCGCAAAAGATATCGCCAAAGCGCTGGCCGCACCGCTGGAACGTGCGGGGATAGAACGCGGTGCTCGCTGTGGCTATCCTGTAGGCCTCAGCTATCCTCCGGACTGGGGCGAGCGCACGATCTCGTTGCGGGACGAAGACAATACGATCCTCGAAGCCGGGATGACATTTCACTTTATGCCCGGGCTATGGATGGATGATTGGGGGCTTGCGATCACCGAGACCATCCTGATCGATGAAAAAGGACCGGCAGAGTGTCTGTGCAAACGACCACGCAAAATATTCGTCAAGCCCTGATAGGCGCACGAACGATTGAAGGCCCGCGCCGGATCAAACCCGTATCTGTTCAAGCAACCAGTCACGAAACAATGCGGCCGCCGGATTGCTGGCGTCGGCGGAAAGATAATACCCTTCGTTGCATTCGACAGTGCTGTCATGTGCGCTTTCGACAAGACCGGTTGCCATCGCATGTTTCGCCAAAAATTCGCTGATCAGGGCAACCCCGCTGCCATGAACCGCCAAATGAAGCGCCATGCCGAACGTGTCGACGAAAACAGCAGGCTGCCGTCGCACGTCCTGCTTGTCGAACCACGTCTTCCATCCACTGGACGTGCCGACTGCTTCTATCAGGGGAAGGTCGAACGGATCCCCTGCAAGCGTCGGCGCCTTTAGAGCGACAAGCCTGTCAGGCCTCAGGCGCTCGGCCCCCCTGCCCACTTGTTTTTCTGACCCAAACCTGACCTGAACGTCAGCTTGCGACGCGTGAAAATCGTCAGGCCAGATTGCACTGAGCAGCCGCACACTGATCTCTGGATTGCGTGTGGTGAAGTCCGCGAGATTTGGGGCGATGACCCATTGCGCGACACTAACAGAGGTGGCGACCGTCAAGACATCTCCTGGTGCGCTTGCGTCGGCCCTTCCAGCAGCAGCGGCAAGTGCCTCAAGCGCACTGCCGACCTCGGGCAACAGTTTTCGCCCGGCATCCGTCAGGGCCAGACTGCGAGGATGTCTTACAAAAAGTGCTGTCCCCAGACGCATCTCAAGGGACTTTACCTGCTGACTGACGGCCGATTGAGTCAGACCTATTTCCTCGGCAGCCGCGGTAAAACTCAGGGTCCGGGCTGCTGCCTCGAAGGAACGAAACCAGGTCAAGGGTGGAAGTGATTTTCCCATTGATCAAGTTAGCCATTAATCTTTTTAATGCGAAAGCACATAATTCAATCATTTGTCAAAAACCACACTCGTTTCTACCTTTCTCCAGCGCGACAGGAGAGGTGTGATGAAGCCAGAAATACGCAAGATTGTAACCTACGATGAGGAAGTTCTTGTCGAGGGATTTCGCGCTGCGGAAATCCCGTGGCGCATGTTTGCCGTGGCCGCAGTGATTACAAATCCCTGGGCTGGTCGATATGTCGAAGACCTTAAACCCGAAATACACGCATATGGCCCCATACTCGGAAAGATGATGACGGACCGCATGATTGCGTTGGCCGGCAGTGGTGACGCAATCGAAGCCTATGGCAAGGCAGCCGTCGTCGGACTGAATGGCGAGGTCGAGCACGCCTCGGGCATTATTCATACCCTTCGGTTCGGCAACCACTACCGGCAGGCGGTCAGCGCGAAGTCCTATCTGGCTTTTACAAACACGCGTGGCCCTGCGAATGCGCCGATCATGGTGCCATTGATGGACAAAAACGATGCCGGGCGGCGTTCTCACTACCTGACGATTCAATTCTCGATCCCAGACGCACCACGCGACGACGAAATTGTCGTCGTACTGGGGGCGGCAACCTCGGGCAGACCGCATCACCGCATCGGCGACCGTTATCAGGATCTCAAGGATTTGGGCCATGACGTGGACAACCCGGCCGCGGTCTGAAATCGGCGGGCTGGCCGCAATCCAAACTGGCACAGGTCCGGAAATCCTGTTGCTCCACGGGGTTGGCCTGCGGGCCGAAGCCTGGGGCGCGCAGTTAGACGAGTTGGCCTCTGAAGCTCGCCTGACAGCGCCGGACATGCCCGGTCACGGAGAAAGCCCGTTGAGTTTTTTCGACACGGAGCTGTCGGAATACAGTGAAGCAGCACGGAATGTGCTGGGCAGTCTGAACGGTCCGGTCCTAGTTGTCGGCCACTCGATGGGTGCTATGATCGCGCTGGACCTTGCCGCCAAGGCGCCAGATCGGATTTGCGGCGTCGTGGCAATGAATGCCGTTTTTGAACGCGGCGCAAAGGCAGCGCAGGCGGTTCAGGAACGTGCTGCGGGACTGGATGGTGAAACACCGGTTGATCCAAACAGCACGCTGCGCCGGTGGTTCGGTGACATCGGTTCGCCTGAACGTGATGCCTGCCGCGAATGGCTGATGGCCATGGATCCGGCTGCTTACAAGCTGACCTATACGGTTTTTGCACAAAGCCAAAGTCCTTTGCGCAACGCGTTGGAGAAACTTGGCTGCCCCGCACTTTTCCTGACCGGAAGTCTGGAGCCGAACTCCACTCCCGACATGTCGCATAAAATGGCTGAAGTCACCCCGAACGGACGCACGCTGATCATCGATGGAGCGGCCCATATGATGCCGATGACACATTCAATTCAGGTCAACGCCGCCGTTTCCAGCTTTCAAAGCGAGGTGCTATCATGACCAAACTCGACCCCTGCGACCTTCGGCGGGCATTTGGCAGATTCATGACCGGCGTGACGGTAGTTACCACTCGCAACGCCTCTGGCATGGCCGTAGGCTTCACGGCAAATTCCTTCACTTCGGTTTCTCTCGACCCGCCACTGTTGATCGTTTGCCCAGGCAAGAACTTGTCTTCATACAGCGAATTCTCGGCCTGCACCCATTTCACGGTGAGTGTTCTGGCCGAGGGGCAAGAAGATGTGTCCAACACCTTCGCTGGCTTCAAAGGTGATCGGTTCGCCAAAACCGACCATAGCCTCGACGCGCGAGAGATCCCGTTGATCAACGGCGCAGTCGCGACATTTTCCTGCCAGACCCATCGAGTTATCGAGGCAGGTGACCATTGCGTTTTGATCGGTCAGGTCGAAGCCTATTCCCACGACGACCGCCCGGCGCTGGGCTACGCGAACGGGCGGTACTTTAGCCTTGGTCTGGAACGCGGCGCGCTTGAACCGACGGGGCGCCGGATCGTCTGCGGCGCAATCATCGAACACGAAGGCCGCGTGCTGCTTGAGAAAACGGATGCCGGTTTCAGGCCGCCGCAGGTCACATTGTCCGACCGGCGACAGTTGCGGGACAGCCTCCGGCAGGATCTGAATGATCGTGGCATCGACGCAAATCTCGGCGTCGTCTACTCGGTCTATGACGATGCCACAGCGCATCATGTCTACATATTGGGCAATGCGCCGGACCTTCCCAAACACGGCAAACTTGAGGCCGTCGCGATTGAAGATTTGGCGGCCCTTTCCTACACGACGACGCCAATCACCACCATGATTTCTCGTTTTGCGCTGGAAAGCCGAACCCGCGACTTCTCACTTTATCTGGGCAGCGCGCAGCAGGGCGACGTGCACAGCTTTTCTGAAAGGACCTGATGGATGGAGTTTTCCCTTTTTGCACACATGGAGCGGCTGAGCCCCGATCAACCCCATGAGAAGCTGTATGAAGAGTTCATCGCGCTGTGTAAAATGGCCGATGAGGCAGGAATGCGTGCTGTCTGGACCGGTGAGCACCACGGAATGGACTTTACGATCGCACCGAACCCTTTGATGTCCCTTGTAGATATCGCACATCACACCAAGAACGTGCGGCTTGGCACGGGTACAGTGGTTGCGCCGTTCTGGCATCCGATCAAACTGGCCGGCGAAACGGCTGCGGCGGACCTGATGACGGGCGGCCGTATCGAGTTGGGCATCGCCCGCGGCGCCTATTCGTATGAATATGAACGGATGGTGCCGGGGATGGATGCATGGGACGCTGGCCAGCGCATGCGGGAAATCGCGCCGCTTTTGCCCCGGCTGTGGGATGGTGACTGTGCCCATGAAGGAGAGTACTTCAAATTCCCGGCTACCACCTCGGCCCCCAAGCCGGTGCAACCCGGCGGGCCGCCCATCTGGATCGCGGCGCGGGATCCGAACAGTCATGAATTCGGTGTGCAGAACGGCTTTAATATTCAGGTCACACCGCTCTGGCAAGGCATGCATGAGATTGAAACGCTGATGGGCCGCTTTGAGGATGCCTGCGCAAACTATGACGGGCCGCGCCCCAAGATCATGCTTCTGCACCACACCTATGTTGGCAGTGACGATGCTGATCTGGATCGGGCCGCTCAGGAATTGTCTTGCTTCTACAACTACTTCGGGGCCTGGTTTCAAAACAAGCGGCCAGTCCAGCAGGGCTTGATCCAGAAGCTGACGGACGAAGAGATGGCGGCCAACACGATGATGGCTCCGGAAAACCTGGCGCGCGATCTGACTATCGGAACCGCAGATGAAGTCACGGAACGTCTGAAACGCTATGAAGACCTCGGCTACGATGAGTATTCGTTCTGGATAGACAGCGGTATGAGTTTCGAACGCAAGCGCGCATCGCTCGCCCGCTTCATCGACGATGTGATGTCCAAGTTTCAGTGAGGATCAAGACGATGCACCAGAAGCCACACTTCCAGCTTTATATCGACGGTTCGTGGACCGAAGGGGAACACGGGCAAGTGATGAGCTCGCAAAACCCTGCGACGGGCAAGGACTGGTCCAGTTTCGCCTGCGCCGCGCCGGAAGACGTGAACCGCGCCGTTTCTGCGGCGCGTCGGTCACTTGATGATCCAACGTGGCGCGACATGACACAAACCGCGCGCGGCAAACTGTTGTTCAGGCTTGCGGAACTGATCGAGGAAAACGCCAGACACCTGGGCCAGCTTGAGACCACTGACAGCGGTAAGCTGCTTGCCGAAACGGCGAGCCAGACAGCCTATGTCGGTGACTATTATCGATATTATGCGGGGCTCGCGGACAAGATCGAAGGGGCGGTTCTTCCGATCGACAAACCGGACATGCATGTCTTCACCAAACGCGAACCGATTGGTGTGGTGGTCGCTATCGTACCCTGGAACGCACAGATGTTCCTGACCGCAACCAAACTTGGACCCGCGATAGCGGCAGGATGTTCGGTCGTGCTGAAGGCCTCCGAAATTGCGCCCGCTCCGATGTTGGAGTTCGCACGGCTGATCGATGAAGCTGGTTTTCCGCCCGGTGTGGTCTCCGTCATTACCGGGGATGCCGAAAATTGCGCCATCCCGCTTACCCGGCACCCGGACGTGGACCGGATCGCATTCACCGGCGGCCCTGAAACAGCGCGCCATGTAGTGCGCAACTCGGCTGAAAACTTTGCGGTGACCACCTTGGAGCTGGGCGGAAAATCCCCGATCATCGTTTTTGATGATGCCAATCTGGATGGCGCCGCCAATGGCTTGATTGCGGGAAATTTCGGCGCCTCGGGTCAAAGCTGCGTGGCCGGTTCGCGCGGGCTGATTCACCGCCCAGTGCTGGATGCGCTTGCTGACAAGATCGAAGAGAAGATGAAGGGCGTCGTTATCGGTGATCCATTGGAAACGGCCACCAATATTGGCCCGCTCTGCACCGAAGCTCAGTTGGAAAGAATTCAGGCGACTTTGGCGAAAGCCACAGAACAAGGTGCACGCATCCGTTTCGGAGGAAAACCACTGGACCGGCCAGGCAACTACATGGACCCAACACTGGTGGAATGCACGAGCGCAGAGACTGAGACGCTGAAGGTCGAAATGTTCGGCCCCGTAATGTCGTTGCTGCCATTCGAAACGGAAGAGGAAGCCATCGCTTTGGCCAACGACTCTCAGTTTGGGCTTGGGTCTGGTGTTTTCACTGAAAACGTCGCCCGTGCCCACCGGGTTTCATCCCGTTTGAAATCGGGAATTTGCTGGATCAACACATACCGCGCCGTATCACCGATTGCACCTTTCGGCGGCTATAATCAATCCGGTTACGGCAGGGAGGCAGGAATCGAGGCCATTCACGATTACACGAGGACCAAAACTGTCTGGCTGAATACGTCAGAACAGCCAATGTCGAACCCATTCGTCATGCGCTGACAAAAATTTATTTCCTTGTCTTTTTGAAGGCGCAGGTGTTGCGCTTGTCCATCGCACCAAATTCTCTGAGCCCAGCTCATTATGATGCAACGCCTTGTGGTTTCCGGCTGTTTCGAAGCACCCGGATGGCGATCTTTAGTCCATTCGAACCGAATATCTTGTAATGGGTTCCGAATACGGCATTCGCATTCCCGGCAAAGTCGGAGCGACAGCCCAAAGAAACAAACGGGGTTATTTCCGGCCCTTCATGGACGCTATCGAAGTCGGCGATGACCAGGTTACGCACGAGGGGACGGCGAGCTCAGATTGAAACGGCTGTAGTTGCTCGACAAGTCGAGCGCTCAGCAGTTCCCTGTTTTGCTCTGAAATAGCGGTGCTGTCAGACAAATCCGAACCAGTCTCGGCTAGCAACTGTATTCCTTATATGGGTTGAGAATCCCAGTATTGACGGGATTTGCACAGAGCATTTGCTTTTGTGACGAGTTTTCGGGCCTCAGCGGTGATAATGATTTTGTACGATTTTCCGGCCGCGCGTTGGTGATCAGCGAAGGCTTTCAGAACCGAGTTGTGATGAGCCGCAACCAGCGCGGCCTGGAACATCACGTACCGTAGCAAGCGTCGTCCGCCGCCAATGGCTCGTTTCCCGCGCAAAGCCCCACTGTCATGGGCGATTGGTGCGAGTCTCATCAATACTGGGGTTCTCAATCCAAATAAGGAATTCAGTTGCTGGCCTTCGCAATTCAGGTTGGCTTTGGGTTCGATAAAAACATGATTCAGATCCTGCGACGGGAGTCATTGCGCCCCGGCGAAGAGTATTTGTTTCCTGCGGTCTGCATCCCTTTGACACAAAACGAAATCGCTCTCATTCAAAAAACCCCGGGGAGAGGGCGCAACTAAAAAATGTCCAAAATCATCACGCCCTGCGACTAGCGCAACCAGAGTTTTCACGCCGTTTTTCTGCTTCATTGAGGGCTTTATGAAACGCAACGCCGCACCAATGCGTCTAACGTCTGTGTTATTTGGTCCTGATGCGTGAAACAGATGCCCGTGATGCATGGATGCCTGCCCCGCACGTAATTCCACAGCGACTGCATCTTGTTCATTCACATCAACCGCGATTTCCTGCCCACGTGATAACAGATTGTTTTCGCTGAAGGTGTCCACGTGTGGCACGATACGGCTTTTATGGCTGCCGGGAACGAACTTCATACACCCGCTTTGCTCGGAAGCTTCCGAGATCGCAACCCAGCAGGTAACTTCCTCTGCGTCATCCAATCCCCAATAGGTCAGGTCCTGATGCCAGGAAACGATCTTTGTAGATCGAACTTCTTTGACAAATAGTGCTCCGCTCCAAACCATAAGGTCCGGTCCCAATACCGTTGAAGCAACTTCAATCAGTTTAGGATGGCGAAGAAGTGCGTCGAATGAAGGTATTAGTCTGTCCGGATAAGAATATAGCAGCTTCAGTTTATCTGGGTCGTCTTTGAGAATGCGCTCCGCTTCCTCAAAATCATCGCGCAATGCCCGGGTCTCGTTGTCTGTTAGGATGTCCAGCGGTGCTACGAAACCATCTCTTTCATAGGCCTCCGCGACGTCAGGCGATTGTCTATCCATTTTCATTATCCGTGAAAATCAACTGCACCTTCATTGATCGGCTTCGGTCAGATGCGATCTCGAACGCGGCTATCGCCTCCCGTACATCAAAGGAATGCGTCACCAACTGATCGACGTTAATTAGTCCGCTTCGCATCATCTCGACCGCGACTGAAAACTCGGAATGGAAACGGAAAGATCCGCGAAGTGCAATCTCTTTTGCAGTCAACACCTGCATCGGCACCGTCATGTCGCCCCCCAGACCAAGCTGAACTAAGGTTCCGCCCGGGCGCAAACAGGCAACGCCAGACGCCAGAGCGGGTTGGGCACCTGAACACTCCAAATGTATGTCAATTTGGCCCTTGTCTCTCTCAAAAAGCTCCAATTTTTGTGGTTCGTCCTTGGTGTTGATCACCTCGTCTGCACCGCAATCGCGAGCCGTGTTCAACGTCTGATCAGAAATATCGGTTGCTATAATTCTGGCAGCCCCTGACCGTCGTGCAACCATGATCGTAAGACACCCGATCGGACCGCAGCCTGTGACGAGTACCGTCTTACCGACCAGGCTCCCCGCCTGATTAACCGCGTGTAGACAAACAGCCAAAGGTTCCGCCATAGCAGCCTGCGCCGGGGTCAATCCATCTGCTGCAACACATTGGTTGGCTTTGACGACAAGTTTGCTCTGAAAGGCACCTTGGATATGAGGATATGGCATTGCGCTGCCGTAGAATTTCATATCAAGACAGTGGTTTTGCTGACCTTTCAGACAATAGAAGCAAGTTTGGCAGGGACAGGACGGAGAAATTGCGACCAGTTGACCAACGTTTAGCCCAACAGCACCTGCTCCGATGTCCAAAATTTCACCTGCAACTTCATGCCCAAGCGCCATAGGCTCACGCAACCTGATCGAACCAAATCCTCCGTGGTTAAAATAGTGCAGGTCAGAACCGCAAATTCCACCGGCCTTCATTTCAATCAGAGCTTCATCTGAACCTATGTCGCGAACGTTTCGAGTTTCCAACCTAAGATCCTTCGCAGCATGGACAACAACCGCGATATTGGCCGACGACATTGATAAGACCCCCCTATACAGATTGCCAAAAGATACGGATAGTCGGTGCCAACAACCAAGGAGTTTTTGCATGACGCTTGAATTGTTCGACCTAAAGGGAACTCGAGCACTGGTGACGGGCTCTAGCCAAGGCATTGGATTTGCGCTGGCTCGCGGCTTGGCCGCCGCCGGTGCAAAGGTCATTTTGAACGGGCGCGACACCGCAAAACTATCTGCAGCAGCCTCCGAGTTGAACCAGGCAGGCGCCTCGGTACGTGAACTTTCGTTCGATGTGACCGATCATGAAGGTGTCCGATCTGCTGTGGACGACTTTGAAGAAAAAATCGGCCCGATAGACATCTTGGTAAACAACGCCGGAATGCAACACAGGACAGAGTTACAGGATTTCCCCGCTGATGCCTTCGAGCGCCTACTACAGACAAATGTGGCGTCCGTCTTTCACGTCGGTCAGGCAGTGGCACGACATATGATTGAAAGAAAGTCTGGTAAGATCATTAACATTGCATCGGTTCAATCCGCATTGGCCAGACCGGGTATTGCGCCTTACACGGCGACAAAAGGTGCCGTGACCAACCTTACAAAAGGGATGGCAACTGATTGGGCCAAGTATGGTCTTAACTGCAATGCCATTGCGCCTGGATATTTCGATACGCCTTTGAACGCCGCCTTGGTTGCCGACCCAGAGTTCAGTGCATGGCTCGAGAAACGTACTCCGGCCGGCCGCTGGGGCAATGTGGAAGAACTCGTCGGTGCCGCAGTTTTCCTTGCGTCCCCCGCATCCAGCTTCGTCAATGGACATACTCTCTATGTCGATGGTGGAATAACCGCGTCACTCTGATCTGGAACTTTTAATCGTCTGCAAAGCGTGGCTGAACAAAGAAATCCGTCACACCACCGACTTCAAGGCAATCAGCACAACAACCAACAAAGAACCTGCCATCGCTAAGTTGATCCTTCGGTGCGACCTCTCGCTTAAATCAAGGCTACCTAGTTTTGCACCAGCACTCAGCCAGATCATGTGCACTGGCACCCAAATCGTATTGAAAACTATGACTTTTATGATGACCTCCATAAAAGGCGCTTCGGGCAAAAATGCAAACCCTGAAAACAATGCAGTGCCGACCACGTAAGCTTTTGGATTAATGAATTGTAGCGTCAGCCCATTTGCAAATCCAAGTGGTGAGTCTGCAGGAGAGAATCCAACTTTTGAGCCAGCGCTAGCAATGCGCCAGGCGAGAAAAACCAAGTATCCGACCGACGCAAACAACAACAAGTTTCTGAGCACTGGCACAGCCAACGCCGCGGCGGCTACTCCCGAGACCACCAACATCATGTTGATGAACCCGCCCAGCATCAAACCTGCGACAAATGCCAGACCTGCCCGAAAACCAAATGCTGATCCAATTCCGGCCGTTGTCAGAACACCAGGCCCCGGGGTAATCAGCAGAAAGAAAACCGCAACAGCAAACTCAAACACTTGTCAGATTGGCCATTTACACATCTCTGCATTCCGGAACAGCCGTGATAACCGATCCGTCCTTAAGATGTTGCAGCAGGTTGTCGACAGTGAGGTCACCCATGGCTGCACGCGTCTCAAGAGTCGCGCTACCAGCATGAGGAAGAAGAACGACGTTGGGCAGCTCGCGCAGTTCTTTTGGAACACGCGGTTCGCCCTCGAAAACATCCAGCCCCGCCCAACCGAGCTCACCGTTCTGCAATGCTTTGATAAGAGCAGTTTCGTCGACGACTGACCCGCGACTAACGTTTATCAGTGTTCCGTTCGCCCCCAACGCACGCAACACCTCAGCGTTTACCAGCTTATTGGTCGACGAGCCTCCGGGCGTGATGCATATCAGGATGTTCACGTGTTCCGCCAATCCAACCAAATTATCGAAGTAGCGGTACGGAACATCTTTCTGAGTCCGGGTATGATAAGAAATTTCGGGAGCCCATGGCTCCAACTTGTCAACGATCGCCTGACCAATGCGACCAAGACCAAGAATGCCTACTTTTTGATTATCCGCAGATCGGGTCAAAGGGGCGTTACCTTCAACTTCCCATCGTCCGGACCGAACGTAATCATCGTCACGTACGAGCTCTCGATAACATGACAGCAATAGCAGAACTGCCGTGGTTGCGACTTCTTTGTTCAACACATTAGGTGTGTGCGTCACGACAATCCCGCGCTCAGCAGCGGCATTTGCGTCGACGGCGTCGTAACCAACCCCATAGACGCTGATCATTTTCAGATTACTGAGGGAAGTCATTAGGTCATGCGGAACTCCGTCGTGCCCATTTGTAACGATATGCGTTATGCTTTCCGCGTTGAAATCATCCAATTGATGTATGTCGAATACTGAGGTCAGGCGGTCTCGCATCCGTTCTGTGATGCCGCCAATTTGCAACAAGTCAGTCATCTTGGCCGACCTTTTGCCTCTGAACACCCAACCCATCGATGCGAAGCTCCATGACGTCGCCTTTTTTTAGGTAAACTGGTTCCGGCTTGATCCCCATTCCAACACCGGGCGGTGTTCCAGTTGAAATGACGTCGCCTGGGTGCAGTGTGAAAAGCTGGCTTAGATGCTCAATGATCTCGGCAACGGAAAAGATCATCGTAGCGGTGTTCCCGGTTTGCATGCGCTGACCGTTTACATCCAGCGACATAGCAAGACTTTGAGGATCAGGCACCTCGTCTCGGGTCACTAGCCAAGGGCCGGTAGGGCCAAATGTGTCGCAGGATTTTCCTTTGGTCCATTGGCCTGTCAATTGAGTTTGAAAATGCCTTTCAGAGACATCGTTTACGATACAATAGCCAGCAACGTATTCGACCGCGTCAGCCTTGGAAACATATTTGGCCGTTTTGCCGATGACGACGCCGAGTTCGCATTCCCAGTCGGTGTGCGTAGATCCACGCGGCATGACTACGTCATCATATGCCCCAATGACCGCAGAATTTGCCTTGAAAAAAAGTATCGGATGCTTCGGGATTTGAGCACCGGTTTCTGCCGCATGGTCCGAGTAGTTTAATCCAATGCACAGGAATTTTCCGATTTTCCCAATACAAGGTGCGATGCGAGGATCACCCTCTACAATCGGTAGTTTGCCGGTATCCAATGAGCGCAGATTGTCAAGTGTTGCATCATCCAACATCTCACCCGTGATATCGTTGATGTGAGCAGACAGATCCCGTAGTAGGCCCTCAGAGTCGACCAAGGCGGGTTTTTCGGAGCCCTCGGCTCCGTAACGAACAAGTTTCATTTCTGTTCCTTTTAGTGATTGTCGCGTGGCAAGAAACCTCGCGCGATATCGCGGTAGTTTTCTGCACCCTTAAGGGTCATGCCACGATCCAGTCGATCTACTTTTTCGCGGAATATTTCCTGCCACGGTGATTGATTGGGCGGCATCGAATACCCACCGCGCGCCTCTAGATCGCGGGCGCGTTCATGCAGTTCTTCAAGAGAAACCAGCATATCTGCTGTGCCTTTGCCAAGATCGATGCGTAACCGGTCACCATTTTTTACCAAGGCCAACCCGCCGCCTTCCGCAGCTTCGGGTGAAGCATTCAGGATCGAAGGGCTTCCTGATGTGCCGGATTGCCGGCCATCACCGATGCAAGGAAGGGCTTCGATGCCTTGTTTCAACAAATATGCAGGCGGACGCATGTTCACGACCTCTGCGGCACCCGGGTATCCTTTTGGTCCGGCTCCGCGCATGATCAGAATACAGTTTGCGTCGATGTTTTCCGCGGGATCGTCGATCCGATGGTGAAAATCCTCAGGCCCATCAAAAACGACAGCGCTGCCCTCAAATGCATCGGGGTCGTCTGGGTTTGACAGGTAAGCCATTCGAAAAGCTGGCGAGATCACAGATGTCTTCATAATCGCGCTCTCGAACAGATTGCCCGAGAGATTGATGAACCCTGCTTGTTCCTTAACAGGGCTGCTGACAGGCTTGATCACATCACAATTAAGCGACCGGCGCATGGAGCAGTTTTGCCCCATCGCGTTGCCGTTCACCGTTAATGCATCGGGATGAGGAAGCAATCCAGCTTCAAGAAGCTCTCCGACAACTGCAGGAACGCCACCAGCATGTTGGTAATCTTCACCCAGGTATTTCCCGGCTGGTTGCATATTGACCAAAAGAGGTACGTCGTGGCCATGTTTCTGCCAGTCATCGTTGTTCAGCGGAACACCAAGATGCCGGGCAATTGCATTCAGGTGTATCGGCGCATTTGTCGATCCGCCAATGGCCGAGTTAATGACAATCGCATTCTCAAAAGCCTGACGTGTCATCACATCGCTGGGGCGTAAATCCTCCCAGACCATGTCCACAATGCGTTTACCGGTTTCATAGCTGATTTGACCGCGCTCTCTATACGGGGCTGGTATGGCTGCTGATCCCGGCAATTGCATTCCCAAGGCTTCAGCAAGCGAATTCATGGTCGTCGCCGTTCCCATGGTGTTGCAATAGCCAACCGAAGGTGCTGCGGCAGCAGCGATTTCCATAAACTCATCGGTATCAATTTCATCAGCTGCAAGGTCTTCGCGCGCTTTCCAAATAACCGTTCCCGATCCGGCGCGCTCACCTTTCCACCAGCCGTTGAGCATGGGGCCGACCGACAGGGCGATCGCTGGGATGTTGACAGTCGCAGCGGCCATGAGAAGTGCGGGCGTGGTCTTGTCGCAACCAATGTTCAGAACAACGCCATCAATCGGATACCCGAATAGACTCTCCACCAAGGACAGATAAGCGAGATTGCGGTCCAAAGAGGCAGTTGGCCGTTTACCGGTCTCTTGTATCGGGTGCACGGGAATTTCAATGCACGTTCCCCCGGCAGCGATGATCCCGTCGCGAACGCGTTTGGACAACTCGATATGGTGCCGATTGCAAGGGCTTAAATCGCTACCGGTCTGAGCAATGCCAATTATTGGCTTGCCCGACTGCAGCTCCTCACGGGTCAGTCCGTAGTTGAGATATCTTTCGAGATACAACGCGGTCATTTCCAAGTTTTCAGAATTCATAAACCACTTGCGAGACCGCAGATCATCCTTTGATATTACTGTCATTGGCCTGACCAACCCCCATCAATTATATGTGTGTGTCCTGTGGTGAATGCACTCTCATCACTCGCCAGATAGACGACCAATGCAGCAATCTCTTCTGCTTTTGCCACACGCCCCATAGGTTGACGTGCCACAAATTGTGCAAGCGCTTCTTCTCTGCTGCCCAGTTGCTTGCCCAATTTATCGACCCTGCCCCGCCAACTGGGACTGTCGACCGTTCCCGGGCATATGCAATTGCACCGAATTCCTTGCGTTATAAAATCCACGGCCACCGATTTCGTTAGCCCAACAACAGCAGCCTTAGTCGCGCCATAGACGAAGCGATTTGGCGCGCCTATTACAGATCCCAACGCGGACGACATATTGATTATCGACCCTCCGCCACGCTCAAGCATTCCGGGCAAAACAGCCTTAACAGTGCGCACCATTGAACGAACGTTTAGGTCCATGGCAAAATCCCATTCGTCATCTGTTGCTTCGAGAATTGTGCCGTGATGCACGAACCCAGCACAATTAAACAGAACGTCTGGTTTGGCCCGCTCGGCACCTTCTTGGACACTTTCATCATTCGTTACATCCATCTCGAAAATTTCTAAATTTTCGAGATTCTCTCCCCGAATCGAGTTTAGGTTTGTGATGTTTATGTCGGTCGCATAGACAATCGCGCCCTCTCTCGCCATTGCAACCGCGCTGGCAAGTCCGATCCCTTGCGCCGCAGCTGTAACCAACACACGCTTTCCCTTAAGTCTTTCTACCATTTATATTTTCCAACTTCCTTAGTCACAATTGCACCGCTGGCTTTTGGTCCACGGATCAACTGAAGTTCAAAGAAACCTTGGCAAGACTTCGACGACTTGTGGCATGTGAGGCCAGAAACGTTAGCGTATGACAGAGATTGTGGTTTGGCCATAACCAAGCGTGATACATCCCTAGGAGGACAGGAAATCATGAGCAAACAGTTTGATGTCGCTGTGTTGGGAACCGGCCTGATGGGCGTTCCCATGGCGCGGAATCTCCTCAAATCTGGCTTGTCTGTGACCGCATGGAACCGAACCCTAGACAAAGCCAAACCCTTGGTTGCGGAAGGTGCGACGGTAACGGACACCGCCGCGCTGGCGATAGCGGATGCAGACATTATTGTGACCATGCTTTCGGATGGATACGCAACTGGTGCGCTGTTGGCTGACGCGGCGTTCTGCGAGCACTTGAAGCCTGGAATGATCTGGATTGATATGTCTAGCGCCAAGCCTGAACACGCCCGAGAACAATCCGCGCAATTGGCCAGGATGGGGATATCTCATTTGGATGCCCCGGTTTCCGGTGGCACAAGAGGCGCCGAGGCGGCAACCCTTGCGATCATGGTAGGAGGAGACAAAGACGTACTGGAGCAAGTTAAACCAATTCTTTCAGCAATGGGCCAACCTGTCCACGTCGGCCCTAGTGGCTCAGGGCAATTGTGCAAACTGGCCAATCAAACAATTGTTGCTGTAACAATTTCAGCCGTCGCCGAAGCGACACTTTTGGCACAGCAAGGGGGTGCGGATCCAGTGGCCCTGCGTTCGGCATTGAAAGGCGGATTTGCTGATAGCGTTATCCTGCAACAACACGGTGAACGAATGTCTGAGGGCAATTTCGCACCCGGTGGCTTGTGTAAATTTCAGCTAAAGGACTTGGACAACACGTTGGAAGAAGCGAGAAGCCTAGGCATCGAACTGCCCAACACGCAATCTGTACGCGACCGCTTCAAGTATCTTATTGACGAAATGGCTGGGGCTGAACTGGACCATTCGGCTCTGTATCTGGAACTCAAAAAACGGAACAAAATGTCGTGAACCCGATTCTTGTCATTGGCGGAGGAGGGATGTTGGGCCAGAAGTTGGCTCATCGCATTGCGGCTGAAAAGACCTTTGGTGTGAATGCCCAAGTCTCACTGTTCGATCTCGCGTTTCCGCCAAACAGTGCGGTAGGCAATCAGATTGAGGGAAGCTTGACAGCGCCCGGCGTAGCCAAGTCTTTCGCCGCACAGCGCCCAGACGTCATTTTCCATCTCGCTGCTATAGTTTCTGGACAAGCTGAGACCGACTTTGCATTGGGTTGGGACGTCAACCTCATGGCGACGTGGTCACTGCTAAACGCGCTCAAAGATGAACACGAGGTGTCCAAAGGCGAGTACCGGCCGCGATTGGTTTTTGCCTCTTCCATAGCAGTTTTTGGAGCACCATTCCCCGACAAGATAAATGATCAGTTTCTCTCTGCGCCTTTAACCAGTTACGGGGCGCAGAAAGCGGCATCTGAAATAATGATCACGGACTTTAGCAGAAAAGGATTTATCGACGGTATTTCTCTGCGGTTGCCGACTTTGTGCGTACGCCCCGGTAAAGCCAACGCTGCCGCTTCGTCCTTCTTTTCAGGGATTATCCGAGAGCCTTTGAACGGAGAGGAGGCCATATTGCCTGTTGCCGATACTGTACGCCACTGGCATGCCAGTCCACGCGCAGCAGCGGCCTTCTTGACCCACGCTGCCAACTTGGACACCGAACTTTTGAACGACCGACGCTCGTTGAATATGCCTGGCGTAAGTTGCACGGTATCAGAACAGATTGAAGCGCTGCGTACTGTAGCCGGCCAAGACGCAGTTGCCTTAATAAAACGTATTCCTGACGCGGCAATTGAAAGTATAGTTAAGAATTGGCCCCGTGACTTTGAAACGGATCGTGCGCTGGACTTGGGATTCCGGGCGGAATCGAGTTTTGACGATATTGTCCGCGTGTATCTGGAAGATGATTACAAGCGTTAATGGCCCATCGTCTTTCCGGTCAAGTGGCGCTTAAGGTGGTCGTGAATTTTGTCTCTTGTTAATTGCTCATCCCCTGACAGAGCAGCTTCTAGTATATCTGCATGATGCCTTATGTTTTGAGAGATGAACTCGAAATTGCGGTCTGCCACCATCAATTGCTGTCTGAATTGAGAATAAATTCGGCCATGCATTTGCTTCAACGTTTCCGATCCACAAGCAGAAATCAACGTTTGGTGAAATTCCTTCTCCGAGGCAAACCAGATCTCGACAAGGTCGCTCGGGTCGTTTGCGGCGTGAATGCGTTTTTCGATATGGCTGAGTTTGTGATGTGCAGCCGTCAATCTTGCCTCCCAATCCACTCCGCCATTTCGGATCGACATTGCTGTGCCTTCTGCCTCCAGCAAAACACGGACGTGTGTCAATTCGATAAGCTTCTGCGGGGAACGCTTTGGCACGCGGAATCCCTTTTGTTCCTGAAAGTCCACCAAACCAACAGCGGCCAAACGAAAAAGGACTTCACGAACTGCACTCGCAGAGCAGCCATACTCTTTTCGCAGTTCTTCGGCCCGCACCTTGGATCCATGTTCGAATCCATTAGAGATTAGACGCATCTTAAGATCTTGATAAATATCTACTTCTTCGTTCATCCCAGTATGCGCCTTCAAGTTTGTCCAAGGAGCGTCTTAACGCTATTTTCGAATTTTTACAAGAATCTCGAAATTTTTCGTAATTTCAAATTTTTCTTGTTGCATTCGATTCGTCGGCTTAACGTTTACTCGCGTGACAGCAAAGGAGGCAGCAAGATCTCCCACTCCGCGCAACGCTCAACGTCTGGGAGGACAATATGAAAATAGTCAAGACAGCGGCCGTGGCGGCCGTAGCCACGACAATGGCAGCCGGCTTTGCGATGGCTGAAACAACGAAGCTCAGAATTCAAACCCATTTCTCGCCCGAAACTCTATCTGGCCAGATGGCCGCAAAATTCATTGAAGACATTCAGGAAATGTCGAACGGCGAAATCGAAGTTGAAATGTTCTATTCCTCTTCGGTGGTCAAATCAGTTGAAACATTCGATGCCGCAGCTACGGGAATTCTGGATTGCGACATGACGGGTGGCGGCTATCAGACCGGTAAGAATCCGGCCTTCCAGTTTGCGGGCGACCTGCTCGGCGGATACCAGAACCCATATCAGCAAATGGCTTGGCTTCTTCATGGCGGCGGTAGAGAAGCCGTAAACGATCTGTACAACGGCTACGACATGGAATTCATCGGATGGTGGATTCCCGGGCCGGAGTCGCTTGCTTCGACCAAGCCGATTGCAAAAGTGGAAGACTTCAAGGATTGGAAGTTCCGCTCGCCTCCAGGCCTGGCGACCAAAGTGTTCGCGGAACTTGGCGCTTCTCCGATCGTGATGGACTTCAACGAAATCTTTACGGCTTTAGAAACCGGTATCATTGATGGCGCGGATGCTGCAAACCTGACTAACAACGTGGGTCTGGGTCTATACGAGATCGCAGGTCACACAAACTATCCCGGTTTTCACTCGATGCCTGCAGATCACCTAGCCTGTCGCAAAGACGTTTGGGAAGCTATGCCTGCGCACCACAAGAAGATCATGGAAGTCGCAATGGATAGCTTGGCATTGCACAATGCCACAATCAATGAAGTGCAGAACGCTCAGACTGCAAAAGACCTGCAAGCAAAAGGGGTTCAGTTGTACGAATGGTCGCCTGAAGACCTGGCAGCGTATCGCGCGGCCGTTCAGGTCGGTTGGACTGAATTCGCGACGACCCCTGAGGCACAGGCACTTTTGGAAAGTCACATCAACTTCCTGCGTGACCTGGGAGCAATGCAGTAGTCAGGCTTCGACCGAATTACGACGCACGGAGAGGCCGCACTAGCGGCCCCTCCGGATCGGCGCCGGGATCCAGAACTTCATGAAAATCAAAAGAATAATAAGTCACGTACTGCAGTACGACATGCCGGAAGTTTTGGGCTATTCGCAGCAGTATTATGACAAGCGGACAACCCATCTCGTTGAAGTTCAAACGGACGAAGGGGTGACAGGCTGGGGAGAGTGCTTTGGCCCCGGCAACATAGCAGTAGCAAACAAGTCCATCGTCGAAAAAGTAATCCAACCTATGGTGCTGGGTTTGGACCCATTGGACAAAGACGTGATCTGGCACAAGGTGTACAACCTTCTCCGAGATCATGGGCAAAGTGGAATGCCGATGCAGGCCTTGTCCGGGGTAGATATCGCCCTTTGGGACATCACGGGCAAAATCACTGGCCTCCCCCTCCACAAGCTTGTCGGCGGTGCGCATCGGACAAGTGTTCCGTGCTACGGCTACGGCATGATGCTGCGGGATGAACCGATTTCTGATCTGGCCAACCGTTTCGAAGATGAAGCTGCAAAGATCAAGGCAATGGGGTTTACCGCGACCAAAATGAAAACCGGCTTTGGTCCTAAGCCAGATGTAAAGCTGTGCGAGGCGGTGCGACGCGGAGTTGGTGACGACTTTCCTTTTATGGTCGATGCAAACCATGCCTATACGACTTCGGACGCATTTTTTGTCGGTCGTGCGTTGGAAGAACTGGACGCATATTGGTTCGAAGAACCCGTCGCGCCAGAAGACATTGACGGGTACCGCGAACTGCGCTCTTCGCTTAAAGTCAACATCTCGGGCGGAGAGGCGGTATTCAATCGCTGGGCCTGGCGCAATCTTCTTGAAAATCGCGGCATCGATATAGCGCAGCCAGAAGTATGCGCTTTGGGCGGTGTTTCAGAGTATCTCAGGGTACTGGCCCTATGCCACGCACATTTCACTCCGGTCGTAAATCACGTCTGGGGCAGCGCCATCGCCGTCGCAACTAATCTGCACCTACTGGCCGCCATGCCAGCAATTCCAGGCGGTTTGCATCCATGGGAGCCAATGCTGGAGTTCGACACAACGGACAACAAGTTTCGGGACGATCTGCTGACCGTTCCGCTGGAAATTCAAAATCAGGTCAAGGCCAACAACGGCCGTGTCATGATCCCGACTGGCCCCGGACTGGGTGTCGAGCCGGATCGAGACTTTATCGATCACTACAGGATCGAAGGATAGGGACGAGGGTTACGCGATGCACAAGAATTCAGGCGGACCAATTGAATGGCTCATACCGTTGGCCTTCGTCGCGACTGCCAGTTGGCTTGTTTGGCATCTTCCAGCATTCCTGTTGGATTGGCTGCCTTACACCTCAGAATCTCTCAAAAGTCAGGTAACGGAAATCTACCTCCGCAGCGACGTCACGCCCGAAATGTCTGGTGTGTTCGGGGGGTACATCGACGTCATCGACGTGGCCGCGCTAGTGCTTTTACCTGTTCTTGCAGTGATTGGCACAAAGACCGTGCGCCCGGCGACGATGGAGTTCGAAGGCTCGACGGTTATGGACCGCGTCGCCCTGTTCATAGGCCGAGTTACGATGATGATGATAGCAATCATGACTGTCGTGATGCTCTACGAAGTCTTCATGCGCTACATATTGGAAAAGCCAACCGAGTGGGCCAACGAAATGACACTCTGGTTCGCCAGCTTTGTGTTTTTGATGTCTGGCTACTACGCCATGCAGCAACGCAGTCACATTAGAATATTCCTGCTGTACGATGCAGTTCCACGTTGGCTTCAGCGCGTTTTTGATACGGTTTCGACAATACTGATCGTGCTGTTTGCCTTCTTTCTGGTCTACGGCAGCTACAAACAGGTGTTCGTCAACAAGCTCTATAAATGGGAGCTTTATGGCTCCGCCTTCAATCCTCCGATCCCGGCGACATTGCAGCCGATGGTGCTGATCGTGATTACGCTCGTCGCAATGCAAGCAATTTTGAACCTGATCTCGGATTGGAACAAAGAACCGGAAATCCACACGGATGAACCGGATGAGGATGAGATTGAAATGATCAAGCGGGCGGTGGGACAAGACTGATGGATATTGGAACAATCTCACTCATCCTGATGGTCGCCCTGATCGTGCTTCTGGCGATCGGTATGCCCTTGGGTCTGGCCTCGGCCTCGCTTGCGGTTCTGGTTCTCGTCCTGAAGTTCGAACCTACACTTCTTTTGAACCCATTTTCATTCGGCGACGGCATTCTGACCGGCCGGCCGGGAACAGGGCCACTCTATATCCTGGCGCAGAAGATATACGGACTCTTAACGGACTACGTGCTCATATCCGTGCCATTGTTTATCTTCATGGCGTCGCTGCTAGAGCGGTCCGGGATCGCGCGCGACATGTATTCGTCGCTGAATGTCTGGCTGTCCAGAACACGTGGCGGCATCGCGATCGTGACCTCGATCATGGCGGTTATCATGGCGGCCATGTCCGGCATTATCGGCGGTGAGGTTGTCCTGCTGGGCCTTATCGCCCTGCCCCAGATGCTGCGCCTTGGCTACGATCAGAATCTCGCCATCGGCGTAATATGCGCCTCGGGGTCGCTGGGTACCATGATCCCGCCCTCGATCGTTCTGATCATCTATGGGCTGATCACCGAAACCTCGATCAAGTCGTTGTTCACCGCGTCGTTCATTCCCGGCTTCATGCTGGCCTCGATGATCATCCTGTACATTATCATCCGCACGCGGCTGAATCCTCACCACGCGCCGCTGCCTGAACCGGACCCGAACGACCCCGAACCGGTTGAAAAACGCAAGCTGTTTGCGGCCTTCATGAGCATCGTCGTAGCCGGTTTTTCCACCGTTCTGTTTGTCCGGGCCGCGTTTTTCGAGCTTTCTGGCTCGAACGCCGCCAGCCAGGGCGAACCAGCGCGATTGGGAACAGCTGACTACCTGCCTTGGTTTGCCGGCATCACGATCGTCGCCCTTCTGCTGATCTTCTTCGTCTTTGGCAGGCAGCGCGCCAAAATCGGGTGGGAAATGGGCAAAGGTCTCGTCGCGCCGCTGGTCGTCATCGGCGTCGTGCTCGGCTCGATCTATGGCGGGATCACCGGCATCACCGAGGCAGCAGGCATGGGCGCCTTCGCCGTTCTGATCATCGCCATTCTGCGGGGCGAAGGATCATTCGAGCTGGTTTGGGACAGTTTGATGCGGACGCTGAAGTCCACTGGCACCATCATCTGGGTGACCATCGGGGCCGCCGCGCTGGCGGGTGCTTACACCATAGCCGGCGGGCCTCAATATGTGGCCGATCTGATCGTCGGGCAGGACCTGCCGACCATGCTGGTCATTCTGGTAATGATGCTGATCCTGCTGTTCATGGGCGCGTTCATGGATTGGGTCGGCATCGTCCTGTTGATCATTCCTGTCTTTCTGCCGATCGTCCTGCGCCTTCCCATTGAGGAAATCGGACTCATTGGCCAGTTGCAGCCGAGCCATGTCGCCATCTGGTTTGGCGTCGTATTCTGTATGAACATGCAGGTCAGCTTCCTGTCCCCCCCATTTGGCCCGGCCGCGTTCTACCTGAAGTCGGTGGCCCCTCCGCATATCAGCCTGACGGATATCTTCCGCGGCTTCCTCCCATTCATCGGGATCCAGTTGCTGGCGCTTTCCGTTCTTCTGATCTGGCCGGGCATCATCGCGCTGCTTTTGTGAGGTAACACCCATGCTGACACAAGATCAGATTGGCAAGTTCCAGACAGATGGATACCTCGTGGTCGAGGATGTAATTCCCGCCGATGTCCTGGATCGGGTACAAGCCGAATACTCGGATGTCCTGAACCGGCTCTATGATGGTTGGTACAAAAAGGGTCTGGTCAAGGACGAGCCGTCCGGAATGACCTTCTGGGACAAACTACTGTCCGCCTATCAGGCTGGTTGCGACTATTTCCAGCCGCTGGACATCTCGTTGCCCGGCGATCGGATCATGGCGGACACACCTTTCCATATTGGGCCCGCCGTGTTCGACTTGCTGACGACCCCCCCCATGCTGGACATCGTCGAGCAGTTGATCGGGCCAGAGTTGGTCAGCAATCCGATCCAGCACGTTCGGCTGAAGCCACCTGCCCTCATGCTGACAAAGGACGAGGTTCGCGCGCACATCACCGCAACGGACTGGCATCAGGACCGGGCGGTTGCGTTAGAGGACGCGGACCAGTCCGACATGGTCACGGTTTGGATTGCCGTCAACGATGCAACGGTCAAAAACGGCTGCCTGCAAGTGCTGCCAAAGACCCAGGATCAATCAATCCTGCCGCATTGTGCGCGGACGCAGACAGGTATTGCCGAGGGGTTCATTGACGAAGACCGCGCCCTGCCCCTGCCTGTCAAGGCGGGTGGGATCATCCTGTTTGACCCTTTGACGCCACATGCTTCGCTGGTCAATGAAACAGACAGGTTCCGCTGGTCGTTCGATATCCGCTTCAGCGCGGCAGGTCAGCCCACAGGCCGAGACCATTTCCCCAGCTTCATCGCAAGGTCCAGATCGTGCCCCGAAACCGAATTGCGGGATTGGCGTGTCTGCAAGGCCAACTGGGAGTCGGCGCGAGCACGGCTGTCCGGACAACCGCATATTGATCTTCACCGGTGGACATCAGACTCGCCCTTTTGCGCCTAGATTCGGCCGCTAAGAAAGCTGACTATGACTTTTGTACGTTTAGATCGAACGGATAGTGTGGTGGTTGCCACTCGACCCTTGGAGGCAGGCAGTGTTGTCGAGGATGTCACGACTAATGCGCGCATCCCTTCAGGTCACAAGGTCGCCATGCGGATGCTTGCGCCAGGCGAACCGGTCAGAAAATACGCCCAGATTATCGGCTATGCCACTCAACCGATCCAACTCGGCGATCATGTCCATACCCACAACGTCGAGTTCCGCAACACCAGCGTGAACTACGAGTTCGCGACGGATCTCAGGCCCACGAAACCCGCCACCTCGGTCGATACGTTCATGGGTTACCACAGGGACAGCGGCCGGGTCGGCACCCGCAATTATGTCGCGGTCCTGACCACCGTGAATTGTTCGGCGACAGCGGCTCGCATGATCGCAAATCACTTTACGCTGGAAAAGTTGGCCGAGTATCCGAACGTCGATGGCGTGGTGGCCTTTGTCCACGGAACGGGCTGCGGAATGGCCGATTCCGGCGACGGTTTCGAAGCTCTCCAACGAGTCATGTGGGGGTTTGCGAAACACCCCAACCACGCTGCCGTTCTGATGGTCGGTCTGGGCTGCGAGATGAACCAGATCGACTGGCTGCTGGACGCGTATGGGCTAAAGCAGAGCCCCACCTTCCAGACGATGAACATCCAGAACGTCGCCGGATTGCGCCGGACCGTGGAGATGGGCATCAGCAAGATCAATCAGATGCTACCCCTTGCCAATAAGGCACGGCGTAGCGAAGCCCCAGCGTCCGAACTTATGGTTGCGCTGCAATGCGGTGGATCGGACGCTTGGTCTGGTGTGACCGCGAACCCGGCGCTCGGACACGCCTGCGACCTGTTGGTCGCCCAAGGCGGCACAGGTGTCCTTGCGGAAACGCCCGAGATCTACGGAGCAGAACACCTTCTGACCCGTCGCGCTCTCGATCGGGCAACTGGCGAAAAGCTGATCAGACTGATCAATTGGTGGCAGGACTACACCGCCCGCAATCATGCCTCAATGGACAACAACCCAAGCCCCGGCAACAAACAAGGGGGTCTGTCGACCATCCTTGAAAAATCGCTGGGGGCGGCGGTAAAGGGCGGAACCAGCCCTTTGACCGGCGTGTTCAAATACGCCGAACCCATCACCCGCAAAGGATTCACCTTTATGGACAGCCCCGGATATGACCCGGCCTCGGTAACCGGGCAGATCGCGGCCGGGTGCAACCTTGTGTGCTTCACCACGGGGCGTGGCTCTGCCTTTGGATCCAAACCGGCGCCCACGCTGAAAATCGCCACCAACTCTGAATTGGCGACTCGCATGCCCGAAGACATGGACGTGGATGCGGGAGACATTCTGACCAAAGGGGTCAGCGTCGAAGAAAAAGGACAGGAAATATACCGCCGGCTGCTCCAAGTCGCCTCGGGAGCGCGAACCAAGTCCGAGGCGCAGGGCTTGGGTGACTACGAATTCGTTCCCTGGCAAATCGGAGCAGTGATGTGAAAAGGATCCTTGTAGCCGGCGGTGGATTGATCGGTATCCGCCACGTCCGCGCCGTGATTGAGCATCCCGGCTGCATGTTGGTCGGGTTGGCCGATCCAGATGGCTCGATCAAGATAGAAGTGCCGCGTTTTGCTAGTGTGGACGAGGTGCAGGACCCGGTGGATGGCGTCATCATTGCGACGCCGACCCGCCTGCATGCAGAACATGGCATTCTGGCCGCATCCCGCGGTTGGCACATGCTAATCGAAAAGCCGGTTGCCGCATCAGTCGATGATGCCCTGCGCCTGAGGACGGCCGTTCGCCAGGCTAATGTCCGCAGCCTTGTAGGCCACCATCGGCGTTATCACACAACCTTGCAGCAACTGAAAGAGGTGATCGCGCAAGGTACGATTGGACAAGTCATCAACGTCTCGTTGCTGTGGGCCATGCGCAAACCCAACAGCTATTTTGAACAGAACTGGCGGACTTCGGATGGCAGCCCGGTCATGATCAATCTAGTGCACGATATCGATGTCATGCGCTTTGTGATCGGAGAAATCTCGGATGTCGCAGCCCTGCCCGGCGCGTCGGTCCGCGGATCGGATCGGATAGAAAGCGGCGCCGTCGCGATCGCCTTCGAAAACGGCGCGACAGGCACCATCAGCTTTGCCGACTCTGCGCCCAGCCCATGGGGGTTTGAGGCAGGAACCGGCGAAAACCCGAACATCGGCACGACCCGACAGGACATGATGTGGATCACTGGAACCAAGGGCGCTGTAAGTTTTCCTTCCATGACCCTGTGGCGTGGAAAGGATTGGGGCACTGCGGCCCAAAAAGACCAACTTCTACGACCGAAACAAAAACGCGAGCCGCTGGAGGCCCAGTTGGATCACTTTCTTGACGTGATCGACGGCGCCTCACCGTTGATCGACGTCGAGGATGCGGCCCGGACGCTCGAGGTCACATCACGGATAGAACAGGGGCTAAAAGCGCGGTCAGCTCGAGCGCGGGCGCCGACCTGAAGGAAATCCGGCCCCGGCGAAGAACCGGACCACCCAAAAAACCTATGATTACACGCCGGGTAATATGAGCATCCGAACTTCAAAACCGCTCGCGCCAGACACAAGAATGAAAACCAGAGACATTTACGGAAAGGGAAACCAATGAGCAAACCATCAATCGGGTTTATCGGCCTGGGACTAATGGGCGGAGCCATGGTAAGCCGGCTGTTGGACCAGGGATACTCGGTCACGGTCTTGGGAAACCGCGACCGAACGCATCTGGACGACGCGATTGACCGGGGGGCCCGTGAGGCGCAAAACGCCCGAGATCTGGCACAAGCCAGCGACATCGTGATGCTGTGCATGGGAACCTCTGAACAGGTCGAGGGTCGTATGCGCAGTGCAGATGGCGTGATCGAGGGATTGAAGCCCGGGGCGATCGTCATCGACTTTGGCACCTCGCTTCCGGGCAGCACACGCGCCTTGGCCAAGGAGGTTGCCGCAGCCGGCGGAAGCTATCTTGATGCGCCTCTTGGCCGGACGCCCTCGCACGCGCTGGAAGGCAAGCTCAACATCATGACTTCCGGCGACAAGGCAGCCTTTGACAAGGCTGGGCCGACACTGAAGGACTTGGGCGAAAACGTCTTTTACCTTGGCCCTGTCGGATCGGGGCACACCATCAAGTTGATCAACAACTTCTTCGCAATGACCGTCGCGAACGCGATGGCCGAAGCCTTTGCAATGGCAGATATCACCGGTGTTGACCGCAGGCAGCTTTATGACGTGATGGCCGCAGGACCGCTGCATTCCGGAATGATGGATTTCGTCAAAGCCTACGGTGTCGAGAATGACCCGAACCAACTCGCCTTCGCCATCAAGAACGCGGCAAAAGACCTTGGGTATTATGACCGCATGGCGCGCGAGGCCGGTGTTACCAGCGTGATGTCGCAGGGCGCGCTTTCAGCGCTGAACGACGCGCGCGACCACGGTCAGGCGGATGACATGGTCAGCCAGATGGTTGACTACTACGTCAAGCGCTTCAACACCTGAACGATGGCCGTCACCGCCAACCCCACCGCGGACTTGCCGCGTCTGGGCATCGTGCTGATGCTGACGGCGTGGCTGTTCTTTTCACTGGTGGACCTTGGGGCCAAGTGGTTGGCGTTGGCCGGCGTGCCGGCATTTCAATTGGCGTTCATGCGTTACGCGGGGCACTTCGTGATCTCGGTGGGTGTGATCGCCAAAGGCGGGATTGAGGTTGGCCGGTTCAAGACCGACCACCCATGGCAAGTCATCAGCCGGGCCTTGCTGCTGATCTCTGCGACCGTTTTCAACTTTTATGCCCTGCGGTTTCTACCTTTGACCGTCGTGTCAGCGATCATGTTCTCAAGCCCTGTCATCGTGTGTTTTCTGTCCGTTTTCGTGTTGAAAGAGAGCGTTGGCCCTTGGCGTTGGGCGGCCATCATCCTCGGCTTTCTGGGGGTTCTGGTTGTCGTCCGGCCGCTTGGCACGGCCTTTCATCCGACCATGTTGCTGATCGTCTACAACGCCACAGCGTTGGCCTTGTACTCGATGATGACGCGCAGGCTGTCCGGGGTTGTTGCCGTGAACACCATGCAGTTCTACCTCGGGCTTACCGGGACGGTGGTCCTACTGCCTTTCGCCATCTGGTTCTGGGTCCAGCCGGAAAACACCTGGAGCCTGATTGTTTTGATCGGTCTTGGCGTCTTTGGCTGGTGCGGGCATCAACTGCTGACGAACGCGCATCGTTTCGGAACGGCGAACCAGTTGATGCCATTCACCTATTCGTTCCTGATCTACGTTGCGATCTGGGGCTATCTGTTCTTTGACACGATACCGGACGCATTCACATTGGCAGGGGCCGCGCTGATCATGGTTGCAGGCCTCATAATCTGGAAAAGAGAAAAGAAATGACGCGAATTGCCTGTATCGGCGAAGCCATGATCGAATTGTCCATGCTGGAATCTGGCGCAAAGGTGGGCGTCGCTGGGGATTCGCTGAACACCGCCATCTACATGCACCGCGCCGCTCCTGATTTGCAGGTGGAGTATGTAACATGTCTGGGCGACGACCCGTTCTCGGAGCGTATCGCGGGGTTCATCGCCAGTCATGGTATCGTGACATCCGGCATCCGCATCATTCCGAACGCCTCCCCGGGACTCTATGCGATCACGACATCTGCGAACGGTGAACGCAGCTTTACCTATTGGCGCAGCGAGGCAGCCGCCCGTCAGCTTTTTGGCGATCACGACTTCAGTCTGCTGAACGGCTACGACGTGCTGTACTTGTCAGGGATTTCCGTGGCCATTCTTCCGCACGAGGTGAGACTTGCGCTGCTGGACTGGCTCGAAGGCTCTTCCATCCGGTTAGTCTATGACAGCAACTTTCGTCCGCGTCTTTGGGACAGCATCGAGCACGCCCGGCAGATCAACCAACGGCTTTGGCAGCGTGCAGACATAGCCCTGCCGTCCATTGACGACGAGATGGCGCTGTTCGGGGAAAGCCCGGATCAGGTGGCGGCACGCTTTTCCGATCATCACGGCATCGGTGCGTTGAAACGCGGAGAGGATGGCCCCCTGTCGATCGGTCAGAACATTGAGCAGACCTATGAGCCTGCCAAAAACGTGCTGGATACCACAGCCGCGGGCGACAGTTTCAACGGTGGGTACCTCGCAGCCTTGCTGACCGGAAAATCGCAGGCTGAGGCCCTGATGGCCGGACACAATCTGGCATCCACTGTTGTTCAGGTCCGCGGCGCAATCATTCCTGGATAAGTGGCGCGAGATCCTCAGCGCCGACAAGGCGCAAAAGCGGCACTACCGGGTCTGGCTGTTTAACGGCCGAGGCGATTTCCGACGCGCAAGGATCGTTCAGCGCCCTGCCTTCGGCGGTCTCGGACATGCAATAGGAAATCCAGGCCTGCATCCCCGCGATCACCGCTTGAGAGCCGGTTTTACGGAGTGTGGGAACAAACCGATACGGCAGCTTCTGACTGCCATCCATCGCGATTTGGTCCAGCCGGTGCGCCAACTCGGGGTTTTCAAACCGGCGCAACAGGGACTCGGCATAGTCCGGGACCTGTGCTTGCAGTGCAGCGGGCAGCGTTGCGCCCGCATCTTTCATCAACTCGGAAACCAGCGGGCACAAAACCGGGTCTCCAACCGCTTCGTGGACATAGGTCAAACCCCGCTCTAGCCCGGCATAAGCCAACAGTGAATGCGCACCGTTCAATATGCGCAGCTTTCGCGTCTCGTGCGGAACCACGTCATCGACCAGTTGCACACCTGGCCAATCCGGATGCGGGCCGGCGAAACTATCTTCGATTACCCACTCCGAGAACGCCTCTGTCGGAACAGCCATAGGGTCGCCGCTGATTGCGCGAACGGCGTCCGTGGTGGCCGGGGTGATCCGGTCGACCATGGCGTTGGGAAAGCGAACAGCGTCCCAATTCACGTCCAGACTGGCTGCTTTCGAAAAATCGGCAACCGCTGTTTCAAGCGTTTTTCCGTTCTCCATACGATTGTCGCAGCTCAGCACCGTCACTGGCTTGCGCCGTTCAGCAAGGCCAAAGGCAAGAAACCCGATCAGCGTCGCAGGCCCTTGCCCCGCCAGATCGGCGGCAATCGCCGGGTCTTGAAGGTTCAGCTTGCCCGCGGCATCCAAATGATAACCTTTCTCGGTCACGGTCGCCGAGATGATCTCAGCATCCGCCATTACAGTGAAAACCGCTGCACGATCCTCGGGCGCGACCAGAACGTCCCGCAGAGTTTTGATGCGACGGACGCCCTGCCCCTGTACGCACAGATCGTATTCGAAGCCCTGTCGGGCCAATCCATCCCGAACCGAGGATGAACGCAGGCTGACGCCGACAACGTCCCATCCGCCGGCTTGATCGGTGTAATCCAGCAAATGCGCCCGGGCAAAGTTTCCGAGGCCGAAGTGAAGAATTGTACCCATTTAGCTTTGCAATCCGTAAACCTGTTTCGCCAGATCGACCGCCAGCAACCGCGCGAGATGCTCGGCACTGTCCCGCCCGAAATAGCCGCGCGCAACCTGCTCGACCAGATGAAGCGCCACACCCCGTCGCCACAGGTCGTGACGTGCCGGTATGGACAAAAAGGCCCGCGTGTCGTCATTGAATCCAGCCAGATTGTAATATCCGGCCGTTTCAACGACCTGATCGAAATACCGCGCAATCCCGGCTGGGCTGTCATGGAACCACCAAGGCGGCCCGATCCGAAGGCACGGCCAATGTCCCGCCATAGGAGCCAGTTCACGAGCATAGGAGCCTTCGTCCAGTGTGAAAAGGATGACGCGCAGATCCGCCGTGTTTCCAACCCGGTTCAAAAGCGCCTCAAGGCCCGTAACCCAATCCATCGCGATTGGAATGTCAGCCCCCTTGTCCCGTCCGAATTCCCGCATCACCGCGTGGTTGGTGTTGCGCTTGCTACCGGCATGAATCTGCATGGTCAGACCATCATCGACGGACATCTGCGCCATTTCGATCAGCATATGCCCATAGAAGCGGCGGGCGTCCTGTTCGGTACCTTCCCGCCGTCTCAGCCGTTGGTAAAGCGCATCCGCGTCGCCCAGCCACTCGGTCTGCACGCGTTCAATACCGTGGTCGGTGGCCGTACAACCCAGTTGAATGAAATGAGCTCGTCGCATTCGCAGCGCGTTGAGGTAGCCATCATAGCTGCCCAGATCGCAGCCTGTCAGCTCCGCCAACTTGTCCAGGTTCTGTACGAATTCCGGGTCCGCCCCATCTAAAACCCCGTCCGGGCGGAAAGTCGGCACTACGCGCCCGCCCCAACCGCTTGTGCGGACAATCTGATGCTCCGCGAGATCGTCGAGAGCGGAATCAGTGGTGGCCAGAACCTCGATTCCGAACCTGTCGAACAAGGCCCTCGGACGAAATTCAGGTTGCGCCAGTTTTCCCGAAATCTCGTCATAGATCAGGTCGGCCGTACACGAGGACAAATCCTCAGACACGCCAAACGTTTCATTCAGCACGTAGTTCATCCAAATCCGGGATGGCGTCCCCAAAAACAGATGCCAATGCTCGGCAAAGGTGCGAAACACGGCGCGAGGATCCTTCTTGCGGCCCTCTTCGCCAACGCCAAGTTCGGACAATGGAACGCCTTGCGAGTAGAGCATACGGAACACGTAGTGGTCCGGAACCACCAGCAGCTCTGCCGGGTTGGGAAACGGCGCATCGGTTGCAAACCACCCCGGATCGCAGTGACCATGCGGAGACACGATCGGCAGGTCCTTGATACCGAGGTACAGGTCTTCTGCCATCCCTTTCAAACTACCAATCAATTCTGCCTCCGATACAGTTCCCCGCAATTGTTAACACAGTTTTTAATGGTTGCATCTTTCCCGTTCGAACCCGCAGACTGACCGTGTGATCCGGGGGAATGAATGAATATTGCGCTGATTGGTTTGGGGATGGTTTCTGGCACGCATGTCGCCGCCATTCGGGCATCGGATCAAGGCCTCAGTCTTGCCGGAGTCCTCGGGCGCAATCCTGACAAGGCAGCTGAGTTCGCGCGGCGAAACGATACCCGCGCATTCAGCTCGGTCGACGAAATCGCAAACGACCCAAACGTCGACTTTGCGATCATCGCAACTCCGCCTGATCAGCGCACAGAGTTGGTGCGGGTTCTTTCGACCGCTTCGAAACCGATCCTGATGGAAAAGCCCATCGAAAGAACGCTGGACGCCGCGACAGCCATCGTCGATCGGTGTGAGGCGTCAGGCGTGCCGCTGGGCATCGTCTTTCAACACCGCGCCCGCGCCGCCTCGCAAGCCCTGAAATCGGCAGTTGAACAAGGTGAGCTGGGCGCGATCGCAACGGTAGAGATCCGTGTCCCCTGGTGGCGCGATCAGAGTTACTATCACGAGCCTGGTCGCGGAACTTATGCACGCGACGGAGGCGGTGTCATGATCTCGCAGGCAATCCACACGCTTGACCTTGCGATGTGGCTGCTGGGGCCGATCTCGGACATTCAGGCCGTGATGAGAAAAACTCCGTTGCACGATCTCGAAGCCGAGGATTGGGCAGGTGCTGTCTTTGAAATGAAAAACGGCGCAGTGGGCACGTTGATGGCGACCACCGCCGAGTTTCCGGGGGCCGCTGAGTCCATCACCATACAGGGCACGCGCGCCAAGGCCTATCTGGAGTCAGGTGTCCTGACCTTGACCACATTCAATGGCCGGAAATCAACGGTTGGCGAAACCACCGCCACAGGCGGAGGGGCCGATCCCATGGCGTTCACCCATGCGTGGCATCAAGCGGTCATCGAGGATTTTGCCAAGGCCGTTGCCGGTGAAGGGCAGCCCATGGCCACCGGACGCAGTGCCCT
Organism: Ruegeria sp. YTSB088; assembly: GCF_059609825.1. Taxonomy (NCBI): domain Bacteria; kingdom Pseudomonadati; phylum Pseudomonadota; class Alphaproteobacteria; order Rhodobacterales; family Roseobacteraceae; genus Ruegeria; species Ruegeria sp. YTSB088. The sequence continues at coordinate 294,058 of NZ_JBXWMM010000001.1, read as the reverse complement.
ATTGACCCACGCCGTCATCGACGCGATGCAGATCGCCAATCGAACCGGCCAGAAAACACGAGTCGCCTCATGAGTCTGACCTGCGTCGCCCTTGGCCTGGACCACCGCCATATCTATGGCATGACGGAAAACATGCGCAAAATCGGCATGGACTGCGTTGGCTATTGGACACAAGGCGATCCGGAAACGCTGGCGGGCTATGTCAAAAGGTTTCCCGATATTCCGCGGCTGACCCGACTGGAAGACGCCCTGAACTGCGGGGCGGATCTGGCGCTGATTTCGGCAATACCGGCGGATAGGGCCGCGTTGACAGTCCGCGCCATGCAGCACGGCATGGATGTCATGAGCGACAAGCCGGGCTGTACGACGTTCGAGCAACTCGACGATATCAAGCGAACGGTCGCGGACACCAGTCGAATCTGGTCGGTGAATTTTTCCGAACGGTTTGAAACGCCCGTCAGCACCCGGGCGACCGAGTTGGTCAAGGCCGGTTCGATCGGACGCGTGATCCAGACGGTCGGTCTTGGCCCGCACCGATTGAACCGGGCAACCCGGCCAGAATGGTTTTTTCAGCGTGACCGCTACGGCGGGATTCTGACCGACATCGCCTCGCATCAGATTGATCAGTTCCTGCACTACACAGGTTCAGAAACCGCGGAGATCACGAACGCCTATGTGGCGAACTACGCAAACCCGAACGATCCCGGATTGCAGGATTTTGGCGAAGTCAAACTGTGCAGCGAGAATGGTACCGGGTACGTCCGGGTTGACTGGCTCACGCCGGATGCGCTGCCAAACTGGGGGGATGGTCGTCTGACGATCCTGGGCACCGAAGGATATATCGAGTTGCGGAAATACGTCGATGTAGGCGGGGCCTCTGGTACAGACCATCTGATCCTCGTCAACGGCGAAACCTGCCAAAAGATCGACGCAACCGACGCCGGCCTTCCCTACTTCGCGCGCCTCGTCGACGACATCCGCAACCGGACCGAAACCGCAATGACGCAGACCCACTGCTTTACGGTCATGGAACTGGCGCTGCGCGCGCAGGAATTGGCGGAACGCAGATGATCAACGTTGCGATCCTTGGCGCAGGTATCGGTGAGCAGCATCTGAACGCGCTGGAACGGCTTGGTCGCACCTTCCAGGTAGCCGCCGTTGTCGACCAGAATGCGGATCGGATCGAACAGATCCGACAGAACTCGGATTTTCGAGCACTGAGCAACATTCAGGACGCGCTGGACGATCCGACGATAGATGTCATCGACGTCTGTCTGCCGCCCCATCTGCATGTACCGACCACCCTTGCGGCACTGGCCGCAGGAAAACACGTCGTCTGCGAGAAACCTCTTGCGACCTCGATGCAGGATGTGGATCGGATCACGGCAGCAGCACGCAGCGCGGGCAGGCAGGTGTTTCCGGTTTTTCAATACCGGTGGGGCTCGTCACTGGCACAATTGCGCCATCTGCAGCGCGCAGGCCTGACCGGAGCCGTCCAAACCGCCGCGCTGGAAACCCATTGGTCCCGAGGGGCAGACTACTATGCGGTGCCCTGGAGGGGAACATGGGCCGGTGAACGCGGCGGCGCAGTGCTGGGCCATGCGATCCACAACCATGATCTGCTGACTCATATCGCGGGTGATATCGCCTGGGTGTCTGCGATGGTCACAACGCGGGTCAACCCGATCGAGACCGAAGACTGCGCCGCAATCTGCTTTGGCATGACTTCCGGAGCATTGTGCACAAGCAGCATCTCCCTGGGCGCCGCCACCGACGAAACCCGCCTGCGGTTCGTCTTTGAAAAACTGACCGCGACTTCTGGCACGGAACCCTATGCTCCGGGTCAATCGCCTTGGACATTCGTCGCGCGGGACTCGGTGGATCAGGTCGCCGTCGACAACGCTCTTGCAGTCGCCGCGGTCGAGCCAACGGGGTTCGAAGGATTCTTTACCGAAGTAGGCAAGGCTCTGCGGCTCGAGGCAAACTCGGCCGTTACGCTGCAGGACGGTGCTGCGTCCATCGGGCTCGTGACGGCGGTTTACCACGCGGCTCGTACCGGGCAGCGCGTTGCCCTTCCTATCAGGCCCGATCACCCGCTGTATGAAGGATGGCTGCCATGAAACAATGCTGGCGTTGGTTCGGCCCCGATGATCCGATCGTCCTGGCCGATCTCCATCAAATCGGTGTTCAGGGCATTGTTACTGCACTGCATCACATCCCGCCGGGAGAACCCTGGGACGAACCGAGCATCGCCGATCGGCAGGCGTTGCTGGCCGCTGCCGGGTACAGTTGGGACGTTGTCGAAAGCCTGCCCGTCTCCGAGGCGATCAAGACGCAGTCTGCTGACATGGCAGAACATCTGCAGGCCTATAAGTCCAGCCTCAGGGCCCTGTCCGCCCGTGGCATCAAAGTCGTTTGCTACAACTTCATGCCAATCCTGGATTGGACGCGTACCGCCCTTCGCGCCCCGCAGCCGCACGGGGGAACGGCCATGCTGTTCGACCTGACGGATTTTGCAGTTTTCGACATACATATTCTCAAGCGGCCGGGCGCGTCCGAAGACTATTCCAGCACCGTCCAACAAGTGGCCACGGACCGTTTTTTGGGCATGTCTGATCATTCCAGGGCCCAATTGAAGCACAATGTCACTGCGGGGCTGCCGGGCGCAAACGATCAGTGGAGCGTGCAGGACGTGCGCGCTTTATTGCAGACCTATGCTCACATAGACCGTGACCGGCTTCGCGCAAACCTGATCGATTTCCTGTCCGAGGTCGCTCCGGTGGCTGAAGAGCAGGGGCTGCGCTTGTGCTGCCATCCGGATGATCCGCCGTTTTCGTTGCTCGGTCTTCCGCGGATCATGTCCAACACCGATGACTACGGCGCCGTTCTGGATGCCGTTGATTTGTCGGCGAACGGCGCAACGCTGTGTACCGGGTCGTTGGGAGTGTCCCCCGAATTCGATGGACCAGGCTTCGTGCGCAGGCATGGCGACCGGATTCACTTTGTCCATTTGCGAAACACCCGACGCATCGCAGGGTCAGACAGCCAGAAGCCGGACTTCTTTGAGGCCCCGCATCTGGAGGGCGACACCGACATGGTCAGCACCATTCGCGAATTGATGAACGAACAGCGCCGCCGCAAATCCCAAGGGCGTGGCGACTGGCAAATTCCGATGCGGCCCGACCACGGACAAGAACTGCTGAGCGATCTGGGCGGACACAGCACTCCCGGCTATCCGCTGATCGGACGAATGCGCGGGTTGGCGGAACTGCGCGGCATCATGGCGGCGTTCTCGTAACGCGTCGGGTCATGCAGTTTCTTTCCGCCGCAACACTTCTTTGCTTGCCTGACCGCCGCATTCTTCGTTTACTTACGGTACGTAAACGGGCAGCGGGGTGTCTTCCGGACTCGCCCGAAGTCTGTTCAAGACGCGTGAAACTCCCGCGAAAACCGATGCGATTGGGCATCATTTTTCGAAACGTCTGCCATACGGCAATGGCGGAAGAACGGGAGAGGTTCAAATGAAAACCGCAGGCGTAATCGGTCTTGGCGACATGGGCAGCGGCCTGGCTAAAAACCTAATCAAGAACGGCTTTGAAACATCCGGTTTCGACCTGAGTGAGACACGCTTGACGGCATTTGCCGACATGGGCGGCCTGCCCAAGGACAGCGTGGGACAGGTCGGCCGTCACGCCGCCAGTGTGTTTGTCATGGTTATGAACGGAGATCAGGCCCGCAATGTCATTCTGGGTGAAAACGGCCTGGTTGCGAACATGGCCAAAGGCGGAACGGTCATCCTGTCGGCGACCATTACCCCGGCCGAAGCAGGCGCTATCGGGCAAGACATGGAGGGCTCGGGCATCCACCTGATCGACACGCCGGTCTCGGGTGGGTTTCCCGGCGCGCAGAACGGCACACTGACGATGATGGCGGCCGGTCCTGAGGAGGTGCTGGACCGAAATGCCGAAGTCATGCAGGCAGTGTCGGCAACCATTCATCGGGTCGGAGAAAACGCCGGCGACGGGCAAACCGTGAAAGCCTGCCTGCAATCCCTTATCGGATCGATCTTTTCCGCCACATTCGAGGCTGCGGCCCTGGCGGCCAAAGCCGGTGTCAGCGGTCAGGCATTGCTTGATGTTTTCTCCTCATCCAGCGCGGGGTGCGGCGTCGTGAATACCGCCCTTGAAAACATCATTGACCGCAAGTTCGAGGCCACCGGTAGTCATATCGCAACCATGCATAAGGACCTGACGATCTCTCTGGCACTAGCCGGTGCGTTGGGCGTTCCCATGCACACAGCGTCATCCGCAATGCAGATCTTTCACGCAGGAAAAACCAAATACCCGAAAGGCGACAACTGGGTGTGTACTCGCGTCATCGAAGAGATCGTTGGCGCAGAATTGCATCGCTGAGGGGGAGCGAACATGAAACTAGGTGTGATTTGCGACGGCATTTCTCGCGATCTGCGGCATGCCGTGGACGTGATGGACGAGTTCGGCTTGGACTATGCAGAGCTTCAGTTCGTTGGTGATACGGAGGTCGGGGACCATTCCCCGCAGGAAATTGCCGAGATCGATGCGCTCTTGCGCGACCGGGGCAAGCCTGTGTCATGTTTGTCGCGCCATATCTTTGCAGGGATGACAGCTGCCAACAGGCCAGGCGACGATCTGCACACTCGGCACATGGACGCCTTGAAACGCGTGATCGACATGGCGCATATCGTGGGGTCTTCGCTGGTTCGGATCATGACCCAACGAAAAGAGCAGATACTCTGGGGAAAAAACGGCGCCGAGAAGTGGAACGTAGCGCATGGGGTATGGAACTCGATGCCCCCGCTGATCGCGCCTGCGGTTGAACTGGCAAGAACTGAGGGGGTGAAGCTTGTCGTGGAAACCGGAAACGGCACACTGGTCAATTCCAACTATACGGCCCGCAAGCTGATTGACGAGTTGGACGCAAAAGACGCGTTGAAAGTGCTGTGGGACCCTGGAAACAACTGCTGGTGTCATGAACTGGCATACCCGGATGGCTATGAAGAACTGCGCGGCGGCTACGTGGGTCACATTCACATCAAGGACGTGAAGGTCGACACGCCGCGGGCAACGCTGGAAGTTTGCCGCATGGGTGAAGGCCAGCTTGCGCCTCTGTTTCAACCCATCGCCGACGCGCTCAGATCCGACGGCTATGATGGCGTCATTTCCTTCGAGAGTGTTTATCACCCCGGCAACGGAAACTTCGAAGATGGTTTTCGTCTGTGTGTGGACAGGTTTAAAAGCCTGTTTGCATGAACAGCGAAGCAATCAGCGTTACAAATTCGATGGATGCACCGTAAAGCTGAACGCCAAATGGGGTGTAGGAGACTGGGCGCGTTCGCGCGGGATCAGGAAAAGGGCCTGCTGGATGAAACAAGAGTTTTTTGACCTGTCAATTGAAACGCCCGGCAAATCCCTCACCGACATCAGCGGGATCGTTCAGCGTGCGGTGTCTGAACATGGATTTGGCTCGGGCCTGCTGACCCTTTGGTGCGTCCACACGGGTGCTGCGCTGTTGGTGCAGGCCAATGCCGATCCCGAGGTACTCAAGGATATCGAGACGTTCTTCGAGGAACTCATACCCAAGTCACCAGGCAAGTATCACCACCGCCCGACCGAGGACGACAACGCTCCGTCGCATCTGCGGGCGCTGTTGACGCAAACTCAAGTATCGATCCCGGTCGAACAGGGGCAGCTTCCGTTGGGTCGCGTGCAAAGCCTGTACCTGTTCGAACATCGCGAGACGCCCAAAACGCGCCGATTGAAGGTGCACTACATCGGGACTTAACGCTTTGGGTCACATGGTGCGTTGCCGGTGCTACCGACCCATCCACCCCCCGTCGACGACAAGGATTTCTCCGTTGACGAAGTCCGACGCGGCAGAGGCAAGAAAGACCACCGGTCCGGCAAAATCATCAGGCGTACCCCAACGACCCTGTGGTGTTCGTTCCAGGATCGACTTCGACCGGACCGGATCATCCTGCAGGGCCTGGGTATTGTCGGTCGCGATGTAGCCGGGGGCGATCGCATTCACGTTCACGCCCTGCCCGGCCCATTCGTTGGCCAATGCCTTGGTCAACTGTCCAATCCCACCTTTCGAGGCCGAATAGCCTGGCACAGTGATCCCTCCCTGAAACGTCAGCAACGAGGCAGTGAAGATGATCTTTCCCGAACCCCGAACCAGCATGTCCTTGCCGATCTCGCGAGACAGAACGAACTGCGAGGACAGGTTCACCTCGATCACTTCGTCCCACCAGTCGTCCGGGTGCTCGGCGGCAGGTTTGCGTTTGATTGTACCGGCGTTGTTGACAAGGATATCAGGGGCTTGTCCGTCGGCCCTCAACTGATCAATGAACCCATGCAGCGCGGCCCGATCCGAGAAGTCGCATTGGTAAGCCCGGAAATTGCGCCCCATCGCCGTGACTGCTTTTTCGACATCCGACCCGGACAGCTCGAGCGAGGCGGACACGCCGATGATATCGGCTCCGGCCGATGCCAGTGCCTCGGCCATGCCGCGCCCGATGCCGCGTTTGCACCCGGTCACAAGGGCGGTCTTTCCCGTCAGGTCGAAACTTTGCAAAACACTCATGAACGCGGTCCTACTTCGATCAGGCTTTTCATTGCGGTTGGGCTGCTATCCAGTGCTTCGAACGCGGCCTGAATGTCTGACAGAGGGTTGACGTCGGTAATCACAACATCCGCGTCCACTCCGCCCGAGGCAACAACTGCGATGGCTTTTTCATAATCCTCTGGCTCATAGACCCGAGCACCGATCAACTGCAGCTCTCGCCAGAAGAACTGGAACAGGTCGATCTGGGGCTTTTGAGCATGGATCGCGACCATTACGATCCGGGCCCGCGTCGCGGCAACCGCGGTCATCGCATCAACACCGGGCTGCGTTCCCGACACCTCGAAAACCACATCTGCACCCTTGTCGCCCGTGCGTGCGTTGATCGTGGCCACCAGATCGGATTCGGTCGGGTTAATCGTGTCAAAGCCAAGTTTTTCGGCTATCGCCAGACGGTTCGGATTCACCTCGGAAATCACAACATTTCCACCTGCATCCCGCGCGACCATGGCAACCAGGATACCGATCGGGCCGCCGCCGATAACGACAACGTCCTCAGCAGGTTGCAGGCCAGACAGGCGCACATCGTGGCAAGCAACGGCGATTGGCTCGATCAATGCTGCGTGATCCATGCGCAAGTCGTCCGGCAGAACGTGCAATGTGTGGGCCGGAACGGTCCATATCTCTTGCATGGCGCCATCGGTATCCAGGCCGAGAAACTTGAGATTTTGGCAGATATGCTGATGCCCCCGCTTGCAGGCCGGGCATTCGCCACAATGATCAAGCGGCCGGACAACGACCTTCTGGCCGGGTTGAACCGTATGCACCCCCTCGCCCACTGCTTCGACGACACCAGACATCTCGTGCCCGATCACCCGGTTCAGGCCGACACGGGCATCCATGTTGCCGTGGTAGACGTGCATATCCGTCCCGCAAATCCCACAATAGGCAACGCGAACCGCAGCCTCGCCGGGGCCCGGAGCCGTCGCTTGGGCTTGCTCTACAGCAAAGATTTTGTTGCCCCTGTAGTATGCCGCAGAGATCGTCTGGGTCGTCATGTATGCATCTCCCTGTGTTCCGCGTTCAATTTGTCCCAGTCGAATTCTACCCCGGTTCCCGGAGTATCCGGGGCTACTGCCAGACAGTCTTCCACAACCAGCGGACGGGTCGTGTACTGGTCTATTGGGAATGAGTGTACTTCTAGCCACCCTGCTTTGGGTTGCGCAGAAACAAGGCTGACGTGCAGCTCCTGCATCCCATGACTGCAAACCGGAATACCGTGCTGTGCGCTTAGCGCGGCCACGCGCAACCAGCCGGTGATCCCGCCGCAGTTTGAGGCATCGGGCTGGATGAAACTCAGCTTCGCGTCATCGAAAGCGTATTCGAACTCGTGTATGGTGTGCAGGTTTTCACCCATGGCAAGGGGAACGCTTGTCGCTTCGGCAATTCGGCCATAGCCTTTGTAGTCATCTGGAATAGTCGGTTCCTCAAACCACAAGATTTCGCAGTCGGCGAACCCTCGGGCCGCCACGATTGCCTGTTCGACGGTCATCGAATAATTCGCGTCAACCATGAAGAACCGGTCCGGTCCCAACATCTCGCGCACCGCCCGGGCACGCGCAAGATCGTCGGCCAGATCCGGTTGCCCGACCTTGATCTTGACTGCGTTGAACCCACGCGCAAGGTAACCTTCGGTCTGGCGCAGCAGTTTCTTCAACGAGAAATTCAGGTCGATCCCGCCAGCGTAGGCCTTGCATCGTTTGGACGCTCCGCCGGCCATCTGCCACAATGGCGCATTCTGCGTTCTGCCGCGAATATCCCACAGGGCAATATCCACGGCTGAGATGGCAAACGAGGCGATCCCGCCCCGTGCGACGTAGTGCACGTGCCACTGCATGGCATCGTACAGGCTTTCGATCTGTTCGGCGTCTTTTCCTACAAGGAACGGCGCCAGGTCATGCTGGATCATCGCCAGGATGGCATGACCTCCCTTGCCCCCCGTATAGGTATACCCGACCCCCTCGATCCCATCCGTCGTTTGAATGGTGACGGTGATCAATTGAAAGAACGTGTGATCCCCATGTTTGGCATCGACCAGGACTTCGGCGAGCGGGACGTTGAACAGCCGCGCTGAAACACTCTCTATGCGATTCACGAACCTAAGACCTTCTGCTGCCTAACAATAACCCGAGACTGTAAAAGGATGACCGCAAAAAGAAAGACTCCACGTATGACCATCTGCCAATAGGCACTGAAACTGATGGTGCCCCGACCGTTTTCAAAGTTCAGACACGCTTGCATCACAGGCAACGGGCCGCATAATCACCACGACGGATGAGCCAAACTCTCTCATAGCTTAACACGCAATTGGTTCCAAAAATTCTGACGACGGAAGGGGCCATTTCGGCCATACATTCACCTATCGCAAGAATACGCATTTTTCGGTTTCCTGTACTTCGAAGTTTGAAAAACGGTAGCGTTCGACAATTATGTAACCTGTTCTGCCGTGGTCACGAGAACAGCATCCCACCATTGATATCGACATTGGTTCCGGTCAGATAAGCCGCGTCCTTGCTTGCTAGAAACGCCACTAGGTTCGCAACATCCTGAGACCGGCCTTGCCGCTTGAGCGGCGCGGCTGCTTCTAGCCCGCGACGGCCTGCATCGGGAGTATGGATGTTATGGAAATCCGTGTCGATCATACCTGGGCAGATTGCATTGACACGAATGTCCGGGCCCAGTTCTTTTGCGAGACTGCGGGTAAATGTCATCACAGCACCTTTTGATGTTGCATAAGCCGACGCACCCGGGCCACCACCGTCGCGACCCGCCTGACTGGCGATGTTTACAATCGCCCCGGATTTCATATGCAGCAGCGCCGCTTTGACCATAAGAAACGTGCTGGTCAGGTTGAGATCCATGACAGCCTGCCAATGTTCAAGCGACATCTCGGTGATTTTCTTGCGCGCGATCAAACCTCCGGCATTATTCACCAGAATGTTCAGGCTGCCATAGGTATCGACCGTCTTGGCGATCAACGCATCGACCTCTTCGGGTTTGTTCAGGTCGCCTTGCATTGCAAACGCCTGTCCACCGATCTTTTTGATCTCGGTTACGGTTTCCTCGGCGCTGGCATTACTGGCGAAGTAGTTCACCGCGACATTTGCCCCTTCGGAGGCAAGTTTGACAGCGCAGGCGCGCCCGATATCGCGGCCGCCACCCGTGACAATTGCGGTCTTTCCCTGAAGTCTCATGGTTGTTCTTCCCCGTTCAATTGGTGCTGCTATGCGTGACTGATTGATCTGACGCTAAAGCTTGGCAAAATAGTCGAAGATTTCCGGCACGTTGCCGTCGCCCATGCCTGCGTCCGCGGCGGCCTGAAGGTTGTTCGCGGTTCCTTCAGCGATCTCGGCACGAGTGCCCACGTCCTCGGCCAGCTTCAGGAAGTAACCAAGATCCTTGTTGGCGTTGTTAATCGAAAACCCCAAATCGCTGACTCCATCCACCGCGTAGTTCTTACAAAACTGCATAAAGGGGGAATTGGACGGTCCAGCTGACATGATGTCAAAAAGCTGCTGTTTGTTAACCCCTGAGCGTTCAGCCACAGCAAAGGCTTGGCTCATGGTGCAAGCCGTCGTCATACCCATAAAGTTGTTGATGAGCTTGGTCACGTGGCCCGCACCCAGTTCGCCGAGGTGAAAGACATTTTCCCCCAGTACATCCAGGACAGGCTTCACCTTCTCAAAGTTGGCCATATCCCCCGCTGCCATGATATTCAGCAAACCATCCTTGGCGTGCATGGGCGTGCGTCCGAGCGGAGCATCAACCATACCGGCACCTTTGGCGGCCAAATCAGCGCCAATTTTTCGTGTGGACGCTGGGATGGAAGTCCCAAAGTCAATGACCACAGCACCTTTTTTTATGCCTGCCAGGATGCCGTCGTCGCCATAGATCAGGCTTTCGACGACTTCCGATGTCGTTACACAAAGCATCACGATGTCGCTATTCGCAGCAAGCTCTCGTGGGGTCGCAACCTCCACAGCGCCGCGGTTGACTGTGGCGGCCACTGCTTCCCTGTTACGACCCATGACAACCAAATCGAAACCGTTGTTTTGCAAGCATTCTGCCATGTTGCCGCCCATGAGACCGAGGCCTATGAAACCGATGACGGGTTTTGTCATATCTGACTCCTTAAACTCTTTCCAATTAGACTTCGCAGAGCGCTGTGACCGCTGCATGCGCGACTTCGAGATCTTGCGCTGGTAAGCCCGAGCTCACTCCGATCCCGCCGACAACATGTCCGTCAACCGTCACAGGGAGGCCACCTGCAACAGTCACCATGCGCCCCCCCAACGATGAAGATATTCCATGTGCGGCCATACCCGGCTGATTAGCTTCACCAAGAGCGTCCGTACCTTTTTGGATGCCGGCCGCGGTGAAGCTCTTGTCGATGGCTAGGTTGATGCTGGTGATCTTGCCGCCGTCCATCCGCTCAAACGCGATGAGGTTGCCGCTTTCGTCGGTGACGGCAATACACATTGGCACGCCGATTTCCTGCGCTTTGGCTCGCGCTCCTGCGATTAACTTGCCCGCGTCATCGATGTCCAGGCGTCTTATTGTCAGCATCGCCTCATTCTCCTTTGATTTAGGGTCCAATGATCAGATTCGGCAGCGTCAGCGATATTGCCGGTACAAAAGTGATCAGCATAAGCGCGGCAAAGATGGCGAGGTAGAAAGGCCAAATCGTTTTGACCGCCTTCTCCATCGGTAGTTTTCCAACAGCACACCCCACAAAGAGACAGGTCCCGACAGGTGGCGTGCAAAGACCAAGACCGAGGTTCACCAAAAGGATCATACCGAACTGCAGCGGGTCGATACCCAGCATGTTCATCACCGGCAGGAAAATCGGCGTGCAGATAAGGATGAGCGCGGCCATGTCCATGATCATCCCCAAGAGCAACAGCACAGCGTTGATCATCAACAAGATCAGGATCGGGTTTTCTGTGATACCCAACAGGAATTCGACTGTTTTTGTCGGCACCCGGTTGAACGTCAGCATATAGGCAAAGGCACCAGCGCAGGCGATCAGGATCATCACCATAGACGTTGTGCGCACCGAAGAGATAACGGCGGTTTTGAAGTTTTCCCAGGACAGGCTGCGATAGACAACAAGCGTCACCACAAAGGCATACATTGCCCCGAACGCGCCGGATTCAGTCACCGTAAAGACGCCTGACAAGACCCCTCCGACAATGATCACGGCCGTCAATAGACCCGGAATCGAACCCACAAAAGCAATGGCAAGTGCGGTCCAACCTGGAAACTGCTCGGCCTGATAACCACGTTTGACCGCTACGACATACGCTGCAATTGCAAGGCAGCAACACATAAGGACGCCGGGCACAACGCCAGCCAGAAACAGTTTTGAGATTGAAACAGCACCGCCTGTTGCAAGGGCAAAGATGATCATGTTGTGGCTGGGCGGGATGATGATCCCGGCAATTGATGATGTCACTGTGACGTTCACCGCATAGTCGGCATCATAACCTTTGTCTTTCATCACCGGTATCAGGATCGACCCAAGCGCCGAAATATCGGCAATTGCCGACCCGGAAATGCCACCAAACAACATGGACGAGAAGACATTGACGATACCAAGCCCACCGCGCACAGCGCCTACGGCAGCCTGCGCGAACCGAACCAACCGGATCGCGATACCACCGTGAAACATAAGCTCACCTGCAAAGATGAAGAACGGGATCGCCATTAGCGAAAAGACGTTGATCCCCGACACGATACGCTGGAATCCAACAAACAGCGGCAATCCTTCAAACCAAAAGGAAGCCAATGCAGCGATACCAAGGGCGTATGCCACTGGCGCGCCTATGATGACACAAAGGGCAAAAACCCCCAACAGAATCATGAGTCCCATGACTATCCCTGATCTATGTTGTCTTGGCGTTCGTCTCGGCCCAGAAACAGGCGGATCAGATGGCCAGTGGAAAAAAGGAACACCAACGCGCCGCTGATTGTCAGTGGCAAGGAGCGCAAGCCCTCTGACCATTGGATGAGCGGGATCAGGGTGTTCCATTTGAATTTGGTCAACTCGACTCCGTACCAAAACATCATGCCACCGAAACCTGCCATCAGGACATCAGAGACCACGACGAAAACCGTTCGCACAGAGGGCGGAACTATATTGCGGAACACGACAACAGAGAGGTGCGTGTGATTGTGCACGCCCGCAGCCGCACCGAGGAACGCGATGACCATGACCAAAAGCAGTGAAACCTGCTCGACCCACGTGGGCGTGTTGTTCAGAACGTAGCGGCCGAATACCAGCCAGGCAAAGATCGCTGTCATAACAACAATGGCGACGCCGGACAGCAACATGCAAACTCGTGCGAGCAGATCAAGGATCCTGTCCATGTTGCGCATGGCGGCAGGTGGGGTATCTGGCTCTTGCATTGGATTTCCTTTGAGACAAAACGCCCGGCATCCAATTGGTGGAGCCGGGCGCTCAAAGTTGGACTTTTAAAGCAACTTATTCAGTAGCTTGCGCCATTTCCACCAACGCTTTCATGTCAGGATTTGCAGCCAAGTAGTCTGCATAAACCGAATCCATTGCGGACTGGAATGGGCCTTTGTCAGCGATTTCGTTGACCGTGATACCAGCCGCTTCAACATCTTTACGCGCTTGCTCAGAGCCAATTGCCCAAAGCTCACGCTGGACCAGTGCGGCTTCTTCTGCTGCACCGCGCACAGCGGCTTGCAACTCAGGCGACAGCGCGTTGAATTTGGCCGTGTTCACGCAGATGCACTCGGGGATAATCAGGTGCTCGGACAAAGAATAATTTGTGGTCACTTCATAGTGACCGACATTCTTGAACGACGGGAAATTGTTCTCCGCACCATCAACAACGCCGGTTTTCAGAGCTTGCTGAACTTCGGAGAAAGCCATTGGAGACGGGTTTCCGCCCATAGCCGAAATCATCGATGTATAAAGATCGTTGTTCATCACACGGATTTTCAGACCTTCGACATCTGCGGGCGTGTTGATCGGCTTTTGGCTGTAGAAAGAACGCGCACCGGCATCAAACCATGCCAGTGGCAGAACGCCTGCTTTACCCATTGCAGCTGAAACAACCTCACCAGCTTCGCCGTCCAGCACGCGGAACATGTGCGGCACATCCTTAAAGATGAAAGGAAGCGATACAAGGTTAGCTTCTTTTACCATTGGGCCAATGGGACCCAGGTTGAAGTTACCGACCTCTATTGCGCCGATACGAACCTGTTCAAGGGCATCCGGTTGGGAACCCAGAACACCACCGTGAAACACATCGACGGTAACTTCGCCGTCTGTAGCTGCGTCAACCAGTTCGGCAAACTTGTCCATTGCAGCCGTGTTGGGATGGCCGTCGTTGTGGATGTTCCAGGCCCGCCAGTTTTCGGCTGAAGCTGATGTTGCAATCAGTGCCACGGCGGTCGCAGTCGCAAAGAACGATTTCGTGAAAGTCATGGGTTCTCCTCCCCGATTAATTTTGGACAGGATTTGGCTTTCATGGAATTTCAGAGACCGTAAGCCACATAGCTTTCGATTTCCCCAAGAACCAGAATCGCTGCTGTCACTAAAGGGACACTAGTATCCAAGTTATGTCAACTGTGAGCATCTAGTATGTCAGATTGCTTGACAGTCGAAGGCGCAGGGCATTTGATAGGTGAAAGGTCCAAATTGGTTCGCTCAAGCAGAAGTCAATAGAAAACCATATTGATTTCAATGCCCTAACGGTGAATCGGGAATACTAAAACGTGATCAAGACAGAGGGCGCAAGCAACATACCGTGGAAGATATAGTCAGACGAACCACAACCGATGCGGTCTATGAAGCGCTACACGACGAAATCGTTTCGCTTGAAATTCTTCCCGGCACGAAGCTTTCCGAATCTGAGGTAGCGAGCCGATTCGGTGTATCACGCCAACCTGTTCGCAACGCGTTCACAAGGCTCGCCAACGAAGATCTGCTCTTAATACGACCACAAAAGGCGACCATAGTTCGGGGATTTTCGATGGAGCGTGTGGCTCTCGCTCGATTGGTTAGAATGGCGGTAGAGTTGGAGATCGTCCATCGAGCAATGGAAGTTTGGGACGCAACACATGAAGCAAAACTTGCAGAAAATCTCGCCTTACAAGAGCAGGCAATCAGTGAAGGTGATCTATCGGCGTTTCACACGCTGGACTATGATTTTCACAAACTGATCTATGTGCTCAGCGGCAATCCGATGGCCTTTGATGTGATGCTAGAATCAAAGCAAAAGGTTGACCGGCTTTGTATGCTCAGCCTTGAAAAGGGTAGTGCCGCAGAAGCCATCCTCGCCGACCACCGTGAGATTGCAGAGGCTATGGCGGCAGGAGACCATGACCAAGCGCAAGCCTCTGTCAGAAAACACCTGTCCCGCCTCGACGAAACCATCGACTTCATTCACAAGACGCACCCAGACTACTTTGAGTAACCGAGGCCAAGCGATCTGGTGGTCTCAGGCCGTTCCTCGTTCCGGACGGTCATTATCAATATTGAATTTCATTCCGTCCAAAAGCTCGTCCAAATCGGGACGTGCCGCAGGGCCGTTAGAGATATCGACCAGCATCAGCGTCCCGTTCGGACGGATACCAAACGCACCAGGTTCGGCGAATAGACCCGTCGTTTCTGCTTCAGATAAAGGTGATGACACATAAAGACCAAGCGAGCGCATTTGCGCTTCGGTCATTCCATAACAAAGATCAAAATCCCAGCCAAATTCTGCTTTGTCTGCCGCAGCTTTTTCTTTGGTGTCAGCAGATACAACAAAAACGTCCATAACGTCATCCCATGCCGGCAGCGCCGCATTCAACTTGTTCAAGAAGCGCTTACAGCGTGGACAATGCTTGCCTCGATAGACAAACAGCATGGTCCAGCGGTCTCTTTGCTGACCGATCGTAACCTTGTCCTCAGACCCCAGTCTCATAAAACTCATTTGCTCGATTTGCGCGCCTACATTTGGTTTGGCTGAGGTCATGAGTCGTTCCTTTGTTCTATAAACAATGGCTATGCGCGGATAACGTTAGCTTAGTTCATGTCACGTTAAGGCAATGATTGAAACCAAGAACGCGATATCATTGGGTACTTGAAAGGCGCGTTCGATCTAAGATTGCCGTTAGTTAACGAGGAATTACCGATACCTACCAGCCGTCACTCTAAGCCCCTCATTGCGGCCGGACATCTAATTCCGCAACAGGTGTGAGGATGCTGTCAGGCAAATTCGAACCAATCTCAGTTTGCCGGCAAATGCGTGAACTTATACGGAACAAAGCTGGCGCCACTCGGCGAGGGTGGCGGTTCGGTTAACTTTTAAAACTGTGTCGTGAATAAAGATGGCGTTCCTGATTGAAGTGGTTGTGCGCCGAAGAATGGACAGCGGCGAACTTTTGCAAACATCGCATCTGTCGGAAACGCAGCATCACTCGTTCCCTTCGTCGAAATGGAAGGTGTGAATTTTCCGCTCGGTTGTTCACCCAGCGTCCCGTTTCCTGCCTTCGCACGTTGCCAATAACTTTCAAAGCGGCGCCATAGAACCGAAGCTTGTCCATCACAATCACTTCCGGCCGGCCATACCTCTTCATTGATTTTCTTAAGAATTTCAACGCTGCATTACGATCCCGGCGCTTAGTGACAAAGCTTTCCATCACTTCACCTTCGTGATCAACGGCCCGCCAAAGGTGGTGTGTCTTGCCATTGATCTTCACGAAAACCTCGTCCAGGTGCCACTGCCAGTTCGAGTAGCAACAAATCCGGCTCACCCTGTTTTTGCGGATCTCAGCTGCGAACACTGGACCAAATCTGTCCCACCAAAACCGCACCGTTTCGTGGCTTACGTCGATGCCGCGCTCATGCAGAAGATCTTCCACGTTCCGCAGCGACAGCGGGAACCGGACATACATCATAACGGCCAGGCGAATGATCTCTGGGCTGGTTTTGAAGTAGCGAAATGGATTGGGTTTTGTCATCCCCGAAGCTACGGAACCACCCTACCCGCCTCAAGCCGGTTTCCTCTGACAATGCCGGTCTAAGTTCATCTAATTCCCGGTTTTTGTGTTCTTCTCGCTTAGTGTGGCTACCAGTTTTCTGGTCACACTATTGCAATAGCAATAGGAGCGAGGTCAGGGCTGACTTAACACTGCGGAGATTTTCGCACAGGTTTAGTTTTCAACAATCCATCTGTTTGGGCGTCAAAACTTGACGAACCGCAGATTCGAAGGGGGGAAGATGACGAACAACATAAACTCTGCCAATAATAATTTAATAAAATCAAACTGGTAGAAAAATTAATGGCGGAGAGACAGGGATTCGAACCCTGGAGACGGTTTCCCGCCTACACACTTTCCAGGCGTGCGCCTTCGACCACTCGGCCACCTCTCCGTGCCGGCGATATTTGGACGAATGCAATCAGATTTGCAAGGCCCCAATTCGGTGAATTCAGTTGAATGCTTAAATTATTCTGTACACCTACTGTAGGGTGACAAAAGGCCAACACGTGCTGGGATCTGGTCGCTCAAACCTCATCACCCGAATCCGAGTCCAAATCCGCCTCGGTCAAATCCGCAGGAGCTTGTGCGACTTTATGTGGTTGATCCTGCTCAGATACGAAAGCATCCTGCTTACCTTTTCCCGAGGCTTGCAGGGTTTCAGGATTTCGCAACCAGATATCACGCTGTGCGAATGGAATCTCGATCCCCGCCTCCGAGAATCTGCGGTTGATTTCATGGTTCATGTCGGATTTCACCGACAGAACCCAATTCACGTCCCGCAGGATCGCCCGTATTTCAAAGTCCAAAGAGTCCGCTCCGAACCCCTGGAATACAACGCTTGGCGCCGGGTTGGCCAAAACCATCGGATGGTTGTTGGCGACTTCACCCAGAATGGTTTCGACCAGACGCGTGTCAGTTCCGTAGGCAACACCCACCGGAACAATCACCCGCCCAATCGTATTGCCACGGGTATAGTTTGTAACAACACCGCTGATCAGGTCAGAATTCGGAACAATTACATCCGTCCTGTCAAACGTCTCGATCCGGGTCGAGCGAACGGAAATGTCCCGCACATATCCCATCATGCCATTCACATCGATCCAATCCCCCTTGGAAATCGGGCGCTCGACCAGAAGGATGATGCCTGAGACGAAGTTTGACACGATTGTCTGCAAACCAAAGCCGATTCCAACAGACAGCGCTCCGGCGACAATCGCCAGCGACGACAAATCAAATCCGGCCACCATGATTGCCACCAACGCGGCAAGAAATATCCCAACGTATCCGGACCCGGCGACAATCGCGTTTTGGCCACCCGGGTCTATGCTGGTTTTCGGCAGAAGCGAATTCCGCAGTCCGCTTTGCAACAGGCGCGTCAGCGTATAACCGATTGCGAAAACGGCAACAAAGGTCAGAAAGTTGCTTGGCGAGATCGTAACTCCGCCGAGATCAAACCCAAGCAGCAAGCGCGACCATACTTCCAGCAGATCAGTCTCGCGTGCGCCCCAATAAATTGCCAGAATTGGCAGTGCCGTGATGGCCAATGCAAACCCGACCAGTACGGAAAAAAGCGAATCTCGCGCGGCTTCTCCCTGCCCTGTGATCCAACCGTAAATTTGACTGATGAACCGCTGCAGGATGACCAAGGCCCCGATCAGCACCAATGTCTTGACCGCAGGAAACACGATTGCTTCGGCCGCATTGGTGTATCCGAAAATCGCCAACAAAGGAGACACGATGCCCAACAGGAACAAAGCCCGACGCAGGAACTCGACCAACTGGCTGAAACCTGCGGAACGGGTCGAGGCAGATTGATCCGGCGGGCCGTCGGTTGTTCGAATCTGGCGTATTCGCAACAACAACAAAGCCGTAGCGACAATGATCGGGAAGCTAACGACGGCGCGGGTCGCGTCGGAAATGTTTTCGATCCGCTCAAACAGCAGCGCCAATTCGTGCAAAACCAGTATCAGGGCAAGCAGGTCTATGTACACGCGCAGTTCGGTGATACGCGCTGCGGACAGACGTTTGAACCCCTGCGAGGCGCCGATCACGTACACCTGGCGACCAATCCAGTCATAGAAAAACAAGATCGCTGCCCAATACGGAACATTCTGAAGCAAAAGGCTGCCCCTCAGCCCCGGAACACCGGTGAGACTGATCGCCGTGACCACGGCAACCACTCCGA
Organism: Ruegeria sp. YTSB088; assembly: GCF_059609825.1. Classification (NCBI taxonomy): domain Bacteria; kingdom Pseudomonadati; phylum Pseudomonadota; class Alphaproteobacteria; order Rhodobacterales; family Roseobacteraceae; genus Ruegeria; species Ruegeria sp. YTSB088. The sequence continues at coordinate 275,211 of NZ_JBXWMM010000001.1, read as the reverse complement.
TCCATGGCAATAGAATTCGCATTAGTGAGATTACGAACGACCATACCCCCGTCCCGGCCCCGCCGAGTAACCTGAGGTAGTCGCCTCCAAGTTCGGACCACCGTTTGCCAAAGATCAGCAGCACGGCTGAAAGGATCAGAAGTATGAAGATTGCGAGCCCACGAGCACGAACTTGCTCGCGCACGACATCTGAACGCAAATTCGTGATCGTTTCGTTTACAAGGCTTTGAATGGCCTCTTTGACATCCACCCATGCCGGCCCCCAATACGCCGGGTTGATCGGCGACGGGCCCTGTTCAAAAAATTCTTTTTTCTGCCGCGCGCGAAGGATCCGATCGATTTCGCTGATCAGCCCATTCGCACGGCTATACGCTTCTTCAGATATGATGCGCGGCACGCGCAGACTGTTGAGCTGTTCTTCTAGATGCGCGCGAAGTTTGGCTATATCTTCGGGTTCGGTCGCGTCCCCTTCGGGTTTGGGGCCCAACGCTTTTATCTGACTTTCAAGCGTCGTGATGCGGTCGGTGTTAGCACCTCGGGCTCGATTGAAGTCTTCCCTGTACCTATTTATTTCTGAACGCAATTTCTCTAGTGCGGCATCCGAAGCCCGGTTCGCCTCAATCACGGATTCGGCCCGGTTCGCCGTTTTGATCCAACCTTGATAATACTCGCTTTGACGATCCGTCAGTTGCGCGACAGCGCTAGTTGAAAACCAGACAAAGCACAGGAATAACAGGGTAAAAAACAGGCGGACCTGTCCAAGCATCACACGTCCTCGAATACGCCGGGAATGCTGCGTGGCGCTTCGGTCATCCAATCCGGAACCGGAAGCTCTTTTTCTCGCAGGAACTCGGGGTTGAACAGCTTTGATTGATACCGAGTGCCGTAATCGCACAGGATGGTCACGATGGTATGACCTGGCCCCATTTCCTTAGCCAGGCGCACCGCCCCTGCCATGTTGATTGCGGTTGAGCCGCCCATGACCAGACCTTCCTCACGCAGCAGGTCAAAGATGTACGGCAGCGCTTCGTTGTCGGTGATCTGATACGAAAAATCCGGTGTAAACCCTTCCAGGTTCTTGGTGATACGCACCTGCCCGATGCCTTCGGCGATCGAACCACCCTCCATCGCGATCTCACCCGTCGTGTAAAACGAATACAGGCCAGCCCCCATGGGATCGGCAAGACCGATTTTGACGCCCTTGGGCTGCAAAACTTCGGCGACGCCTGCCAACGTTCCACCCGACCCGACGGCGCTGACGAACCCGTCAACCTTGCCGCCTGTCTGTTCCCAGATCTCGGGCCCCGTGGTTTCCACATGTGCCTGACGATTCGCCACATTGTCGAACTGGTTGGCCCAGATTGCGCCATTGGGTTCTGTCTGCGCCAGTTCCTCAGCCAGACGGCGGGAATAATGCACGAAATTATTGGGATTGCGATACGGGGCTGCGGGCACCTGAACCAACTGAGCGCCTGCCAAACGCAGCATATCCTTCTTTTCTTCCGACTGGGTCTCGGGGATAACGATAACCGTTTTGAATCCCATCGATGCACCGACCAGAGCCAGACCAATACCGGTATTCCCGGCAGTGCCTTCCACGATGGTACCGCCCGGTTTCAGATCCCCCCGAGCGATTGCATCTTTGATGATAAAAAGAGCAGCACGATCCTTTACCGACTGACCCGGGTTCATGAACTCGGCTTTGCCAAGAATCTCGCATCCAGTCTCTTCGCTGATGCGGCGCAGCCGGATCAGCGGTGTTTTTCCTACTGCGTCAGCAAGATCTCGTGCAATGCGCATGGTCGCCCCTTGTCATTTGGTATCTTCGAAGATTTACAGCCGCACTGCCGCGACCACAAGCGAGATAGTTACGCGCGCAAACGATCCCGATGGCGGGCCAGCCAGTACGCCAGGGACACCAGTTGCAAATCCTTGAAAAGATGGCGGTCCGTCATATCGATAAATTCGTCGAATGGCAGAATCCGGCTGCGGATATCTTCACCCTCTGTGTCCAAGCCACCGGTGATTGTTGTCTCAGTTAAATTGCCAAGTCCGACATAAAGATACATGAAACCCGTAGAGGAACCGCTGGAGGAATACGCGCCGCCCGCATATTCCAGCCTGTCAAATCTAACTCCTGCTTCCTCCATGGCCTCGCGATGCGCCGTCTGTTCAGGCGTTTCGCCGGGGTCGATCATCCCGGCAACTGCTTCCCAAAGCCAGGGCTCCGGATCGTTGATCAAAAACACCGGCGGCCTGAACTGCTCAACCAAAAGCACGGTGTCCCGGATCGGGTCATACGGCAGAACTGACACGGCACTGCCCTGCATCAAACCGCCCCGGTGCAGCACGGGGCCCATGCTGCCGTCATGCTGCAGGAACTGAATGTCGATTTCCTCCATCCCGAAATAGTCCACGTAGACCCGGTCGTGGCGGTGCACAATTACGTCTTCGTCTATGTTCCGCGGGTCGCCGGTTCGCCGCTGGCTGGCCATGATCTTTGCCCAGGCACGGGTTTGAATGGCGCGTACGCTGCGTGCTATGACTTTGGGATCGACTTTGCCGAAATAGGCCATTTCCTCTTCGGCAGCGAGCGCCGTAACCTCGCCCAATTTGTCCACCCAGTCCTGTAACGACCACAACTCACCAGGCTGCCATGCGCCCGGGGTCGGGAAAAAGACCTGCGCCCGGGCTTCGCCCCCGTCCTCCAGAATAACCTTCAACGATTTCAGGTCATAGTCAAAAGACCCTTCGTAATAGGCCAGCCTGGCCAGATCATCGGATGACAAACCCTGCACCAGCAAGCCTTCGGCAGCGGCACCCTTGGCGGGCAGGATCATCGGGAAATCCTGCCCCTGAACCGCGTGAACCTCGTGATCGCACAGCTTGGCAGTATGAAACGTTATTTCGCCCAGCGGACAGCCCAGAACGCGCTGCAACAGCGGCAGATACCGCAGCGTTCCATAGAAGAACAGATCAGACAAATTCAATCTCTCTTGTGACGAAATGGTTCAGCGCCATTTGCGGCTGGCCTGTTCCGTGGCCAGCCCGGCGACAACGGCACCAATGGCGAATGTGATGAGAATCTCGGGGTAGATCAGTTGCTTGCCGTAATCGATTCCAATCGAAAAAATGGCCATCACGGCTTCGAACGGGCCACCATAGCGATTTCGCATTGCAAGATCGAACATACGATAGCACCCCTGCACAAACAGCGCCCAAAAAACCAGTGAGGCAACTCCGGTCAAGCCGTTGTTAATACCCGCAGTCCACCCGCGCCCGGCGCGCTTGCCCATGATTTTCCAGCCACAGATCGCGCCAAGAGCCATGTTCACATAGGTAAAGTAACCATAGTCCTTACCCTCTTCACCATTTTCGATAACCATGCTTGAAACAAGAAAAGCCAGCACGATGAGACAAACAGCGGCTACGAGACGCGAGGCAGTGGGCATGTGACGGTCCGGGAGTTAACTTGGTTTCGATATTGTAATCTGTGTCACATCGCAATTGCCCGTGTCAAAGGCCGCACCGCACGCGGTCAAATAATAATTCCACATGCGGCGGAAACGCTCATCAAACCCCAAGTCCGAGATCTGATCCCATTTGTCGTTGAATGTTTCATACCAGCGGCGCAGAGTCAGGTCATAGCTTTTCCCGAATTCTTTCGAGCGTACAACCTGCAACCCGGCCTGATCTATCTGCTGACGCAGGATTGTCGGTGACGGAAGCATTCCACCTGGGAAGATGTATTTCTGAATGAAATCAACGCCATTCTTGTAAAAATCCCAGCGGTGATCACCCACCGTTATGATTTGAAAAGTCGCTTGAGCGCCAGGTTTCAACCGCTCACGAACGGTTTCGAAATAAACCGGCCAGTATTTTTGACCCACCGCCTCAAACATCTCGATGGATGCTATGCCGTCATAGACCCCGCGTTCATCCCGATAGTCTTGCAGCTTGAATTCGACTTGATCTGATAATCCTGCCTTTTCAATACGTTCCTTGGCGTATTTAAATTGTTCCTGACTGATGGTCAGGCCAGTGACACGCAAACCCCGTTCTTTTGCGGCATATTCCGCGAAGCCGCCCCAACCACATCCGATCTCCAGAACATGGTCCCCCGGTTTTGCACCCATCTCATCCACAAGACTGGCGTACTTGGCTGTCTGCGCATTCTCGAGGCTTTCCTGCCCGGTTTCAAATATCGCACTGGAATAAGTCATCGTCTCGTCCAGCCATGAGCTGTAAAAATCATTTCCCAGATCGTAGTGATACGAGATATTCTTCTTAGCTTGCGCCCTGTTGTTTCGGTGCAGCCAGAACCGCAGCCGTTCATAGGCCTGAACAAGAAACTGGCCCGTAAACCCGTCATAAACGGTTTCGGTTCCTAGATGCACAAGATCCATGAAAGACCGCAGATCAGGTGTACTCCAATGTCCGTCCAGATACGCATCGGAGAAGCCCAGTTCGCCTTCGCGGATCAGGCGTGCAAAGACGTCGTCGTCGTGAATTTCGACCTGAGCAACCGGCCCGGCCTTTGCGCCTTCTGCGCGAAACGTGCGACCATCGGGCAGTTTGATATACAGTCGCCCGGATTCCATCCGGTTCAACATTTTGAAGACTTGGGCGAAATATCTGGGCAGGTTTTTCTGCCCTTCGGTCGTCGTCAGGATCATCCGCTCTCCCCTCTGCGGTACTTGTACAAAGCTAGGCGGCGAAATTGTTTCTGGCAAGTTTTCAGTTCCTTAGTGGGGTTTTCGGCTTTCGTATGCGCGTAAGGCGCGGGTCCGCCCTTCGGACAATTCAACGATCGGCTTGGGGTAATTCGCATCCGGGTGCAGACCCCACGATCTCGGCGCGGCATCAAAATATGAAAGGGCCGTGTTGCCGGGTTCGGCATGGCCTTCAGCGATCCAGTGGCGCACAAACACCCCGTCAGGATCGAATTTCTCTGCTTGTGTCTGGGGATTGAAAATCCGGAAGAACGGGGATGCATCGGGCCCCGAGCCGGCAACCCACTGCCAGCCCATGGCATTACAGGCCGGATCCCAGTCGACCAGACAATCCTCAAACCACTCCATTCCTATTTTCCAATGGGTCATCAGATGCTTGGTCAGATAGCTTGCGACGATCATACGGGCCCGGTTGTGCATCCGACCTGTCACATACATTTGCCGCAGGCCGGCATCGACAACAGAGATACCGGTTCTGGCCTGCCGCCAGGCAGTGACCTCGGGATGGTCCGGATCGGTGTTCCAGGGAAAACTGTCCCATTCCGGCTTCCAGTTGGATGTCACCAGTTGAGGCGTATGGTACATAAGATGATAAGCAAACTCACGCCAGACAAGTTGGCGCAAAAAAGCGTCGGTTCCCCGTGTTCCGGTCAACGCGGCCCGCTGGACCATGTGCCAGACGGTGCGTGGCCCGATCTCACCCAAAGAGAGGTACTCTGACAGGTTGGACGTCCCATCCTGATCAAGCCTGTCCCGAAGATCGGAGTATTGAACAATCCGGTCGAGAAACTCTTCGAGGTGATCCAGAGCGGCCCGCTCGCCAGGTTGCACATGAGGGCGCACGACCCTCGCTCCCCTGTTCATTGCACCCCCCAACCGACAATCGCTCAAGCCGTCAGAAGCAGGCCACGACACAGGTGCCTTAAGCGCAGTAACTGGCGCGTCAGGAAGTTGTACTTCCCGCCCCTGAACCGCACGCCACATCGGTGTGAAAACCCGAAACGGATGACCCGATTTGGTGGCGACAGTCCAGGGTTCAAAAAGCAGATGCCCGGAAAAAGACTTTGCAGTCACACCTTCTGTTGCAAGTACAGACTTAATCTTCTTGTCGCGTTCAATCGAGGCAGGATCGTAAGCGCGGGACCAGAAGACAGAGGTTGCGCCGGTCTCGGCCATAACCCGCTGCACCTGTTCAAGCGCATCCCCGCGTCGAAAGATCAGTCGGCTGCCCATATTGGCCAGTGACGCTTTGAATGCCTCCAACCCTAAGCCTAAACGCCACTTTGGCGCGGCTCCCATCTGGTCGACAATATCGTCATGAATAAAAAGTGGTATAACCGGACGGCCACTTTCGGCCGCCGCAGTCAACGCGGGGTGGTCCGACAGACGTAAATCCCGTCGAAACCACAAAACGATCGGAGCCTGCTCTTGCACTACAATCCGCCCTTGAGGTTCTTATCTATACGCACTCTCAAGGGTAGTGGATCACAAAACGCGCTCAAGAGCCTCTAGAAGCTGATCAATTTCGTGCTGTGTAGTGTAATGTGTGAAGCTGACGCGCAAAACACCTTGTGCCGGATCAACGCCCATCGCCCGCAAGGGACGCACCGCATAGAAGTCTCCGCCGCCTGCCATGACACCATATTGCGCCAGTTCTGCTGCAACTGGTTCAGCCGGACGGTTCAACGAAAGCGCAACGGTGGGCGCGCGCCGGTTGGCGTCAGACGTACCGATCAGACGTACCGCGTTTCGGTCTTTTACTGCATCCAGAACCGGTTGCAGCAGCGACACTTCGTGCGACCGCATCAGATCATGGGCAAACGCTCCCTGCTCTGCCGCGCCCGTCTCGGGTCCGCCATGGTGGGTACACAGCAGCTCAACATAATCCACCATACCAGCACTGGCTGCGATCTGCGCGTGATCGGGGCCAGCCGGGGTGAATCGCTTGTACAAGACGTCACCGTTGAAATAATGCGCCTGGTTGGGCAGCAGCTCTCCCAGTGTGCGGCGGATGACCATGCACCCCTGATGCGGGCCATAGGTCTTGTACGCAGAAAACAAATAAATATCCGGCCCCAGATCGCCAACATTCGGAAATCCGTGCGGGGCGTAGGATACGCCATCAACGCAGACAAACGCACCCGCCGCATGCGCAATAGCAGTGATCTCTGTGACCGGATTGATCTCACCAACAACATTTGAGCAATGAGGAAAACAGACCAGACGCACTTTTTCGTCCAACATGTTTTCCAGATCCTGAGGGTTCAGCGATCCGGTTTCCGGATCGATCTGCCATTCCCTCACCTCAATCCCGTCCTCAGCCAGACGGCGCCATGGGCCAGAGTTGGCTTCGTGATCCTGATTGGTCACGACGATTGCCTCGCCGGGCTGCATCCATTGTCGGAACGCCTGCGCCAAGACATAAGTGTTCTGGGTGGTTGAGGGGCCAAAACTCAACTCATCCGTGTCAACGCCCAGAATGGCGGCCATGCGCGCACGCGCTTCGTCCATTTCGACGCCCGCCAAGCGGCTGGCCTCATATGGGGCGTAGGGCTGAACCTTGCGCTGCGTGTAGAACCGTGTCAGCCGGTCAATCACCGGCTTGCAGGTGTAAGATCCACCCGCGTTTTCGAAAAACGCCTGGCCTTGCAGGCTGGGTTCGGAAAAGGCCGGGAATTGCGCCCGAACGAAATCGATATCCAGAGAGCTCATGCCTCATTGCTCCTTATTTATGCATTCAGATCAATGAGATGCCCACGCATGTTTCCGGACATCTCAGAAATCATGGCAGGTCTTCCAGCCCAGCCTGTGCTCGGGCCTTGGGCCAACAAAGCACGGGGCAGCCCTTCGCCTTGGAAGGACACCGATACTTAGACAGCGCCGTCCTCAACCGTCAAGCAAAAGCAAAACGCAGAAGCCCCGACATAAGGCCGGGGCTTTGAAAGCTTGCAGAGTTGCCCGGCGCTTGCACAGGCCTCAACCCTGAACCTTGGTATAGGTCCCCTCGCCTGCCAGAATTCCGCGGAAGCCACCGGGCTCATCAAGCCCGAATACGATCAGGGGCAGATTGTTGTCGCGTGCCAACGCAATGGCCGAGGCATCCATGACCCGCAGTCGCTTGGCCAGCACGTCATCATAGGTCACGGTATCATAACGCACTGCGTCAGCATGTTCCGCAGGGTCCTTGTCGTACACGCCATCCACTCCGTTCTTGCCCATGAAGATCGCCTCGCACGCCATTTCGTTGGCGCGCAGGGTGGCTGCGGTGTCTGTCGTGAAATATGGATTGCCAGTACCGGCGGCGAAGATACAGACCCGCTTTTTCTCGAGGTGCCGTACGGCGCGGCGGCGGATATAAGGCTCGCATACCTCGTCCATGCGAATGGCCGAGATCACGCGGGTGAACACTCCGTTCTCTTCCAGTGCGGATTGCATCCCCAGCGCGTTCATTACCGTAGCCAACATGCCCATATAATCCGCTGTGGTCCGCTCCATGCCCTGGGCTGAACCGCTCAGGCCCCGAAAAATATTGCCGCCGCCAATGACCATGCAAATCTCAACGCCCAGATCGTGGACCGATTTCACTTCCTGTGCGATGCGTTGCACGGTTGGCGGGTGCAGACCGAATCCCTGATCCCCCATCAACGCCTCCCCTGAAATTTTCAACATGACCCGTTTGTACTTTGTTTTCGGGGACTCAGCAGTTTCAGTAGTAGGGGAAAGGCTCATGTTGCGCTCCGGGCTGGCACGGGGTTAATTTCCGGCGCAAAATGAAGCAAAAGCTCCGCAGGTTCAATGCGGTTGGTGAGGATAGAGGCAACCGCGCATGACCCGGCGATCAACAGACCTGCTTTTTCAGCGACTGTCTCCAATTCCCGAAGACAAGCCGGTTCTGATTGCAGGGCCGACGGCATCGGGGAAATCAGCGTTGGCGCTGGAGATTGCCGAACGGCATGGCGGAGTTATCGTCAACGCGGATGCAAGTCAGGTTTATGACTGCTGGCGCGTCATCTCGGCCAGGCCATCCACTGAGGAAGAAACCCGCGCGCCACATCTGCTGTACGGACATGTCGCCTATGATCAGGATTATTCTACCGGCCATTGGCTGCGCGAGGTCGTGCCCCTGCTCACAGGGGATCAACGCCCGATCATTGTCGGCGGGACGGGCCTTTATTTCTCGGCGCTGACCGAAGGCATGGCGCAAATCCCAGCGACTCCACCTGCGGTTCGGGCTGAGGCTGATCAGATGCCCATGGCAGACCTTCTGGAGGGGGTCGATGCAGACACGCTTGCAGGGCTGGACACGCAGAACCGTGCCCGCGTGCAACGCGCCTGGGAGGTGCAGCGCGCCACAGGTCGTAGCCTGTTGTCCTGGCGGGCCGAAACGCCTCCGCCGATACTGCAGCTTCACGATACGGTTCCCATCGTATTCGATGTCGACAAGACATGGCTGCTGGACAGGATAGAACGCCGCTTTGATCAGATGCTCAAACAGGGTGCAATCGAGGAAGTGCGCGCCATGCAGGACCGGTTCGACCCAACCCTTCCGGCCTGCAAGGCCATAGGTGTTCCGGAACTCAGGGCGTATCTGGACGGCGCGATGACTTTGGATCAGGCGCGCGAGCGCGCAACCATTGCAACAAGGCAATTCGCCAAGCGTCAGCGCACCTGGTTTCGCGCCCGTATGAAGGCATGGAATCACGTCGATTTTTCATAGTGATACCCAGAGCTTTCGACTTTGCTTAAGCAAGACGACCACCAAGTCTCAAAGCTTAACAGAACTTAATGATTTGCTGCGGTTTCCCTTAACAAACTAAGAAAACAATGGGAATGCCGGCATCGCTTTGGGCCGTTTGAAGAAACCACCTCTACGACTGCAACTGATCGCGAATGTCGTTTTTGTACTACTTATGACGATTTCGAACATTGACCTTATCAGAATTCTGGTGCCGAATAACGACATGGGGATGTACAGAGTCCAAAAAACAAAATCCTTCGCTCTGGCGACCGTGAAAATCCGGGTCGCGTAGAGCCACAATCAATCAATAAAATCAGTGTCACAGGGAGACATCCATGACGAATACCGAATCCACCAAAGACAAGGTGCACTGGGCAGCCGAGATGCACGCTCAGGAATACCGCGACGGCAAGCTAAGCCGACGGGAATTCATGACGCGCGCCACCGGTCTTGGAGTTTCAGCCGCCGTGGCCTACAGCATGATCGGATTGCCGACACCTGCTTTGGCCCAAACCGCAAAGCAAGACGGCGGCACACTGCGCGTGCAGATGGAAGTACGCGCACTTAAAGACCCCCGTACCTATGACTGGTCGCAAATCGCAAACGTGACTCGCGGCACACTGGAATATCTGGTCGAATACAACTCGGACGGTTCGTTCCGCGGCATGCTGCTCGAAGGTTGGGAAGTCAACGATGACGCAACCGAATACACTCTGAATGTCCGCCCCGGCGTCAAGTGGAACAACGGCGATGATTTCACGGCTGACGACGTCGCCCGCAACATCGCGCGCTGGTGCGACAAGAGCTCGGAAACCAACTCGATGGCCGGTCGCTTCGCGACCTTGATCGACGCCGATACTGGTCAGGCCGGTGAAGGTGTCATCGAAGTTGTCGACGCAACCACGGTCAAGCTGAACCTGCCCAAACCGGATATCACCCTTATTCCTGGCATGGCCGATTATCCCGGCGCGATTGTTCACAGCTCGTTCAGCGAGACAGACCTGCTGAACAACGTGGGAACCGGCCCCTACCTGATTGATGAGCTTGAAGTCGGTGTAAAAGCCGTTCTGGTTCGCAACCCGGATCACACCTGGTGGGGCGAAGAAGTATTTGGCCGCCCTGCCCTGGATCGTATCGAGTACATCGACTACGGAACTGACCCGTCTGCCTGGCTGGCAGCACTGGAATCCGACGAAGTTGACATGCTTTATGAATCCGTGGGCGAATTCATCGACGTGATGGATGGCCTAGGTTATGTGAAATCCGAAGTTGTGACCGCTGCGACTATCGTTGTTCGTCCCAACCAGCTGGCCGAGATCGACGGTCAGAAACCTTATGCGGACAAACGTGTTCGGCAGGCGATTCAGATGGCTGTAGACAATTCTGTTTGTCTGGAACTGGGCTATGGCGGCCGCGGAGCCCCGGCGGAGAACCATCACGTGGCACCGCTACATCCGGAATACGCAGAACTTCCACCGCAAAAGGTTGATCCTGCGGCAGCCAAGGCGCTGATGGACGAAGCTGGTTTCGGTGACTTCGAACACGAGATCATCTCGATCGACGATGACTGGCGTCGCAACACCACTGATGCCGTTGCCGCGCAGCTGCGCGACGCCGGAATCAATGTCAAGCGGACCGTTCTGCCGGGCAATACCTTCTGGAACGACTGGGCAAAGTACCCGTTCAGCTCGACCAACTGGAACCCGCGTCCGCTGGGTGTGCAGGTCTGGGCACTTGCCTATCGTTCGGGCGAAGCCTGGAACGAGTTTGGCTATGCGAACCCGGAATTTGACGCCATTCTGGAAGAAGCGCTTGCCATTGCTGACGCAGATCAACGTCGCGAAGTCATGGCGCGTGGCGAAGCCCTGCTGCAGGAAGATGGAGTCACGATCCAGCCCTATTGGCGTTCGCTCTATCGTCACATGAAAGAGGGCCTTGTGGATACGGATATGCACGTGACCTTCGAACACCACCACTACAAGTGGGGCTGGGCTGCCTAAGCACTGCCAATGACACACAAGGGGCGCCTGACACGGGCGCCCCTTTCCAGCCGCAGACTTGCCGACGAGGGGTCGGACGTCCGAGGCCAGAAAATGGTCCAATGATCTGCGGAATACCTGAACAACAGGGGCCACCATGGGACTATTCATCCTACGACGGTTCGGAGTGATGCTGCTTACGGCATTATGTCTGACATTCGTCGTCTTTTTCCTGACCAACCTTTACCCGAACCTTGAAAAGCTGGCGAAAACGCAGGGCAACCAGCGCATGTCGGATGAGCAGGTCGAAGCCTGGTTGGATAACCGCGGTTACCTACAGCCAACACTCGTGAAATACGGCCAATGGCTGGGCGTGATGCCTGGATTTCAGAACACCTTGGAAGATGGCCAGTTTGTGGGAACCTGCACGAGACCCGGTTCGACGGCAGAGGACACGGCAAGATATTGCGGTGTTCTTCAGGGCGATTGGGGATACTCGACCGTATTCAAGGACGAAGTCGGAACCATTGTTGGTAAGCGTCTGGGCAACACAGGTTACCTCATGTTCTGGGTTTTGGTCCTGATGGTGCCTTCCGCATTGATTGTTGGTGTTCTGGCCGGGATGCGAGAGGGATCAGCCCTGGATCGATCCCTTTCAACTTTCTCGATCATAACGACAGCGACACCGGAATATGTGTCCGGCGTTATCTTCATCGCAATCTTCACCTCGTCCACGGTTGGATTGAAGTGGTTCAAGGGAACCGCGACGCAAGCGATGGAGAACCCGACATTCGAGAACTTCTTCCTGCCGGTCCTTACCATCGCGCTGTACGGTATGGGCTATATCGCCCGGATGACCCGCGCTTCGATGACCGAGGTGATGACGGCGCAATACATCCGAACCGCGCGGCTGAAAGGCGTCTCGTTCCCGAACATCGTCATGAAACACGCGTTGCGCAACGCGTTGATCGCGCCGTTCACGGTTATCATGCTGCAGTTCCCATGGCTGCTCAACGGCGTCGTAATTGTTGAAACCCTGTTTAACTACAAGGGTTTCGGCTGGGCGCTTGTTCAGGCAGCAGGCAACAACGACATCCAGCTTCTGCTGGCGATTTCGGTCGTGTCGGTCTTTGTTGTTCTGATAACGCAGCTGATCTCGGATATCGGCTACGTCTACCTCAACCCGCGCATCCGCATTTCATAAGGAGGGAGAGATTATGGAACCACTATCCTGGACCGGCTCTATTGCCTTCCTGAACCCGCTGCTGATGATCGCACTGGCAGCACTGATCCTGTCGATCTTGGTCTGGATCATCGTCAGTATATTCCAGCCTGAACAGCAGATTGTCGTGAACCCGGATGGATCCGTCAGTTCAGGCGGCGGTGTCCGCGGACTGATCCAACTTGCGCTGCACTACAGTTTTCTGGCCAGCGTAGGATTGGCCGTGGCCTATCTGGTGCTGGGTATCCTGATGGGCACAGGCGCCGGGATCATCGGCGCCATTTCCCAGCAATTCCTGCCAGTATGGGTCGCGCTGATCATCATGTTCGCCATGTCGATCGCCTTTAAAAGGCGGTTGGGGTTATACGGCAAACTGTATGACAGTCCCATCGGTATGATCGGCTTTGGCCTTGTGATGTTCTGGGTCTTTACCGGCATCTTCGGCGCGCTTGACCTGATCGTTACCCATGACCCGCTGACACAGATCTCTGGCATGAAGAACAAAGTGCCGGGGACACCTTTACCGAACCTGGAGGACGGCGAGTATGCCTGGTATCTTCTGGGCGGTGACAACCTGGCACGTGACGTATTCAGCCGGATGGTCAAAGGGGCCTGGGTCGTGGTGCAGATAGCACCGCTTGCAACGATGTTCGCCTTCATGGTCGGTATTACGCTGGGACTTCCCGCCGGGTATTACGGCGGTCGTCTGGACACGTTCCTGTCTTTCCTGGCAAACCTGATCCTCGCCTTCCCGGTCATCTTGCTGTTCTATCTTCTGGTGACACCGGAAATCGTGGCGACCGGAGTGCCAAACTACATGGCGGCCGTTCTGTTCGTGTTCCCGATCCTGTTCATCTGTGTGTTGCTGAACTCGCGCTATTACACACGCCCGAGTTTCCGCACCCCTCTGCTGATCGGTGTTCTGGGCGTTGCGATCTGGCTGTATCTGTCACTGATTTCAACTGGAGGCTACGTCATCAACACCGAGGCTTATCGGATCTGGGGCCTGCCAACCTATTTGGACCTGTTCGATATCCCCGGCGGTATTCTGGTGGTCTTCGTCTCGGTGGTTTTTGTAAACTCACCCACGGTTTTCCGTATTGTGCGCGGGCTGGCATTGGACATCAAGACACGTGACTACGTGGCCGCGGCCCAGACGCGTGGCGAGGGTCCGTGGTACATCATGTTGTGGGAAATTCTGCCCAACGCCCGTGGTCCGCTGATCGTCGATTTCTGTCTGCGTATCGGTTACACCACCATCCTTTTGGGTACCTTGGGTTTCTTCGGACTGGGCCTGCCGCCTGAAAGCCCGGATTGGGGGTCGACGATCAATGAGGGGCGGAAGCTTCTGTCGATCTACCTGCACCCTGCCCTTCCGCCTGCTTTTGCGCTGCTGTCGCTGGTTCTTGGTCTGAACCTGTTGGCCGACGGCCTGCGCGAAGAAAGCTTGAAGGACTGATGTGATCGAGGCCGGGGGGCCAGCCCCCCCGGACCCACCGGGATATTTTCGGCCAGATGAAGGGGATCCCCGCATTTGGTGAGGAGTAAGCAAGATGAGCAAAATGGCGGATTATGACGGCCCGATCCTGGAGATCGACAAGCTGTCCATCTCATTCTTTACCCGCCTGCGGGAAATTCCCGCCGTGATGGATTTCTCGGTCAGCGTACAGCCCGGCGAAGCCGTGGGGCTGGTTGGCGAATCCGGTTGTGGTAAATCGACCGTGGCGCTGGGCGTGATGCAGGACCTTGGCAAAAACGGCCGCGTCGTCGGAGGCACGATCAAGTTCAAGGGCCGCGATCTGGCAGAGATGTCGAGCGAGGAGTTGCGCGACATTCGCGGAAATGAAATCGCGATGATCTACCAGGAGCCGATGGCCTCGCTGAACCCGGCGATGAAGATCGGCAAACAGCTGATGGAAGTGCCGATGATCCACGAGGGTGTAAGTCAGGAAGAGGCTTACTCTCGTGCACTGGAAGTAGTGACGGACGTTCGCCTGCCGGACCCCGAGCGGATGTTGAATTCGTTTCCGCACCAGCTGTCGGGCGGTCAGCAGCAGCGCATCGTGATTGCTATGGCGCTGATGTCGAAACCGGCGCTGTTGATCCTGGATGAGCCGACAACCGCTTTGGACGTGACGGTTGAGGCCGCTGTGGTCGAACTGGTCAAGGATCTGGGTAAGAAATACGGCACCTCGATGTTGTTTATCTCGCACAACCTCGGGCTGGTTCTGGAAACCTGCGACCGACTATGCGTGATGTATTCGGGTGAAGCGGTCGAGCGCGGCTCGATCAAGGATGTGTTCGACGAGATGCAGCACCCTTATACACAGGCGCTGTTCCGTTCGATCCCGCTGCCGGGCGCAGACAAGAATTCGCGTCCGTTGGTGGCCATTCCGGGGAACTTCCCATTGCCCCACGAGCGGCCTCCGGGCTGCAACTTCGGACCGCGCTGCGACTATTTCGAAGAGGGTCGCTGTGACGCGAAAGACATCCTGATGGAGGCTGTGCCCGGAAATGACCGGCACCATACGCGCTGTCTGAAATTTCAGGAGATCGACTGGAATGCCCCTCTCACTCTGGCGGATCAGAAGGAAAAAGGTGAAATCGGCCGGACGGTACTGAAAATAGACAATCTCAAGAAATACTACGAGGTCGCTGCAAATGCCTTGTTTGGTGGCGGTGAAAAGAAGGTTGTGAAGGCCAACGAGACGCTCAGCTTCGAGGCGCACGAATCTGAGACACTGGCTATCGTGGGGGAATCCGGCTGCGGCAAGTCCACCTTCGCCAAGGTTCTTATGGGGTTGGAGACGGCCACGGACGGACAGATTCTGTTGGACAACCGTAACATCGAGCAGGTGCCCATCGAAGAGCGTGATGCCAAGACGGTCGGCGAAGTTCAGATGGTTTTCCAGAACCCGTTCGACACGCTGAATCCGTCGATGACCGTCGGACGTCAGATCATCCGTGCGCTGGAAATCTTCGGCGTCGGAAACTCTGAGGCCGAGCGCAAGAAGCGGATGCTGGAACTGCTTGATCTGGTGAAGCTGCCGCGCGCCTTTGCGGACAGAATGCCGCGACAACTGTCGGGTGGTCAGAAACAGCGCGTGGGTATCGCACGCGCCTTTGCCGGGGATGCGCGAATCGTTGTGGCGGACGAACCCGTTTCGGCGCTGGATGTGTCGGTTCAGGCAGCCGTGACGGATCTGTTGATGGAGATTCAGCGAGAACACAAAACCACGCTGCTGTTCATCAGCCACGACCTGTCCATCGTGCGTTACCTGAGCGACCGGGTCATGGTGATGTATCTGGGCCATGTTGTGGAATTGGGCACAACGGATCAGGTATTTGCCCCGCCCTATCACCCTTACACCGAAGCGTTGCTGAGCGCGGTTCCGATTGCGGATACCTCGGTCGAGAAACAGCACATCGTTCTGGAAGGTGATATTCCTTCGGCGATGAACCCACCGCCGGGTTGTCCGTTCCAGACACGTTGCCGCTGGAAATCCGAAGTGCCTGATGGACGGTGTGAATCGCATGTGCCGCCGGTGCAGACGCTGGCAGATGGGCATCAGGTAAAATGTCACCTGGCCGAAGATATTCTGGCCCGGATGGAGCCGGTGATAAAAGTCGCGGCGGAATAAACCTGTTGCTAGCATTTAGAAAGGGCCGGTCGGAGACCGGCCCTTTCTCTTGACGCCGTGGTTTGTGGGGAGACAGACGGCGTGTGGAAGTGTGTGTGAGTGGCGACCTTTGGTAATTCGTCAACCGGTCATGACGTTGTTTCCGAAATGCATGAATTCCTGGTTCATTCCGGCAATTCCACCGGCTTCAAGCTGAAGGCTGGCGCTGTCGAGCATCTTGTAACTCTGCTGTCCCTTCACCCAATCGTCCGCAGATTGTAGCGTGGTCAACGTGTAGGACGTGACCTCATTCAGGTAATGTGTGGGGATGATCACCTTGGGCTTGAGCTTGGACACAATGTCGTTGCCCTGATCGAAGCTGAGAATGTGTTCCGAGCCATCCACCGGCAGAGTCAGAACATCCACCTGACCGATTGCGTCCCAGAACTCCTGCGGCGGGTTATGGCGATTGTCGCCCCAGATCAGCGTGCGAATGCCGCCGGTCTCGACCAGATAGACGACCATATCCATGTGACCTACATTGTTCGGCGGGCAGGCTTCCACCCCAAATTCGGCCAGCGCATTGGTCCAGTCATACCATCCCGGCGCGACACAAGCGTGTTTGTCGGCAAAACCCGTGATCTTGATGTCAGAAAACTCGAATTTGCCTACCATACGATCCAGCACCATGGTCGAGTTTGGGCGTTCAATCGCATCATGATCGAAATGTGCATGGGTCGACAGGGTGATGTCTACCGGGATTTGCGGGAACTCGTTGCGGAACCAAAGGCCCCACGCGCCCGACGGATCATCCCGCCAGGGATCAAACAGTGCTGTTGCCCCGTTGGGCGAGGTGATCTTGATCGCACAATGCCCATAATAGTCGATGCCAACCGTCCCGGTGCTGGCCTGACCCGTTGCGCCTTGCAGATCGATCACATGGTTGTTGTTGCCCGGCTGTAGCCACGCCTGAGATTGCGCCTGGGCCGGTTGTGCGCCCAGCACAGAAGCGGTCGCGCCGACCCCGGCAGCGCCTGCCGCCATGAAGAACGACCGGCGCGACAGCCCCGGCGCCAGATGATCTTTGTCCCCGATCAGGATGGTTGGTTTCAGATCTTTGCGATCCATTTTTGTGTACCTCTCTGTTGGACCCTCGCAGTTTTTCCGCGCGTCCCAGCTAAAGGTAACAATTCAAAGCATATCGGCTCAGACCGAAAAAATGGGGGCGAAATATGGGGAGAAACCCCACATTTCACGTTCACGAAATCGAGAGCAAATGACTGCGCAAGTTCTGGTCGCGTCCTTCGAGCCCCAGCTTGCGGCGGATGTTGTTGCGGTGAAAATCAATTGTCGATGTTTCTCGCGACAGGGCCTTGGCAATGTCTTTGGTCGTTTTTCCAAACATGACCATCTGCGCAATCTCGATCTCTGTCGGGGTCATCACTGCAAATGCATCTGTCAGTTTGTCCGACAATGCAGACGTGATCTCGTTCAGGTTCTTCTCGGCCAGTTCAAGATAGACATACTGCGCCTCATCCCCGGAAAGCTGCGTTCGAATTTTTTCCAGATATGGCAGCACTCTGCTGCGCACCTGTTCGACTATTTCGTGATCGCGGCTTTTGCGATCGTCATCCAGACTGGACAGCAGGACGCGCAGCGCCGTGTTGGTTTCCTGCAGCTCACGCGTGCGTTTCGCGACACGTGTTTCCAGCTGTGCCAGTGTTTCGTTGAGTTTTCCTTCCAGCGCGCGACGCAGGTAAACCTCTTGCAACAAAACCAAATCCGACTCGACCATGCGTGCGAACTGCGCCAGCCCTTCGCGGAACAACAAGGCACGTCGGTTCTGCTTGCGATCCAGAACACAAATAGTTCCAAATACCGATCCATCGGGCCATTTCAGTGGAAGGCCGATGTAAAATGTCATCCCATGTTCCAGATCGTCATTGTCCGCCCAAACCGGATCGCACGCAGCATCTTTGACCACCAATTCCTCGTCCCGCTGCAAGACGCCCTGACAATAAAGCTTGGGGTTCAACTGGAAGCTCAAGCCGACCGGATATGGGTTTTCGGGATGATCCGAGGTGATCAGCACCGCATGATCCGGCGCGTCGGTTTTCATGATCAGGCTTGCAGGCACATCCGCCAACTCTGCGACCAGATCAACCAGTTGCTGCCAGTTGGCCAGCGTTTCTCTGGGAATCTCTGGGTGGTCAACAGGCATTTAGGGCCTCACCAGTTACCGGGCGATACCCTTTCAGGTTAGCGGGTCAGGTTGCACATAATCAAGAACTGGACGCTCTGCGCCGCGGCATCGGGTTTAACCGCCCCAGATGACCTTCACGTAGTTCTGGGTTTCCTTGTATGGCGGAATGCCGCCATGCTTTTCCACCGCTTTTGGGCCCGCATTGTAAGCGGCCAAAGCCAATGGCCAGGATTTGAACTTGCGATACTGCCAGGACAGGTATCTGGCCCCACCCTCAAGATTCTGCTTGGGGTCATGGGGGTTGACCCCCAAAAGCTCGGCGGTCTGGGGCATCAGCTGCGCCAATCCCAGAGCACCTTTGTGAGACTTTGCCTGCGGGTTCCATCCGCTTTCCTGCTGCACAAGGCGCAGAAACAAGTCTTCGGGAATGTCATGAAGGCGGGCAGCCTGTTTCGCCAGATCCAGATACTGACCGCGATACTTTCCGGTATATCGCTTGCTGGTCTGCGCACGGGATGTCTTTGGTTTCAACCGCGCGGAATCACGATATTGCGTC
Source organism: Ruegeria sp. YTSB088 (assembly GCF_059609825.1). NCBI lineage: Bacteria > Pseudomonadati > Pseudomonadota > Alphaproteobacteria > Rhodobacterales > Roseobacteraceae > Ruegeria > Ruegeria sp. YTSB088. Next base: position 256,160 of record NZ_JBXWMM010000001.1, on the reverse strand, counting down.
GCCGCGCGGGAATCCAAAATCTTGGACTGTTTGAGGAAGATATCCTTACGGCTTTTGGTGGACAGCGTTTGCGCCTGCACAGGCGCGACAGCCAGCACAAGGCAGACAACAGAAAACCCGGCAACCCAAGAACGCATCAATGCCTATCCTGCTCGATAAGAAACCAGTCGGAGTATAGGTATTCCCGCAAAAAATGAAAGCTTGGTAAAGACCAAAGTAAGACTCTTGTTCCACACTGTTGTATCTACTGTTTTCAACCATGATGCAGGCCGTATAGGGTCTCACGAAACAAGTCGCGCCAGATTCGGCGCATTTACGTCAGAACGGAACGAGGAATTACATGGCGGGTTCAGTCAACAAGGTCATTCTGGTCGGAAATCTGGGGCGTGATCCCGAAGTGCGGACATTCCAGAATGGCGGCAAAGTCTGCAATCTGCGTATTGCCACGTCAGAGAACTGGAAAGACCGTAACACGGGTGAACGCCGCGAACGCACAGAATGGCACTCGGTCGCCATCTTCAACGAAGGCTTGGTCCGTGTGGCAGAGCAATACCTGCGCAAGGGTTCAAAGGTCTATCTTGAAGGGCAATTGCAGACCCGCAAGTGGCAGGACCAGTCAGGCCAGGACCGCTATTCTACCGAAGTTGTCCTGCAGGGCTTTGGCTCTACCCTCGTGATGCTGGATGGGCGCGGCGAAGGCGGTGGCGGTGGTTATGGCGGTGGCCAAGCCGGAGGCAGCGGGTACGGAGACCCCTATGGCGGTCCGTCCAGTTCCCCGGCACCGGCACCGGCATCGGGCGGAATCGACGACGACGAGATTCCGTTCTAAGCAAATCGGAGACACGACATGACATGGTCCTTCTCTCTCGGCCGATTGCTCGGGTCCGAACTGAGGGTCCATGTCACATTCTTCTTACTGCTGGCCTGGGTGGGCTTTGCGGCCTATTCAGCAGGCGGCCTGCCGGCAGCCATTGACAACCTCTTGTTTGTTTTGGCCTTGTTTGCCTGTGTGGTCGCCCATGAGTTCGGTCATGCCCTCATGGCCCGGCGGTATGGAATCAAGACCCCAGACATAACACTGTTGCCGATCGGTGGGTTGGCCCGGCTTGAAAGGATGCCGGAAAAGCCGTTGCAAGAAGTCTTGGTGGCACTTGCAGGTCCGGCGGTGAACATCGTGATCTGGATCATTCTGGTCGCGTTTGGTGCTGGACTGCCGATCGAGACGCTTTCCCAGATCGATTCACCGGGCATCGGGTTTCTGAACAGGCTGGCCTATATCAACCTTCTGCTGGCAGTATTCAACATGATCCCGGCCTTCCCCATGGACGGAGGACGCGTGTTCCGCGCCCTTCTTTGCCTGCGCATGGATCGTGTCAAAGCAACACGCGTGGCTGCGCTCGGTGGCCAGATCGTCGCCGTTGGCCTGGGTTTTGTGGGGCTGAGTTCGGGCAACCCGTTTCTTGTGCTGATCGCAGTGTTCGTGTTCATCGCCGCCAACGCAGAAAGCCAGGACGTCGCCTTGCGATCTGCGGCACGCCGCGTTCTGGCCCGGGACGCGATGATCACCGAGTTTCACGCGCTCTCCCCCAACGATACGCTGAGCACAGCAGCACAAGCCGTAATTCACACCACGCAGCATGAGTTCCCTGTACTGGATACGGATCAATCTCTGCTTGGTTTTGTGACCCGAGATCGGCTGTTTGCCGCGCTCGCAGGCGATCAACCCAGATCGGCACCTGCCACCTCGATCATGAATGCCGATGTCCCCGCAGTTTCGCTTACCACCGGCCTCGAGACCGTGTTGGAACATCTGCATAAGGGGGCTCCGGCAATTGCCGTGGTCACTCGGGCTGGTCGGATGATGGGTTACATCACCCGCGAAAACATCGGTGAGTTAATGGTTATTCAGGGTCGTTAGGCTTTCAGTTCAAGCCGTCGCAAGCGCATCCGACAGAACCGAAAGAACCGCATCTTTCGGCACATCTGGCGTCACAAACGCCTCTCCGATCCCGCGCGCGAGAATAAACCGAAGCTGACCGTCCACGACTTTTTTGTCTTGCCCCATCAGATCCACCAGCGCGTCGGCACTTGGCAATTCGCCCGGAATATCAGCCAGATCCGTCTTCATCCCCATCGCACGCAAGTGCGCGCGTACCCGGCTTGGATCCTCTTGCGAACACAAACCCAGCCGAGACGACAGCTCAAACGCCAGCGCACAACCTATTGCCACACCTTCACCGTGCAGAAGGCGGTCAGAATAGCCTGTTGCAGCTTCCAGAGCGTGGCAGAACGTGTGCCCCAGATTGAGAAGAGCCCGGTCGCCTTGTTCGGTTTCATCCCGCGCGACGATATCGGCTTTCATTTGCACTGAACGCGTTACCGCGCGTACGCGGGCCGCCATGTCACCCGAGGAAACGCTTGGCCCGTTCGCCTCTAGCCAATCAAAGAATTTCGCGTCGCCAAGCAAACCGTATTTCACGACTTCGCCATACCCTGACAAAAAATCTCGCTGGGTCATGGTCCCCAGAACAGAGGTGTCGGCCAGAACCAGAGACGGTTGATGAAACGCGCCGATCAGGTTTTTCCCCTGAGGTGCGTTGATCCCGGTCTTTCCCCCAACCGAACTGTCCACTTGCGCCAGCAAGGACGTTGGAATCTGCACAAAACGAACACCACGCCGCAAAACCGCCGCTGCAAAGCCTGCAAGGTCTCCGATGACCCCGCCGCCCAAGGCCACGACGACATCCCGACGTTCGACTTTTTCAGCAAGCAACCACTCGACAGCGCGCTCGAAATGCGGCCAGCTTTTGGTCGCCTCTCCGGAGGGCAATGCCAGTGCGGTCATCTCGATCCCCGCAGCCATCAGCCCGGCGCGCAGGGTCTCAAGATGCAGACCGGCCACGTTTTCATCCGTCAAAACCGCCACTTTTGGCCGGGCCAGAAGTGGTGATATCCAGCCCCCTGCCCGCGTCAGAAGATCTGGACCGATTTCAACATCATACGAGCGGTCATCAAGGTCTACATGTACTGTTTGATGCATTTATTTGAGTTCCAAAACATCAGGGCGTGTCATCAGCGCGTCGACAACGCGGCCTGCCATATTTTCGATCGAGGTCTCGCCATCCGAATCCACAGCCAGATCTGCCTGAGCATAAACCGGCACGCGGGCCTCATAGAGCGCTTTCAACGTCGCATACGGATCGGCTGTGCGCAGCAGTGGACGTGTGTCTTTGTGGCGAACACGATTCCACAGAACATTCAGATCCGCCCGCAGCCAGACTGCAGCACCCTTTTCGGCAATGATGCGACGGTTTTCCGGCTGCAGATACGCCCCGCCACCCGTTGAAAGAATGCCCTTTTTCTCGTTCAGCAATCTCCCGATGACCTGCGATTCCTTGGCGCGAAAGAAAGGTTCACCGTCACGTTCAAAGATTTCCGGAATGGTCATGTTGGCGGCTGATTCGATCTCGGCATCGCTGTCCAGAAACGGAACGCCCAGACGGGCGGCCAATGCGCGCCCCACCGCAGTCTTGCCAGCCCCCATCATACCCACAAGAACCACCGTTTTGTGCAGTTCAAAGCCACCCTGTGTGTCTGCCGACTGTGTGTTATGCTTAATTTCGCTCATTTAACCGTGAATGACGTGATCTTGGGAAAAATGCCAGTTATAACTTGGCCAAAAGCAAAAATTGAGGCAGCGTGGCGCCATGGGCCGACTGATCAAATTCCTGATATATGTTCTTTGCCTGGGGTTCATTGGGCTGGTTGTCTATGCCTATGTCGGACCGTTCTTTGGCGCGGATTTTTCTGCGCCTCAAAGTGAAATCCGCGAACCGGTCGTATTGGATGTCGACTAAACAAGCGCTGTTGGCGATCCTTCTGGCGGGACCGGCACATGCGCAAACCCCGTTGTCTGCGATTGATTGGCTGGCGAATCCGCCGGAAAACCTGCCCGGAACGGTTTTGCTAGAACCGCCGGTGGCGCAGAATGGAGGATTGCCAGAGATTGAGGTGACGCCGCTTGAAGCGCTGTCACAACCGTTGGGCCTGGTTGCGTCGTCCATCACAGGGTTGCCAGTAGAATTGTGGCAAGGCAGCGATGCAAGCCGGCTGGCGGCCCTGATCGCAAGGACGCCCGTTCGCGACAACCCGGCGATGCAACGCTTGTTGTTTACGTTGCTTCTTTCAGAAACCCGCGCACCGGCTGGCCCTGATGCCCAAGAGGTCATGCTGCTGGCGCGACTGGACCGTCTGATGCAACTGGGCGCAGCAGATCCCGTTCAATCGCTGGTTCAGTTGGCCGGGCCGACCGATACACAGGAACGGTTTCAACGCTGGTTTGACGCGACGCTGCTGACCGGTGATGAGGATCGCAGTTGCACCGCCCTTATCGCTGAACCGCACCTGTCAAGGAACTACGCCGCGCAAGTGTTCTGCAAAGCCCGGCGCGGGGATTGGGCGTCGGCCGCGCTGACGCTGGAGGCGGCGCATGCCTTGGACATCCTGCCACCAGAAGACCTGGCGGTTCTGGATCGTTTTCTAAGCCCGGAACTCTATGAAGGCGCGGCTTATCTGCCTCAACCTGAAAACCCGAATCCACTGAGTTTCCGACTGTATGAGGCGATTGGTGAACGGCTTCCGACCGCCTCGTTGCCAAGAGCTTTTGCAAATGCAGATCTTCGGGATGTGGCCGGATGGAAAGCACAGATCGAAGCCGCCGAACGGCTTACACGCATTGGCGCTTTGACGCCCAATCATTTGCTGGGCCTTTATACCGAGCGGTCCCCGGCGGCGTCCGGCGCTGTTTGGGACAGGGTTGCAGCCATCCAACGTTTTGAAAGCGCGCTGGATACCCGAAACGCTGAAGCCATTGGAAAAACACTGCCACCGGTCTGGCAGCAGATGCGTGGCGTCGGGCTTGAAGTGCCCTTCGCCGAATTGTTTGCCAAGCGTTTGTCGAACACTACCTTGGCGGTGCCGGCGACTGAAAACCTGCGCTGGCGCATTCTGATGTTGTCTGACCTGTACGAACAGGCAGCACAATCCGCGCCGGACGACTCAATCGACACCCTATTCCTTGCAGCTTTGGCACAGGGTGATCCGGGGCGGGCGGTTTCTCCTTCTCCTTGGGCGGACGCGGTTGCTCAGGGATTTGAATGGGCGGCGCCCGTACCCAACGATATCGACGCCTTGCTCGACAACGGTCAACTTGGTGAAGCCATACTGGAAGCCATGCAACTGTTTGCGCATGGTGCACGGGGCAATCTGGTGGATCTGACCGCAGCAATCGCAACCTTCCGACGCGTGGGCCTGGAAGACACAGCGCGGCGCGCAGTGTTGAGCCTGTTGATCCTGCAAGAGCGTTGATGATGGGCTCCCCCGCAACAAACGAACTTTGGATTTCGACCTTCCTACAGGCTCAGGCGGCGGAACTTGGGGCGGCGACAAACACGTTGCTGGCCTATGGACGCGATCTGAAAGACTTTGCAACCTGGTTGCAGCACAGGGGATCCGGATTCGATAAGGCAGATCGTGATCAGATCGAAGCCTACCTGATCGACTGCGAGGCACAGGGCTTGTCGCGTTCCACCCGCGCGCGGCGATTGTCAGCCATCAAGCAGCTCTACCGATTTGCGTTCGAGGAAGGCTGGATCGAGACGAACCCCGCCATCCAGATCAAAGGTCCGGGACGGCAGAAGCGGCTGCCCAAAACGCTGGACGTGCCAGAAGTCGACCGCCTGCTTCAGGCTGCCCGACAAACCGGGCGCAGCAAGGCTGATCGCGTACGTAACACGTGTCTGATGGAAGTCCTTTACGCCACCGGAATGCGCGTCACCGAACTTGTGTCCCTGCCCGTTTCCTCGGCCCGTGGCGATCCGCGCATGCTGTTGGTGCTGGGTAAAGGTGGCAAGGAACGCATGGTGCCCCTGTCCCCTCCGGCGCGGGATGCATTGGCTGCCTGGTTGACCGTACGAGACGAAGCCGAAGATCAGACTGTTGAGAAAGGCGGTCAAAGATCTCGCTTTCTGTTCCCGTCGCGCGGTAAGTCCGGCCACCTGACGCGGCACAGGTTTTTTCTGCTGGTCAAGGAACTGGCCGTTCAGGGCGGCGTTTCGCCCGAAAAAGTCACCCCACATACCCTGCGTCACGCCTTTGCCACGCATCTGCTGGCCAACGGCGCTGACCTGCGTTCGATCCAGACTTTATTGGGCCACGCCGACGTTGCAACGACCGAGATTTATACTCATGTTCTGGATGAACGGTTGACTGAACTGGTGTTGCAACACCACCCGCTGAGCAAAGACCCTGACGAAGACAGGGGCTAAGCCCTTGATCCAGCGGGTCGGCATCCCCATAACGGATGCACCATCCTAACCCACCAAGGACCAATGGAACCTTCACCTTCTCTGATCGACAGCACATTCTGGTTTACGTCAGGTGCAATCCTTTTATTGCTCGTTTTGTCCGCCTTTTTTTCGGGTTCGGAAACAGCGCTCACAGCCTCCTCACGCGGAAAGCTGAGGGCACAAGCCGACAAAGGATCACGCGGGGCGAAAAAGGCACTCGAAATCACCGATGACAATGAACGCCTGATCGGCTCGGTTCTTCTGGGCAACAACCTTGTCAACATTCTGGCAGCCTCGCTGGCGACGGCCTTGTTCACTCGTTTGTTCGGCGAAAGCGGCGTGGCGTTGGCGACACTGGTCATGACTCTGCTGGTTCTGATCTTTGCCGAAGTGCTGCCCAAGACCTATGCCATCACCAATTCTGAAAAGGCCGCGGCGGCTGTTGCGCCGATCATCAGCGTCGTCGTGACGGTGTTTTCACCCATTGTGGCCGCGGTGCGACTGCTGGTGCGCGGTGTCTTGCGCCTGTTCGGCGTGCAGATCGATCCTGACAGCAACATTCTGGCTGTACGCGAAGAAATCGCCGGCGCTCTGCAACTCGGTCATTCCGAAGGTGTGGTCGAAAAAGAAGACCGCGACCGCATCTTGGGCGCGCTGGATCTGGGCGACCGGACGGTGGAAGAAATCATGTTGCACCGTTCGAACATCGAGATGATCGACGCCAATGCGGCCCCCGAGGAAATCCTGAAACAATGTCTGCAAAGCCGCCACACCCGCCTGCCTGTTTTCCGGGACGAGCCGGAAAACATTGTAGGCGTTGTACATGCCAAGGACCTCTTTCGGGCCATGTATGCGCAGGCAGGCGGCAGCGACGGCGGCACCGACCGTTTGGCCAGCTTTGACATCGGAAAAGTGGCAAATGCCCCGTATTTTGTGCCTGAAACCACCACGCTGGACGACCAGATGCGGGAATTTCTGCGAATGCACAGCCATTTTGCATTAGTGGTGGATGAATACGGGTCTCTTCGAGGTCTGATTACACTTGAAGATATTCTCGAAGAGATCGTGGGCGAGATTGCCGATGAGTTCGACATAGACGAAGAGGTCCCGGTCACCCGCACCGAAGATGGCCAATACCTAGTCGAAGGTGCCATGACCATCAGAGACATTAACCGTGCGCTGGACTGGTCACTGCCGGATGACGAGGCCAACACGCTGGCCGGCCTTGTGATTCACGAGGCGCAGATGATCCCGGTCGTCGGTCAGGTGTTTTCGTTCCACGGTTTCCGGTTCGAGGTCACGGCACGTGAAGGCAACCGTATCACCGGACTGAAGGTGCGCCCGCTATAACGGCTGCGATTTTTTTCTGAAATGTTCCGGGCGCTGCTAGACTGACTGTCATCAATTTTGCCAATCGATTGCAGGACAAACTCATTATGCCCAGCCTCAAGACGAAATTGCAGGACACAAAAGATCGACTCAGCTCGGTGGTATGTACGATACCTTCGGCGACCGTTACGCAGGCGCTGGCGGCATGCGGGGTCGACTCCGTGATTATCGATCTTGAGCATGGAGCAATCGACTATGCCTCGGCTCACGCTATGATTGCCGCAACTGCGGGAACAAGCTGTGCGCCGTTGGTACGCGTGGCGCAAAACCAGCCAGCGGACGTAAAGCGCGCTTTGGATTTGGGCGCAGAAGGTATCGTGTTTCCCCTTGTCCGAACCGTGGAAGACACCCGGAGCGCCGTCGAAAGCCTGCGCTATCCCCCCGATGGAACCCGTGGTTTCGGACCGTTTCTCGCGCAGTCGCGTTGGGGCGAAACTCTCACCACCTACCCAAGCGTTGTGGGCCCGGAACTAATCTGTTGCATACTGGTCGAAACGGTTGAAGCCCTTGAAAATATCGAATCCATTTGCGCTGTTCCAGGCGTGGATATGCTGATCATCGCACAGTTCGACCTGAGCACTGAGTTGGGCGTGATGGGCCAGTTTGATCACCCGGACTTTGTTTCAGCTGTCCGGAAAGTGGAAAATGCCGCCTTCAATGCCGAAATACCGCTGGGCAATGTGGCGCTGAACGAAGCGCAGGCAACCGATTTGTTTTCTCGCGGCTATCGTCTGGTCGGAGGTTTTGACGCACTTTGGCTGCGCGAGAAGGCTCTGCAAATCCAAAGCTGGTGCAAAACGTAACATACGACATCTGCTGTCGCTAACAGAACAGTAAAATCCGTATCGGCTCGACAGTTTTTCCCAAAACCATAGGGAGATACATCGTGAAAACCACCACCCGTGTCGCAGTTATCGGAGGCGGCGTTGTCGGATGCTCGGTTCTGTATCACCTGACAAAACTGGGCTGGTCCGACGTTATGCTGCTGGAGCGGTCCGAGTTGACCAGCGGATCGACATGGCACGCCGCAGGCGGATTTCACACGTTGAACGGCGACACCAATATGGCGGCGCTGCAGGGGTATACGATCCGGCTGTACAAAGAACTGGAAGAGATCACCGGAATGTCCTGTGGCCTGCACCATGTGGGCGGCGTGACACTGGCCGACAACCAGGACCGGTTCGACATGCTGCTGGCCGAACGCGCCAAGCACAGGTTCATGGGGCTGGAAACCGAAATCGTTGGCCCGGACGAGATCAAGCAGATCGCGCCCATCACCAACACAGACGGCATTATCGGTGCGCTCTATGATCCTCTGGATGGGCATCTTGACCCATCGGGTACCACGCATGCTTATGCCAAGGCAGCCCGCATGGGTGGTGCAACCATAGAAACTCATTGCATGGTACGTGAAACCAACCAACGCCCCGATGGGACCTGGGATGTGGTGACCGACAAAGGTACGATTCACGCCGAACATGTCGTAAACGCAGGCGGGCTCTGGGCGCGTGAGGTTGGCGCGATGGCCGGTGTCTATTTCCCGCTGCACCCTATGGAACATCAGTATCTGGTGACCGACTCGATCCCTCAGATCGGGGCGATCATCGACGCGGGTGGCGAACATCCACACGTCATGGACCCGGCCGGCGAAAGCTATCTGCGGCAGGAAGGGCGCGGTTTGTGCATTGGGTTCTATGAACAACCCTGCAAACCTTGGGCTGTTGATGGTACGCCATGGGAGTTTGGCCATGAATTGCTGCCCGACGATTATGACAAGATCACGGACAGTATCGAATTCGCCTATCGTCGTTTTCCGGTTCTGGCAGAAGCGGGGGTGAAATCGGTGATCCACGGTCCGTTCACCTTTGCACCCGACGGCAACCCTCTGGTCGGGCCGGTACCGGGCATACGCAACTACTGGTCGGCTTGCGGAGTCATGGCAGGCTTCAGCCAGGGTGGCGGCGTTGGCCTGACACTGGCGCAATGGATGATCGAAGGCGAACCCGAACGCGATGTCTTTGCCATGGATGTTGCGCGTTTCGGCGACTGGATCAGCCCGGGCTATACCCGCCCAAAAGTCATCGAGAACTATCAGAAACGCTTCAGCGTCGCCTATCCGAACGAAGAACTGCCCGCAGCGCGCCCCAACCGCACGACCCCGATGTACGACATCTTCACCGATCTGGGGGCGGTTTGGGGACAGCAATACGGTCTGGAGGTCGCCAACTACTTCGCGCAAGGAGACGAGCCGGGATATGAGACGCCTTCGTTCCGGCGTTCGAATGCGTTTGCCGCGACAGGTCGCGAAGTGCGTGCCGTGCGCGAGGGTGTGGGTATCAACGAAGTCCACAATTTCGGCAAGTATCGCATCTCAGGACCCAACGCACGCGGTTGGCTGGATCGGATCATGGCAGGTCGGATTCCGAAACCCGGACGACTGTCGTTGACCCCGATGCTGTCGCCCAAGGGCAAACTGATCGGGGACTTCACTGTTTCCTGCCTCAGTGAGACTGAGTTTCAACTCACGGCTTCCTACGGCAGTCAGGCCTTCCACATGCGTTGGTTCCAGCAGCACACACAGGACGGCGTGACGATTGAGAATATCAGCGACCGCTTGAACGGCTTTCAGATCGCGGGACCCAAGGCAATGCAGGTTCTGGCTGCGTGCTCCCGCGATGACCTGAGTGATTTCCGCTTCCTCGATGTGCGCCGCATGACCGTGGGCATGACGGAATGCATCGCACAGAGGGTCAGTTATACCGGCGATCTTGGATTCGAGATCTACTGCGATCCGATGGCGCAGCGGCAACTTTGGTGGACATTGTGGGAAGCGGGGCAGCCCCATGGCATGGTTCCCTTTGGAATGCGCGCAATGATGAGCCTACGTCTGGACAAGTTCTTCGGGTCGTGGATGCGAGAGTTTTCGCCCGACTACACCGCTGCGGAAACCGGGTTGGACAGGTTCATCTCGTTTCGCAAGAATGCAGACTTCATTGGTCGCGCAGCTGCTGAGGCGGACCGTGCCAAAGGCGCGACACGCACCTTGGTCGCTTTCGAAGTCGAAGCCGATGACACAGACGTCAACGCCTATGAACCGATCTGGTTGGATAGCGCAGTTGTTGGTTTCTGCACCTCAGGTGGCTATTCACACCACGCACGAAAGTCTGTCGCCATGGGTTTCCTGCCGTCTGAACGCGTAGCAGATGGGCTTGAAGTTGAGATCGAAATACTGGGCCAGATGCGCAAGGCAAAGGTTATCTCGACACCCTTGTTTGACGCTGACGGCGCCCGAATGAGGGGATGACTCGCGCCTGGGTCAACGGCATTGTAGCGAGATGATTGAGATTCCCATTATCATTCTGGCTGCGGGTCAATCCAGCCGCATGGGCGGCATCGACAAGCTGATGCAACCGATCAACGGCATTCCGTTGCTCGCCCGTTCCGCAAGCGTGGCCTGCGCTGTTGGGCCTGTGATCGTCGCCCTGCCCCCTGAACCGCATCCAAGATATGACGCGCTTGATGGCTTTGATGTTCAGATCGTTTCGGTCTGGGATGCGGCAGAAGGAATGAATGCCAGTCTGCGCGCCGCGATCCAAAAGCTGCCGTCGGATGCACCAGCCACTATGGTTTTGTTGGCCGATCTACCCGATCTGACCGAAACAGATCTGACCACAATTCTGAAAGCGCGACGTGCCCACCCCGACAACCTGATCTGGCGTGGAACAACCGAGGATGGAAAGCCCGGTCATCCGGTCGTGTTTGACAGATCTCTTTTCGATCAACTGTCACGGCTGAAAGGGGACGACGGCGCGCAGGAGATTGTGCGAAAATATCGGGACAGCGTGCATCTGCATCCCCTGCCCGCCCAAAATGCACGGTTGGATCTGGATACCCCGGAAGACTGGAAGGACTGGCGCGCAAAACACACCCTCTGAACAAACACGGCCCGGTCTAATCGACCGGGCCGGTGCCCAAAACAGGACTACCACTTTGCTCAATCTCCAAAGTGTGGCCAGTGTGCTTTCAGAAACACCCCGACTCCCAAGCAGCTAAACCTAAACAAGACCCCCTCGTTAACATGCCGCTATCACTTTTGGTGATCGAGTTAGCCGCCAGCGCCCCCTAGCGCTTTCGGCTCCCCTCACTTGGGCACCTTCATCCTCACTTATCCGATCGCGCGAAACAATGTAAAATTGGAAGGAAGGGTTAATTTGGGTCTACCTCGAATGGTTTTTGCGCAACATCGCGTTGCGTCAAGTTCAACCTTAAGGCGATTATTCCCTTTGGGAAACGGTAGCGATTCGGGATTAAGCGCAAACTTATTCACCAATATCCGCAGTCGAAAACATGTTTATTGTGTCAAGCCATGCCTCACACAGACTCACCCACAACCATTGGAAGAGCAGCCTTTTTCTCAATCTTTCGGAAGGATGATTGTCAACAAAACAAAACAAATTCAATGTTTTTGAAAGTTTGACGCCATTTTTAGCAACAATCCTCCGATTCGCTTTGGTCCGGATCGGTAAAAGCCCGCGAATCCCGATCGACGTCGGCCGTCACACAACACCGGCTTTGTGGCAAAATTAAGATTTATTAATTGATCAGTCAGGAAACGCCAATTCTGAGAAGGCATCTGTTGTCTCAACGCGCAGCCGCAACTGCGTGAACATAACAGGAGACACAAATGAGCATCCGCAAATCCTCGCTTCTACTTCCCCGCACTTCCAACTGGGCAGGTGCCAGCGCGCTCGGCGCGGCCCTTCTGGCAGCGACGGCCATGCCGTCCATGGCGGACGAGGCATTGGCTGATCTGGTTGAGACCGTTTCACCGTCGGTCGTAACCATCATCGCCGAACACGACGCAGTGCCGACCCCAGCCCAGGGTCAGAACTTTGACTTTGAAGGGCATCCCTTTGGTGAATTCTTCAAACGCTTCGGCGGCCCGGAAGGGTTCAACATGCCGCAACGTGGCCCGTCCCAGGGCCTGGGCTCGGGTTTTGTTCTGGATGAGGCCGGATACATCATCACCAATCACCATGTCGTCGACAATGCCTCGACCGTGACCGTGCGCCTCAGCGATGATCGCACCTTCGACGCCGAAGTGGTCGGAACGGACCCGCTAACGGATATCGCGGTTCTGAAAATCGACGCGGGCACTGACCTGCAAGCCGTGCAACTTGGCGACAGTGACACAATCCGCGTAGGTGAAGACGTGGTCGCCATCGGCAACCCCTTCGGCCTGAGCTCGACCGTGACCACAGGTATCGTTTCGGCAAAAGGCCGCAACATCTCGGAAGGTCCATATGCAGAGTTCATCCAGACGGATGCAGCGATCAACAAGGGCAACTCGGGCGGCCCTCTGTTCAACATGGAAGGCGAAGTTGTTGGCGTGAACTCGGCCATCTATTCGCCCAGCGGTGGGTCGGTCGGTCTTGGATTTGCCGTAACTTCGAACATCGTTGAACACATCGCAGCCGATCTGCGTGATGATGGGCAGGTCAGCCGGGGTTGGCTGGGCGTGTCGATCCAGAACGTTAGCCCACAACTTGCGGCGGCGTTGGGGATTGAGGCTTCCACGGGCGCGTTGGTGTCCGACGTAGTTTCAGGCAGCCCGGCAGACGGCGTCCTGAAGCAAGGCGACGTGATCCTGTCATTCAACGACGATGCCGTAGACTCCAGTGGTGATCTTCCCATCCTTGTGGGCACGACCAAAGTCGGCACCGACAGCACTCTGACCGTGTTGCGTGAGGGCAAGCAGAAAACAGTGTCCCTTACTGTTGGCCAGCATCAGACCGCATCGGCCGAGGCCGACAAACCGGTCGAAGCAGAAGTTGCAGGCACAACGCTCGGTGTTACCGTGGCACCGCTGACCGAAACGGTTCGGGCCGAGAAAGGTGTTGCCGAAAACGTCGAGGGCGTCGTCGTCACCGACCTGAAGCCCGACAGCCCCGCGGCAAAAGCCGGCCTGCAGCGCGGTGACGTGATCGTAAAGTTGGGCAATCAGGACACCTCCACACCGGACGCTCTGAAGGCGGCGCTGGACAGCGAAAAAACCGATCCTGCCCTGGTGCTGATCAATCGTGGCGGCAGCCAGATCTTCGTCGCGGTCGAACTGGCCTGAACCTGAACATGCGTGCGCTGCTTGATGGGGATTTCCGGCGCGCGCCTCACCCGGCGGATCAGAGTTGTCCACTGTCCGCCGGGCTTGCCGGGTGCAGGCCCAGCACCCGGCAAGAACTTCTCCTAACCATATGCTTTACCTGAAATTTGTGATTAAATATAAAAAGAAAGGAGCCCGACCATGAGCCGCCGTCTGTTGATCGTCGAAGATGATGCTGACACAAAGGACTTCATCGCCAAGGGTTTTGGCGAAGAGGGATACGTGGTTGAAACTGCGGCTGACGGTCGCGAGGGGCTGTACCATGCCACTGACGGTGGGTTTGACGCCATTGTTCTGGACAGGATGTTACCCGGTCTGGACGGGCTGTCACTGATCAAATCCATGCGGGCGGCCGGATTGAAAACCCCGGTATTGATGCTGACGGCGATGAGCGCGGTGGACGAACGGGTCAAAGGCCTGCGCTCGGGCGCCGACGATTATCTGGTCAAGCCATTCTCGTTCCAGGAGTTGCACGCCAGGATCGAGGCCTTGCTGCGCCGCCCTCAGGAATCCGAAGAGGCGCCGACATTGACCTGCAAAGACCTGCAGATGGATTTGTTGACCCGCAAAGTCACGCGCGACGGGCACGAGATCACACTGACACCGCGTGAGTTTCAGATTCTCGAGTTTTTCCTGCGTCGCAAAAACCGTGTGGTGTCGCGCACCATGTTGCTTGAAGGAGTTTGGGATTACCACTTTGACCCGAACACCAACGTTGTGGACGTTCATATCTCGAAATTACGGCGCCAGCTGGACGAAGGCGGTGACGCGCAGCTGATTGAAACCGTCCGTGGAGCGGGTTACATGATGTCCGATGGATAACCTTCGGCTTTCGTTAAACAATTCAAGAACAAGGCTGGTAGCAACCAGCATGATTCTGAGCACGATTCTGACAGCGTCTGTGCTCGCGTTCGTCTATGTGACCGCCAACCGAAGCATCGAAGCCGAGACCCGCTCGGTCGTATCAGCAGAGTTGACGGGGCTTGCAGATGAATACGAAAGGCGCGGGCTGATTGGGTTGATCACTGCAATTGAGCGCCGTTTGCCAAGTGCCGCAGAGCGGGACGCGCTCTATCTTTTGACAGATAGGTTGGGCCTCAAACTTGTGGGCAATCTCAAGTCCTGGCCGGTGAACATTGCCGCCGGAAGTGGTTGGGTAGACTTGGAATTACGCCGGGCAGACAATGATCAGCTCGTGTCCGTCTCAGCCGCATCGATCCGCCTGCCGGGCGGCGAGCGCCTTCTGGTTGGGCGGGATGCTGCGTCGCGCCAGCAATTCGACAGGGTTCTGTTTCGCTCAGTTGCCCTGGCGCTGGGGATTGCTTTGGTTCTGAGCGTCATCACCGGTTGGTTGTTCACGCGGTTGGTATTCTCGCGCCTCTCGGATATTGCCAGCACGGCTGAGAATATCGTTTCAGGCGATCTGTCAAAGCGGATGCCGCTGCGTGGAACCGGGGACGAATTCGATCAGGTTTCAGGCACATTGAACAACATGCTCGACCGGATCGAGGAATTGATCAGCAACCTTCGCACCACCTCGAATTCGATTGCGCATGATCTTCGCTCGCCTTTGTCTCGCCTGCGACAACGAGTTGAGGCCCTCTCTGAACCCGGCAAAAGCGATCTGGATCGCGAGATCGATATCGCACGGGCAACGGGTGAAATTGATCACGTTTTGCGCGTACTGGGGCAACTCACCGAAATCTCACGGGCCGAGGCCGGTCTGGGACGAGAGCAATTCGAAACCATCGATTTGCAGCAACTGGTTGGCGATGTTGTAGAGCTTTATGACCCGGTCGCCGCCGATCAAGGCGTGCAACTTGAAGTCAGGGGCTCTGCCCCTGCCATTCAGGGGCACCGGCCTCTTCTGTCGCAAGCTCTTTCCAATCTGTTGGAAAACGCCTTGCGTTACGCACCAGCAGATACCGCGATCACGATTTCTATCGATGCGCGCGACGGTCTTGCCCAGCTAAGCGTCAGGGATCGTGGACCCGGCGTTCCCCCCGAAGAACTGGATCGCCTTCAGCTTCCATTCGTGACACTTGACCCCGCTCGGACGGAACGCAATGCGGGTTTGGGCCTGGCTCTGGTCGCAGCAATTTCACATATGCACGGTGGGAAATTTGCCGCCCGGAACTGTGACCCCGGGCTGGAAACCACGATCAATCTGGCTCAACAGCGTTAATCCGGAACACCATTTATTGCCATGGTCTTGTTTTTATAGCGCGTATCGTCGGTGACATCCGTACCGAACCAATCCGGAGGGACGTATCTTGCGGCCTGGTCCTGTGAGGTGAATTCCACTTCCACCAGGCACAACGGTGCCAGATCTCCCGCGAAGACGTCCAGCTCAAATACCAGACCATCCTGCAATTGAGCGGTGTAGCGTATCTTCTCAACCCGCCGCCCTTCTGTTTCCGGCCAGAAGGTATCGAACTGTTCCGCAGTGATCTCGGCCTCGCGTTCCATCCGCACCAGGCCGCCGACACCTTTCAAAGTCAGGAAATACGCATCGTTTTTTTGCCTCAACCGCAACTCGGCGGAGTCGTCGGGCGCGGTCAGATAACCCTGTCGTACAACGGCTTTTTTCGCTTTGCTCAGGTCCGGCAGGTTTGCCACCAGAAACTTGCGTTCGATTTCTTTGCTCATCGGTTTGAAATCACTCCGCTCTCCAATTCCTCAAACAGTGCCCGGTAGGCAGCACTGGATACACTGCGCCCGGCAAAGGTACTGATCGGGGCACGATGCTGACCCATCTTTTCGATATCCGCAGCGAAAGGAACCGTCGTCTGCAAAAAGCGTTTTGGATACAGCTTGCGCATCGCCTCCATAGTTTCCTGATGCAAAACCTTTCGGTGTTGCACCATCGAAAAAAAGGCCCGCAGTTTTTTCTTGCGCAACTTGTGTTTGTCAAAAAACTCAACCAGCTGATCGAACGTCCGTTCGGACAGGGTTGTGGGAATGACCGGCACGACGATTTCATCGGCTGCCTTGAAGATATTCTCGGACAGGGTCGAAAAATTGGGCGGGCAATCCAGAATGATCACGTCATAATCGCTACCTGCGGCTTTCAAAGCTCTTTTCAACCGCGAACGTTTGTTTCGCATCCGCGACAGGAACACATCAAAATCACGAAAGGTCAGATTCGCTGGCAGCACGTCCAAACCTTCGAAATCGCTGGCCCGGATTGCCTTGGTAAACCGTTCCACATCTTCGAAAAACCGCGCATCCGTCAGCTTTTTCGAAGGCTTCACTCGAAAGTAGAACCCCGATGCGCCCTGGGGGTCAAGGTCACACAGCAGCACCTGTTGCCCCGCCTGCGCATATGCATAAGCCAGGTTCACCGAGGTTGCTGTTTTACCGACACCGCCCTTGTTGCTGTAACAGGCAATGATCTTCATTCCTCACTCCTCTTTCCGGTGAAACAAGGTCCGGAACAAGTGCCGGGTTTCCGGCCCGTCGAATTTCTCAAAGCTGGAAAGCACGCGGCTCCGCTCGGCCTTCTGGCGTTGATCCAGAACCGCGATCAATCCACCCACAGCCAGACCAATCCGCGCATCCACGCGGCCCTGCGCGTTGCTGTGCTGCGCGACAAAGGCCAGCAAAGACTCTTGCTGAACGGAGTAATCGTTAAACAGACCCAGATTGTCCTGCAGCTTTTTCAATGGTTTGATGATCTCCTTGAAGTTCTTTGCATCAAAGAGAGGGCCAAAGAATTCCATCAGGTAGCGCAGTTTTTTACAATCAATGCGAAGGTCATGCACCGTGTCATCCGGAGTGTCGTCGGTGATGCCACGAGCGACCTTGCATACCTTGCGATACCGTTTCCAAATCAATGCGCATGCATATTCGTGTGCCCCGCGCTTTGCGTTTGATCCGGGTTCTAAACGATCTATTCCGTTGAACAATGCTGTCAGATTGGTCAGACAGGCGTTGTATTCTTCGCTGCGCAACCGGCGGGACAAGCGTGACAGTTCCCGCGCGCGTTCCGTCTCGAAAAGGTCGAACATTTCTTGCAAGCCATCATGAAGTATGGACGGTAAGAAACTGAAGTATTTATCTTTTTCCAGAAGGTAGACATCCAGATCACGCATACGGCCGGTGGGGGTCATGAGGTCGGAAAAGACCTGCTTCAAATGCACGGTCTGCGCGTCGGAAAAAACGCCTTTGAACAGGCTGATCACAGATCGGACCTTCCGCAGAGACACTCGGTAATCATGTAGAAATTCCGTGTCGATATCGGCGATAATTCCTTCTTCGTTTTGCCGGGTAACTTTCAGATAGTTTTGAATAATATCCGCAGCGACCTGAATGGATGGTTCAGCTTTTCCCAACTCGATCTCAGGCTTGGCCCGATAGGGAACCATGTCCGGGAAAAGCCCGGCGTAAAACGCTTCGACACCCGACCCGCCCCCTGACATGGCAGACATCGCGGTGTTTACCTTTTGATACGCTCTCTCATACCCACGCAGTCGCTGAAGCTGAACAATCGTCGCCTGACCGGTTGTCGAGGACAGGCACCAAACCTTTCCCCTGACTAGCGTTTTGTCCAACTCATCCAATACGGCGAGTGGTTTCGTCTGAATCTCCCCGGCTCCGATCTGCATCAGCGCGCGCAGTTTCGGAAACCCTTTCAAAGCTGCTTTAACGGGGCCCTGCGGCAGGTCTTGAACAAACCGCCCCTGCCCCTTGCAGCGTTGAGACAGTGGCGCACGGCCATTCTGGAAAAGCCACAGTATTTCCCCGACCTCAACCAGAACACGACCTGATTTCCGCAACGATTGATCGTGGCAATCCAGCTGCACGAAAGGTTTCGCAACTCCTGTTGGGTCGATCCTGATCGTAAACCCGGGAATGAGCCTTTCAAGAAGCGCCTCGTCAATCGGTTTGGACAGAAAGCCTTGAACATCTGAAGGTTCGGTCATGATCCGCCGATCCGGGGCGCTTTCAGGTATTCATTGACATTTGTCTCAACGATCTTCTGCACGCTGGTTCCTCTTCGATGGTTCTGATCCTTCAATACGTACAGGGTTTTCACCTCCAATTTTTGCAAGGAGCTTGTCTTGCCCCTGACCGGGCCACTTTCGGTATTTCTGGCTTCTGAAACTCGGCCCTCCGAGACAGCATGACTTCATGAGAGCTGAAACTCGAGACGACAGCAAGCCATTATGTTTTGGCAATTTACAAACATGGGTGACAGCCCCCGAAGGCGTAAGTAATAGAGACTTATGAGTGATCCCGTTTCCTCGATCCGCAACCTTGGCCCGGCCTTTGAGCAGGCCTGCGCGCGCGCCGGCATCCACTCGGCTGACGAGTTGCGGGAACTGGGGCCGGATGAAGCCTATGCCCGGCTTTTGCGGGCTGGTACCAAAGCACATTTCATCGGCTACTATGTTTTGGTGATGGGGCTTCAGGGACGCCCCTGGAATGATTGCAAGGGTGAAGAGAAAAAAAAGCTGCGACAGCGTTTCGACGCGATCAAGGCCGGTAACAGCGCGGCGCCGGAGAACCAGATGGTTGCGGACCTGGACGCAATCGGCGTTCGCGTCGCTCCCAAAGACCTAAAGCAAGTCTGAACAAAAAAGGCCGCCCCCTTGCAGAGCGGCCCGATCTTTCGGCAGAAAACCGGCTTAACCGACCAGTTCGATACCCGAGAAGAAATACGCGATCTCAACAGCCGCAGTTTCCGGTGCATCCGAACCATGAACCGAGTTTTCACCAACCGATTCAGCGAACTCGGCACGGATGGTGCCGGGTGCTGCGTCTGCCGGGTTAGTTGCGCCCATGACTTCGCGGTTCCTTGCAATGGCACCTTCGCCTTCCAGAACCTGAACAACAACCGGAGCCGACGACATGAACTCGCACAATTCATCATAGAACGGACGCTCGGCGTGAACTTCGTAGAACTTGCCGGCTTGTTCCTTGGTCATGTGGATGCGCTTTTGCGCAACGATGCGCAGACCGGCGTCTTCGAACTTGGCGTTGATCTTGCCAGTCAGGTTGCGGCGGGTTGCGTCGGGTTTGATGATCGAAAATGTGCGTTCCAGTGCCATGTCGGCCTCTCCTTACAATCTGGCGCGGGTCCGCGCCGAAATCCATCGCGCGCCGCGTATCACGGTCTATCGCTCATGAAAAGTGTTATGATGGTCTGCCTGCCGCTTTGAGGTTCAGAATGTGTCGGGTAAAGGGTCCTTCCTGTCCAGACGCCGAACGTAAAGCACTGCAAGCAGGCCTGCAAAGCCGCTTGCCCACATCATGCCCAGAACCAGAAACGGCCCGTTTTTGGGGCTGACAAATGCGCCGGTCATCGAAGTCAGGATCGCACCCAGCGCTACAACCATCGCCCCCGACAACCCCGCCGCACTTCCTGCCAGCTTGGGGCGAACGGACATGACGCCCGCCGAGGCGTTTGCATTGGTCAGCCCGTTGCCGAACCCGACACAGATGGCCGAGCCGAAGAACACCCAGACCGACCCCAGATCAGCCAGAAACAGCAGCAGTCCGCAGAAAGGCCCGGTCGAAGCCACGACCCGGCCGATCAAGATCATCGTGGTCAGACGTGTGTGCGCCGCGATCCGGCCGGTTACGAAGTTCCCGACCATGAACCCACCCGTGATAATGCCAATTCCAAGACCCAGCAATGCGGGGCTCAGGTCGAACCACGCGGCCGCAACCAGCGGAGCACCGGTAATAAAGCTGTAGAACCCGCCGATGGAAAACGCCGCACACAGGGCATACCCCCAGAACCGGCGGGCGCGGAAAAGATGCGGGTATTCCCGCAACTGGGCCGCGAAAGTCGAAGAGCGGTTCATGTTCGTCTCGCCCATATCGAACCACAGCAGCCCCAACAGCCCTGCCCCTAGCACTGTGTAGAGCACAAATCCCGAACGCCAGCCGAACAGCATATCCAGCGTCCCACCCAGCATCGGGCCAAGCATTGGCGCCAAAGCCATGGCCATCGCGACATAACCGAGTTTGCTTGCAGCCTCGTTCGGCGGATACCGATCTCTGATCGATGCGCTGGACAGAACCGACCCAGCCACCACCGCGGCCTGCAAAAGACGGAAGCCGAGAAAGGTCCAGATGGACCCGGCCAGAGAGCATCCGATTGAGGAGATGACGAAGATGGACATACAGATCAACAGGATCGGCCTGCGACCGAAACGATCCGACAAAGGCCCCATGATCAGTTGCAGCACGGCCGAGACCGCTAAATACCCCGCGACCGACAGATTCATGAGGCCATAATCCACCCCGAAGTCTTCGCTCATATGGGCCAGAGACGGCAGAAACATATTCAGCGACAAAACCGACAATGCTGTGGCAAAGATCAGAGTGACCAAGTGTGGAGGCGTCCGGGCCGCGCGCATGTGAAAACCGTTCAGAAAAGCAAACGACACAGCGCTAACACATTGCTTGCAGATTGAACATGCCAAGCCGCTGGCGGCGGCATCACAGCTCTGCTAAGAGCGCTCCATGTTACGGATCGAAGACATCACCTATGCCGTTGAAGGTCGTCCATTGTTTGATGGCGCAACCGCAACGATTCCCGATGGTCACAAGGTTGGCCTTGTCGGTCGGAACGGAACCGGAAAGACCACGCTGTTCCGCCTGATCCGGGGGGAGTTGGCTCTGGAATCCGGTAATATCTCGGTCCCGAAACGCGCTCGGATTGGCGGTGTGGCGCAAGAGGTGCCCTCCTCTGATGTCTCGCTGATCAACACGGTTCTGGCCGCCGATACCGAACGCGGTGCATTGATGGCCGAGGCCGAAAGCGCCGAAGACCCGACACGTATCGCCGAAATTCAGACCCGTCTGGCCGATATCGACGCCTGGTCCGCCGAGGCGCGCGCGGCTTCGATCCTCAAGGGGCTGGGGTTTGATGACGAAGACCAACTGCGCCCGTGCTCGGATTTCTCGGGCGGGTGGCGGATGCGCGTTGCGCTGGCGGCGGTGCTGTTTTCTCAACCAGATCTGCTGCTGCTGGACGAACCGACAAACTATCTGGACCTCGAAGGCGCGCTGTGGCTCGAGAGCTATCTGGCCAAGTATCCTCACACGGTGATCATCATCAGCCACGACCGAGGTCTTCTGAACCGTGCCGTGGGGTCGATCCTGCATCTGGAAGACCGCAAGCTGACCTATTACGCGGTGCCATACGACAAGTTTGCGGAACGCCGTGCGGAACGTCTGGCACAGGCGGAATCGGAAAACGTCAAGGCCAAAGCCCGCATCGCACATTTGCAAAGCTTTGTGGATCGGTTCCGCTATAAGGCATCGAAAGCTGTTCAGGCCCAGTCGCGCCTGAAGATGATCGAACGCATCCAACTGGTCTCGACCCCACAAGAAGCAGCACTCCGTGCGTTCAGCTTTCCGGAACCCGAGGAACTTTCGCCACCGATTATCCAGATTGAGAGCGGCGTCACAGGCTATGGCGAGACAGAGGTGCTGCGGCGTCTGAACCTGCGCATCGACCAAGACGACCGCATTGCGCTGTTGGGCAAGAACGGTCAGGGGAAATCGACCCTGTCCAAGCTGCTCTCGGACCGGCTGCCCCTGATGGCAGGCAGGATGACCCGCAGCAACAAGCTGCGCATCGGCTATTTTGCGCAGCATCAGGTGGATGAGCTCTATGTGGACGAAACACCGCTGGACCACCTGCGCCGCCTGCGCCCTGACGAGGCGCCCGGCAAGTGGCGTTCGCGACTGGCCGGTTTCGGGTTGAACGCGGATCAGGCGGAAACCAAGGTCGGGCGTCTGTCGGGTGGACAGAAAGCGCGCCTTTCACTGCTGCTCGCCACGATCGACGCGCCCCATTTGCTGATCCTTGATGAGCCGACCAACCACCTTGATATCGAAAGCCGCGAGGCGCTGGTCGAGGCGCTGACTGCTTATTCCGGCGCGGTGGTTCTGGTCAGCCACGACATGCATCTGCTGAGCCTTGTCGCGGATCGCCTCTGGCTGGTTTCGGATGGTACGGTCAAACCCTTTGACGGCGACCTTGAAGCCTATCGGTCCCTGCTGCTGGCGCGCGACAGACCCGTCAGGGAAAAGTCCCAGACTGTCAAATCAAAACGCCCCACACGCGAGGCGTTGTTGGCTCTGCGCGCCGATCTGCGCAAATGCGAAGACCGGATCGAAAAGCTGACCGATATGCATGACAGGCTTTCCGCCAAACTGTCCGACCCGGCGTTGTACGAGGACGATAAGATCAACGATCTGGAAACCTGGAACCGCAAGTTCACCGAAGTCACCGAGGCCATGCAAAAAGCCGAGGCTCTATGGGTCGCCGCCGCCGAACGACTTGAACAGGCAGAAACAGCATGAAAACACCCGTCAAAGACACCGGAGCTATGATTTCCGGTATGCATCCCGACTTGCAGCCCGGTGAATTTGCCTTTGTCGTGTGGCCTGAGAACAAACCCTGGCCTGAGGGCACGCGGGCCAGCTGTGTCGAGGCAGAAGGGCTGTCTCTTGTCGTCCCGATCGCTGCGGCACCGCAAGATGCCGTCGCGATGCGTTGCATTACCTTGCAGGTCCATTCCTCGTTGGAAGGTGTTGGTCTGACCGCGGCCGTTTCCAGCGCGCTGGCTCAGGCGGGCATCCCAGCGAACATGGTCGCGGGGTATCACCACGATCATGTCTATGTCCCATCAGGTTGTTCGCAAGATGCCCTGAATATCCTGCAAGACCTGCAACGGAGCAGCAAATAGCAATGGACAGCGCATTCCTGATTACCGCGTTCACAACGCTTTTCGTGGTCCTTGACCCGCCCGCGCAAACTCCGATCTTCGTGGCTCTGACACAGGGCATGGACTGGCATACGCGCCGCTCCATCGCGGTTCGGGCCTGCCTGACAGCAGGCTTTATCCTGGCCCTGTTTGCCGCCTTTGGCGAAGCCCTTCTGGGGTTTGTTGGCATTTCGATGGAGGCGTTCCGCGTCGCAGGAGGCGTCCTGCTGTTCCTGACCGCGCTGGATATGCTGTTTGAACGCCGCACCAAGCGACGCGAAAGCAGCGCCGAGGAAGAGGAACATCCAGACCCGTCCGTTTTTCCCCTGGGCATCCCACTGATTGCAGGCCCCGGCTCGATTGCAACGATGATTCTGCTTGCAGGCCAGCAACCCGGCATCCAGGGCCTTGCCGTTGTCATCGGCGTCATGCTCGTTGTTCTGGCGATGGTCTTCGTGATGTATCTGACATCCGGCGCTGTCGCACGGGTTTTGGGCAAAACCGGGTTGAACGTATTGACGCGACTACTGGGTATGTTGCTTGCGGCCCTGTCTGTTCAATTCATTCTTGATGGCCTCAAGGCCTTTGGATTTGCGTCTTAAATCCCCATATAAAATGCGCGTAACTTGAGTGGGGTGAACCCTGTGGACAGCATCGATATCGGACAACTGGTCTATCTGGTCGTGCTCGGGCTGGCGATCGCGTTCTGGTTCGTTTCGCAAAACCGCCAGTCCCTGAACAAAACATTGCAGCAGGTGATGGCCTGGGTGTTCATCTTTGTTGGCGCCATCGCCGTCATCGGCCTGTGGGAAGACATCCGGTCTTCGGTTGGCCCTGCCCCACAGATGACCGTCACCGGCAACGCGATCGAGGTGCCCCGTGCCTATGACGGTCACTACTATTTGCCGGTTTTGGTGAATGATGAGCCGATCAGCTTTCTTGTCGACACCGGCGCCAGCCAGATCGTGCTCAGCGCTCAGGACGCTGCGCGCGTTGGTATCGATCCTGATCAGTTGAACTATTTCGGACGCGCCTTGACCGCCAACGGTGAGGTGCGCACCGCGCCGGTGCGGCTTGAGACCCTGACCGTAGGACCAATTACCGATCAGAACGTATCGGCCTGGGTCAATGAGGGCGAGCTGGATAAATCGCTTTTGGGGATGGAATACCTGCATCGTTTCTCAAGCATTCAGTTCGTAGATGGCAAGCTGATCTTGTCTCGTTAGCAGCTCTGATCGCTTGAGAACAAAAAAAGAACATGCTAGTGTTCCGGCATGTCTACTCAGCTTCTTGGCCACAAACCTGCGCGTCAGGCACCGAGGGTAAACCTCCATCCGCAGATCACCCTGCAACTGGGCCGTGTGCACGAGGCGTGCGGCCCCGCCCGGCGCAGCTTTGCCATGTGGCTGGCCAGTCAGACACAGGGGCCGGTCTTGTGGATTTCCCCCGCGTGGGAACCTGGCCAGCTAAACCCCGATGGGATGATGGCCTTTACCGATCCGGCCCGGTTCATCTTTGTTCAGCCCACCCGTGCCGAGGATCTGCTGTGGTGTCTGGAGGAGGCGCTGCGCAGCGGGGCCATTCCGCTGATCGTCGGCGACCTGCCCGGCGCGCCGGGGCTGACACCGATACGCCGGATGCATCTGGCCGCCGAACAAGGGGGTACGATGGGGCGGGCTCCGCTTGGTTTGCTGCTGACACCCGGAGATGGTGGCGCGCAAGGGGTTGAGACACGCTGGCACATGGCTGCCACCCATCGGGACGATGCGAGGCTCTGGACCCTGACCCGCCGCCGCGCCCGTGCCCTGCCCCCGGTCACATGGCAGGCCACCATGACCGCCGCCCGTGCCGGTTTGCATCTGAAACGGATCGAAACCGAAGATGCAACGGCGTAAAGCCACGCGGATCACGCAAGAAGTGACTGGTCAAACCCCGGGCCGCGCCCTAGCGTCACCGCATGAGCCATCCGATCCATGACAGTCGCTATTCCTGGCTTCGCCTTCTGATCACGCTCGCCATTGCAACAGTGGCGAATGTTGGCATGTGGGCAGTGATCGTGGTCATGCCCGCGGTTGAAGCCGAATTCGGGGCCGGTCGCGCCGAAGCCTCGATGCCGTATACGCTGGCGATGATCGGTTTTGCCTTGGGTAATATGTGGTTGGGGCAGTTGGTGGACCGGCTGGGTGTCACCAGCGCCCTGATCGGAGCAGCCGTCTTGAGTGCTCTGAGCTATGTGCTGGCAACGCTGGCGCCGAATATAATGTTGCTATCCGCGGCGCATCTTCTGCTTGGGCTGGGCACGTCAATTGGGTTTGGTCCGCTGATCGCCGATATCTCGCATTGGTTCGTGAAGCGGCGCGGTATTGCCGTCGCACTAGTGGCAAGCGGGAATTACCTATCCGGCGCCATCTGGCCCACCATGCTGTCCGGAATTCTGGCTCGGGACGGATGGCAACAGGTCTATCTGACGCTCGCCGTTCTGACGCTTATCGTCGTCATTCCCCTGTCGCTGCTGCTACGCCGCAGGGTGCCGGTCGAGGCACACAGCACCGCCGCAGCATCCGCCCAAATCAATGCACGAAGTGTCGGCGTATCACCACGCGCGCTGCAATATATTCTGGGCCTGGCCGGGATCGGTTGTTGCGTCGCCATGTCGATGCCGCAGGTTCATATCGTCTCGTATTGCGTCGGACTGGGATATGGGCCCGCAGTCGGGGCCGAAATGCTGTCGCTGATGTTATTGGGTGGCGTTGTCAGCCGCATCATCTCGGGTCTGTTGGCTGACCGGCTGGGCGGCGTCGTGACGCTTTTGATCGGTTCTCTTCTGCAATGCATCGCCCTGTTCCTGTTCCTGCCGTACAACGGAATGGTGTCACTTTACGCCATCAGCCTGCTCTTTGGCCTGGCACAGGGTGGCATCGTGCCCAGCTATGCGTTGATTGTCCGTGAATACATGCCGCCGCAAGAAGCTGGCGCGCGGGTCGGGTTCGTCATGATGATGACCATTCTTGGCATGGCACTCGGCGGCTGGATGTCAGGGTGGATATACGACCTCACCGGAAACTACCAACTGGCGTTCGTGAATGGCATTCTTTGGAATGGCCTGAACATTGCAATCGTTCTGATGCTGCTCAGGAGATCCCGCCCCGGACGAGAACGGGTCATGGCATGACCCTTCTGACCCGTCGCAGCCTGCTTGCCGGCCTGGCAACCCTGCCCCTGACCCAGGCGGCACACGCTGCTTTGCGGCCTTACATCTTGTCGGATGAAGGCACCAGGGTCGGGTTCACTTTTGATCTTGCGGGGGTGACTCAGTCAGGGACAATGCCGATCCGGACCGCCGAAGTTCAGATTGACTCACGTCGCCTGCAGAACAGTCAGGTCACAGTGACACTGGACGTCAGCAAGGCCAGAACGCGGCTGCCCTTTGCCCGAATGCCCATGCTCAGCCCCAGCGTATTGGACGCGAAACAGCACCCAACGATCCGATTTGTGTCAACGGACATACAGTTGGGCACGGAAGGACGAATATCAGATGGCGCTCGGATCACGGGTGATCTGACGGTCCGCGGCGTGATCCGCCCGATCACGCTGGAGGCCAATCTGTACCGGCAGGCGGGAAGTGCAGAGAACGATCTGAGCCGTCTGACCATTGGCCTGAAGGGCGCTCTGAACCGGCACGACTTCGGAGCTTCGGGCTATCCTGACCTGGTTCATGACACTGTCGGCCTGGACATCCACGCAGAGATTATCCGCGCGACCTGATCGTCAATTGGCAAAAAACGACTCGCTAAAGTCGAATTGATGCGCGCATTGTGCGGCGACACTGCCAATCTGAGACCACCATGCGCACGATCATTTCATTTGCCGCCCTGTTTCTTTCGGTCATTCTGCTACAGCTTTCGACAGGAGGCGTCGGACCTCTCGATGCCATATCGGGCATCACGCTGAATTTCACAACAGAACAGATCGGCCTATTGGGATCTTCGCACTTTCTGGGGTTTTTCATCGGCTGCTGGTGGGCACCACGTCTGATGGGAAATGTTGGTCATTCGCGTGCATTTGCCGTTTGCACTGCGCTGGGTGCAATGGGCTTGATCGGGCATACGCTGACTGAAAACCCATACATCTGGGCGGCCCTGCGTGTGGCCTCTGGCACCTGCGTGGCAGGCGCGTACACGGTGATCGAGGCCTGGCTGAACGCAAAGGTCACCAATGAAACCCGAGGGCGTGCGATGGGTACGTACCGGATCGCGGATATGGGCGCATCCCTGTGCGCCCAGTTAATTATCGCCGTTCTGCCCCCGGCTTCATATGTCTCATACAACCTGCTTGCGATCTTGTGCTGTGCGTCGCTGCTGCCGTTGACTCTGACCAAAGCAAGCCAGCCCAAAACACCTGATGCGCCTCGCCTTAAACCCGGGCTGGCATGGCGCAGCTCACCGCTGGCCGTGGCGGGTGTGATCGTGGCCGCGGTCAGCTCGGCCTCGTTCCGTATGGTGGGTCCGGTTTACGGGCAAGAAGTCGGCCTTGCCGTCGATCAGATCGCATTCTTCCTGGCCTCGTTCGTAATGGGTGGTGCGCTTGCACAATACCCCGTCGGCTGGCTGGCTGACAAATATGACAGGCGCTGGGTGCTGATCTGGTTGTCAGCTGCAGCGGTGCTCAGTTGTGGCGTCACTATGGCGGCAAGCGGCACCGGAACGATCGGGGTCATGTCGGCAGCGGTATTCTTTGGCCTGACAACCTTCCCGATCTTCTCGGTTTCTTCTGCCCACGCAAATGACTTCGCCACATCCGAGGAACGGGTGGAGCTGTCTGCGGCCCTGATGTTCTGGTTTGCCTTGGGGGCAATTGCATCGCCCTATATTACCTCGACTTTGATCCAGAAATTTGGTCCCGGGGCCCTTTTTGCCTTCGTCGCGTTCGGGCATGTCTTCCTGATCGTATTTGGTCTGGCGCGGATGCGGTCCCGCCCCACCCCCGAGGAGCGTACGAACTATGTTTATGCCCCGCGTACCTCATTCACGATTGGTCGCCTTCTCAAACGGTCGCGGGAAAACTTGAAAAACTAGACACCCGCTGGTTTTTGTATGCCTTTCGTGATTGCCCCGGTTTTTTCGGTCGGCCTTGCATGAAACAAGGACGGGTCCGAACAGCTCAGATGCAACGCATTGCGGTTATACTGTTCCGGGAACGCGAACCAGATCGCCGGGGCAGCGCGGTTTTCGGACCATTCGGCGTCCAAATTGACTTGCAGGTCAATGTCGGGCTTTTGCTGGACGATCACATCATGTAGACGGGCGCGCAGACAGTTACGCGGAAACGGATCATGGCTCGGATTCTCATCACCTCGGCGATCCCCTATATCAACGGGATCAAACACCTCGGCAATCTGATCGGCTCGCAATTGCCTGCCGACTTGTATGCACGTTACCAGCGTGGCCGGGGGAACGAGGTCATGTTCCTGTGCGCCACGGATGAACACGGCACACCAGCCGAGCTGGCAGCGGCCAAGGCGGGTAAACCGGTGGCCGAGTACTGCGCCGACATGTATGCGATTCAGGCCGATATCGCCAATCGGTTTGGGCTCAGCTTCGATCACTTTGGACGCTCGTCCAGCGAACAGAACAAGCGCCTGACCCAGCATTTTGCGGGTAAGTTGGATGACGCGGGCCTCATCCGCGAAGTCAGCGAAAAACAGGTTTATTCCAACGCTGATGGCCGCTTTTTGCCCGATCGGTATATTGAAGGCACCTGCCCCAATTGCGGCTATGACCGCGCGCGCGGCGACCAGTGCGAGAACTGCACCAAGCAGTTGGATCCGACGGACCTGATCGAGCCGCGCTCGGCCATTTCCGGGTCGACCGATCTTGAAATACGTGAAACCAAGCACCTGTATCTGCGCCAATCCGCGATGAAGGATAAGCTGGATGCGTGGATCGACAGCAAGACAGACTGGCCGGTCCTGACCACGTCAATTGCCAAAAAGTGGCTGCATGACGGCGACGGCTTGCAAGACCGTGGCATCACCCGCGATCTGGACTGGGGTGTGCCGGTCAAAAAAGGCGATCAGGAATGGCCGGGGATGGAGGGCAAGGTCTTTTACGTCTGGTTCGACGCCCCCATTGAATACATCGCCTGTGCCAAGGAATGGGCTGACGCCAACGGCAGGGCAGACGCGGATTGGGAACGCTGGTGGCGCACCGACAAGGGCGCGGACGACGTGCGCTATGTCCAGTTCATGGGAAAGGACAACGTGCCGTTCCATACGTTGTCGTTCCCGGCCACCATTCTGGGCACCAACACTCATAATGAAGAGACCGGATCACCCGAACGCTGGAAGCTGGTGGATTTTATCAAGTCGTTCAACTACCTGAATTATGACGGCGGCCAGTTTTCGACCAGCCAGGGCCGTGGCGTGTTCATGGATCAGGCACTGGACATTCTGCCTGCCGATTATTGGCGCTGGTGGCTGCTGAGCCATGCGCCGGAAAGCAGCGACAGTGAGTTCACGTGGGAGAACTTCCAGCAATCGGTGAACAAGGACCTCGCCGACGTTCTGGGCAACTTTGTCAGCCGGATTACCAAATTCTGCCGTTCGAAATTTGGTGAGACCGTGCCCGAAGGCGGTGAGTTTGACGCCCGCGAGCAAGCTCTGATCGAAGAACTCACCAAACGCGTCCGCACCTATGAGGGCCACATGGGGGCGATGGAGGTTCGCAAATCCGCGCAGGAGCTACGGGCAATCTGGGTTGCCGGAAATGAATATCTGCAGGCTGCAGCTCCGTGGTCCACGTTCAAGGAAGACCCCGAGCGGGCAGCTGCGCAGGTACGTCTTGGCCTGAACCTGATCCGCCTTTACGCCGTTCTCAGCGCGCCGTTCATCCCCGACACCTCGGCCCGTATGCTGAGCGCGATGAACACGTTGGATACCAGCTGGCCGGATGATGTCGCCGTGGCGTTGAACGCCCTGCCCTCCGGACACGACTTTACCGTGCCCGACGTTCTGTTCGCCAAGATAGCGGATGAACAGCGTGAAGAATGGCAGGAGAAATTCGCTGGGACCCGCGACTGAACCATCCGATACCTAGAACCAGGGGGGCCATTCCGACCCCCTTCTCGCTCGGGCCCGATGACCACGCCGGGACCTAAGCCAGCATAAGTGCTGAAATTTTTGACATCGGCCCCGATCGACTCAAGATTCATCACGCTTGAGATATCGGCACAAAAAAGTCATCCTGAGATCAAGTTCCTCCGACTCGGGTCGCCCTGACGACCGGGTCGGTATCTTTTGTTTCTGCATCGAACGAGGCTTTCGCCATGTCCCCAGCATTCATTTCGCCCAACAAGACCAGCAGGCATTTGGCCGCCGTATTCATGCTGTTGTCCTTGGGTTTGGCGCATCCTGCGACCGCGCAGGAAGAAGGGGCACCACCGAAGGTTTCCATAGCCGCAGCCTATACCGAGGAAATCACCGACGAGGCCACGTTCATCGGGCGCGCCGAGGCAATCAACAAAGTCGATATCGTGGCGCGCGTGAACGGGTTTCTCAACAGCCGCGAGGTCGAGGATGGAGCGACGGTAAATGAAGGCGACCTGCTGTTCACCATCGAACCCGACCTTTACGAGGCCACGCTTGAGGCCCGAAAAGCCGATCAGAACCGGGCGGAAGCTAATCTTGAGCTGGCAAAGGTTGATCTGGCGCGTAAAGAAGAGCTTTACAAACGTGACGCGACGCCGGAATCGGAACGCGACATCGCGCGCGCCAATGAACTGGTCGCAGAGGCAGAGGTGAAAGCAGCCAAAGCTGCGATCCGGCAGGCCGAGCTCGACCTGAGCTACACGCAGATCCACGCACCATTTGATGGCCGTATCGGCAGGATCACCACAAGCGTTGGCGATGTTGTTGGTCCAAACAACCCTCCACTGGTCAATATCGTCAGCGAGACGCCAATCTACGTGAATTTCTCGTTGAACGAAAAGCTCTTTACCTCGGTTTTGCAGACCGTTGGCGAAAACTCAGCCTCTCTTGCGGATAGTCCGCAAAGCCCAAACGTGCACGTCACCCTGCCCAATGGCACAGAGATGGATGAAGTCGGCAGAATTGTATTCGTTGATAACCGCATCGACCCATTGACCGGCGCAATCACAATGCGGGCCCAATTCGACAATACGGACCGGCTGATCCTGGACGGCGCTTTCGTGAATGTGCAGATCGAAGCGCTGGAGCCGACCTTGCAGGTTCTGGTGCCACAAGCCGCCTTGCAGCGCGATCAGCGGGGCGATTTTGTCCTGGTGGTTAATGACAAGCAAATGGTCGAACAACGCTACATCACAACAGGTGACACTTTTGGTACTGCGATTATCGTGCTGGACGGACTGCGTGAAGGTGAAAGCGTCATTGTCGAGGGCTTGCAGCGGGTCCGCCCCGGTGTGGCTGTTGATGCGGTCGTGGCCTCTGAACAGCCGGGAGAGTAACAGATGTTCTCAGCCCTGTTCATAAGCCGCCCCAAGCTGGCGCTTGTCATCTCACTGGTGCTGACCATCATGGGCGGCATCGGGTACCTGGTTCTGCCGGTCGCGCAGTTTCCGGACATCACGCCACCGGTGGTCAACGTCTCAACCACATATACCGGTGCAAACGCCGAAACCGTTGAAAACACCGTTGCCGCGCCGATTGAGGCGCAGGTCAACGGTGTGGACGACATGATCTATATGACGTCCAGATCGTCGGACAACGGGTCCTACTCGCTGGATGTGACCTTTGAGGTGGGCACCGATCCTGACATCGCATCGGTCAACGTTCAAAACCGGGTTGCGCAGGCCATGTCGTCATTGCCAGCCGAGGTCACTTCGTCCGGCGTCGTGACACAGAAATCTTCGACCAACATGCTGATGCTGGTCACTCTGACCTCACCCGATGGGACCTATGACAGTGTGTTCCTGTCGAACTATGCCTCGATCAATCTGCGCGATGCGCTGGCCCGTGTGCAGGGTGTTGGTAAGGCTGATGTTCTGACCAACCTTGAATACGCCATGCGGATCTGGATGGACCCGGACAAGATGGCGGCGCTGTCCATCACTCCTGGGGATGTCATCAATGCAATCCGGGAACAGAATATCGAAGTGTCTGCCGGTTCCATCGGTGCACCACCTGTACCCGAAGGGCAGACGTTTCAATACACGATCAAATCCAAAGGCCGTCTGACATCCGCAGAAGAATTCGGTGACATTGTTATCCGGACCGGCGATGCCGGCGCCATCGTCCGCGTCAAGGACATCGCTCGGGTTGAGCTTGGCGCAGAATATTATGCGGCTTCGGGCTTTTTTCAGTCGGTTCCTGCCACGGTTATCGGCATCTATCAGGCCCCCGGTGCAAACGCTTTGGCGGTATCGGAACGTGTGCAGGCCGAATTGGAACGGCTGTCCCGCGCGTTCCCGACGGATGTCGAGTATGATGTACCCTTCAACACGACCGACTTTGTCGAGGCCTCTTTGAACGACGTGGTCTCGACTCTGATCCTGACCTTCATTCTCGTTATTTCGGTTGTGTTTGTCTTCCTGGGAAGTTGGCGCGCAACGATCATTCCGGCGGTGGCAATTCCAGTGTCCCTGATCGGCACTTTTGCCTTCCTGCTGGCGTTTGGGATGTCCCTGAACACCATCTCGCTGTTCGCCTTGGTGCTTGCCATTGGTATCGTGGTAGACGACGCCATCGTCGTTGTTGAAAACGTGGAGCGCATTATTGCGGATGAAGGGTTGCCTCCGGCTGAAGCGACCCGAAAAGCCATGGGCCAGATAACTGGACCGGTCATCGCGACCACTTTGGTTCTTCTGGCGGTGTTCGTGCCGGTGACGTTCATGCCCGGCATCTCGGGGCGGTTGTATTCCCAATTTGCGGTCACGATCTCGACCGCTGTCGTTATCTCATCCATCAACGCGCTGACCCTTTCGCCCGCCCTGTGTGGCTTGGTGCTACGTGCCAGATCTGGCCCTCCCAAAGGGCTGCTGGCGGTCTTCGAAAGTTTCATCGGCACGGTTCGCAACGGCTATGTCGCCATAGTACGCAAACTGCTGATTTTCCCCGCCATCGCGCTGGCCATCGTGGTCGGTCTTGGTTTTGGTACGGGGACAATCATGTCGAATACCTCTGCCGGGTTTATCCCGCTTGAGGACAACGGGTACTTGTTCGTCGATGTTCAGTTGCCGGATGCTGCCACTCTGGAACGGACAGAGGCGGTCACCGCACGTCTGGACGAACAGATAAGCGAAATCCCGGGCGTTGCGAGCACGGTTCTTGTCAACGGCTTTTCGATGCTGAACGGCACGATCACCAATGGCGCTGCGATTTTCGTCAATCTCGACAATTGGAGCGAGCGGCAAGAAGACGATCTGAGCGCTGATGCCATTCTGGCCAAGGTACTGGCGATTGCGAATGGTGAATCAGCGGCTTCGATCCTGGCCTTCAACCCACCACCTATCCAGGGTCTTGGCATGTCCGCGGGCGTAGAAATGGAGGTTCAGCAAACCGGCGGTGGCACACCGCAGGATCTGGCCTCGGCCGTGGGTTCGTTCGTGTATTCGGCCAATCAGAGACCCGAGATCGGGCAGGCCTATACAACCTTCCGCGCCAACGTCCCGCAGCTGTTCGTTGATCTGGACCGCGAAAAGGCCAAAACGCTGAATGTCTCGGTCGCCGAGATTTTTCAGACCATGCAGGCACAACTGGGGTCGTACTATGTCAATGACTTCAACCTGTTCGGCCGCGTCTACCGCGTGATGATTCAGGCTGATGGCACTTATCGGGACAATGTCGAGGATATCGCGAACCTCTATGTCCGTTCTCAAAACGGCGACATGGTGCCGTTAGGGACACTGATCGACGTGGAAAACGTGTTGGGTCCGGTTCTGCTGAAGCGCCACAACCTGTTCCGGTCTGCCACGGTGACGGCGGTACCAGCACCCGGCTTGTCCAGCGGCGACGCAATCAACGTGATGACGGAGGAATCCGCAACCGCCCTGCCCCCGGGCTATTCGTTCGAATGGACAGGGACAGCACAGCAACAGCTGGCCTCGGGCAGTCTGGTGATCATCATCCTCGGGCTTGCCATCCTGTTCGGTTACTTGTTCCTGGTGGGTCAGTACGAAAGCTGGACCTTACCTGTTTCAATCCTGCTTTCCGTTGTTGTGGCCCTGTTTGGTGCCGTGGCGGCGGTGGCGATCGTGGGCAGTGACATCAACCTCTATACGCAGATCGGTATGATCATGCTTGTGGGGCTGGCCTCGAAGAACGGTATTCTTATCGTCGAGTTCGCCATGGAGCAACGCGCCAAGGGGTTGTCCATTAAAGAGGCCGCCGCAGAGGCTGCGCATCAGCGTTTCCGCGCAGTGATGATGACTGCCTTGTCCTTCCTCCTCGGTGTTGTACCGCTGCTGGCCGCCAACGGAGCCGGCGCCGCCAGCCAGAAAGCGATTGGTGTCGCGGTGTTCGGCGGGATGCTGGCCGCGACGCTGGTTGGTGTGATCGTGGTGCCCGTGCTCTACGCCCTGATGCAGGGCTTGCGAGAATGGTTGAAGGGCAGCAAGAAGGAGCCCGACCCTTCTGAAGAAGCCGCCTGACTACACAAAAAAGCCCCACCAGAACTGGTGGGGCTTTTTTGCAATCCCGCTGATAGGTTTCAGGTGTTTTAAAGCTAACTTTCATCCTCAGACCGTGCGGACATCCATTGATCGATCCGCGCAATCTGCTCGGGCGTCAGCCGCAAGCCCAATTTGTTGCGGCGCCAAACCACATCTTCGGCTGTGCGGGCATATTCCTTGTCCATCAGCCACGCGACCTCTCGCGCGGTCAGGGTTGCGCCAAAGTCCTCTCCCAGATCGGATACCTGTTTCGCATCTCCAAAAACGTCCCGTGCTTCTGTCCCGTAAGCTCTGATCAAGCGGGCAGCCCAGGTTTCGGTCAAAAAGGGGAAGGCCGTCAAAAGATCGCCTTTCAGGGTTTCGACAGCATCCACCGGAAAATCACCCCCCGGAAGTGCGACACCAGCGGTCCAGGGGCCGGGCAGGTTCGGGAAAAACTCACCAACCTTTTCGAGCGCGCTTTCTGCAAGCCTGCGATAGGTTGTGATCTTGCCGCCAAACACATTCAAAATAGGTGCCCCGCTCTGCGCATCGACTTTCAAAGTGTAATCCCGTGTCGCAGCAGTGGCACTGCTTGCTCCGTCATCATAAAGAGGCCGTACGCCGGAATAGGTCCAAACGACATCTTCGCATGTCACGGCACGTTTGAAGTATTTGGACGCGAAGGCACACAGGTAATCCTGTTCGGCCTCGGTGCAGGCCGGTTTCGTGGCCGGGTCCGGATGGTCCTGATCCGTTGTTCCGATCAGGGTAAAATCCTGCTCGTACGGAATGGCGAAAATGATGCGGCCATCTTCGCCCTGGAAAAAGTAGCATTTGTCGTGATCGTAAAGCCTGGGCGTCACGATATGACTGCCCCGCACAAGCCGCACGCCCTCGCGAGAGTTCACACGGATCTTGGTTTGAATGATGTCACCCACCCAGGGTCCGCCTGCATTGATCAGCATTCTGGCCCGAACCACTTGGGTTTCATCGCTGTCCCGATCCCGAATGGACACTTCCCAAAGATCACCAACCCTCTCGGCCGAGGTCACTTCGGTTCGGACCATGATCTGCGCGCCGCGTGCTTCGGCATCCCGCGCATTCAAGACCACCAGTCGCGAGTCTTCGATCCAGCAGTCAGAGTATTCATAAGCTGTTTCAAACTTGTCCTGCAACGGGCCCCCCTCTGGTGCCGACCGCAGGTCCAATGACGTCGTACCCGGCAAGATTTTGCGCCCGCCCAGATTGTCATACATGAACAGACCCAACCGGATCAGCCAGGCCGGACGCCGCCCCCGCATCCACGGCATGACCTTGCTGAGCAGCCGTGAGGTCGGCGTTTCCGAATCGAACCGCATGTCCTTGTGGTACGGCAGCACAAAGCGCATCGGCCAGCTGATATGCGGCATCGCGCGCAGCAAGGTTTCGCGTTCGATCAGGGCTTCGCGCACCAGACGGATCTCGAAATACTCCAGATACCGCAACCCGCCATGAAACAGCTTGGTCGAGGCTGACGATGTCGCCGAAGCCAGATCGTTCATCTCGGCCAATGTTACTGAAAGACCCCGTCCGGCAGCATCCCGTGCGATGCCGCAACCGTTAATCCCGCCGCCAATGACGAAAAGGTCTGTGATCTGGGTGTCCGTCGACTGCATATCCATTGATTCCCTGCGAAACACGGTTACGGGCATTAGCCAGAACACCCTTCGCTTCGTCAATGTTTATGTTCGTTTTCTTTCTTTTTGCAACGCTGGTATGTATTGCAAGCACGTTGTCTTGCCAAAACCAACAAAAAGAACAAAAACGAAAACGTATCTTCTGCGCCGGAACCGCTCATGTCCCTGTCTTTTCGCCAATCCGACATCTTGAAAATCGCCAGCGCCGAAGGACGCGTTACGGTCGACGGCCTGGCCGAACGCTTTGGTGTCACCGTCCAGACAATCCGACGCGACCTGACAGAGCTTGCAGATGCGGGCAAACTGGACCGGGTTCATGGCGGTGCGGTTCTGCGATCAGGCGTCTCAAATATCGGATACGAAGACCGCCGTGCCTTGAACGCTGACGCCAAGACCCGCATCGCGCAGGCCTGCGCGGCCGAAATCCCAGACGGTGCGTCGGTTTTCATGAACATCGGAACGTCGACCGAGGCCGTGGCAAGACAATTGCTGAACCACAAAAACCTGATGGTGGTGACGAACAATATGAACGTTGCAAACATCCTGATTGAAAACTCCGACTGTGAAATCGTCATGGCCGGTGGCGTCCTGCGTCGAACAGACGGCGGTCTGATCGGCACCCTAACCGTGTCGACCATCCGGCACTTCAAATTCGATCTCGCCGTCATCGGGTGCTCGGCACTGGATACAGACGGAGATCTTTTGGACTTCGACTTTCAGGAAGTTCAGGTCAGCCAGACCATTATCGATCAGGCCCGCCGTACTTTTCTGGTGGCCGATCACTCAAAGTTCCAACGCTCGGCCCCGGCACGCATAGCTTCGATGGCCGAACTTGACGCGGTCTATACCGATGCGCCCCTGCCCGGCACCCTGCCGCAGCGCTGTCGCGAATGGCAAACAAACGTTGTTATCTGCGGTTAAGCAATCGCACCTTTCAACGCTCAGGCGGGTCGCGCGGCTTGCCAGACGGGACTTGGCCTGACACTATCCATTGTAAAAGGAACTGTGCACGGGAGGGGAGAACCGGGCCATGATTGCGCTTTTATTTGCATTACTTACCGCCACGATGGCGCTTAACTATTTCAATCTGACAAAGGCTGGCAACGTGCTATTTTTCGCCACGTTGGCCCTGTGTGTGTATTGGCTGAAATTCCACGCCACCACCCAGCTGACAATTCAACTCTGAGGGGCTTGCCATGACACCTGAACTGTCCCGCACCCTCAACGCGATAGGAATGCTGGCCGTCTGTCTGGTTCTGGCGTTGGCATTTTTCTATCAAGTCGTCCTTTACGAACTGCCCTGCCCGCTTTGCCTGCTGCAGCGCGTCGGACTTGTCGCCGTCGGCGTAGGAATTGGTTTGAACCTGCTCTACGGCGCGCGACCGCAACATTACGCCATCATGCTGATTGCGGCCTTATATGGAGGCAGTGTCTCGATCCGGCAAATTCTTCTGCATATCGTGCCCGGAACCGGGCACTACGGTTCTCCTATTCTGGGGCTGCACTATTATACTTGGGCCGGAATCGCCTTTTTCCTTGTTTTGCTGGGCACATCGATCATGCTGTTGTTTGATCGCCAATACGCGGACCCTTCAAGTCAGGAACCAAAGTTCGGCGGAAATACTCTGGCCAAAATCGCATTTTTCGTCATGCTGGCGCTGGCAGTGCTGAATGCCGGATCGGCCTTGTTGGAATGCGGACCGGGTATCTGCGCCGACCCGCCGACAAGCTACAAGGTGATTGACGAATTGGACGCCGGAAACTGAAGATAACGTAACCTTCCCAAAAAGGAGGCGCGAGCATGGGACTACTGGGACAGCCGCTTGGCTACTATGACTACCTGACTTTCGTGGCATTGATCCTGCTTCTTGCGGCGGTGATGGGTTTGTTTCTGTTCCTCATGGGTCTTCCAGGTCGGATCGCCATCAAACGCAATCATCCCCATGCCGAAGCCGTAAAGATCATGGGCTGGATGGGGTTTCTGGCCGTGGTGCCCTGGGTTCACGCCTTCATGTGGGCGTTCCACGACGGTGTTACAGTCGACATTCGCCGTGGCCCTGATGAGGAAAAAGACGCTATTCGTGATGAAATCAACCGTCTGGGTGGCGATGTCAGGCCTGAGTATCAAGATCGTCTGGACACAGACGACACGCAGCGAAGCTAAGGCTGAAGGAAACAACCAAACATGTTCGTCGCCCTTGGCATCACGTTATTTTACATCATTTTTGTCTGGCTTATCTTCTTCAAGCTGGAATTGCTGAAATTCAACATTGCCTGGGGCATTGTGTCCTTCTGGGTCGGTGCGCATCTGCTGCTGATCTTTCTGGTCGCATTGCGGTTCTTCCAGCCCTTCTCGGTCGACAGCCATGTGGTGCGTTCGACCATACAGATCATCCCAAAGCTGACACAGCCAACGATCCTGACCGAGGTACTTGTGGAACCCAATACACCGGTCACCAAGGGCGATCCGCTCTACCGCTTTGATGACACGGTGTTTTCACTGGCGGTGAACAATGCGCAGGCGCAGTTGGTCGCCGCCGAACAGAATGCCAAAATTCTGGAACAGGATGTGATCGCGTCGACCGAAGCAGTTGAACGTGCAAACGCGCAATTGGCCTACGCGCAGACTCAGCAAGCACGCTATGAAACTCTCGTGCCCGCCGGTGGAGCGCGGCAAGACGATCTGGACCGCTGGAACGAGCAGGTGACAGAAGACCTTGCCGCCGTCAAACAGGCCGAGGCAAATCTGGAAAAAGCACAGTTGGCTGTGGAATCCCAGATAGACGGTGTGAACACGGGTATTCTTCAGGCCCAGGCGCAATTGGCTGAGGCCAGATATTTCCTCGAAAACACAACGATCTACGCACCAGAAAACGGCATGATCGTTTCGCAGCAAGCGCGCCCCGGGCTGGTCGTCGGCGATGTTCGACTGGGCGCGATTGCCAGTTTCGTGACCGAAGACAGCCCCTACATTCTTGCGACCTACCGCCAGCAAAACCTGAAATTCGTGGAACCGGGGCAAGAGGTCGAGGTGGCGCTGGATCTTTACCCGGGTGAAATCCTGACCGGCAAGGTCGAGGCGATCTGGTGGGCTACACGCCAAGGGCAACTGATCCCGTCAGGCCGCCTGCCCGGCTTTGAACTGCCAAAACTGCCTGGTCGAATTGCTGTGCAGATCACCGTCGATGTCCCTGAAGGGCACACTTTCCCAGCGGGTGGCCACGCCGCAGTGGCGATCTACACCGGACAGGGCAAAAGCTTTGAGTTCCTGAGACGCATCAACATCCGTCTCTATTCCTTCGCCAACTTCATCCGACCGCTGGATATCTGAGGATGCGCGCCATGACACTCCGCCGGTTGATGGGAACCGCACTTTGCGCCGCCACTTTGGCGGCCTGCACGCCCGTAGGGCCCGATTTCGTGCGGCCGAACTCTCCGGTCGTGAAACTATGGATCGAGGTCAACACACCCAGCGCCGGCCAAGGCGGCCTGACATCGCGCAGCGCACCCGTGGTTAAATGGTGGGAGACATTCAATGACCCGACCCTCAACCGGCTGATTGCCGAGGCCTACGCCCAAAACCTGACGCTTCAGGTCGCGGGGGCACGGGTGCTGCAAGCGCGGGCACAGTTGGGGATTGCTTTCGGCGAATTGTACCCGCAATCTCAGGCCATCGGCGGGTCATTGCAGCGACGGCAAATCAGCAATAACCTAGGGCCTGTTGCCGATATCAACCGGATCATCCCCCTAGATACGGAATTCTCGACGTCGCAGGTTGGGTTCGATGCCCAGTGGGAACTGGATGTCTGGGGCGCGCAGCGGCGCGGTGTTCAGGCGGCTCGGTCAAATCTGGCCTTGCAGGTCGCAAACTATGACGACGCATTGGTGACACTGACCGGCGACGTCGCCGCGCTCTACGTCAATATTCGCGCGTTGCAGGAATCTTTGGCAGTAGCCCGGGAAAACATCAAATTGCAGCAGGAATCGGCGGACCTGACCCAGCTGCGATTCAACAACGGAGTCACGACCGAGCTGGACGTTCAGGAATCCACAGCCCTGCTCAACAATACCAAGGCCTTGGTGCCCGAGCTGGAAAGTGACCTGCAACAGACCAAGAATGCTTTGGCCGTGCTGCTGGGGACCACGCCATCCCGGATGACCAGTCTTCTTGGGAATTCCGGTCGTATCCCGTCTGCGCGAACAAATGTGGCCGTTGGCGTGCCGGCAGAACTGCTGCGCCGCCGCCCGGATGTCCGCGCGGCAGAACTGGCCGCCGCGACGCAATCGGCACAAGTGGGCATCGCAATGGCTGACCTGTATCCGCAGTTCGTGCTGTCGGGCGCGATCGGTTTGCAGGCATCGGGCGGGCGCGATCTGTTCAGCGGCAACAGCACCACCGGTCTGGCGAGTGCTGGCGTGGTCTGGAACGTGCTTAATTATGGCCGCATCAAGAACAATGTCCGCGCGCAGGATGCGGCATATCAAGCGCTGATTGCCAATTACCAGAACACCGTTCTGACCGCGTATTCCGAAGTGGAAAGCGCAATGGTCGCCTATACGCAAGCGCGAAAACAGGTTGGGTTCTATCAGAAAAGCGTCGATGCCTCACGCAAGGCCGCAGATATCGCCATAAGCCAGTACACGGACGGCATCGCCAGCTATTCGCGCATTCTGAACACGCAGACCGCGCTATTGCGGTCGCAGGCCAACTTGATCGAAGCGCGGCAGCAGGTGTCCA
This sequence comes from Ruegeria sp. YTSB088, assembly GCF_059609825.1. Taxonomy (NCBI): domain Bacteria; kingdom Pseudomonadati; phylum Pseudomonadota; class Alphaproteobacteria; order Rhodobacterales; family Roseobacteraceae; genus Ruegeria; species Ruegeria sp. YTSB088. The sequence continues at coordinate 214,494 of NZ_JBXWMM010000001.1, read as the reverse complement.
GCAATCTGGTTGCGGTTTACAAAGGTCTGGGCGGCGGATGGCAGATCCGTCAAAACCAAGAGTTCCTGCCTGAAACCGTGCTGGCCGAAATGGCCTATCGCACCGACTGGGGCGATCTGCTTGAAAAAACCCCGACCCGAGCCAGTCTGAACTAGAGGCTACTTGGTCAACCCGCGCAGACCGCCCGAGATCAGGATATTGACCTCGTAAAGGATGCGGGGCGCGGCGAACCCGCCGGGGCTGGCCAGATAGTTGGGGCTCCATTCCGGGTCGAATTTCTGTTTGAACGCGCGCAGCCCTTCGAAATGATAGAACTGCTCGCCATGCTCATAGACAAAGCCGCCGATGCGGTTCCAAAGCGATGCAAGTTGACGGTTTTCGATCCCCGAGAACGGCGCCGCACCCAGCGAGAACCAGTGGAACCCCTGCTGTGATCCCCAATTCATCATTTCCGCAAAAAGTGCATCCATGACAAAGCTTGGACTATCAGGTTCATAGCGCATCAAATCCAGTGACAGCTCGGATTTGTTGCCGCCCTGAAACAGGTTGGCAAAGGCCATGATCTTGCCTGTTTTACCGTCACGCAGAACCGCATGATCAAAATAGGACAGGTACTGATCGTCAAATCCCCCAAGCGCAAAGCCCTTTTCAGCACCCGCCTTTTGTGCCAGCCAATGATCTGAAATAGCGCGCAATTCCGGCAAAACCGAGGCCAGGTCTTCTTTCGGAATGATCTCGAATACATAGCCCTCCCGCTCGGCCCGGTTCCTGGCCTGCCGGAACCGCTTGCGCGACTTTCCATCCAGCGAGAAATCCTTTAGCGGCACCCGCGCGACCTCGCCGATCTTCAGTATCGACAGCCCCAAATCCAGAAATGTCGGCAGGTATTTGGTTGAAACACTGTAGAAGGCACACAGTTTTCCCTCACGGTCCGCCATTTCCCTGAGCTGCCAGATCAATTGCTGCCCCGCTGCTTCATCGCCGACCGGCTCTCCCTTCGAGATCAGAGCGTTGCCCGTGTCTGCGTACGCAATGAATGCAGTTTCATCCGGTGAGATCAGGAACTGTTTGTCACCGGTAAGCGAGATTTGGGATTCGGTATCCTCGCACTCCATCACCAGCCGTTCGACGACACCGGGGATTTCCGTGCGCACAGGTGTCGGAATCTCTCGCCCGAACAGGGAGTTCACGGCCACAATCCCCACGATCACCGCTACGACAAGGCTGGAGCGCAAAAAGCGCGAGGCGTCTCCGTTCCAGCCAAATTCCCACCACAGGGCGTTCTGGTACTCGACGTGGGAATAGGTGAACAGACCGACCCAGAAGATGACTGCCAACAGAACCACGACGCTGATCAGCCAAGGGATATTCAGCCTGAAAATCGACGCGCCACTGACCCGATAGAACGCCCCGCGGAACATGGCCAGAAGGCCAATCGTACCCAGCATCGACAGCGCTTCGTGAGTGTCCAGTCCCTTTGCCAGCGAGGCAAAGAACCCGGCCACCATCAACAACATTGCCACCACCCATGCGCGGTAGAGCTTTCGAAACAAACCGCGAGACACCAGCAAAAGCAGTACTCCGACAGCACTTCCGGCAAGGTGCGATGCCTCGACAAACGATAGCGGCAAAACCTCTCTCAGAACGCCAAGGTTCTGCGTGCCCGCTGGCAACGCTCCGGACACCAGCAGGATCACTCCGGCCACTGCCGCAATCCCGGCTGCCACCATAGGAACGATGGGGCGGATGACCCGATAGACCCATGTCGCGGCCCCACCGATCCTGTGCCTCTGCGTCAGTGCGGACGCGACCGCAATGGACACGCTGGCGATACCGAACGGCAAGAAGGTGTAAACGACGCGATACAACAACAAGGCTGCGATCACATCCGAACGTCCCGACACCCCAAGCCCCGCGATCAGCGTGGCTTCGAATACCCCAAGCCCGCCCGGCGCGTGGCTAAGGATTCCAACGGCGATTGCTGCAATGTAGATCGTGAAGAAATAGGGATAGCCAACGCCCAGATCGTCCGGCATCAGGACATAGAGCGCCATGGACGCGCCAACCAGATCTCCGATAGCGGCCAGTGTCAGCAAGCTGGCCAGTTTGCCGCCTGGCAAATCAAACCCTATACCGGCTAAGCCCAACCGCCTGCCCCCGCTGGACAACCATATGAACATCGCGACCAATGCCCCCAAAAGGCACAATCCGATGACGGTTTCCACCGTTTCGCTGACAGGCATCACTTTGGAGATTCCGTCCGGATGCACGGTCAGCAACACACCCAGAACCAGAACAAGCCCCATCCAGAACGCGACCCAGGACGTTGCGATAACCCCGGCCACCCGCCCCAGATCCAATCCCAAAGACGCATATATCCGGTACCGGATCGCCGTCCCGGTGATGTAGGAAAACCCCAGGCAATTCGATACGGCATAGCCGCTGGCCCCTGCCAATCCGGCTACAGGCAAAGGCACTTTGCCGCCTGCCACACTCTGCACGGCGAACACATCATAGAGCGATAGCGAAAGAAAACTGAACGCAGTCCAAAGCAAGGCGAAAAACATAAGTTTCCACGACGTCGTCGCGATATCGGCCTGGACATCCGACCATTTCACATGCGTAGACAAATCATGCAAAACCGTCAGCGCGATCCCAGTCACGAGAACCGGTATCGCGATCCGCAGCCAGGGTTTTTCCAACATGGCCGTAAGCTTTTCAACCCAGTGCACCGCCAGAGGTTCACCGTCACTTTCCGCATTGGTCATGCTGCACGTCCCCGCCGGTTTCTGATCGCAGATACCACGTGCGGCTCACCCGCCCGTCGACTATCAATACTTCATCTGCCAACAGACTCTGGCACATTTTGTTTTTATCTCAAAGCGCTAGAGCCGCCCCCTGCGTGTTGACAGCAAAAGGTTCGTTTCCGAACGCGTCACACCGTCGATCTTTCGGATCTGAAACAGAACCTCATCCAGTTCGGCCAGAGTTTCGGTGCTGATCTCGGCGATCAGATCCCAACTGCCATTTGTCGAATGAACCGCCGTCACCTGACGCATGGCTCCGATCCGGGCCATCACGCGTTCTGTTCCGCGCCCTTCAATCTCGAGCATCATCAATCCGCGCACCGGGCTTTGCGCCAGATCGCGACGAGTCAAAACGGTGAAGCCGACGATTTCACCGGACTGTTTCAGCCGCTGCAACCTGCTGCGCACCGTTGTACGCGTCACGCCCAGCGTTTCCGACAGCTCTGACAGGCTTGCCCGAGCATCCCGCTGCAACGCATTGAGCAATCGATTGTCCAATTCGTCCATAACGCTTTCTCATAAAGAATTTTCCGAGACCATTTTGAGCAATTTGCTGACTTCACGCAAGACAGTATGACGGCCTAAATGAACATATGGAACTCAAGGATATTATACTGGTTGGCGCCCCGATGGACGCCGGAAAACGCCGTCAGGGATGCCGGATGGGCCCTGATGCGTATCGCGTGGCAGGGTTGGAGCAAGCGCTGTCTGATCTTGGTCACACCGTTCACGATTGGGGCGACGTGCAAGCCGAAAGCGTCGACATTCCCCAACACCCGCACCTGTTCGCCCTGCCCGAATGTGTGGGGTGGACACAAGCTCTCAGCAAAGCTGCGCAAGACGCGGCCGGTCAGGGTATTCCTATTTTCATGGGGGGCGATCACGCCCTGTCCATGGGTACGGTTGCCGGGATGGCCGCCCATGCTGCTCAGATCGATCGCCCCCTGTTTGTACTATGGCTTGACGCCCACAGCGACTTTCATACTCCGGACAGCACGGGCAGCGGCAACCTGCACGGAACGCCGGTGGCGTATTTTACCGGCAGACCCGGGTTCGAGGACTTTCCCCCTTTGCCCGCCGTCATACCGACGGATCGCGTCGGCATGATCGGATTGCGCTCTGTCGACCCGGCGGAACGAGCGGCGCTGGAACAGGACCGCGCCATGCTGGCGGATATGCGCAGCATCGATGAAAATGGCATCAAAGCCCCCCTGTTGGCCTTTCTGGATCGCGTCAGGGCTGAAAACGCTCTGCTACACGTGTCGTTGGATGTCGATTTCCTCGACCCGGCCGTGGCACCCGCAGTCGGCACGACCGTGCCCGGCGGTGCGACCGAGCGCGAAGCCCATTTGGCCATGGAACTGCTGCATGAAAGCGGGCTTGTCTGCTCACTGGACCTGGTCGAACTGAACCCGTTTCTGGATGACCGGGGCCGAACCGCAAAACTGATGGTCGATCTGGCTGCCTCTTTGATGGGCCGCCGTATCTTCGATCGCCCCACCCGGAGTTTCTGATGCTGTCTCTTCAAGCGCCATCTGCCGTTGTCATGATCCGGCCACACGCTTTTGCATCCAACCCGGAAACACGCGATGACAATGCCTTTCAAACGCTGAGCACCGTATCCGCCGAGGCGACATCGGACGCGGCCAGGGATGAACATGATCGGGCGGTGCAACAATTGCGCGACGCCGGAGTCACTGTTCATGTGTTTGACGATTTCGGCGACCTCAACACACCTGACAGCGTTTTTCCTAACAACTGGTTCTCAACACATCCCGGCGGCCATGTGGCGATCTACCCGATGTTTGTGCCATCGCGCAGGCGCGAACGCCGGAACGATGTAATCGAGCTGCTCAAACAGGAATACCGCGTGCAAGATGTCATCGACTATTCCGGGCTGGAACAAGACAACCTGGCTCTGGAAGGAACCGGCGCGATGGTTTTGGATCACGTGGCCCGCATCGCTTACACGGTGACGTCCAATCGCGCGGATCCGGTCTTGCTGGAACGGTTCTGCACGCATTTCAACTATGAGCCAATCGCCTTTGAGGCCCGCGATGCCAAGGGCCGGGACGTTTATCACACCAACGTATTGATGGGAATCGGCACGCATTACGCCTTGATTTGCCTCGATATGATTTCGGACCCTGTTCGCCGCTTGACCGTACACAATCGGCTGGAGGAATCCGGTCGAACCGTCATTGACCTGACCCATGACCAGATCGCCGAGTTCGCGGGTAACGCCATTGAGCTGACGGGGCGGGATGGGTTGGTGCTGGCCCTGTCCCGCAGGGCACTTGGCGCCCTCACACCAGACCAAATCGCAACAATCCAGGACAGTGCAACACCGTTGCCGCTGTCCGTTCCAACAATTGAAACCGCCGGTGGGTCCGTGCGCTGCATGATTGCAGGCGTTCACCTTGCCCGCCGATAGGAGAGCACTATGCAACCTTCAGACAAGGCCCTGGTACCATTCGTTTCCGTCGACAACATGATGCGACTGGTACACCATATTGGCGTCGAGCAGATGATCATGCAGATTGCTGCACAGATCGAATCCGATTTCAAACGATGGGAAAGCTTCGACAAGACGCCGCGCATTCCGGCGCACTCTCCTCATGGCGTGATTGAGCTGATGCCAACTTCGGATGGCGAGGCGTACGGGTTCAAATACGTAAACGGCCATCCCAAGAACACTTCCGAAGGGCTGCAAACAGTAACTGCATTCGGCCTGCTGGCAGACGTCTATACAGGATATCCGACGCTGTTGACCGAAATGACAATGCTGACCGCGCTGCGCACGGCGGCGACTTCGGCTCTGGTCGGGCGCTATCTGGCCCCGAAAAATGCCAAGACAATGGCCATGATCGGCAATGGCGCACAGTCCGAATTTCAGTGCCTCGCCTTCAAGGCAATGTGCGGGATCGACACCGTTCGGCTTTATGACATCGATCCGAATGCCACATCGAAATGCACCGCGAACCTGCAGGGCAAGGGCCTGACCGTCATCCCTTGTAAGACGCCGGAAGACGCCATTGAAGGCGCCCAGATCATCACCACCTGCACGGCAGATAAGAAATACGCAACGATCCTGACCGACAACATGGTTGGGCCCGGCGTCCACATCAACGCCATCGGAGGCGATTGCCCAGGCAAGACCGAGTTGCATCGTGACATCCTGTTACGTTCGGACATCTTCGTCGAATACCCTGAACAAACCCGGATCGAAGGCGAAATTCAGGCGCTGGATTCGGATCACCCTGTGACCGAGATGTGGCAGGTCGTCACCGGCGCCGCCAAGGGGCGCACCGATGAGCGGCAGATCACTTTGTTCGACAGCGTTGGCTTCGCGATCGAGGATTTCTCGGCCCTGCGCTATGTGAAACAGGCGATTGAAGGCACAACGTTCTTTGAACCTCTGGACATGTTGGCGGACCCCGACGATCCACGCGATCTGTTTGGGATGTTGATGCGGGCCGGATAACGCATTGTGGCGATGGGCTCTGTCCCTGTCGCGCCATGCAAGCCTCCCCCGCGGTTTCTAGGGCCTGATGAAGCAAGGGATCCGAACTTCATCTGGCCATAAATATCCCGGAGCGCGAGGCAGAGCCTCGCTTCCGAACTACCCCGCAAGCGATGGCAAGTAGAGGACAATACCCGGGAAAGCCACGAGCGCTGCGATGGTCAGGGCGTCGGCAATGAAAAAGGGTGTGACACCCTTGAAAACATCCTGAACGCTCAGGTCCGGGCGCACACCGGCAACGACAAAGCAGTTCAGCCCAATGGGCGGTGTAATCAGGCAAAACTCGGCCATTTTGACCACCAGAATACCAAACCAGATCGCACACATCGGGCCAGACATTCCAAACGCGCTGTCGGCGGCACTGACGGTTTCACCACCGTTCAAGGCCATCACCGCCGGATAGACCACGGGCAAGGTCAAAAGCAGCATCCCTATTGCGTCCATGAACATGCCCAACACCGCGTAAGCCAGTAGAATGCAGATCAGGATCATCATCGGCGACATCTCGAGCCCCGTGATCCAATCCGAGAAGGCACCGGGAAGGTCGGCGAAACCAAGAAACCGCACATAGATCAGAACGCCCCAGATAATCGAAAAAATCATTGCTGTCAGCTTGGCGGTTTCCAACAGCGCGGATTTGAACTCGGTCCAGCGCATTCCGTGGAACAGAGCGAAACAGAATACGATGAAGGCGCCAATGGCACCGCCTTCTGTCGGTGTACCCCACGCCTTTTCACCAAACGGGTTGTAGACAAAGCAGATGATAATCAGGATGACGGCGACAATCGGGAAGGCACCGGGAAGTGCGGCAAAACGCTGTTTCCAGGTAAACCCCGTGACCGGTGGGCCAACGGATTTGAAAATCACGGCAATCCCAACGATCAGCAGACCATAAACGATTGCGGAAAACGCGCCCGGAATAAAACCCGCCAAAAGCAGTTTGCCGACATCCTGCTCGACGATGATCGCGTAGATCACCAGAATGGCCGAAGGTGGAATCAGGGATGCCAGCGTCCCGCCCGCGGCAACCACACCGGCTGCAAAGCGTTTGTTGTAGCCGACCTTCAGCATTTCCGGAATCGCGATGCGGGCAAAGACGGCGGACGTCGCAACCGAAGCACCGGACACCGCAGCGAAGCCGGCAGTGGCGAAAACGGTCGACACTGCCAACCCTCCAGGAACCCATGCGACCCAGCGTTTTGCTGCCTCGAACAAGGCGCGGGTAAGTCCCGCATAATAAGCCAGATATCCAATCAGGATAAAGGTCGGGATCAGGCTGAGAGTGTGGGACGCGACCTTGGAATGTGGCACCTGCCCTGCGGTTTTGACCGCCACTGTCAGCGCCTTGCCAAACCGGTTCGGGTCGTAGCCGAACTTGGCCCAGAAAATCCAAACCAGCCCGATAAGCCCTGCCAAACCTGCTGCGAACGCAACCCGCATGCCCACCACGACCAGGACCAGAAGGACGCCTGTGACCCAGAGGCCAATCTCAATCGTGTCCATGTATCAGTCCTGCCCTTCGAACTGTTCGGCCTCGGCCGCTGCCTGCGCCGCTGCATCCTGTATCAAAGGAACTGCCGCCGGAGCGTCCAGATCCAGCCAGAAGGCCCGACCATACCCCCAGACCTGTAGCGCAAGGCGCAGGCAGAGAACGGAAAATGCAACGGGTGCCAGCAGCTTGGCCGGCCACAAGGGTATGCCGATGTCGATCGAACTGTCCCGGCTCCACATTGGCGCGCCGAAATCAAACGATCGGTCGAAATGAGACCAACTGCCCCAAACAAGTGCCAGCATCAGGATCAGGATCAGAACCACCGAAAGCAGTTCAAACAGCCACAAAGCTCGTCCGTGCAAGCGGGAAATGACAATATCCATCCGGATATGCCCCCCATCGCGCTGAACATATGAAATGCCCAGAAACGCGATGAGCGGCATCGCCTGTTCGATCCAGTCCACATATCCCGGCAATGGTGCATTCAGAGCGTTACGGCCACTGACGGACACAACGGCCATAACCATCAGTGAAAAAACTGCGAACCCGCTGATCAGCGCCAGAAACCGTTCCAACACCAGCAATCGCTGATCCAGCTGGCTCAGACGGCTACCGTCTACCAGAACCGTGGCTTGTCCTGCCATTCGGATGTTTCCCTATTGTTTGTTACCGGGTGCCCTGAAGGCACCCGGCTTTGACAGTCAGTTGCCGCCGCGCTGTTGCTTAAGCGTCATCTGGACGAGATCATATAGATCCTGCGCTGGCAGGCCCTGTTCCGTCATGTCCGCAATCCATTTTTCACGGATCGGATCAGCCGCCTTCGTACGGAACTCTTCAATTACGGCGTCGTCTATCATGACCTTCTGGACACCCTTTTCTTCCAGGACACCGTCCCATTGCTCAAGCAGGCCGCCGTAATTCGCCAGGTAATGGTCGATCGCTTCATCAATCGAGCTGTCCAGAACTTCACGGTGCTCGGCTGGCAGCGCCTCGTAGGCATCAATGTTGACGACAACCGGGCAGTTCACAGTTCCCGGATTCAGGTTCGCGGTCCACCAGTCAGCTTCGTTTATCGTCCCGAACGAAAGGTGCGCGTGCTGTGCAAAGGCCACGGTGTCGACAACACCCGACTCCATCGCATTAAAGGCTTCTGTCGCCGGAACCGATGTTGGCACTCCTCCGACCGCCTCAAAGGCCTGACCAAGGCCACCGGTCGCCCGGACCCGCATTCCGTCAAATTCAGCCAGTTCATCCCGCGGCTCGCCGGTGCCGACAAGGTTATACTGCGGCATTGGCGAAGTCATGATGATGCGGGCATTCCATTGTGCCATCTCATCCTTGACCGCTGGATGGTCATAAACTGCATGGCTGACCGCAACTTCTTCCTGCAGGTTGTTCACACCCAGAAACGGCAGCTCCAATACGGTGATCGCCCGGTTCTTGTCACGGTGATAGCCGGCACAGAACTGAGCCATCTCGAAGGCACCGATTTCGATCCCATCCAAGTTTTCCTTGGGTTTGGACAGGCCGCCATAGCTGACATTGATGGTGAATTCGCCACCGGTTTTTTCGCTGACCAATTCGGCCAGCTTCTCCACATGTTCTGTAAAGGCGCGGCGCTTGCCCCAGACGGACGCGTTCCATTCTGTTGCGGCGGCTTCGGTTACAAAAGCAACGCCAAGGGCGGCGACTGCGGCACCACTCAACATCTTTTTCATAGTTTTGTCTCCCATTGGTGCGCCCCCTACCGAGGCGCTTGTCGATCAAGCTAGCGCCAACATTCGATTGTGCCAACCCTGTCCGGGATTTGCGCAATTATCAGAAGAAGCCCCATAAAGTGACAAGAAGACCGGCAGTTCTAAGATTACCAATCCTTGCCCACGCTTTCGACATGCCGGGCACGAAAAGTTAATAACACTTAAATTATTGATTTGATTCATTATTTCAGAATTATTTTGACTTTCTTTACTAAACACTTGAAGTAATTAAAATTTCTTTACAAAAAAAACCAAGGATTACACCAATTTATTTATTTATTTTCACAACGCGTTAATATTCAAACTTGGGGAGGAACGGGATCGACATTGCCCAAATGACCGGCAAAGATTCCACAAGCAATCCAGTCCAGAGGGAGGAGCCTCAAAGATGACCACCGCTGCCCAGGCAGATGCCAAGACTTATCCGCCATCCGCAGAAACCGTCGCTCGTGCGCATGTCGACGCCGCAAAGTATGCCGACATGTATGCAGCCTCAATCAGCAACCCCGACGCGTTCTGGGGCGAGCAAGGCAAGCGCATCGACTGGATCAAACCCTTCACCCAGGTCAAGGACGTCAGTTACGATTTTGGCTCAGTCAAGATCAACTGGTATGCTGATGGCACGTTGAATGTTTCGGCCAACTGCCTGGATCGCCATCTGAAAACCCGCGGCGACCAAACCGCAATCATCTGGGAACCAGATGATCCAAATGACCCGGCTCAGCATATCTCGTATGCGGAATTGCATCGCCGCACCTGCCGGATGGCCAATATTCTGGAATCTCTGGGCGTGCGCAAGGGCGATCGCGTCGTCATCTATCTGCCGATGATCCCTGAGGCCGCTTATGCCATGTTGGCCTGTGCACGGATCGGCGCAATTCACTCCATCGTTTTTGCAGGCTTCTCGCCCGACGCTCTGGCCGCACGGATCAACGGTTGCGACGCCAAGGTTGTGATCACCGCAGATGAGGCCCCGCGCGGAGGTCGCAAAACGCCATTGAAGTCCAACGCAGACGCGGCGTTGCTGCACTGCAAGGACACGGTGAAATGCCTTGTGGTCAAGCGCACTGGCGGTCAGACCACCTGGATCAACGGTCGCGACTATGACTACAACGAAATGGCACTTGAGGCGGACGATTACTGTGCCCCTGCCGAGATGAACGCCGAAGATCCGTTGTTCATTCTGTACACATCAGGTTCGACCGGTCAGCCCAAGGGCGTTGTGCACACCACCGGCGGCTATCTGGTCTATGCCGCGATGACACATGAGATCACCTTCGATTACCACGAAGGCGACGTGTATTGGTGCACTGCGGACGTGGGTTGGGTGACTGGCCACAGCTATATCGTATATGGGCCGCTGGCCAATGGTGCGACCACGCTGATGTTTGAAGGTGTGCCGACCTTCCCGGATGCCTCGCGCTTCTGGCAGGTTTGCGAAAAGCACAAGGTGAACCAATTCTATACCGCACCCACCGCGTTGCGCGCGCTCATGGGGCAAGGCAACGAATGGGTCGAGAAATGCGATCTGAGCGATCTTCGCATCCTGGGCACCGTGGGTGAACCGATCAATCCCGAGGCGTGGAACTGGTACAACGACGTTGTCGGCAAAGGCAAATGCCCTATCGTGGACACCTGGTGGCAGACTGAAACCGGTGGTCACCTGATGACCCCACTGCCCGGCGCACATGCGATGAAGCCAGGCTCGGCCATGAAGCCGTTCTTTGGCATCGAACCGGTAGTTCTGGACCCGCAATCCGGCGTCGAGATCGAAGGCAACGGTGTCGAGGGCGTGCTGTGCATCAAAGACAGCTGGCCAGGTCAGATGCGCACTGTCTGGGGTGATCATGAGCGGTTCGAGAAAACCTATTTCTCGGATTATAAAGGCTACTACTTCACGGGTGATGGATGCCGTCGCGACGGAGATGGCGACTACTGGATCACGGGCCGCGTGGATGACGTAATCAACGTATCCGGTCACCGCATGGGCACAGCCGAAGTGGAAAGCGCGCTGGTTGCACATGCTGCTGTGGCTGAGGCTGCTGTGGTTGGATATCCTCATGAAATCAAAGGGCAAGGCATCTATTGCTACGTCACCTTGATGAATGATCGCGAGCCCTCGGACGAGCTGATGAAAGAGCTGCGCACATGGGTCCGCACTGAAATCGGCCCAATTGCGTCCCCGGATGTGATCCAATGGGCACCCGGCCTGCCGAAAACGCGCTCGGGCAAGATCATGCGCCGTATCCTGCGCAAGATTGCCGAGAACGATTTCGGATCGTTGGGCGACACTTCGACACTGGCAGATCCGTCGGTGGTCGAAGACCTGATCGAAAACCGTGCGAACAAGTGAGGATGTGATGGACGCTGCCACGATCACCACACCCGCCGTTCTCATCCTTCTCGGCCCTCCCGGAGCCGGGAAGGGTACGCAAGCCCGCATGCTGGAAGAGAAATTCGGTCTTGTACAACTCAGCACGGGTGACCTGCTGCGCGAAGCGGTCGCGGCCGGAACCGAAGCCGGCAAAGCGGCAAAAGCGGTAATGGAAGCCGGCGACCTGGTCAGCGACGAGATCGTCATCGCAATCCTGCGGGACCGTATGGCTCAGCCGGATTGCGCCAAGGGCGTCATTCTGGACGGCTTCCCGCGCACGACGGTTCAGGCCGAAGCGCTGGACGGTCTGCTGGCATCGAACAACCAGAAGATCGACGCTGCGATCAGCCTTGAGGTGGAAGACGCAGAAATGGTGATCCGTATTTCGGGCCGCTACACCTGCGCTGGCTGTGGTGAAGGTTACCACGACCAGTTCAAGACGCCTGCCGAAGAGGGCAAATGCGACAAGTGTGGCCATACCGAATTCAAGCGCCGTGCGGATGACAATGCCGAAACGGTGGCTTCGCGTCTTGCAGCATACCATGAGCAGACCGCTCCACTGATCACCTACTATGACGGTCAGGGCGTGCTTCAGCGCACAAACGCCATGGGTAAAATCGAAGACATTGCCAATGATCTTGAAGGTATCGTCGGCGAAGCAATGAACTAGGGGGTGGATAAGAGCCGCAAGGCTTTGATCCCAAACAGAATACTTCATTGAACCGCTTTGGCGGACTGGTGGAGTTTTGCCTGACGCCACGTGGTGTTTGGCACAAGTGAGAAACGGCCCGACGCACTGGAGGACTTGGGCACTGGGCCGTCCAACGAGGAAGCGAAGGAGGAACCCGCAATGGCGGATCAATCTACCAACTCCGCGCAGACTGCCGAGTCCGATAAGGGCTATTGGCAGGCCAACCTGCGCCTCATCTACATCAGCCTCGCAATCTGGGCGCTGGTGTCATTTGGATTCGGCATTCTGCTGCGTCCGATGCTGTCGGGGATCGCCGTAGGCGGGACCGATCTGGGCTTTTGGTTCGCACAACAGGGATCGATTCTGGTCTTTCTGGTGCTGATCTTCAACTACGCCTGGCGCATGAACAAGCTAGACGCCGAATACGGTGTTGAGGAGTAAACCCCATGGATCAGTTTACCATCAACCTGCTGTTTGTTGGCGCATCCTTCGCGCTGTACATCGGCATCGCGATCTGGGCCCGAGCGGGGTCCACATCTGAATTTTACGCTGCGGGTCGCGGCATCCATCCTGTCACCAACGGTATGGCAACGGCGGCGGACTGGATGTCTGCGGCTTCGTTCATCTCGATGGCGGGTCTGATTGCCTTCACCGGCTACGACAACAGCTCGTTCCTGATGGGCTGGACCGGTGGTTACGTGTTGCTGGCTCTGCTGCTTGCGCCCTATCTGCGCAAATTTGGCAAGTACACCGTGTCCGAGTTCATCGGCGACCGCTTCTACAGCCAGACCGCGCGCATCGTTGCGGTGATCTGTTTGATCGTTGCTTCGGTGACATACGTGATTGGTCAGATGACCGGCGTTGGCGTGGCTTTTGGTCGCTTCCTCGAAGTGTCGAACACATCCGGCCTGCTGATCGGTGCAGCCGTGGTATTCGCTTATGCGGTGTTTGGCGGAATGAAGGGCGTGACCTACACTCAGGTCGCTCAGTACTGCGTGCTGATTACCGCCTACACCATCCCGGCGATCTTCATCTCGCTGCAGCTGACCGGCACGCCGGTTCCGGCGCTGGGTCTGTTTGGCGACACCGCCAGCGGAGAACCCCTGCTGACCAAGCTGGACGCCATCGTAACCGAGCTGGGCTTCAATGAATACACGGCCCACCACTCGAACACACTGAACATGGTGCTGTTCACCCTGTCGCTGATGATCGGTACTGCGGGTCTGCCGCACGTCATCATGCGCTTCTTCACCGTTCCCAAAGTTGCTGACGCACGTTGGTCTGCTGGCTGGGCGCTGGTTTTCATCGCTCTGCTGTATCTGACTGCCCCTGCGGTTGGTGCCATGGCGCGTCTGAACATCAGTGACATGATGTGGCCCAATGGTGGCATCGAAGGCGGCGCGGTTTCTGTTGAACAAATCGACAATGACGCACGCTATGACTGGATGGCCACCTGGCAGAAAACCGGTCTGCTGGACTGGGAAGACAAAAACGGCGACGGCAAGATTCAGTACTACAATGACAAGTCTGAATCGATGCAGGCACTGGCAGAAGAAAAAGGCTGGGTCGGAAACGAGCTGACCAAGTTCAACCGTGACATCCTGGTTCTGGCCAACCCCGAAATCGCCAACCTTCCGGGTTGGGTGATCGGTCTGGTCGCGGCTGGTGGTCTTGCGGCTGCCCTGTCAACCGCTGCGGGTTTGCTGCTGGCAATCTCGTCGGCTGTGTCGCACGACCTTATCAAAGGTGCGATCAACCCGCAGATCTCGGAAAAAGGCGAGCTTCTGTCAGCGCGGATCGCAATGGCTGTTGCCATCGTTGTCGCAACCTACCTGGGTCTGAACCCACCGGGCTTTGCGGCGCAGACAGTGGCGCTTGCGTTTGGTCTGGCGGCGGCTTCGATCTTCCCGGCGCTGATGATGGGGATCTTCTCGACCCGCATCAACAACACCGGCGCGGTCGCAGGCATGCTGGCTGGTCTGACCGTGACACTGGTCTACATCTTCCTGCACAAGGGCTGGCTGTTCATTCCGGGCACCAACTCGTTCACCGATGCAGACCCCCTGCTGGGTCCGATCAAGTCGACCTCGTTCGGCGCGATTGGTGCCATGGTAAACTTTGCAACAGCCTACATCATTGCAGGTATGACCAAGGAAACTCCGCAGGAGATCAAGGATCTGGTCGAAAGCGTACGCATTCCCCGTGGTGCGGGCGCAGCTCAGGATCACTGAGTATGATGCGGTTGTCGGCACTTGCCTTCGACCGCGTCTTTCGATCCACTGTTCCCGCCCGGCATACCACCGGGCGGGATTTTTTAACCAGAATACCGGAGACATCAGATGCCCCTGTCCCACGATGAAATTGCCCGGTTTCTGAAATCCGTTCATCCCTATGACGCGCTGCCGTCTGACGCCCTGGACCAGATCGTCAAGCAGATCGAGGTCTGGGAGGTTGAGGAAAACGCTTCAGTCTATGAACTCGGCCATACCCTGCCCGGTGTGTTCGTGATCTATGAAGGACAGGTTGAGATCACCGACGAGAACGGTGCAGTCGTTTCTCATCTGGGGTTGCGCAATTCCTTTGGTGAGCGCGGCCTGTTGAGAGACGGCAAAGCCGCCACCAAAGCCCGCGCGCATACACCATCGGTTCTGATGCTACTGCCACCGGATCTGGTCAGGCGGTTGATTGAAGGGCACGATGTCGTCGCCAAATTCTTCGATCGAACCCGGGGCGATCGCAGCGGTCCCCAAAGCCTCGCGACCAGCTCGATTGACGTTCTGATGGCGCGCAATCCTGCCACCTGCCCTGCGGACACGTCGGTTCAGGAAGCGGCCCGGATCATGCGCGACAAACATATCTCGTCGCTTTGCGTGACCGACGGAGATATCTTGAAGGGTATAGCCACCCTACGGGACATTTCGGGCAAGTATGTTGCAGATGGTTTGCCAGCAACCACACAGATTTCGGAAATCATGACTGCAAACCCCGTGACCCTGTCACCCAGTGATATCGGCTCGGATGTTCTTCACATCATGATGGAGCGCGGCATTGGCCACATCCCGATTTCCGAAGGCGGTCGTCTGGTCGGGATCGTGACACAGACCGATCTGACACATTATCAGGCCGTCAACTCGGCCGAGCTGGTTGGCCGCATTGCTAAGGCGGACACTGCTGAAGAAATGGCGCGCGTGACCGCAGAAATTCCGAAACTGCTGGTACAGTTGGTTGCTGGCGGGAACCGGCACGAGATTGTCACGCGGCTCATCACCGATATTGCTGACACTGCTACCCGCCGCCTGCTGAAACTGGCTGAAACCGAACTGGGACCGCCCCCTGTACCCTATTTGTGGCTGGCCTGCGGCTCACAGGGGCGGCAAGAACAAACCGGCGTATCCGATCAGGACAATTGCCTGATGCTGGATGACAGCGTCACCGACGCCGATATGACCTATTTCACCAAACTGGCCAAATTCGTCTCTGACGGGCTGGACGTCTGCGGGTATTTTTACTGCCCCGGCGACATGATGGCGACCAATCCGCGCTGGTGTCAGCCGGTTCGTGTCTGGCGCGACTATTTCAAGGGCTGGATTGCCACGCCAAACCCCGAGGCGCAAATGCTGGCCTCGGTCATGTTTGACCTGCGCCCCATCGGCGGCGCGTTTGAGTTGTTTGCCGACCTGCAAGCGGACACTCTGGCAGCGGCCCGAGCAAACTCGATCTTCGTCGCACACATGATTTCCAACTCGCTGAAGCATACGCCCCCCCTGGGCCTGCTGCGCGGTTTCGCGACGATCCGCTCGGGCGAGCATCGCAACACGCTGGATCTGAAACACAACGGAGTGGTGCCCGTTGTCGATCTGGCACGCATCTACGCATTGCAGGGCGAACTGACCGAAGCCAACACCCGCGCCCGCCTGAAGGCAGCCGAGTCCAGCGGTGTGCTCAGCCCCTCTGGTGCGCGTGACCTGCTGGATGCCTATGATCTGATCGCAGAAACCCGGCTGGAGCATCAGGTTCGGCTGGTTAAATCCGGAGCGATGCCCGACAACTATCTGCCACCGTCCGAATTGTCGGACTTTGAGCGAAGTCATCTGCGCGATGCCTTCGTGGTGGTAAAAACGATGCAATCGGCAGTTGGCCACGGCAAGGGAATGCTGGGCTGACATGCGTCTGAGGAACGGAGAGACCAAATGTTTCTGGAACTGATCGGTACGGTTTTTGCGGGGATCGCATTTGCAGGCATCGTTCTTCTGTTGAACAAGCTGACCGGAGGACGTTTGCCGAAATGGACCACTCCGGTTGCCGCTGGCCTCGGTATGATCGGAATGACCATCACCAGCGAGTATTCCTGGTATGACCGCACGCGCGACCAACTGCCCGAAGAGATGACAATCGTGCAAGAGGTCGAAAGTCGCGCATTTTATCGTCCCTGGACCTACGCAGTACCGTTCGTTGATCGCTTTGCCGCAATCGACACCGTATCTGTGCGGACAAATGAAAACGTTCCGGAACAACGGCTTGTCGATCTCTATTTCTTCGGCCGCTGGGCTCCGGTATCGAAGCTGCCGGTTGCTGTGAACTGTGCAGAAAACCGCCGCGCCAACCTGGCAGATGGCGCCGAGTTCGCCGATGACGGGCGCCTGGTGAACGCTGACTGGATTGCAGCCGGGGACAACGATCCCATCATCGAAGCCACTTGCGGGGTTTGATCATGCTTACCGGATTAAGTCTGAGGGTCAGGATTTTTCTGTTCTTCTGCCTCCTTGCTATTGGAGGGGTTGCGATAAGTGCCACCGCTCTCTGGATCACCTATTCCCGCGCGGGAAATCCCGATCTGTTGAATGATTTCGTCTTTGCTGAAATCCTGATCGGATTTGGATTACTGGCACTGGTTGCAGGTGTTTGGCTGCTGTTTGACGACAACGTCGCCAAACCGATCGAACGTCTTTCCGCCCAGCTGCGTGCCCGTGCTCATGCCGGTGTAAGCACCGACCTCGACATGCAGGCCGCGCGTTATCTGGGCGATCTTGCCCCGGCTGCAGCGGGATTGGCGGAACAACTCGCCTCGAACGCCATGCGCACAGCCGAAGCCGTCGCCGCGGAAACTGCGCATCTGGCTGCGGAGAAACAACGCCTGACCGCCCTGCTGACCGAAATCCCGGTGGCCATGCTGCTGGCCAGTCCGAAGCATCAGATCGTTCTGTACGATGGGCAGGCAGCCGAGGTTCTTGCCCAGATCGCGCATCCTCGTCTGAACGCGTCTCTTTTCGAATATCTCGAAGCCACCGGCCTGACAGACGCTTATGCCAAGATGTGCAAAACCGGAAAGGACGTCTATTGCACCCTGTCCAGCGTGGATGGGCGGCAGACATACTCCGCCCGGATGAAACCCTTGGGCGATGCACCCGGATATATGCTTGTCTTCGAAGACAGCGCGGCACATATGTCACCGGACGATGCCCGCCCGTTGGTCTATGATTTCGAACTTCTCAATACACCGGGGGATGACGCGTTCGAGAACCGCCCCCTTTCGGATCTGTGCTTCGTGGTCTTCGACACGGAAACAACCGGTTTGCTGCCTCACAAGGATGAGATTGTGCAGATCGGCGCTGTACGCGTTCTGAATGGCAAAATCGTTCAGGGTGAGCATCTGGACATGCTGGTTGATCCCGGCATTCCAATTCCACCTGCCTCGACCAAGGTACACAAGATCAGCGACCGCATGGTTCATGGCGCGCCGGATATTGCCGAAGCCGGGCGCGTATTCCATCAGTTCTCGCGTGACGCGGTGATCGTGGCGCATAACGCCCCGTTCGACATGGCGTTCCTGCGTCGTCATGCCAAACGGATGGGTGTTGAATGGGACCATCCGATACTCGACACGGTCCTGCTATCTGCGGTGCTGTTCGGGGCCAGCGATACACACACGCTGGACGCCTTGTGTGAACGGTTGGAAATTACGATCCCCGACGCTTTGCGCCATACAGCACTGGGCGATGCGGTTGCCACGGCCGAGGCATTGGTCAAGATGCTGCCGATCCTGCAAGCCCGTAGTCTGACAACCTTTGGCGAAGTGATTATGGAAACCCGTAAACACGGTCGTTTGCTGGAAGACCTGAACTGACGGCTTATATTGAACTCGGCAGTCAGCTTTTCATGGACAATCCGGGCCACGCATGGCACCTGATGCGCGGCCAAGGATTAAGCGCGCAATGACCGAAAAGACCTTTACACCGACCCCGGATCAAAGCCCCGCCTTTCGGGAAGCACTCGGATGCTTTGGCACCGGCGTCACGATAATTACCGCGCAATCCGACGAAGGTCCGCGCGCCATAACAGTGAATTCATTTGCGTCAGTCTCGTTGGAACCGCCACTGGTCCTGTGGTGTCTGGCCAGGGAATCATTCCGTTTCGATACGTTCAGTACCTGTGATCTCTATTCTATCCACGTCATGGCACAGGATCAGCAGGATCAGGCGTTGCGGTTTGCACGCGATGGAGCAGATTTCTCACATGCAGACTGGACCGAGGATGCGGTCGGGCGTCCACATCTGGCCCAGTGTCTGGCCCGGTTTGATTGCCGTCTGCATGCCCGTCATGACGCCGGCGATCATCTGATCATCGTGGGTCAGGTGGAACAGGTCATGTATCGCACCGGCAAAGGGCTGATCTTCAAACGCGGACAGTTCGGCGGTTTTGTCGACCTGATCTAATCGTCCAGCGACCCGTGAACCGCGAGCGCTTCCAGCTCGGCATCCTGTGGAGTGATCACCCGAAAAGCTTCGTGGACGCCTGTGTCGGTCAATTCCCTTGCGACAATCAACAGCGTGTTGGCCGCGTGGTCTTCGCACAGTTCCGACATGTGATCGATTTCAGCTTGGGCGACACCCAATGCCGCATCTATCGAGGGCGCGCCATAGAACTGCACAAAATGTTCGGCCAGATCACGCGTGATCCGGTTTTTCTCTGAGGCTTCGATCTGCGTCACGGCCACAAAAGTTACCCGGCCAAAGGTTTCCAACCCCAGCCAGCCATTCGCAAATGCCTGTCGCGCCTTGCCTTCAAGATCACCCTGGCCCCAGTTCGAAAACTCGAACCCGCCCGAAACGCACCACTCTCCGGTGCGAGCCGGGGAATGAAACACGTTCATGTCGCTTTCGTCGAAATGGATTGCTCGGGCCAGTTTCATTATCGGTTCTCCAACAAGTCGGTCAGGGGACGAAGGTGCGTATCGACCCCGTCGCGGATCAGCATCCCGAAACGTTCATCCGTTCCAAGGAATACGCCTCCGTCGATCAACGGTTCGCCTACACCACGCAGCAGGCCCATCCATTCGGCGTGCAAGGAGGCGTTGCCATCCTCCTGCCAACGGTTGAGCCAGGTCAACATGTGTCGTGACCAGCTTTCCACCAGCTGCGTTGCCGAAACCTCGGTACAGCCTTCATCGTACAGCGCTGTGATATCGGGGGTTTCGCCCGGCGCGTCACTGGTTTGCAACAGCGTCAGTTCCCAACCAACGATAAGCCAGTCCGGCTCTTCCTCGGGCATTGATGTCGACGCAGCCGCACGGAAACGGCCGCAACGAGCACCGTTTACACAAATCAGGCCATCCCAACCCAAATGCACGGCAACCTCTGGCGGGGCCAAAGCGCCCAGCGCGTTCTGGAATCCCACTGCGCAGAGCGGCAGCATCACCATCGCATCCTGCAACGGCACCTCGGGGGCAAAAACAATTGCCACCCGCAGGAAATCCGCCTGAACGTTGTAAACCACCGTCCCCGCATCGCAGCCCAGCGCCGCCATTGCCAGCGCGCGCTCGAACGGGTCCTCTCCGCCCTGCACGGGATTGCCAGTCAACAGTGGGGGGAATACCGGTTGGCTCATGCGTTGCCCTTGGCGATCAGGTCCCGGGCGATTTTGCGGAACGCCTCGGCCTGCGGGCTGTCAGGTTTGCTGACGACAATCGGCGCGCCTCCGTCAGCGGCGACACGGATGTCCAGATGCAAGGGGATTTCACCCAGCAACGGCACGCCCAGCGCCTCTGCCTCGGACTTGACACCACCATGACCGAAAACGTGTTCTTCATGTCCACAGTTCGAACAGATATGCGTGGACATGTTTTCGATCATCCCAACAATGGGTGTCTTGAGCTGATTGAACATGTCGATCCCTTTGCGGGCATCAATGAGGGCTACGTCCTGTGGCGTCGAAACGACAATGGCTCCGTCCACCTGAAACTTCTGGCTCAGCGTCAGTTGCACGTCACCGGTGCCCGGTGGCAGATCGACAATCAGAACATCCAACGCGCCCCATTGCACCTGGCTCATCATTTGTTGCAGCGCACCCATCAGCATCGGCCCCCGCCAGACAACCGCCTGACCTTCATTGGTCATCAAGCCCATCGACATCATGGTGACGCCGTGGTTGCGCAGTGGTAGGATCGTCTTGCCGTCAGGGCTGGCCGGACGGCCCGAGACACCCAGCATCCTGGGCTGCGACGGCCCGTAGACATCGGCGTCCAGCAAACCCACACGTCGTCCTTCCGCAGCTAATGCGCAGGCAAGGTTGGCCGATACAGTGGATTTGCCTACCCCACCCTTGCCGGACGCAACGGCGATGATCCGATCCACACCCGGTACCGCCTGCGGCCCGGTTTGTGATGGCTTGGGTTTCGGTTTCAGATCCGGCGGCGCCTTTTCGGAATGCGCGGTCATCATGGCCGAAACACTTGCAACGCCTTCAACCATGTGCGCGGCCTTTTCGGCCGTAGCGCGGACAGGTTCCATCTTTTCCGCGTTCTTCGGGTCGATCTCAAGCACAAAGCGCACAGTATCGCCGTCTACGTTCAGGGCACGCACGATGCCCGCACTTACAATGTCCTGCCCGGAAATCGGGTCGGTGATCTTTTTCAGGTTCGCCAGAACCGCATCACGAACACTCATGCTTGTTCCCCTTGATGTACCCTGCTGACAGGGGCGTGCGTATCGACTCACCGCTCATTGCACGTGTCTCCGTCTTTTTCTGTTCAATTGACGCATCCCACCCCGCGAAGTTACGTTGAGCCATGCGCTTTGTCCTCTTGTGCCTGAGCCTGACGCTCTCTGCCACCCCCTCTTGGTCACAAGAGGCTATTGGCCTTGCGGCCCCGGCAGACGTGAACGGCTCTGGCCTGTTGCAACATATCCTTCCTCGCTTCTCTCTCAAGACCGGGATCCGCGTTATTGCGGACGACGCCGGGGTTATGGTGCTGGAAACCGCGCCGCCCGGTGATCCGGTCTTTGCCCGCGGCGAGGTGATCTATCACCTGCGTATCGAAGACAGTGACCGCCAGGCCCGTTTTCTTGAATGGCTGAAGTCGGATATCGGCAAGCGCACGGTGGAAAGCTTTGCTCCGGCACAGGGAGAGCCCTTTTCTGCCAGCTTCGACCTCGCAGTTGTTGAGGCCGATGACATCGTCGATGGCGACACCCAACTCGGCGAAGAATTGTCGATGACCCATTGCGGACGCTGTCATGTTGTCGGGCCAAAGAACCGCATGAATGGCCTGGGGTCGACACCCTCTTTCGCCGTTCTGCGCGCAATGCCTGACTGGTCGCGGCGGTTCGAGGCGTTTTTCGCCCTGAACCCCCACCCTGCATTCACGCAGATCGACGGGCTGACGCCCCCTTTTGATCCCGAACGCCCTTCTCCAATTCACCCGGTTGAGATGACATTGGATGATCTTGACGCGATTCTGGCGTTCGTATCGCGCATCGACGCCGCAGATCTGGGTGCCCCTCTAAAGCTTCAGTGATCCTTTCTGTCCGAATAGTAATCCTCGGTTCTGACGACCCGAGGCCTGGGTTTTGACTGGAACGGATTGTCTTGCTGTTGAAACTGCACGTTCACCCGGCAATTGTCACACATCTGGATCATCCGCGCCTGATCTGAAGTCGCGAACATCGGGTGCGTACCCGACAGCTTCTCCATGATCCGCTCAACCGTGGATTTCACGCCGAACAGCGCCCCGCATTCTACGCAGGCAAAAGGTTCCTCTTCGTTCAGAACCTGCTGTGACAGGGCCGCATCGCTGAGATCAAGTTGTGGAACAAGAGTGATCGCGTCCTCGGGGCAAATGGTCTTGCACATCCCGCATTGCAGACAGGCGTCTTGCTGGAAGTTCAGTTGCGGCTTGTCCGGGTTGTCGATCAAAGCACCTGATGGGCACAGCGACACACAGCTGAGGCACAGGGTGCAGCTATCGGTGTTTACTGCAACCGCCCCGTAAGGCGCATTCTCGGGCAATGGCAAAGGCGCGTCGGCCTGCGGGTTCAGCGCCTGCGCTGCCAGCCGTGCAATTTGCCGGCGATTGCCCAACGGCAGAACCGGATCAGACAAAGGTCGGGGCACCGCTTGCCCATACAACAGATCGGACATCGCATCGGGGTCAGCCTCATCAATCAGACCTATTCCCTCCGAGCCTGCAATGGCATGTGCCAATTCGAGTTCCCGGTTCAGCGCTTGGCGTTCGGTCGTCGGGGCCAGAAGAACATCCACCCGTGCAAACCCATGCGCCAGAGCCGCCAGCATCTCGGCATGGCCAAAGCCAGAAATTACGTTCAGTTCCAACGGGATGACATCCGAAGGTAATCCGCGCCCGAAGCGAGCAGCCAGCCGGATCATCTCAGCTCCGTGGGCGTCATGAACAAGCAACCGAGGCGCAGTGCCACCAGCCCGGCGATAAGTGCGGGCAAGAATATGCATCCGCGACAACAGCGCCGAAACAGGTGGGTCTTCATAGGTTATGGCCGTTGAAGGGCATAGCGCGGCGCAAGCACCACAGCCGGCACATACCATCGGATCGACGGCGACATACTCGCCCGCCGGGGAAATCGCTCCGGTTGGGCAGATATCCAGACAGTTGGAACAGCCCACCTGCCCGGCGCGGGAATGGGCACACAGGGTTTCTTCCAACCGCACATAGAGAGGTTTTTCAAACGTTCCCACCAATTGTGCAGCTTCAAAAGCCAGCCTTTCCACAGCAACCGCATCCTTGGGATCAGCTCGCAGGTAGCCCTCGCGCTTAGCCGGAGCCTGAACAAAAGGTGTTTCACCCGCCAGATCAACGACAATGTCGCACGCAGAAAGCGCTCCGTCCTTTGGATCGGTCCATGCAAAAGCGCCGCGCCCTCCGGGTACGACTTGCTGCAGCGCGTCCAGCCGCAGGGAAAACCCACCTAGCGCACCGGAAACCGAACGAAGCCGCCCCCGCACCACGTCATAGTCCCGCGAGAGAGGATCCGACAGATCGGTCGTCATGACGGTCACAGCCATTGAGTCGGCCAGACGCTCTGCCAGATCAAAGGTCACCGTACCGGGCCCGATGATGAAACAGGTGCCTTCACTGAAGACATCCACGCTAGGCGTGACGGGTTGCGGCAATACGGCCTCGGCCGCCAAGGCCGCCATCTTGGGGGTCGCATCCGCACCTTGATCGGACCACCCTGCCCGATCGCGCAGATCGACAAATCCGGGCGCATCGATATTCAGGTCTTCGGCGAGTGATCGAAAAACTTCCTGCTCTTGCAGGCAGGCAATGACTGTTTCGCCTTCTTTCATCAGCTTGGCGGCTGATTTCAGTTCGGTTGTACAAAGCGCGGTGTGCGCTCTGGAACACCTGATACTGCAAGCGCTCTCAATCACATCCGGGTCCAGCGCCTGAGTACCGGCGCAATCGCATAGCAGTAGTTTGGTGCCCATATCCCCTCCTCAGGAAACCGTTCTGGTCCCATGCACACTAGGCTGTACCCCCGGCAAGACAACTTCAACCCCTTGCCGCACGCCCTGCTCCAGACTGCATTTCGGGCCAAATTGTCAGAAAACATAAGCGTTCATTGGGCCTGCTCACGCAGTTGCTACCCTGGACTACGACCAAAGTCGTAGAGCTTAGGCTTGGCACACAGCCAGTTTGTGTACCATAGTGGACTTGCAAAGGCAGGGGAGAGCCTTTCGGGGAGGAGCCAGTGGCCAAGGCCGCAAGCCAGACTGAAATGCCGGTTGGCGTCATCGTGCGCAAGACACCCGGGGTCACACGTTGGGCCCGGTGGAACTGGCGTGCCGTTGCCCTTTTACCCGGCGCAGGAGCAGCCAACTGGCAGGAGCTGCGCCGTGAAGGCGATGCGGTCGAGTATCACGCCGCCACCCTGCCGCTGACGCTCTGGGCAGATGAAACCGAAGCCTACATGGTCAACCTGTCGGATGGACAGCCTTCGCTATACCTTGTGCTGCGAGACGAACTGAAGGGTGACACGCCCCTGAATGCAGTTCTGATCACCGCCTCTCCGTTCGAAGGGCAGGACTATGCGGATACCGGCGAAGAAATTGTCGAGAAAATCCCGATGACCGAAGGGCTGATCGCCTGGGTTCGGGATTTCACACTGAAACATCATCAGCACGAAGTTTTCGTCAAGCGCCGCCGTGATAAGAAACGGACCGATCTGGTGGAAGACGGCAAAGGTGACGCGCGTATCAGGCAGGAATCGGACGTTTACCGCGCCCCCAGGAAGGTGTTCCAATGACGCGGCCGCGTGATTTCTGGTCGCGCCGAAAGGCCGCTGTTCAGGCTGAAGCCGAAGCCGAGGTTCTGGTTGCGGAAGACCAGGTGATCGCGGCTCAGCAAGCGGAGCTGGATGAAAAGACTGACGCGGACATTCTTGCTGAGTTTGACCTACCCGATCCGGACATGTTGCAGCCCGGCGATGATGTATCGGGTTTTATGGCCAAGGCCGTGCCAGATCGCCTGCGTCGCCGCGCCCTTCGTCGGCTGTGGCGGTTGAACCCGGTTCTGGCCAATGTCGACGGGCTGGTTGATTATGGCGAGGACTATACCGATGCGGCCTGCGTGATCGAAAACATCCAGACCGCCTATCAAGTTGGCAAAGGCATGCTGGCGCATATCGAAGCACTGGCGGCCGACGCAGAAGAAACAACAGACGATGTCGTTGAAAGTGAAGCCGATACGCGTACTGAACCCGAGGCCGCGCCGGTCGAACCCGATCTCGTTCCCGAGCCGGTTTCAGTCGCTCGGGCGGAAGAGCCGGAGGAATTCGACCTTCCCCCGGCACCACGTCGAATGATATTTGAATTTGAAGGATGACCGAATGACCGCAAGTGACGCGCATGCTCTGGACGTTTCAACCGAGGATCGCCTGCGCGCGGATTTCTACAACTTTCTGGGCTTGCTGCTGGCCGGCCCGCCCGACCAGATGCTGCTGGATCAGTTGGCTGGTCTGGGCGGCGATGACACTGACTTGGGCCAGGCCATTCAAGCCATGGCGCGGGTCGCCAAGGTCACCAAGCCCGCCGGGGCCGAGCGGGAATTCAATGCATTGTTCATCGGTTTGGGTCGGGGCGAATTGCTGCCCTATGCCAGCTTCTACCTGACGGGTTTCCTGAACGAAAAACCCTTGGCACAGCTGCGCAACGACATGGCGGTACGTGGGATCACACGTGCCCAAAACGTGTTTGAGCCTGAGGACAACATCGCATCATTGATGGAAATGATGGCCGGAATGATCGTTGGGCGTTTTGGCACCCCGGCCTCACTGGAAGACCAGAAAGCGTTCTGGAACAAACATATCGGCCCCTGGGCCACGCATTTCTATTCAGATTTGGAAGCCGCCGAGAACTCGGTTCTTTATGCATCCGTCGGCACCGCCGGTCGGGTTTTCATGGAGATCGAGCGCGAAGCATTCCGGATGACGGCGGGGTAACCCGCAAATCGCCGGTGTCCAATGGGCACCAAACCGCAATTGGGACAGGAGGAGCCCATGAGCAAGACCAAGGAAGAAGGCGCCACACGCCGCGACTTCCTCAAACTGGCCGGAACCGCAGCACCTGCTGCCGTTGCCGCCGCCAGCCTGACCGGGAAAGCCGAAGCGGCCGAGTTGCCGACCGACGATACCCGCATTCAGGATACTGCGCATACACGCGCCTACATCGAAAGCACCCGGTTCTAGGATCGGACGTTTTCACACCCGACTGACGGTTGCGATTGGCCCCGACGTCGGCTTCAGCAGTACCAAGCCAGCCGTGGCACACACGGCGCGCAAGGGAGGAAACAAATGCTTAGGAAAAAGACCAACGGGGTTGCGAGACGCCCCCAGCGGACAAGTATCCTGTCCCAGGTCGGCGAGAAAACCGTCGATCGCCGCGCATTCCTGCGTGGCTCGGGCCTGACGATCGGCGGCCTTGCCGCGATCAGCGCCACGGGTGGAACCGTGACGCCGGCCAGTGCCCAGACAGCGGCGAACACCGCCGTTGAAAACATCAAATCCGTATGCACCCACTGCTCGGTCGGCTGTACGGTCGTTGCCGAAGTGCAGAACGGTGTCTGGATCGGGCAGGAACCCGGTTGGGACAGCCCGTTCAACCTGGGTGCACACTGCGCCAAAGGGGCATCGGTTCGCGAGCACGCCCATGGCGAACGCCGCCTGAAATATCCGATGAAAAAGGAAGGCGGAGAGTGGAAGCGCATCAGCTGGGAAGAGGCGATCAACGAGATCGGCGACGGCATGATGAGTATCCGCGAAGAATCCGGGCCAGACAGCGTATACTGGTTGGGTTCCGCGAAACATAACAACGAACAGGCCTATCTGTTCCGCAAGTTCGCGGCCTATTGGGGCACGAACAACGTGGACCATCAGGCCCGTATCTGCCACTCGACCACTGTTGCTGGCGTTGCGAATACATGGGGCTACGGCGCCATGACCAATTCGTACAACGACATGCACAACAGCAAGGCGATCTTCATCATCGGCGGCAATCCGGCCGAGGCGCACCCCGTCTCGCTGCTGCATATTCTGCGCGCAAAAGAGCAGAACAACGCACCGCTGATCGTCTGCGACCCGCGCTTTACACGAACCGCGGCCCATGCGGATGAATATGTCCGTTTCCGTCCCGGCACAGATGTTGCGCTGGTCTGGGGTATCCTGTGGCACATCTTCGACAACGGTTGGGAAGACAAAGAGTTCATCCGCACCCGCGTCTGGGGCATGGATCAGATCCGCGAAGAAGTTGCCAAGTGGAACCCGGATGAGGTGGAACGCGTCACCGGTACTCCGGGGTCGCAGCTGAAGCGTGTTGCCCGCACGATGGCGAACAACCGTCCCGGTACGGTCGTCTGGTGTATGGGCGGTACACAGCACACCAACGGCAACAACAACACCCGCGCCTATTGCGTGCTGCAGCTTGCGCTCGGCAACATGGGCACCTCTGGTGGTGGCACCAATATCTTCCGTGGCCATGACAACGTTCAGGGCGCAACGGACCTAGGTGTTCTGTCCCACACCCTGCCCGGTTATTATGGCCTGTCAAAGGGAGCATGGGGCCACTGGGCACGTGTCTGGGGTGAAGAGCCTGAATGGCTGGCGGGTCAGTTCGCGTCGATCAAGGACAAGGAAGGCAAGGATAAGTCGCTGCAGAATGAGCGTGGCATTCCGGTCTCCCGCTGGATCGACGGTGTTCTGGAAGATCCGGCGAACATGGATCAGGACAACAACGTCCGCGCCATGGTTCTGTGGGGTCATGCGCCGAACTCGCAAACGCGGGGCCCGGAAATGAAAACGGCAATGGAAAAGCTGGACATGCTGGTCGTAATCGACCCGTACCCCACCGTTTCTGCCGTTCTGCATGACCGCACCGATGGCGTTTACCTGCTGCCGGCCTGCACACAGTTTGAAACGCGGGGCTCGGTCACGGCTTCGAACCGTTCGCTGCAATGGCGTGACAAGGTGGTAGATCCGCTGTTCGAAAGCTTGCCGGACGAGGTCATCATGGCCAAGTTCGCCAACAAGTTCGGCTGGGCGGATCGGCTCTTCCGCAATATCGAGATGGAAGACCCGGAAACCCCGAATGTTGAAAGCATCACGCGTGAGTTCAACTCGGGCCTCTGGACCATCGGATATACCGGTCAGTCGCCGGAACGCCTGAAAAGCCACATGGCCAACCAGCACACGTTCGACAGAACCACGCTGCAAGCCATTGGTGGACCAAACGACGGCGAGTATTACGGTCTGCCCTGGCCCTGTTGGGGCACCGCCGAGATGGGTCATACGGGGACACCAAACCTCTATGACATGTCCAAACCGGTGGCCGAAGGCGGCCTGACCTTCCGCGCCCGCTTCGGTGTGGAACGCGATGGTGACAACCTGCTGGCCGAAGGGGTCTATAGCGTCGGATCTGAAATTCAGGATGGATACCCTGAATTCACGATGCAGATGCTGATGGACCTTGGCTGGGATGGCGATCTGACGGCTGAGGAACGCGCGGCGATTGATGCCGTGGCAGGACCAGAGACCAACTGGAAAACCGACCTGTCCGGCGGTATCCAGCGGGTTGCAATCGCCCATGGCTGTGCGCCCTTCGGGAACGCCAAAGCCCGCGCGGTTGTCTGGACCTTCCCGGATCCGATCCCACTGCATCGCGAACCGCTCTATACGAACCGGCGCGATCTGGTGGAGGACTATCCGACCTACGAGGACCGTCAGGCCTATCGTCTGCCGACCTTGTATGCCTCAATTCAAAAGAACGACTTTTCAAAGGATTATCCGATAATCCTCACGTCAGGTCGTCTGGTCGAATATGAAGGCGGCGGCGAAGAAACCCGGTCGAACCCGTGGCTGGCCGAACTGCAACAGGACATGTTCGTCGAGATCAACCCCCGCGATGCCAACAACCTTGGTATTCGGGACGGGGCGCAGGTTTGGGTGGAAGGTCCCGAAGGCGGCAAGGTCAAGGTGATGGCGATGCTGACCAACAGGGTCGGTGCCGGCGTGGCGTTTATGCCATTCCACTTCGGCGGCCATTTCCAGGGTCAGGATTTGCGGGACAAATACCCCGCAGGCGCTGATCCCTATGTGCTGGGTGAAAGTTCCAACACCGCCCAGACCTATGGCTATGATTCAGTGACCCAGATGCAGGAGACCAAAGCGACTCTCTGCAAGATCTCGGCAGCGTAAGGAGGACGATAAATGGCTAGAGCAAAGTTTCTCTGCGACGCTGAACGCTGCATCGAGTGCAACGCCTGCGTAACTGCGTGTAAGAACGAGCACGAGGTGCCCTGGGGCATCAACCGCCGCAGGGTGGTGACGATCAATGACGGCAATCCGGGCGAACGCTCGATTTCGGTGGCCTGCATGCATTGTTCCGACGCGCCCTGCATGGCGGTTTGCCCTGTCGACTGCTTCTATCAGAACGAAGAAGGGGTCGTCCTGCACTCGAAGGACCTGTGCATTGGCTGCGGCTATTGCTTCTACGCGTGCCCATTCGGCGCGCCGCAATACCCGCAGGCTGGTAACTTCGGATCGCGTGGCAAGATGGACAAATGTACCTTCTGTGCCGGCGGCCCCGAGGAAACGCATTCGACCGCAGAGTTCGCCAAATATGGTCGCAACCGGATCGCCGAGGGCAAACTGCCCATCTGCGCCGAGATGTGCTCCACCAAGGCCCTGCTCGCTGGTGACGGCGACGTGGTGTCCGCAGTTTACCGTGAACGCGTCGTGGCGCGCGGTTTCGGCTCGGGCGCCTGGGGTTGGGGTACTGCCTACGACCAGAAAGACGGGTAAAACCCGGCCTTAGAAAAATGGCCTCCCGCCACGTGCGGGAGGCTTTCCGGATGCTTCGAGCAGGGATCCGTTTCCTGCATTGGCACAACAATCTATTTTAGAGGCGCACATGACCAATGATGTTTACTGGCTGCTGAAACTTGACCTTAATCTGGATAAAAAGAGTGAGTTCGAAGCGCTTATGGCAGAGATGGTCGCGGCCACGCAGCAGGAGACCGGTGCCAGAAGCTATGAATGGCACATGACCGGTTCGGCCGTCCATATCTTCGAACGCTACGCCAGTTCCGAAGATGCCATGATACATATGCAGAATTTCGGTGCGCATTTTGCTGAACGTTTTCTGGCCCTTCTGACGCCAGTGGGATTGGACGTTTATGGTCCGGCCAAGGATGATCTTCGCGAAGCACTCACGCCAGTCGGCGCCGTTTTTCACCAGCAAATCGGTGGATTTGACCGCTGATATGAAAATGCACAGGAGGATACCCCTATGCGCCTGATTCAGTACCTGCTCGTTTCGATTTTTCTAACCGGAGCCGCATGGGCGCAAGAGACCTCTGAACCCACGGCGGATGAGCGCACCTCGACCGGCGGAGCGACAACCCTGGAAGATATTCTTGCCCGGCAACGTGGTGAGAATGTCGACAACAGCTATCGCTCTGAGAATACCGGTCAGGGCAATGCAGAGGGGTTGCTGGGCCAGCTTGGCACGCGCGGCGTGGCCTCGGACAGCGACGTGTACCGCGCATTGCGCTACGGCTCGGCTGATGTGAAGGTGTCGTCGCATGGCCCTGCGGCGAGCGTGTTGATTCAGGATGGCGGCATGTGGTGGCTGAACTTCCGCACCGGGCCACTACGCGAATACGGCACCTATATCGTTGCCGGGATGCTGGGTATCATCCTACTGTTTTTCCTGATCCGTGGCAAAATACGCATCGACGGTGAAAAAACCGGCCGTACGGTCACGCGTTTCAACGGGTTTGAACGGTTTGGTCATTGGCTTTTTGCGGGGTCGTTCCTGATCCTTGGTGCAACTGGCCTGCTGACGCTTTACGGGCGTGACTTCCTGATCCCGCTGTTCGGGAAGGAAGGGTTTGCCACCATTGCGCAAGGTTGCAAGTGGCTGCACAACAATCTGGCCTGGGCCTTCATGCTTGGCCTGATCATCGTCACGGTAAACTGGATCGCCCATAACATCCCCAACCGCGTGGATCTGAAATGGCTGGCCGCAGGCGGCGGATTATTCACCAAGAACAGCCACCCGCCGGCAAAGAAGTTCAACGCGGGCCAAAAGATCATCTTCTGGGCGTGCATCCTGCTGGGCGCATCGATTAGCCTGTCGGGTCTGTCGCTGTTGTTCCCGTTCGAGATGCCCTTGTTTGCAAAAACCTTCCAGATCGCCAATTCGACCGGTATTCCGCAAATGATGGGCCTGAACCTGCCGGTGCAGATGTCGCCGCAGGAAGAGATGCAATACGCCCAAGTCTGGCATGTGATGGTGGCTTATGTGTTCATTGCGATCATCGTGGCGCATATCTATCTCGGCTCTGTCGGAATGGAGGGCGCCTTTGACGCCATGGGCACCGGCGAGGTCGAAGAACAATGGGCGCGCGAACACCACTCGCTGTGGCTGGAGGAAGTTCAGGAAAAAGAGGCAGGCAAGGCCGCCGCCTCACCCGCTGAATAGATGCGGGGGCTGGTTCTGGCCCTGGCGCTGATCCCGCTGCCCGCCTTGGCCGAATTCTTCACACTCAAAGGGCACGGCGGCCCAATCATGGGAATCGCCACAGCCCCGGACGGGCGTATCGCAACTGCCAGTTTCGACAATTCCGTCGGGCTATGGGCTGATCAGAACCCCGAATGGCTGGAGGGTCATGAAGCTGCCGTGAACGCCGTTGCCTTCAATGGTACTGCCATCTATTCCGCCGGAGATGACTTCACTCTGCGCAAGTGGCCCGGTGGTGACGTGATTGGGCGCCATCAGGGCAAGATCGTTGGTCTGGCAGCGTCCAAGACACACGTTGCGACCGCCAGTTGGGACGGAACAATCGGGGTGTGGCCCGTAAACGGAACCGGCCCCACTACTCTTGGGCCAACCGGAAGCGGTGTGAACGCCGTGGTGTTTTCTTCTGACGGCACGCAGCTTTATTCGGCAGGTATGGATGGATCGCTGCGCATCTGGGACGTGATGAGTGGACAAGAGATCACCCGTCTCATCGAACACGGGTTCGGCATCAATGAACTGGTCCTGAATGAACCAGACAACTGGATCGCTTACGGTGCTGTTGATGGCGTGACCCGAATACTGGACCTTTCCACGGGTGAAGAACGTGATTTTACGCTGGATCGCCGACCCATCCTTGCCTTGGCACTCAGCCCGGATCGCAGGCTTCTCGCCGTGGGTGACGGCGAAGGTTATATCATGGTCATCGATACCGCCGAATGGCGTATCACGCGGGATTTTCGCGCGACGTTGCGAGGGCCAGTCTGGGCCCTGGCCTTTTCCGTCGATGGTGAAAACATCCATGCGGGCGGAATAGACGAGGCCATGTACAGTTGGCCCGTAACCGCCTTTTCCGACCAGCAACAAATGGCGGCAGCAGAGCCGAGTTTCCTCAAAAACCCTGACGAGATGGACAATGGTGAGCGTCAGTTCGCGCGCAAATGTTCAATCTGCCACAGCCTGACACCCGACAGCGAACGCCGCGCAGGTCCTACCTTATACGGGGTTTTCGGCAGACGGGCCGGTACGTCGCCCGGATATTTATACTCGGACACGCTGCAAGGCTCTGACATCATTTGGAATGACGAAACAATAAATGCTCTTTTCGACGAAGGGCCTGACCATTACATTCCGGGGTCTAAGATGCCGATGCAGCGAATTACGGCAGCTCAGGATCGTCACGATCTTATTGCTTTTCTACGCCGCGCAACGGGTGCCCGGAACTGAACTGGAGGAGACCATGAAAGCCTTTCTTGCCGCAGTCGCCGCAATGGTCGTCATTGCAGTAGCAGCGCCTTTTGTGCTGGAGCAGATCGGATTCAGCGCCGCCGACGCCACGTCCGGCTCTGCCGTGCGCCTCGACTGAATGTCGCAATACCTGACCACCCGCGAACTGGCCGATCTGCTGCGCATTGGCGAGCGCAAAGCCTATGATCTCGCCTCGTCAGGCGAGGTGCCCTGCGTGCGCGCCATGGGCAAACTGCTGTTCCCGCGCGCCGAGGTTCTTGCCTGGCTCAACGCTTCGCGATCCGGTCCACAGGTTGCCGAACCGCCCCTGCCCCAGATTGTTGCCGGCAGCCACGATCCCCTGTTGGACTGGGCGCTGCGCAAAAGCGGTTCGGGGCTTGCCACCTATTACGACGGTTCTTTTGACGGGCTGACAAGGCTGAGTGAACGCAACGCACAGGCTGCGGTGTTGCACATCCACGAAGATGGAGGGTTCAACAAAGACTCTCTTCGGGGCGCCCTTGGCGAAGCACCGGTGATCCTGTACGAAGTCGCCCGGCGCAAGCGCGGGCTGCTTCTTGCCCCGGACGTATCGGATATCAAATCATTCGAAGATCTCAAGTCGCGCCGCCTGATCATGCGTCAGGACAGTGCAGCCAGCCAACGCCTGTTCGAAACACAGCTTGAAGCACGTGGCATGTGCCGAGACGATCTGGACGTAACCCCCGGCTGCGCACGCACCGAAGAGGAACTGGCCATCGCCCTTCACGACCAAAAGGCCGAGGTTGGCTTTGGGTTGGGTGCTTTGGCAGGGCTTTACAACCTGGGCTTCGTCCCCACCCATTCCGAGAGGTTGGATTTGGCGATTTGGCGCAGGTCATATTTTGATCCGCCAATGCAAAAACTGATAACGCTGCTGCGCTCGGATCAATTTGCGCAAAGGGCCCGTGAATTCGGTGGCTACGACCTGTCAGACCTGGGCACGATACACCACAACGGTGCCAGCGGGTGAACCATCACCCACCTTGTTCCTTGTCATGGTACTTCTGCCGCAGGCCAGCTATTGGGCGTTCGGAAAGAACACCTGCTGCCCGTCCAGCCTGAACGACGCGATCGCCTCCTGCCCGTCCGGCCCCGTCAGCCAGTCGATAAAGCGTTGACCGGCAGCTGCCCGCACATGCGGGTGTTTTTCAGGATTCACGAGGATCACACCGTATTGATTGAACAGGCGCGGATCCCCCTCGACCAGAACGCCAAGGTTTCCCCGGTTTCCAAAAGACAACCACGTGGCCCGATCCGTCAGCGTATAGGCATCCATTCCACTGGCCACGTTCAGCGTCGCCCCCATACCAGATCCGGTCTCGCGATACCAAGCACCTGAAGCCTCGGCAGGGTCCAGCCCGGCCGCGGACCAATGGCCCAGCTCGGCCTTGTGCGTTCCGCTGTCGTCACCGCGAGATGCAAACGGAACTTCAGCCTCGGCGATTCTTGAGAGCGCGGCCAACACATCGGTGCCGCCGCGAATTCCAGCAGGGTCAGACTTGGGGCCTATCAGAACGAAATCATTATACATCAGATCCTTCCGCTCCACGCCCCAACCGTCAGCAACGAACTTCTCCTCGGCCGGTTTGGAGTGAACCAAAAGAACATCCCCGTCCCCGTTGATGGCGTTGCGAATGGCCTGACCGGTGCCCACTGCCACAACACGAACATCGATACCTGATTCGGCTTCGAACCACGGCAGGATGTAATCCAACAGTCCCGAGTTCTGCGTTGACGTTGTCGACTGCACCACAATAAATGGTTCTTCTGCTGAAACCGCGCTGGTCAACAGGCCCAAAGCTATCACCGCTGCCCGAATTGGTTTCCGGAACATCACACTCTCCTCTTTCTCTTTTTCAGGTAACCAATCCGCCCGCCAAATAGCGGCGCGACGCATCGCTTTCGGGAGAATCCAAAACCTGTTTTGCCGCACCGTGTTCCACGACATGTCCGCCCTGCATCATGACCACGTCCGAGGCCAAACGGCCTGCCTGACCGATATCATGCGTCACCATCACGACCCGCACAGCCCGAGCCGAAGCCCGTAATATCATTCGTTCAATCATCTGGGTCGCGCTTGGATCCAGTGCGCTGGTGGGCTCGTCCAGAAACAAAGTCTCGGGGCTCAATGCCAGCGCCCGTAGAATCGCCAACCGCTGCGCTTCCCCTCCGGACAATGATCGCGCGGGTTGTCTGGCCTTGCCGTCCAGCCCGCCTTCGGTCAGCAATTCGGCGATGCGGGCCTTTCGTGCCGTTCGCCCCATGCCTTGACGCTTTAGAACGAAGTCAAGGTTTGCCGCAACTGATCGACGCAGTAGAACCGGTTTCTGAAACACCATGGCCTGGCGGGCTTTTTGTGCCGCGCCAAGAGGTTTTCCATCCTGGACGACCTGCCCCCGATCCGGAGTGATCAGCCCGTGCAGACAGCGCAGCAACAGGCTTTTGCCTGCACCGTTGGGACCAAGGATCAAGGTTGGCCCCGGCCCATCCAATACCAATGACGAGACGTCCAACAACGCCTTGCCACTACTGCGGATTTGCAGGTTCTCGACCTTCAGGCAATTCACCATGTCGCAGAGCAGGTCACGCATGGCGCACCCCCTCCTGTTCGGCGCGCAGGCTGACCGCGCTCACCATCGCGTTCACGGCCACCGCTATCCCAATCAGGATTGCCCCCAAGGCCAGTGCCAGCGCCAGATTTCCCTTCGAGGTTTCCAGCGCGATGGTTGTGGTCATCACGCGCGTAACATGGTTGATGTTGCCGCCCACAATGATCACCGCGCCCACCTCGGCAATGGCGCGCCCAAACCCCGCAAGCAAGGCCGTGACCAATGCCAGCCGTGCATCCCACAGCAGCACAGGGACCGATGCAAGCCGTGACACGCCCAGTGATCGCAACTGTTCAGAGTACTCCTCGGCCAGCATTTCGACCACCTGTCGGGTCAGCGCGGCAACAATAGGAGTGACCAACACGACCTGAGCGATGATCATTGCCGTCGGGGTATACAAAAGCTCGAGCACACCCAGCGGGCCAGAACGGGACAGCATCAGATAGACCAGCAACCCCACAACCACGGGTGGGAACCCCATCAAGGCGTTCATCAGAACGATCAGCATCCGCCGTCCCGGAAACCGGGCCACAGCCAAAGAAGCACCGACAGGCATGCCAATCAGGGCAGAAATCAGAACCGCAAACACGGATACTTTAAGGGACAACAGCACAATCGCCCAAAGCTCTGAGTCTCCCTCAAAGATCAGAGCGATCGCAGAATTGAATTCTGATGCAAATCCCTGCATTTTTTTCCACTTTTTCTGCATTCCGTACGAAATGCGCTCTTTTACAAGCAAATAATACTCTGTTTTTGGTTTGAGTACAGACACATATCCGGCATTCTAAATGAAAAACGCGGCCCCGATTGGGACCGCGTCTCAATTCGTGAATAGAGGGCTGAAGTTAATTCAGCGCAGCTTCGGTGATCTGATGCGTCCAAGCCCCTTCGGGCTTTTTGGTGATAACCGGATCGGAACCGCCTGCCAGCAGAGTGTTGACAGTGCGGTCGAAATCAGCCGGGTCCAGCGCTCCGTTCGACCCTGCGGTCAACTTGGCGATCTCACCCATCATACGCTTTTGGTGTTCTTCCGTCTGGGCACCGGTTGCATCGTTTTCCAAAACGATTTCCGCCGCTTCGTCTGGATTCTCCTCCGCATATTTCCAACCCTTCATGGACGCGCGAACGAACCGCTCCATCTTGTCAGTGAAGGCCGCATCGCTCAGGTTCTCTTCCAGAACGTAAAGACCATCTTCCAGCGTCGCCACGCCCTGGTCTTCGTACTTGAAGGTCACCAGTTCATCCGGGCTGACACCGGCATCAATGACCTGCCAGTATTCATTGTAGGTCATGGTGCTGATGCAATCCGCCTGACGCTGAAGCAACGGGTCCACGTTAAAGCCCTGCTTCAGAACTTCCACGCCGTTTTCGCCTTTGCCATCAGTGCTGATGCCCAACTGGCTCATCCAGCTCATGAACGGAAACTCGTTGCCAAAGAACCAAACACCCAGCGTGCGGTTCTTGAGATCCTCGGGCGACGAGATCCCGGCGTCTTTCCAGCAGGTCAGCATCATGCCAGAGCTTTTGAACGGTTGAGCAATGTTCACCAGCGGCAGCCCTTTTTCACGAGCAGCAAGCGCGGCGGGCATCCATTCGACGGTGACATCAGCGCCACCGCCTGCAATCACTTGCGTCGGAGCGATGTCAGGTCCGCCGGGAAGAATGGTGACGTCCAGCCCCTCTTCTTCGTAAAAGCCCTTGTCCTTGGCAACGTAGTAGCCCGCGAATTGTGCTTGCGTGACCCACTTCAGTTGCAATGTCACCTCGTCCGCAGCCAGCGCCGCACTGGCTGCCAGACCAAAGGCGGCAACCGCCCCGCTGAGTAGCTTGTTCATCTTCAATTCTCCTAGTTGCTTGTTGTGCCCCAATTTCGGGGTCTGTTGATTTCCTTGTTTTATCCGCGCTGTGACGGGTGCCAGAAGGTCACCACTTTTTCGACCCCCGCCACCAGACCATAAAAAGCTGTACCTGCGAGTGCCGCAACAACGATTTCGGCCCAGACCATGTCTAATGACAGTTGCCCGACGCTGGTAGATATCCGGAACCCCATACCAAGTGTCGGTGAACCGAAGAACTCAGCCACGATAGCGCCGATCAGCGCCAAAGTGGTGGAAATCTTCAGCCCGTTGAAAATGAAGGGCATCGCCGCAGGCAGTCGCAACTTCAAAAAGCTCTGCCAATAGGTTGCGGCATAAGTCTCCATCAGGTCGCGCTGCATCGAGGTGGCCTCACGCAGCCCGGCCACGGTGTTCACGAGCATCGGAAAGAACACCATCACAACCACCACCGCCGCTTTGGAATGCCAGTCAAACCCGAACCACATCACCAGAATGGGGGCGGTCCCGACAATCGGCAGGGCGGCCACGAAATTGCCGACCGGCAACAGGCCCAGACGCAGGAAATCCCAGCGATCCACCGCAATCGCCATCAGAAAGGCCGCAAAGCACCCGATGACATAGCCGCTTAACGCGCCCTTGATGATGGTCTGCACAAAGTCAGCCCACAGGATCGGAAGGCTGTCCGCAAACCGCACCGCAATCACCGATGGCGCTGGCAGGATGACCAGTGGAACCTGAAGGCCGCGCACCAAAAGTTCCCAGATCCCGATGACAGTCAGCCCAAAGATCAAGGGGGCCAGAAACCGCACCATTCGGGTATCGGCGTAAGGCCCACTGGCCAACCGACTGTTCAACCACCAGCCAAAAAGCCAAAGCAGGATAGCACAGAAAACCAGTATCATTGCGCCATCCCCATCCGTTTCAGTACGGCCCGTTCAATCAGCCCCAGCAGCCCGACCAGGCACGCCGCCAGAATGGCTGCAGCAAACAGGGCCGACCAGATCTGTACCGTTTGCCCGTAATAGCTGCCGGCAAGCAACCGCGCGCCCAGACCTGCGACGGCGCCTGTCGGAAGCTCACCAACAATGGCACCGACCAGCGATGCAGCGATCCCAATCTTGAGCGACGTGAACAGATACGGCATCGACGCAGGCAATTGCAGCTTCCAGAAACCCTGAGACCGGCTTGCGTTATACGTCCGCAACAAGTCCAGTTGCATCGCATCAGGACTGCGCAATCCTTTGACCATGCCAACAACAACCGGGAAGAAACTCAGGTAGGCCGATATGATCGCCTTGGGAATGATCCCTTGAATACCAATGGAGTACAAAACAACAATGATCATCGGCGCAAGCGCGATGATCGGAATAGTCTGACTCACAATCGCCCAGGGCATGACCGACAAATCCATCACGCGGCTATGCACGATCCCGACTGCGAGCAGAATGCCCAGCCCGGTGCCAATCGCAAATCCCAGCATCGTAGCACTCAGCGTGACCCAGCCGTGATAGATCAGCGACCGTTTCGAGGTGATCTTTTTCTGGACCGTCGTCTCCCACATCTCGATGGCGACCTGATGCGGGGCCGGCAGTCGAGGCCTGTCCTGTTCCCACGTGGCCGGGATGGCGAAGGCGTTGTTCAAAACAAGACCAACCTCGGACATGTCACGCCGGTCCTTGGCGGATGGCGGCTGCACCACGGCCCCCGCACGTTCCTGTTCGGTCAACACGCCCTTTATGTTCATCGGAATGCAGGCCACGTACCAGAACAGAACAATTGCGGCGACGACGGTGAATACGGCAATGACCTGCTTCATGCACGCCACTCCATCCTATAGACAGGCACGGTATCCGGCGGCACGGGGGGCTCTTCGGCCGTCACTTCGAACCCTTCGCGGCGATAAAAGCGTTGCGCCGATGTATTGGGCCGGTGCGTCGTCAGACAGAGAAAATCGCGGCCCTCTTTTGCTTTGTCGACAAAGCGCTTGCCGATACCCTGTCCCCTCCGGCCGCAATACAGCGCACCGATTTTGTTCTGTGCCGGGTCCACTGACATGTAGCAATCGACCGGATCACCGGCGACCCACATTTCACGGTCGTCGAATGCGTCGCTGATCAGTTTCGCCAGCTCTTCTACCGGCAGTTCATCGGGCATCCAGTCTGTTTGCGTGACCCAGTCATGAACAACCCTGGCGCAGGCTGGCACATCACCTGGAACCGCGCGCCGGATCCTATCCGCATTCAGCTTAGTCGTCATTGGAATGCCCACCCCGCAAACCTTCCCGGACGCGATGCGCGACCTCAATGAACTCCGGAGTGTCACGAATATCCAGCGGCCGCTCCTTGGGCAACGGGCTGTCAATCACATCAGCAATCCGCCCAGGCCGCGGGCTCATCACCACGATCTTTGTGCTCAGGTAAACCGCCTCGGGAATGGAGTGTGTCACGAATCCGATCGTCTTTTCCGTCCGCGCCCAGAGCTCAAGAAGCTGCTCGTTCAGGTGGTCCCGCACGATCTCATCCAGCGCCCCGAACGGCTCGTCCATCAGCAGGATATCCGCATCGAAGGCAAGGGCACGCGCGATACTGGCCCTCTGCTGCATCCCGCCCGACAACTGCCAGGGAAACTTGCCGCCAAACCCTTCCAGATCAACAAGTTCCAGTACCCTCTTCACCTGCTCATCCTGTTCGACAGCGGTGAATCCCATTATCTCAAGAGGCAGTTTTATGTTCTTGGCAATTGTGCGCCAGGGATAAAGGCCCGCAGCCTGAAAGACATACCCGTACGCCCGGTTTCGACGCGCCTCATCGGGGGTCATGCCATTGACGGTCAGCGTCCCGCCCGTAGGTATCTCAAGGGCTGCGATGCAGCGCAGAAAGGTGGTTTTGCCACAACCGGACGGACCGATGAAACTGACGAAATCGCCCTTTTCAATTGTCAGGTTCACGTCCTTGAGGGCGTGTACTGGCCCATCGTTGGTCTGGAATGTCAGGTCTAGCTGCCTTGCCTCGATGACAGGCCGGGTCGTGCTTTCAGTGTTCATTTTATTGCCTTGAGAAGAGTGGTGCCAGGGCCGCCGGCAAGGCCGCCCCAACTGATCAAACACCGGTCGCCGGAATTCCCGTCCGCTCGACAGGCCTTGGGGCCGTCAGCTCTTTCCAGGTGCTCAGCGCCTTGTTGACGGTAGTGTTCGCCTCGCGCGCGACAAAGTCCCCATGACCTTCCTGCGTGCGGATTTCACCGTCATGCACCGCCACCTGTCCCCGTGTCAGGGTAAAGCGTGGCAGACCTTTGACCTCCTTGCCCTCAAACACGTTGTAATCAATCGAGGATTGCTGGGAACCGGCACTGATCGTTTTGGATTTCTCAGGATCCCAAACGACAAGATCAGCATCTGCACCTACCAGAACTGCGCCCTTTTTAGGATAGCAATTCAAAATCTTGGCAATGTTTGTTGAAGTAACAGCTACGAATTCATTCGGCGTCAGGCGCCCTGTGTTGACCCCATGAGTCCACAGCATCGGCATCCGATCTTCCAGCCCGCCGGTGCCGTTCGGGATCTTGGTGAAATCCCCAACGCCAAAGCGTTTCTGTTCGGTTGTGAAGGCGCAATGATCGGTTGCAAC
This sequence comes from Ruegeria sp. YTSB088, assembly GCF_059609825.1. NCBI lineage: Bacteria > Pseudomonadati > Pseudomonadota > Alphaproteobacteria > Rhodobacterales > Roseobacteraceae > Ruegeria > Ruegeria sp. YTSB088. The sequence goes on along the minus strand of NZ_JBXWMM010000001.1, from coordinate 173,185 downwards.
CACACTCAACGTTCCGGATTGCAGGCCATTCCACAGACTGTCCTGATGCTGTTTGTTCCGGAACGGAGGGCTCATGACCCGTCGCGCCGCGTGGTCCCAATCCTGATTGAAGTATTCACTTTCGTCCAATGTCAGGTGCTGGATCAGGGGCTCTCCCCACACTCGCTTACCCTGCATTTTCGCCCGGCGGATAGCTTCATGCGCCTCTTCACACGAGGTGTGTACAACGTAAAGCGGCACACCCGCCATGTCCGCAATCATGATCGCCCGGTTGGTGGCTTCACCTTCCACCTGCGGCGGGCGGGAATACGCATGTGCTTCGGGGCCGGTGTTCCCTTCGGCAAGCAGCTTGGCACTCAGTTCTGCCACCACATCCCCGTTCTCGGCATGAACCAGGGCAGTACCGCCAAGCTCCGCAAGACGCTTGAACGAGGCGAACAGCTCATCATCATTCACCATCAGCGCACCCTTGTAGGCCATGAAATGTTTGAAGGTGTTGATACCGCGCGTCTCGATCACGGTTTTGATGTCGTCGAACACCTGTTCTCCCCACCAGGTCACCGCCATGTGGAACGAATAGTCACAATTCGCCCGTGTCGACTTGTTGTCCCAACGTTTCAGTGCATCCAGCAGGCTTTCACCAGGGTTGGGAAGAGCAAAATCGACAACCATCGTCGTGCCGCCGGCCAAGGCCGCCCGCGTCCCGCTTTCAAAGTCATCGCTGGAATAAGTGCCCATGAACGGCATTTCGAGATGGGTATGGGGATCAATCCCGCCCGGCATCACAAAACAGCCGGTTGCGTCCAGCTCCTTATCCCCCGTCAGGTTCATACCGATTTCGGTGATCACGCCACCGTCGACCAATACGTCCGCCTTGTAAGTCAGGTCCGCAGTGACAACGGTTCCGTTTTTGATAACAGTACTCATTTTGAACTCCCTGATGCGGTCTACGCCGCTTGCTTCATCTGGCCAAAAATATCCCGGGGGAGTCGCCCTCGGGGCGACGGGGGCAGCGCCCCCTATTCCACGATTTTGGCAGTCTCGACCACGGCGTGCAGCAGAACATCCGCCCCGGCTGCCGCCCATTCCTTGCTGATTTCCTCGGCCTCGTTATGGCTCAGCCCATCAACACAGGGGCACATGACCATCGCGGTCGGAGCAACCCGGTTGATCCAACAGGCGTCATGCCCCGCACCCGAAATGATATCGGTGTGCGAATAGCCCAGCCGTTCGGCTGCGTTTCGCACGGCAGACACGCAAGCTTCGTCAAATTTCACCGGATCGAACCCACCGACTTTCTCGAATTCGATCTGAAGGCCCATCTCGTCAACGATATCCTCGGCAGCCACCCGCAGGCGGTTTTCCATGTCGGTGATCACCTCCAGCTCGGGCGAGCGGAAATCGACCGTAAACACCACCTTGCCCGGGATCACATTGCGTGAGTTCGGATAGACATCGATATGCCCCGCCGCACCCACCGCATGCGGAGCATGAGACCAGGCGATCTCGTCGACTTTTTCCAGGATCCGCGCCATGGCCAGCCCGGCATTCTTGCGCATCGGCATCGGTGTCGATCCGGTATGAGCATCCTTGCCCGTTACCGTGATCTGCGTCCAACTCAGCCCCTGTCCATGGGTGACGACGCCGATATCGTTGCCTTCGGCTTCAAGGATCGGCCCCTGTTCGATATGCAGCTCAAAGAACGCATGCATCTTGCGGGCGCCCACCTCTTCATCGCCTCGCCAGCCGATACGGTTCAACTCATCCCCGAGCTTTTTGCCCTCAGCGTCTTCGCGGTTATATGCCCAATCCTGCGTGTGCATCCCTGCAAACACGCCCGAGGATAGCATAGCCGGTGCGTAACGCGTGCCTTCTTCGTTTGTCCAGTTGGTGGCGACGATCGGATGTTTTGTCTTGATCCCCAGGTCGTTCAGCGTCCGGATCAGTTCCAGCCCACCCAAGACACCCAGCACACCATCGTATTTACCTCCCGTAGGCTGCGTATCCAGATGCGATCCCACGTAAACCGGCAACGCGTCCGGGTCGGTGCCTTCGCGGAGGGCGAACATGTTGCCCATCTGATCGAGCCCCATGGAACAGCCCGCTTCCTCGCACCACTTCTGGAACAGGGCGCGGCCTTCCGCGTCTTCATCCGTCAGGGTCTGGCGATTGTTGCCGCCGGCGACACCCGGGCCGATCTTGGCCATCTCCATCAGGCTGTCCCACAACCTGTCGCCATTGATCCTGAGATTCTGCGCCGGAGCTGCCATGTTCATCTTCCCTGTTTGCTTGCGATTTAGCTCGCTTTTGGTGTCTTGATTTGACCATATGGTCAAACTCACGCTATCACGGGTTCGGTATCAGTCAAGAATTTGCGCGGCACGGCTGAAATTTTCAGTGTATTCCGCACTTGTTCGACGAAAAAAGAGACACGTTGAAAACATGCCAAAAGACCGCGCACCGACTCGCATTCAGAAAAAGAACCGTGCTGCGATCCTAGAGGCTGCCCTGAACGTGTTTTCTGCTCACGGGTTTCGCGGAGCAACCGTTGATCAGATTGCGGCCGAAGCGGGTCTGAGCAAACCGAACCTGCTGTATTATTTCCCTTCAAAAGAGGCGATCCATACAGAGCTGCTTTCCGGGTTGTTAGAGACCTGGCTGGCCCCGCTGCACGACCTGGACGCAAACGGCGATCCAATGGAAGAAATCCTGGCATACATTCGGCGCAAGTTGCAGATGAGTCAGGAGTTACCACGCGAAAGCCGCCTTTTCGCCAACGAGCTTGTGCAGGGCGCACCGCGCATTCATGATGCTTTGTCCAATGATCTCAAGGCACTGGTCGACGAAAAGACCACGATCCTTACCGGCTGGATGGATCAGGGAAAAATCGCACGAGTGCATCCTTACCACCTGATGTTTTCGATCTGGGCCTTGACACAGCACTATGCTGATTTCGATGTTCAGGTTCGTGCAATTCTGGGCAACGAAGATCCGTTCGAAGGCGCAGAAACCTTTGTTGATACGTTGTACCGAAAACTTCTGAGCCCCTGAAAAAAGGGGCCGCAAAAACGGCCCCTTGACGATCTGTCGCAATCCCCTCATTCGGCCGCTTTGGCCATCGGGTTGTTCGGATGCGTCGTCCAGTTCGCATAAGTTGGCTGAACTTCTTTTCCGGTTCGGGGATCAACCTCGCCCGCTGCCATCGGCACCATATCGATGCAGCCTTCGATCGGGCAAACATCGACGCAGAGGTTACAGGCGACGCACTCGTCATCCATCACCTCGAAGACGCGGTCCTCGGACATGGAAATCGCCTGATGGCTGGTGTCTTCACAGGCCGCGTAACACCGGCCACACTTGATGCACTGATCCTGATCGATCTTGGCTTTGGCGATGTAGTTGAGGTTCAGATACTGCCAGTCGGTGACATTGGGCACCGCGCGCCCGATCACCTCGTCGACGCTTGAATATCCCTTTTCGTCCATCCATTCCGACAGACCCGCAGTCAGTTCGTCGATGATCTTGAAGCCATAGGTCATCGCGGCTGTACACACCTGAACGTTGCCACAGCCCAACGAGATGAACTCGGCCGCATCGCGCCATGTGGTGACGCCGCCGATGCCGGAAATGGGCAGGCCTCGCGTCGCCTCGGCCCGCGCGATCTCGGACACCATCGACAGGGCAATCGGCTTTACTGCCGGGCCGCAATACCCACCGTGACTACCCCTGCCGTCAATCGAAGGTTCAGGGCTGAACGTGTCCAGATTGACGCTGGTGATCGAATTGATTGTGTTGATCAGCGACACCGCATCCGCGCCGCCATTTCTGGCGGCCGCAGCCGGTTTACGGATGTCAGTTATGTTTGGCGTAAGCTTCACGATGACCGGGCGGTCATAGTATTTCTTGCACCAGCGTGTGACCATCTCGATATATTCCGGAACCTGCCCAACGGCCGAGCCCATACCGCGTTCGCTCATCCCATGCGGACAGCCGAAGTTCAGCTCGATCCCGTCGGCACCAGTCTCAGCCACACGCGGCAGTATCGCCTTCCACGCCTCTTCCTCGCATGGCACCATGATTGACGCGATCAGAGCACGGTCCGGGTAATCTGATTTGACCCGCCCCATTTCCTCAAGGTTTACCTCAAGCGGACGATCAGTGATCAGTTCAATATTGTTAAGGCCCAGCAATCTGCGATCAGCGCCATAAATTGCGCCATAACGCGGGCCATTCACGTTCACGACCGGAGGTCCCTCGGACCCAAGAGTTTTCCAGACAACGCCACCCCATCCCGCTTCGAACGCGCGGCGAACGTTGTATTCCTTGTCCGTCGGCGGCGCAGAGGCCAGCCAGTACGGGTTGGGGCTGGAAATGCCCAGAAAGTTTGTCGTCAGATCGGCCATGGCTTCTCCCTTCCCGGCTCAGCCGGTTTTTTTGAATATCATTTCGGTCGGGCGAATGCGCCCGGCCTTGAGGTTTTTGACGTAGTTTTGGAACTTTTCGGGCGCCGTTTCGCCCATCATCAGGTGGATACCCAGCGGTGCTGGTCCGGTCTCGGCTATCTTGGCAAACACGTCCTCGAAGAATTGGATCGCAAACGCGGTGCGGTCTGTTTCGGTGACCAATTCAAGACCAGCCTTCTTTGCGGCGTCCTTATAGACATCCGGCGCGTGAACAAAGGAGGTTTCTGGCAAAGTGGACCAGGGAAGCGGAAAAGCCAGCGGCTCATCCACCTCTCCGCCCATGACGTCGAACAGGGCAAAGGTTCCGCCCGTGGAGAGCGCCCGCGACACTTCCGCAAACAGCCCGGCCTTACTTTCGATGTTCATGCCCACATGCATCATGACCGCAAGGTCGAACCCCGCATCTGGCACAGGCATGTCCAGTGCACTGCCAACGTGAAAGCTGGCCTTTTCAGAATGACCGACCAGATCACTGAGCGCGGCGGCGGTTTCAACGAACTCTGGTGTCAGGTCGACCCCTGTTACCGTTGAATCATATTTGTCCACTATGTACCGGGATGTGCCTCCGATGCCGCATCCGACATCCAGAACACGTGTCGCATGGGTCGGCGAAAGCTGCGCAAACAGGTTGTCGGTTGCAAGAACGCCGCCTGTATGGAACTCATCCCCAGCCTTCAGATCAGCGACCGTGGCCGCATCCGGGTCGATGCCGCTGGCCTCCAGTGCCGCTCGGACGCGTTCGGTCAGTGCACCGGTGGTATAGTGTTGAGCAACAGCTTGTTCGATCTGGGACATGGGAATACCTCAGCAGCGAAAGGAATGGGGTGAATACCCCACCCTATCACGAAAAGAGCGTCGCGTGGATGTCCATTGCCGCGTCCCGACCTTCGGCAACAGCGGTTACGGTCAGGTCTTCGCCACCCGCAGCACAGTCACCACCAGCCCAGACACCAGCCAAGGAGGTTCGGCCAGCCCCGCTGACGGCTATCTTGTTGCCGTCCAGCGTCAGCCCGTCCGGTGTGCCTTCCAGCGTCTGCCCAATAGCCTTGAGCACTTGATCTGCTGGCAGGCGGATCATCTCTCCGGTTCCAGTGAGCTGACCGTTCTGGCTGGATGTATATTCCAACTCAATCTCGGCCGCTGCACCATTGCCGTGTACGGCCACTGGCTGAACATTTGTCAAAATCCGAACACCGTGCGACGCTGCCAGATCCTGCTCGTACCGGCTGGCCCCCATAGCGTCGCGGCCACGACGATAGGCAATGGTCACATGTTCCGCGCCCAGAAGCTTGGACTTCACAGCAGCATCCACCGCGGTCATGCCTCCGCCGATAACGACCACATTCCGCCCAACGGGCAGATTGGCGAGGTCACTGGCCTGCCGCACGTCCGAGATGAAATCGACCGCAGCCCGTACTCCGTCTTTATCGACACCGCCTGCACGCAGGGCGTTGACGCCAGCAAGACCAATGGACAGAAACACCGCGTCGTAGTTTTCGACCAGCCCATCCAATGAGGTGCTTTCGCCCAAAACCGAACCGGTCTCGATTGCAATCCCGCCGATTTTCAGCAGCCAGTCCACCTCGGCCTGTGCAAAATCGTTGGTCGATTTGTAGGCCGCAATACCGTATTCATTCAGGCCGCCGGGTTTGGGCTTGCTTTCATGGATCACCACATCATGGCCCAGCATGGCCAGCCGGTGGGCGCATGCCAGACCCGCAGGCCCAGCCCCCACAACCGCAACTGTCTTACCGGTCGAAGGCGCACGTTCGAACGGATGCACACCCGAGGCCATGATTTCATCGGTGGCAAAACGTTGCAGGCGCCCGATTTCAACCGGTTTTCCTTCGGCGGCTTCGCGAACACAGGCCTCTTCGCACAGTGTCTCGGTTGGACAGACCCGAGCGCACATTCCGCCCAGAATGTTCTGTTCCAGGATCGTGCGCCCTGCTGATTGCGGTTGACCGGCTTGAATCTGGCGAATGAACAACGGGATATCGATATCCGTTGGACAGGCCGTAACGCATGGTGCGTCGTAGCAAAAATAACAGCGATCTGCGGCTACTGCGGCCTCATGCTGCGCAAGTGGCGGATGCAGATCGGTGAAATTTGAGGTCAGCTCATCGCTTGAAAGCCGCCCGGCTACGATACCGGGTGCCATCTGGCCCTGTGCCATCACTCTACTCCCTGTAGATATGTTTGTTATGCTCTCAGCTTGCCACAAATAAATTTTTTATCAATTGGTAAAATTTGCCAAATGGTCAAAAAATGACAAGCCCAGTCAAAATACCTGCATTCTCAGGCGCTTCACCCGCGAACTGAACACAAAAAACGACGTATAACTGAGGCCGGTGTTCGGATTTGACAGAAATACACCCGCCTTCAGGCTGTGCGGGGATCAAAAAAACGGCCCACTGAGCATGGCACGTCGCCGATTTCTCCCTTCCATATGGACTGTGAAACCCTCGAGATGTCTGCAAAGACCACCTTGCGCGAAACCTTCCTCGGCCCGGTGAAGGGAATGACATAGATGATGAAAAATCAAACTATCGGCTTTTGACGCCCCACTCCGCTTGCTGTAACCCGGACCAAGGGTGCCGGTTCCGGCAGCTTTCAGAAATGGGCACAGATGCAGGCAAGTTCTCAGAATTTCAACATCGCGGTTGTCGGGCAAAACAACCGCCTGCAATACGAGGCCCTGTTGTTCGCGGCCTCGCTTCGCCATTGCTCACCTGAGTTCAAGGGCAGGTTGTTTGTTGCCACACCCAACCCGGGCCCGCGCTGGAAGCACGACCCCAGCATTCAGGACGAGGACGTTCTGAGGGCCCTGAACCAGTTGGATGTCGAAATCCTGCCATTCGACTCGCATGTTTTTGGTGAAAGCTACCCTTATGGCAACAAGATCGAGGCTTTGTTGGCCCTGCCGGAAGGTGAACCCTTTGTGTTATTCGATACGGACACGCTGATCACCGGTGACATCACAAGCGTTCCGTTCGATTTCGACCGCCCCGGAGCCTCATTGAAGGTCGAGGGCACGTGGCCAAAGCCGACGCTGTACGGCCCCGGCTTTGACGGTATCTGGCGGGCGCTTTATGCGCGCTTCGGGCTGGATTTCGAAAGCTCGGTGGATCCGGACCAACCCGATGGTTACTGGCGGCGCTACCTTTACTTCAACGCGGGTTACTTCTTTTACAAATGCCCCAGGATTTTCGGTGAACGGTACCTGGACTACGCAAGAACGATCCGGGATGAAAACATTCCCGAATTGACGGGCCAGAACCTTGACCCATGGCTGGATCAGGCGGCCCTGCCGCTGGTCATTCATTCTTTCGGCGGCGGGCGGGATGCTTTGCCTGACGGGCTTCTGGACGGTTCCGTCAGCTGCCACTATCGCCTGTTCCCTTTGCTTTATGCCCGCGAAAGCGATCACGTGATCGATGTGCTGGAAACCGTCGTGGCCCCCAACAAAGTCAAAAAAGTGCTCAAACAGTATGATCCGCTGAAAAAGCTGGTTCTTCAGGGGAAAGGCGCGAAAATCCGCGGCCTGTTTGATCAGGACAACCTGCCGCGACGGGAGCAAGCGCTGCGCAACGCGATCAAAAGCAAAGGCCTCTGGCTGCGCTGACAGGATCGTTGTGCGCAGGCGGGCAATGGCCTACAGATTCCGCAAGACAGATACCAACAGGAGATTTTCAAGATGTCTGACGGCCCGACCTACGGTTTCGACACATTGCAAATTCATGCGGGCGCCCGCCCCGACCCGGCGACCGGAGCGCGCCAGACACCGATTTATCAGACAACTGCCTATGTGTTCCGCGATGCGGACCACGCAGCGGCCTTGTTCAACCTGCAAGAGGTGGGCTTTATCTATTCCCGCCTGACCAACCCAACCGTCGCCGTTCTGCAGGAACGCGTGGCGACGCTTGAGGGCGGCGTCGGCGCAGTCTGCTGCTCGTCCGGGCATGCAGCACAGATCATGGCGCTGTTCCCGTTGATGGGACCGGGTTGCAACGTTGTCGCCTCGACCCGTCTGTATGGCGGCACGGTCACGCAGTTCAGCCAGACGATCAAACGTTTTGGCTGGTCGGCAAAATTCGTGGACACCGATGATCTGGATGCCGTAAAAGCTGCCATCGACGAAAACACCCGCGCGGTTTTCTGCGAATCCATCGCCAACCCTGGCGGTTATGTGACTGATATCCGTGCGTTGGCAGACGTTTCTGATGTTGCGGGCATCCCGCTGATCGTCGACAACACCTCAGCCACGCCGTACCTGTGCCGCCCGATTGAGCACGGTGCGACGCTGGTTGTGCATTCGACCACCAAGTACCTGACCGGCAACGGCACCGTCACTGGCGGGTGCATCGTGGATTCGGGCACGTTCGACTGGTCCGCGAATGACAAATTCCCGTCACTGAGCGAACCCGAACCAGCCTATCACGGCCTGAAGTTCCACGAGACCTTTGGCCCGCTGGCCTTCACGTTCCACGGTATTGCCATTGGCCTGCGCGATCTGGGTATGACCATGAACCCACAGGCAGCCCATTACACGCTGATGGGAATCGAAACACTGTCGCTGCGGATGGAGCGTCACGTTGAAAACGCCCAGAAAATCGCTGCGTGGCTGGAAGCGGATGACCGGGTGGAATACGTCACCTATGCGGGATTGCCGTCATCGCCTTACAAGGACCGGGTCAAGTCACAATATCCACGTGGCGCCGGTGCATTGTTCACCTTTGCGGTGAAGGGTGGCTATGACGCCTGTATCAAACTGGTCAACGCCCTTGAGATTTTCAGCCATGTGGCCAATCTGGGTGACGCACGCTCGCTGATCATTCACTCGGCCTCGACCACCCACCGACAACTGACGCCGGAACAGCAGGAGGCTGCCGGCGCAGGTCCGGGCGTGGTGCGTGTTTCCATCGGGATCGAGGACGTGAACGATCTGATCGCGGATCTTGATCAAGCTCTGGCTAAAGCCAGCGCCTGACGATGACCGGGCACGACACAAACGACCTTGGCCAGCCCATCGGTTTACCGGTTTCGGGTGAATTTCCGCGCCCGACACCGCCGTATACACCGATGGAAGGACAGTATTGTTCTGTCGTGCCACTTGATGTGAACAGACATGCGCCCGGACTGTTCCGGGCGTTTGCAAATGACAGGGATGGTCGTAACTGGACATACCTGCCCTATGGCCCGTTTGACAGTGAGCCGCAGTTTGAAGACTGGGTCCGTGCCAACTGCATGGATGCGGACCCGATGTTTCATACTGTATTGGATGCGGACGAGGTGCCGGTGGGCATGGCATCTTATCTGAGGATCGAACCCGCAGCTGGCGCCATCGAAGTTGGGCATATCCACTTTTCCCCGCTGCTGCAGCGCAAGCCGCAATCGACAGAGGTCATGTACCTCATGATGAAGCGGGTTTTCGACGAGCTTGGCTATCGCCGGTATGAGTGGAAATGTGATGCGCTGAATGCACCGTCACGCAGTGCCGCTGAACGGCTGGGATTTACTTTCGAAGGGGTGTTCCGGCAGGCGACCCATTACAAGGGCCGCAACAGGGACACGGCATGGTACGCGATCATCGACAGTGAATGGCCGCGCATCCGCGATGCATTCGAATCCTGGCTGTCGCCCGACAATTTTGACAGCAAGGGCCAGCAGCGTAAACCGCTGATGGCCCGTGCGAAAGCTTGATCTTATTCCGAAATCTCGAATTCCATCGAGACACTGACGGAAACCGAGACCTCTCCGCCTGCAACGGGAACACCACCCGCATCCGCCATGCTCATGGCGCGCATTTCGGCCATCGGACGGATACCGGCCGTTTGTTCGGATATGGATTGAACCGGGCCGAGCGTTACGCCCGCTGACTGCGCCAACTGTTCTGCCTTGGCAGTGGCTTCACCGACGGCTTTGGCGCGGGCTTGCGCTTCGATCGGTTTGGGATCCTGTACGCCAAAGCTCAAGCCCCCGAAATCATTGGCGCCGTCCTGAATGACCGCGTCCATGATTTTCCCCAATTGGGTCAGGTCGCGCACGCGCACAAACACGCGGTTGGACGCTGTAAAGCCGGTGATTTCAGGCTTCTCCCCATTCTGTCCATGACGACCCGACCAAACGGGCGACAACGACAGGTCCCGTGTCTGGACGTCACGATCTTCGATACCCATCTCGGTCAGGCGCGCCAGGACTTTGGAAACTGCATCCGACGTTGCCTGCATCGCAGCCGAGGCTTCGGCGTTTTCGTTTGTTACGCCCAGCGTGATCGTCGCCATATCGGGTGCGACCTGCACGGTCCCGGTTGCATCAACGGTGATGCGACGTTCTTCCGCATGGGCTGCTCCAGCGGCCGTTGCCGCCATCATCGCGGCCAGAAAAGCGAATGTCTTCAAGGTTATCACTCCAATTTGTTCTGTTCCAAGATGGGTTGGCAGGGCTTGGCCATACAAGAGGAGAGGTTGCCTTTTTCTTTCCCTCGGCGGGTTCCTGCTTTAATGTCGGCCTGCACACGCAAAGTCGTTTGCATTGACGTTGATAATTATGGTTCCTCCGGAATATGAAACCCGCCTTTGCGCTGTCTTTTTCTACGACCGGAATAACACTGCACCACCGTTCGGATGACGACTGGTTCGTCATCGGTACGATTCCGCTGGATGTTCCGGACTTGTCCGGACAGATGCAGGCGTTGCGGGAAAAGGCATTTGCGCTGGAAAATGATCTGAGCTGCAAGCTTGTGCTGCCGGCGGATCAGGTTCGGTTTCTACAGCTATCGACCGATGGGTTGCCCCCAAAAGACCGGACGGAACGTATCAAGAATGCTCTGGTGGAAGCCACACCTTACGCCCTGTCAGAACTGAGTTATGACAGCCAGACCGAAGGTGATACGACCTATGTTTCTGCCGTCGCGGTTGAAACTCTGGCCGAAGCGCGAACCTTTGCCTCGGAACATGGTTTTGTGGTGGTGACGTTCACCGCCGAAGGTCACGAGGGCGCGTTCCCGCGCGAGGCGGTGTTCCGCGAAACCTCAAACAGTTCCGAGGGTTCACACCCGGAAGACCAGCCTGCACTGGTAGAAACGGACGCTCCTGAACAGGCCAATACGTCCGGCCTGCCCACCCATCCTATTGCCGGCACCACCGCACCCGAGGCTTTCCGCGTGCCCCCGGAAACCACGGGTAAGAACGTTGATGGGCCTGCGGGGGTAAACCGGTCTGCCATTCCTGTCTTTGCCGCTGTGCTGCTTGTTGGCGGACTTGTTGGCTCATGGCTGGCAACGGGGTTCGGCTCTGAACAGGATCAGGCGGAACAGAGCCCTGCGCCGGTCGAGGTTTCGACCCCAGAACCAACCCCAGGGCCCACGCCCGAGCCAGAGCCGGACACGGCCGCGCTGGAGGACCCGCAGGAAGTATTTCCGGATCTTGCCACCGATGATCCTGAAGAGCCTCGAACCAACGTCTCAGAGGCGGAGACCGATGCGCAGCCGGATCTGACCGCAACAGACGCAGCAATTCTGGAAGCCCTCAAGGTTGCCCCTACCCCGGTGGAATCCGTCGCTCAGGACCCCGCGACACAGAAGGATATACAGGCCGTTACGGGCGTCAACACAACCGCGCCTGCAGCACCGGAAATATCGGAGACCGTGGAACCGCAGGAGTTTTATCTGGCATCGCTTGACAACTCCGATCTGTTCACCGATGCGGTTGCCTTGCCTCCCGACCCCAGTTTTGACACTGACGCTCCTTTCAAACCCGACGTATCCCCAAACATTGCTGGCACACGATTTGATCTGGATGAGAACGGCCTGGTCGTGCCAACACCGGATGGCACCGTGAATCCGGATGGGGTCATTGTTTTTCTGGGGCGCCCCTCCAAGGTTCCGCCTGAAACTCCGGTTCGTTTCGAAGAAGAACCGCTGGTTGACGAAGCCGACGGCAGGTTGGCCGGAATTCGCCCCAAGCCACGCCCCTCCGATCTGGTTGAAAATTTTGAGCGCGGCCAGCTAGGTGGCCGGTCATTGGAAGAGCTGGCGAGCAAGCGGCCCAAAGAGCGCCCCAAAAGCCTTCAGGTTCAGCCGCAAGTTGACGAAGCACCAACCGCTTTGGCTGTCGTCAGAGTCCCGCGCCCCAAGTCCCGTCCAGCCGGATTGGCCCCTGCCAAAACACCCGCTTCAAGCAGTTCAAATCTGGGGTCTACGGCAGCATTGGATCAGACATCTGATGAAGCAGGGTCGTTCCAACCAAAGACCGTCGCACCCAAAATCCCCTCGACCGCGTCCGTCGCACGACAAGCCACGATCGACAACGCAATCAATCTGCGCAGGCTGAACCTGATCGGAGTCTACGGAACGCCAGCCAACAGACGCGCATTGGTGCGGCTTCCCAGCGGGCGTTACAAGAAGCTGAAAGTCGGAGACCGCATTGACGGCGGCAAGGTCATTGCGATCAGTGACAGTGAACTTCGGTATCAGAAAAAGGGTCGAAACGTGACGCTGGCGATGCCGCGCAGCTGAAACCGGCAATCGATCTTTTGACGCAACAACTGTCACATAAAAGCGCCGGAGGCAGATGAACAGCCCCCGGCGTGCCAGTGCGTTTCAATCAGGCTGCGGAAATCTCGCCGCTTTCGATCTGCTGGCGTTCGATGGATTCGAATAGCGCCTGGAAATTCCCCTCGCCGAAACCATCGTCACCTTTGCGCTGAATGAACTCAAAGAAGATCGGACCGATGACAGTCTTCGAGAATATCTGTAGCAAGATCCGGGTCTCACCCCCATCAACGACACCTTCGCCATCGATCAGGATGCCGTGTTTCATCATCCGGTCCAGCGGCTCATCGTGGTCGGCCACGCGGGTCTTGGACATTTCGTAGTACGCCTTGTTCGGGCCCGGCATGAATTTCAGGCCGTTTTCCGCAATTGCATCGGTCGAGGCGTAAATGTCGTCACTGCCGACGGCGATATGCTGAATGCCTTCACCTTTGTATTTCTTAAGATAGGACACGATCTGACCCGTTTCACCGCGATCTTCGTTGATCGGAATACGGATGCGGCCACAGGGAGATGTCAGCGCGCGGCTGAAAAGCCCGGTGAACTTGCCCTGAATGTCAAAGAAGCGGATTTCGCGAAAGCTGAACAGGTCGCCGTAGAACTTGAACCACTTGTCCATGTTGCCCTTGTAGACGTTGTGCGTCAGGTGATCGAGATAGAAGAACCCCACACCCCGTGGTTTGGATTCTTTGATCCACTCGAATTCCTGATTGTAGGGCGACGTGTCGTAGTACTGATCAATGAAATAGATCAATGATCCGCCGATGCCCTTGATCGCAGGCACATTCATGGTCTTGTCGGCACCGTCGTAAGGTTCTGCACCCTTTGATACCGCATGGTCATATGCTTTCTGCGCGTCCACGACTCTCCAGCCCATAGAAGGAGCGCACGGGCCGTGTTCCGCCACGAACTTTTCCGCGAAACTGTCAGGGTCAGCGTTGAGAATATAGGTGACATCCCCTTGCTGCCACAGTTCGATGGCAGGTTTGTCTTTATGGCGGGCCACCAGGTCGAACCCAATCTTTGCGAACAGATCACGCAGCTCCTGCGGTTCAGGATGGGCAAACTCGACGAATTCAAACCCATCGGTACCGGCAGGGTTTTCTTCGCTGATAACAGATTTCGGTGCGTTGTGCGGGAAAGGACCCATGGCGCGTCTCCTTCGAGAACAGGAATTTCTTTGCTGATTCAAAAATACGACGTTTTTGACGCTGTTTCTGCGCATTGTTTTCTTGTAGACTGCCGTTAGACGCGCAAAACGCGCATAAAAGTTATAAAAGTCAGGATTCTTCCGCACATGCTGGACGCGACCGACAAGCGATTGCTCTCCGCCCTGCAGAAGGACGCGCATCTGACCGCACACCAACTGGGCGAGATGCTGAACCTGTCGCCCAGTCAGGCAGGACGTCGCCGACAACGGCTTGAGGCCGAAGGGTACATCACCGGGTATGCCGCCCGGCTTGACCCGCTGAAACTGGGTCTTCACGTGCAAGGCTTTGTTCAGGTTCATCTGGGTACTCATGGCCCTGAACAATCCGCAAGCTTTGCCCGCATGGTCGATACCCGTCCCGAAATTACCAGCGCATGGACGATGACCGGAGAGGCAGATTACCTGCTGCATATCTACTGTGACGATCTTTCCGCCCTCAACAGCTTGCTACATTCGGTCATCCTGCCGCATCCTGCCGTTGCAAGAGTTCAGAGCCAGATCGTAATGGATCAACTGAAACGCGACGCGCCCCTGCCCACCTGAACGGGCCCGAGAGGACACAAATGGACGTTTTCCTATACCAGGCTTCGATCTATCTGGCAGCGGCAGTCATCGCCGTTCCCCTGTCTGCGAGGCTAGGCTTGGGATCGGTTCTGGGATACCTGGCCGCCGGGATCATCATTGGCCCTGTTCTCGGGCTTGTCGGCGCGGAAACGGAAAACCTTCAGCACGTTGCCGAATTCGGCGTGGTGATGATGCTGTTCCTGATTGGCCTTGAACTGGAGCCGCGCGCGCTGTGGGATATGCGTGACAAGTTGCTGGGGTTGGGCGGGTTGCAGGTTGCGTTGTCAACGGCTGCGATCGCTGCCGTGGCAATCTATGCGAACCACCCGTGGTCGGTTGCTCTGGCCGTCGGGCTGACCTTGTCGCTGTCCTCTACAGCAATCGTTCTTCAGACCCTGTCGGAAAAGGGCCTGATGCAGACAAATGGCGGTCGAGCTACATTTTCGGTGCTGCTGACACAGGACATTGCGGTCATTCCGATCTTGGCCTTGCTGCCACTTCTGGCCTTGCCGGCCATGCCTCATATCGAATCGGATGGTTCGATCGACCGCGGGGCCGGTGATCTTCACGGCGCGGACCATCACAGCCTTTCTCTGGTCGAAGGTTTGCCGGGTTGGGCCGTCACGCTGGTCACGATCGGCGCAGTTGTGTTTGTCATTCTGGCCGGTGTCTACCTGACCCGCCCGCTGTTTCGCTTCATCCACGCGACCCGCCTGCGCGAGATGTATACCGCTCTGGCGCTAATGATCGTGGTCGGGATTTCCTTCCTGATGACCCTCGTCGGCCTTTCCCCTGCCCTTGGCGCTTTTCTGGCGGGCGTGGTTCTGGCCAGTTCCGAGTTCAGACACGAAATGGAAAGCGACCTTGAGCCATTCAAAGGGCTATTGCTCGGACTTTTCTTTATTACGGTCGGTGCTGGTATTGATGTTGCGTATTTCTTCGATGACCCCCTTGACCTGATCGGTCTGGCGCTTCTTTTGATCCTTGCAAAAGGGATCATCCTGTATCTCGTTGGCAAGGCGTTCAAGCTGCATGCGCGCGATCACTGGCTGTTCACGTTGGGGCTGGCGCAAGCCGGTGAGTTTGGCTTTGTCCTGCTGGCATTTTCAACGCAACAGAATGTCATACCCCCCGACCTGTCCCAAAAACTGCTGATGATCATCGCTCTGACGATGCTGATCACACCGCTTCTGTTTATCCTCTACGATCTTCTGTCTCGAAAGATCGGCGACACCTCCAAAGAACCTGTACCGGACGAGATTGATGAAAAAGGCCCCGTCATAATTGCCGGGATTGGCCGGTTCGGACAGATTGTAAACCGGCTGGTGCGGGCCAGCGGTTTCAAGACGGTTGTACTGGACCACAACATCGAAACAATTCAGCTGATGCGCCGTTTCGGCGTCAAAGGCTTTCTGGGCGATCCCACTCGCCCCGAGTTGCTGCGCGCTGCGGGGTTGGAAAAAGCGTCGGTCCTTGTGGCTGCTATGGATGACCACAAGCAAGTCACACGGCTCGTCAGTTTTGCCAGACGGCAGCGCCCTGACTTGCACATCATCGCCCGCGCCCGAGATCGAACCCATGTGTATGAGCTTTATCAGGCTGGTGCCAATGACATCGTGCGGGAACTGTTCGACAGCTCGCTGCGCGCAGGCCGCTATGTTCTGGAGAATATAGGGTTGAGTGAATACGAGGCCGCGCAGGCGGAGCAGACCTTTTACCACCATGACCGGATGTCAGTTCGCGATCTGGCCGAGCTTTGGGTCCCGGGTTTGCCAACAGCGGAAAACAAGAAGTACATCGAGCGCGCGCAGCAACTGGAAAAAGATCTGGAAACCGCGCTGCTGGAACTGGCTGAAAAGCACGCCAAGAAATCCGCCTGACCCAGGTCTGTGCCCGGGTCACGCAAGTACTCAGCCGTCAGATACCCCCGCCTCGGCAAAGGTCGCCATACCGGAATGGCAGGCCACGGCGCTTTTGAGAATGTTGATCGCCAGAGCCCCGCCCGACCCTTCACCCAGCCGGAGACCAAGGCTCAACAGCGGTTCCTTGCCCAGCTTCGCCAACACGGCGCCATGCGCAGCCTCGGCGCTTTGGTGGCCTGCCACGGCGTGATCCAGTGCGGTATCCGACAGCCTCCACAGGCAGGCAGCGGCGGCCGAGCAGATGAACCCATCAAGGATCACAGGAATGCGCAATACTCGCGCAGCGGCAATCGCCCCGGCCATCGCTGCGATCTCACGCCCTCCGAGGCAGCGCAGGATTTCCAGGCCATCCTCTGACCTGTGCAACGCTACACCATCGGCCACAACACGGGTCTTGTTGGTCAGACCTGCATCATCGACGCCCGTCCCGCGACCCGTCCAATCGGACGCGTCACCACCAAACAGCGCGCAGGCAATGGCGGCAGCCGAGGTGGTGTTGCCAATGCCCATCTCGCCCACGACCAACAGGTCAGCCTGCTGATCCACGGCCTGCCAGCCGGTACGCAGCGCGTCCAGCAATTCGGCTTCCGTCATGGCCGGTGCCTGGGTGAAATCTGCGGTCGGGTTGTCCAGATCCAGTGCGTGTACATCCATCGCCGCACCCGCCGCCCGGGCCAATTGGTTGATCGCCGCACCGCCATGTTCGAAGTTCATCACCATTTGCACGGTCACTTCCGAGGGAAAAGCCGAGACCCCCTGTGCAGTGACTCCGTGGTTTCCGGCAAAGACAATGACCTGTGGCGCCGCGATCTGTGGCCGGGCATCTCCTCGCCATCCTGCGTACCAGATAGCCAAATCCTCAAGTCGCCCCAGCGCACCCGGGGGTTTCGTCAGTTGTCCGTTTCGCTCTGCCGCGCCCTGCGCCGCGGTGGCATCCGGCCCCGGAGCAGCAGCGAGCGTAGCGCGGAACGCGTTCAAATCATTCAGTTCAGGCAACATGAAAGCCTCATTGCATCAGAGTGGTCCTGTGTGTTTAACCGAAGCATTGAATCCAACAAGACCCCGAAAGGCACGGGCGTGCAAAAAAACGACACCAAACCCTTTTCCCTGTGGGATATTCCGCTGGCGCTGGTGCTGCTGACCCGCCTGCCCCTGCCTCGGTTGCCTGAACCTGTGTTCAGACGGCAGGCACAGGCGGCATGGGCCTTCCCCGTCGCCGGGCTGGTCGTCGGAGGGATTGCCTGTATGGTTGGATGGCTGGCAATGGTCTTTCATCTGTCCCCGTTGGTTGCTGCGACCTTGTTGGTTGCGACATTGATCATGATGACGGGTGCAATGCACGAGGACGGTCTGGCAGATACGTTCGACGGCCTCTGGGGCGGTTTCACCCCCGAACGCCGACTTGAAATCATGAAAGACAGCCAGATCGGAACCTATGGTGTTCTTGCTTTGGTTATCTCTCAGCTTGCTCGGGTTTTGGCAGTTGCCGCGATTTTGGCAAGCGGATCGGTTTGGACGATTCTGGCGGCTTGCGCGTGTTCACGCGCCCTGATGCCGGTTTTGATGACATCCCTGCCGAACGCCAGAAAATCTGGGCTGAGCCATTCGGTGGGAACCCCCAGCAACATTTCGGTCAGCATGTCCCTGGGCCTGGCCGTTCCAATCGCCGTTTTCCTGTGCGGGGGTATGGCGATCACCGCCATCTTCTCTGCTGCCTTGGTTGCAGCCATCTTGGCGTTGATAGCGCGCAAGAAAATCGGCGGCCAGACCGGGGACATACTTGGGGCATCGCAACAACTGGCAGAGATCGCGTTTCTGCTTGCCATCAGCGCCCGGATTTAGGACGCGCCGCCAGTTTCGATCCGCAGTGTTCCACCACAATGCTTGCAATGCACGGCATCCGGATCATGCCGATACAACCCGCAGCTTGGGCATTTGTGACGTACTTTCTGCGGCATAAAGATCGCCTGCGCCAAACGGACAAACAACGCGACACCCACGACCATGATGAAAACCGAGAACAGCTTCCCCCAAGGGGTGCTCAGCGTGATGTCACCGAAACCAGTTGTCGTCAGGGTGGCCATGGTGAAATACAGCGCGTCTATGTAAGGCGTCTGTGCGTCTTCCGGAATAAAGAACACCAAAACCGCCGTAGAGGTGGCAAAGACAAAAACCATCAGATTGATCGCTGCAATCACCGCGTCTTCATGGGTGCGAAAAAAGCTGCTGTCGCGTCGCAAGTCCCTGAGCAGATGGTATGAGTGGATCAAGCGCAGGGCACGCAGAATCCTCAGGAAAGCCAGGTTGCCCGTCAGAAACGGATCCAGAACCAACGACATGATAACGACAATATCCGCCAGCGTATAAATCTGGCGCAGCAGCTTCCAGCGGTCTTTTGAAATCCAAAGCCGCGCAGAGAAGTCCAACAAAATCAAAAAACCGATCAACTGGCTTGCAAGGACCAAGCCGGGACCGTGAGGGACATGTGCCGTCGCGACAAAGAAAACGATTGTCGTAACATCGAACAGGATCAGCGCGTACCGAAACCAGACCGAAATCGGGTCATGTCCGATATACAGATATCTAACTGTCTGCTTCATGTCCGCCCTGTAGCTTGCTGCATCTACAGTGAAATTAGCGGCACTTCGGCAATTCACCAAGTCACGAAAAAGGCCGCCCCAAACTTGGAGCGGCCCGTTTTTTCACAGAGTTCGCTATCAGGCAGCGCGTGAGGTCAGAACTTCGTCTACCTGTTTGGCGGCGGATACTTCGCCTGCACCAGAAACGGCCGCGACCTCGCGGGTCAGACGCTCCAAGGCCGCTTCGTATAGCTGACGCTCGGAATAGCTCTGCTCGCGCTGATCGTCCGTGCGATGCAGATCGCGGACCACCTCCGCAATCGAAATCAGGTCGCCTGAGTTGATTTTCTGCTCATATTCCTGCGCACGCCGGGACCACATGGCGCGCTTAACCTTCGCCTTGCCTTTCAGCGTTTTCATCGCCTGGCTGATCACATCGGGTGAGCTGAGCGACCGCAGGCCGGATTCGGTAGCCTTGTTCGTCGGCACACGCAACGTCATCTTGTCTTTCTCAAATGAGATGACGAACAGCTCCAGAGAGAACCCCGCGACATCCTGTTCTTCGATCGAGATGATCTGGCCTACGCCATGTGCGGGGTAGACAACATAGTCGTTCGGGCGGAACTCGAGCTTTTTCGACTTTGTCATTCAGTTTTTTCCTTGCTTACGGACGGGACACAGACAACAAAAACACCACATGCGGGGACTGTTTCAGCCCCGACAGGCGGCGATATTGTCAAAAATTCAGAACTCCAAAGTGAGCATACTTGTGGAGCGCATCCCAATCTCGGTCATCATACAGGTACAGAGTATATCACAAAAACACGACACCCGAAAGTTTACCCCACGGGAATTTTTCATATTTATCCTGTTTTCAACTGGTTATACTGCATTCCTTGTGCAGAAAACAGGGATATGAGCGCGAATCGCTTAGCCGCCTTCGCCAGGCGCCTCCGAGAAATACTTCTCCATTTTACCTTCTTCACCATCGTGTTCTTCGGCGTCGGGAAGCGGGTCTTTCTTGGTAACGATCACGGGCCATATTTCCGAGAACTTGCGATTGAATTCGACCCATTGCTCCATGCCTGGCTCGGTATCGGGACGGATCGCATCTGCCGGACATTCCGGCTCGCAAACACCGCAGTCAATGCATTCGTCGGGGTGAATTACCAATGTGTTCTCACCTTCATAGAAACAGTCCACCGGGCACACCTCGACGCAGTCGGTGTATTTGCAAGCGATACAGTTTTCGGTGACAACATAGGTCATGATCGGATTCCCGTTTGCGGTTTGAGCGTTTAGCTAATTCAGTCTGGCCTACTCTTCAAGATAAGATCAGCGATCTTCTGTGCGAGAAAGATCAAGTGCGCGACGGTCTTTCTTAGTCGGACGACCTTTTCCCTCGAACTCCGGATTTTTAGGCGGGACGTCCTGTTTTTCGGTCATATCGAAATACAGCATTTGCGCTTCGGGTGCCGGACCACGGCGTTCACCCAGTTTTTCCACGCGTATGACACGAACAATGCGGCCCTGTGGAAACGTCAGAACGTCACCGGGAGCCACAGCTTGCGCCGGTTTCCGCACCCGGTCTCCGTTCAGCCTGACATAACCGCCGCTGACCTGTTTGGCGGCCAGGCTACGGGTCTTGAAGAACCGTGCCTGCCACAACCATTTATCGATCCGCAGCCTGGCCTCGGCCATTTCGGATCAGTTGCCGTCCTTCAAACCCATCAGCGCAGCAGCAAACGGGTTGTCGGGATCGATGGCCTTTTCCTTTTTCGGAGGCCGTGACGAGAAGGTCTTGGCCCCCTGAGGTTTGCCGCCCTTCTTGCCATGAGGTTTGCCACGGCCATCCTGCGGTTTGCCACGCGGTTTGCCCTTGCCCTGCCCCTGTTCACGGCGCGGGGCCCGGTTGGGCTGTCGCTGACGGGCCCAGGTGAAGGTATAGAACACTTCAACTTCGGGTTCGTCTGACACAGGTTCTGCGGCTAGACTCTCTGCGGAAACCTCGGCTGACGCCTCGGTGCTGTCGGCCGCCTCGGCGGGCGTGGCGACCTCTTCCGCCGCGACTTCACTCGCTGGAGCCTCTTCGGCGGTCGGTTTGTCAGCCGCATCTGCCGCAGGCTGTTCGACCGGTGCAGGTTTGACTTTCGCGCGCTCGCCACGTTCTGCCTTGTAGCCCAGACCCTGCATCAGATCGGCGAACTGATCCAGCGTCATCCCGGTGATCGACAGCATATCGGGTTTGGCCTCGAAACCGCCGCGGCTGTCTTCAGCACGCAGCATGTCGGCCAAGCGTTCCAGCATGTCGATACGGATCGAGCGCTCGCCTGCATCGCGGTAGCCACACATGGTGTCATAACCCTGCGGCGCATCCTTGGCGACCGGCACGGTGACCAGCCCGGGTGGTGGCGCTTCGGGAAACTCCTGCAATCCACTGGACAACGCCCACAGCACCAAACGCAGACGCGTCGGGGCTGGTTTCAGCAATAGCGGCATGAAGATGGTGAACTGGCCAAACCGGATACCATGTTTGCGCAAGGCGCCACGGGCATCCTGATCGAGATCCTTGACCTCTTGTGCGACCTGAGCGCGCGGCAGAACGCCCAGCGCTTCGACCATGCGGAAGGCAAAACCTCTGGCAAGACCGCTGAGTTCCTCATCGCGTGACAGGTTCAGCAACGGCTCAAACAATGCCGCTACTTTTCGGTCAATGAAATGCTGCAACCGGCGCTGCACTTTCTGTTCGACGTCCGGCCCTGCGGCTTCGTCAACGAATACCTCGACAACAGGTTTGAAAGGTTCTGCCCCGGCAACCAGTTTGCCAACGGCATATTCGCCCCACATCAGGCCACCCTGATCAGTGAAATCAATTTCTGTATCGGGCGCATTGTAGAAGCGGTCGGCGCGCAGATGGAATTGCGGCGCGAGTGCTTGCAGGGATGCCGATTTCAGAGCTTTCGCCTCGGTTCCCTGCGCGCTTTTGTCCGGAGTAAACCGGAACCCTTCCAAACGACCGACGAATTCGCCTTCGACGGTCACTTCACCCTTATCATTTACTTCGGCCAAAAGGGCCTCCTTCTGCTTGAGCCGGCGCAGCAACACAGACGTGCGCCGGTCCACAAATCTTTGCGTTAGACGCTCATGCAGAGCGTCAGACAGTCTGTCTTCTACAGTGCGGGTTTCGTCGCGCCAATGTGATTCGTCACGAACCCAACCTTTTCGCTGCGCAACATATGTCCACGTGCGAATATATGCCAATCTTTTAGATAAAGCGTCGATATCGCCGTGGGTCTGATCGATCCGCCGGATCTGCCGTGCCATGAATTCGTCGGGAATAGATCCCCGTTCATGCAGGTGGCCATAGATCACCTCAAGCAAACTGGCGTGTTCTGCATGGCTGATACCGCGAAAATCAGGGATTCTACACACATCCCACAGCAAGCGGATGGACGGGCCGTCGCTTGCACGGGCTATGACCTCGGTCACTTGCGACAGCGATTTCAACGCGTTCAGGTCGTCAGCGGGGCGTGCTTTGATCAGGTGTTCATCATCTGGGCTGACTTCAAGAGAACCGATCAGCGCGTCAATCGAGCCGAACCTCAGGGCAGCATTCCGCCAGTTCACCTTTTTCATCGGCGTAAACCGGCTGTCCATGATCGCCTGAGCCAACCCTTCGTCCAGCGGTGGGGCCTCTCCAGTCACGCCAAAGGTACCATCGGACATACCGCGACCTGCCCGGCCCGCGATCTGCGCCAGCTCATTTGGCGCAAGTGGACGCATCCGGCGCCCATCGAACTTGGACAGGGATGAAAACGCAACGTGGTTCACATCCAGATTCAACCCCATCCCAATAGCGTCCGTGGCGACCAGGTAATCAACCTCACCGTTTTGGTACAGGTCTACCTGTGCATTCCGTGTACGCGGGCTGAGCGCGCCCATAACAACCGCTGCACCACCTTTCTGGCGGCGCAACAATTCGGCGATGGCATAGACGTTTTCTACCGAGAATCCGACGATGGCGCTGCGCGGGGGCATCCGGCTGATCTTCTTGGAGCCAGAGTAAACCAGTTGCGACATCCGCTCTCGCCGCACGAACTGCGCCTGGGGGACCAGCGCCGAAATGGGGCCACGCATTGTGTCTGAGCCCAGGAGCAATGTCTCGTTCGTACCGCGTGACCTGAGAAGACGGTCGGTGAAGACGTGACCCCGTTCAGGATCGGCACAGAGCTGTATCTCATCGATGGCAACAAAATCAGCGCCCATGCCTTCCGGCATCGCTTCAACCGTGCACACCCAATACTGGGCGCGAGGCGGCACAATCCGCTCTTCACCCGTAACCAGCGCCACGACCGACGGCCCACGGATCGCAACGATCTTGTCATAGACCTCGCGCGCCAGCAGGCGCAACGGCAGACCGATCACGCCGGTCCGATGGCCCAGCATGCGCTCAATAGCGTAATGGGTTTTACCAGTGTTGGTCGGGCCCAGTACGGCCACGATTCGGGATGACCCGCTCACATTCGCCCCCTGCGCCTTGAGCCTTACAGCGCCTTGCCTTCAACCTGAGGCTTCAGCCGATTCACGGCATTGGTTACTTCTTCATGATGGGGATGTATAGCCAAGGCCCGAGAATATGCTTCGTAGGCTTTCTGAGGTTCCCCGATAACTTCGAAGATCAGCCCCAGACCGTAAATCGCCTCATAGTGATTTGGATTCAGGGTCAGCACATGTTCCAGGTCGGCAGCCGCCATACCAAATCGCTCAACGCCGAAAAAGGCAGACGCGCGCAGATGCCAACCTTCGGCAAAATCAGGAGCGTGATCCGTCAGTGCCGTCAGGTGATCCAGTGCAGCGTCGACTTCGCCATCATCCAATGCTTCACGGCCCCGTTCCAGCAACAGATCAGCTGACGGCGAGCCGGATTGCGACCAAAGAGCCTGCAATTGCCTATCAATGGCAAATGCCTGTTCGGGCGTCGAGTGGGCCAGTTTTTGCAACAACTCGCCCTCGTCCCGCGAATCCGCCTGTTGCGCGAAGCAATTGGTGGAAAACGTGACTAGGACAAAAAGTGCCGCAACGGTACCTTTGAGATTGTGAATTGCAATGCTCATAACAATAGTCAGTGTAGCGTTGCGACCGGGGATGTCCATTCACGGCGCACTAACAATATGAGGAAAAGCATGAGCGAGATTCTTGAAAAGGCAGCTGCCGCGCTGAACGAAAAACTGGAAGGCGGCGCGTTCGATGCCTCGGCCAAGTTTGATATCGCCGATCTGGGCGCAATTGTTTTGGACGAGAATGGCGCGCGAGTCAGTGATGACGACGCTGACGTTACCATGAGCGCTGACGCCGACACATTCGAACAGATCCTCAGCGGTGAATTGAACCCTACCGGCGCGTTCATGTCCGGCAAGCTGAGCATTGATGGCGACATGGGTGTTGCCATGAAGCTTGCCTCGGTGTTGGCCTGATGGAGTTGTCGCCGGCCCCCTTTTTTGAAGACGTGGCCGGCGGACCTGCCGGTGGAAAGGCCCACTGGTTGACGACGTCTGACCAAAAACGCATTCGCGTTGGTCACTGGCGTCCGGGTGGTCGCGCCCATGGCACCGTAATGGTGTTTCCCGGACGCACGGAATACATAGAAAAATATGGCAATACCGCCGGAGAATTCGTGAATCGGGGGTTCGCGGTGCTGGCCGTAGACTGGCGCGGTCAGGGTCTTGCGGATCGGCTGCTGGAAAACCCACGCATCGGCCATGTCGATCATTTCACCGATTACCAGCACGATGTTCAGGCAACCCTGGACCTTGCTGACGCTCTGGATTTGCCGAAACCGTGGTACGTCGTGGGGCATTCGATGGGCGGCGCCATCGGGTTGCGTGCCGTCATCGAAAAAGGGTGCTTTGCCGCTTGCGCGTTCACGGGCCCGATGTGGGGAATTTTCTTCACTCCGGTGATGAAACCCCTGAGCCGCGTTACCGCATATTGGGGCACGGCGCTTGGCCTTGGCGAACGCACTCCCCCGACCACAACGCTTGAAAGCTATGTCCTATCTCAACCTTTCGACGAGAATATGCTGACCCGCGACCCGGACATGTACCGGATGATGCAAGATCAGCTGAATGCGCATCCCGAACTTGCACTTGGTGCACCTTCCAACCGGTGGCTGCGCGAGTCGCTGGACGAATGTGAATGGTTGATGGAGCAGCCTGCCCCGAAGACACCCTGTCTGACTTTTCTGGGCAGCCACGAGCAAATCGTCGATCGCAAGGCCATAAGGGCACGTATGGCCAATTGGCCGAACGGCACATTGATCGAAATCCCGGACGGAGAACACGAGGTACTGATGGAAGCACCCGACGTTCGGGGACCGGTTCTGGACCAGCTTTCCAAGCATTTCCTGGCCAACCAATCAAATGGAGCGGCCAAGCTGGTTTCCTCGTAAACCTTTTCACCTTCGGGATTGGCCGCTTGTGATCCGGGCGCGCCAACCCTAGATGTTTGCAAAAGCAGTCTACAAAAGGTGATCCATGCGCGACCTTCCCTTTCCCGTCCGTGACGCAAACGCAATGGGCGGTGCCGACAATCTGGGCAATCTGCCCGAATGGGATCTGACGGATCTCTACGCATCCGAAGAGGCGCCCGAACTGGCGCGCGACCTGGACTGGCTGGAAGGCGAATGTGCGGCTTTCGCTGCTGACTATGAAGGCAAGCTGGCAGAACTGGACGCAGCGGCCCTTTTGACCTGCGTTCAACGCAATGAAAAGATCAACGCTATCGCAGGCCGGATCATGTCCTTTGCCGGTTTGCGCTATTATCAACTGACCACCGACGCAGAGCGGGCCAAGTTCCTGTCGGACATGCAGGAAAAAGTCACGATTTTCACAACGCCTCTGGTGTTTTTCACGCTCGAGATCAACCGGATTGAAGATGATCTGCTCAAGGCACATTTTGCTGCCAACCCGGATCTTGCCCGATACGAGCCCGTGTTCCGCCGCATCCGCGCGATGAAGCCCTATCAGCTGTCTGATGAGCTTGAGAAATTCCTGCACGATCTGGGCGTTGTAGGCGACGCGTGGGAACGCCTGTTTGATGAGACCATTGCCGGTCTGACGTTCAATGTGGACGATAATGAACTGAACATCGAAGGCACCCTGAACCTGCTGACCGAACAGGACCGTTCCAAACGTGAGGCTGCGGCGCGCGAATTAGCCTCGGTCTTTCAGGAGAACATCAAAACATTTGCACGTGTTCACAACACGCAGGCCAAAGAAAAAGAAATTGTCGATCGCTGGCGCAGTATGCCAACCGCGCAAACAGGGCGTCACTTGTCGAATGATGTCGAACCCGAAGTGGTCGAGGCCCTGCGCGAGGCGGTTGTGGCCGCCTACC
Source organism: Ruegeria sp. YTSB088 (assembly GCF_059609825.1). Classification (NCBI taxonomy): domain Bacteria; kingdom Pseudomonadati; phylum Pseudomonadota; class Alphaproteobacteria; order Rhodobacterales; family Roseobacteraceae; genus Ruegeria; species Ruegeria sp. YTSB088. The sequence continues at coordinate 146,498 of NZ_JBXWMM010000001.1, read as the reverse complement.
CCAAACTGAGCCATCGTTATTATGAGCTGAAGCGCAAATGGCTGGGTCTGGACGTCATGCAGGTCTGGGACCGCAATGCACCGCTGCCCATGGAAGATACGCGCATTGTAAATTGGGACGAAGCCGAAAAGACGGTAATGGATGCCTATAACGCCTTTGATCCCCGCATGGGCGACATCGCGGCCCCATTCTTCTCGAAAGGCTGGATCGACGCTGCGGTGAAACCCGGCAAAGCCCCGGGCGCCTTCGCGCACCCCACCGTGACCGATGTGCACCCCTATGTGATGCTGAACTACCTGGGCAAACCGCGCGACGTAATGACCCTGGCCCACGAGCTGGGCCACGGCGTGCATCAGGTGCTGGCTGCCGATCAGGGCGAGATGCTGTCCTCGACGCCCCTGACACTGGCCGAAACCGCCAGCGTCTTCGGCGAGATGCTGACCTTCCGCAAGATGCTGGACCAGGCCGAAACGCCCGAACAGCGCAAGGTTCTGCTGGCCGGAAAGGTCGAGGACATGATCAACACGGTGGTCCGCCAGATCGCCTTCTACGACTTTGAATGCAAGCTGCACGCCGCCCGGCGCGAGGGGGAACTGACCCCGGACGACATCAACGCCCTGTGGATGAGCGTTCAGGCCGAAAGCCTTGGCCCCGCGTTTGAATTCATGGACGGGTACGAGACCTTCTGGGCCTATATCCCGCACTTTGTTCACTCGCCCTTCTACGTTTACGCCTATGCCTTCGGCGACGGGTTGGTGAACGCGCTCTATTCGGTCTATGAAAGCGGCGCCGAAGGTTTCGAGGACAAGTATTTCGAAATGCTGCGCGCAGGTGGATCAAAGCACCACAAGGAACTGTTGGCCCCGTTCGGGCTGGATGCCAGCGACCCGAAATTCTGGGACAAGGGCCTGTCGATGATCTCGGGCTTCATTGACGAGTTGGAGGCGATGGAGGGCTGAGACGCCCTTAACAGAGTGTGGCGACATCTGCCTTGCGGAAAAAACTTGCCACGTCCGGCAATGTCGCGCCCAAGGGGCCCTTGAATGCCCGCTACGCGGACAAAGCTGCCTTTGGCTTGCTAAGACAGACTAGCGACCGCGCCGACAAATTCGGTCCACCGCGCGCGGTCCACAAACCCATAGTGTGCTGCACCCGGCCACTCATGCGCTGTGCAATTGGGAAGCTCAGAGCATAGGTGTCGTGGCATTTCCGGTGAAATAATGTCGTCCGCAGTACCATAAAAGAGTTCCACGGGTTGCGCGATATCACTTGGCGAGAAGCCCCAATCCCAAAGGGCCATCGTCATTTCGAAAACACCCTCCTCGTGTTGTTGGTACCCAAGGCGAAAGTTTTCTTCGAACAGGGCTTGTTGCTCGGGAGTACGGAGTATTGTTTTGGCCTCGTTGGGCATCTGGTCAACGACGGACTCCACATATGAAGGGATGTCTTTCAATGCACTTTTGGCACCAGCACGCTCTGCCCAGCGGATCAGGAAGGTCAGGTGGCGCAGTTTCGCGATGGTCTTCAGGTCCTTCAATACCAGCATTTTGGTAACGCCGGGCTCATCAAACGGAGCCACAGGAGAAGCGAGCGCGACCTTGAGCACACGTTCGGGCATGTGGAATGCCACCGCCAATGCGTGAGGGCCGCCTCCGGAATGGCCCGCGACATTGAAGGTATCGAGGTCAAGATGGTCAGCCAGAGCCTCCATATCAGCGCCCCAATCGACCATTCTCCGATCTTTCTTCGGGCTCGACCCGCCGACACCGGGTTCGTCGGCTGCAATCCACCGTACGCCAAGCGAAGCGGTCAGACTGTCGTCGGGGTGACGAATGACGTGAGAGTCAGAAAACCCATGGCTAAAAATCACCGGTGTTCCATTTGGATCGCCGTAAGTGCTGAAGGCGAGCGTTCTACCATCTCTGAGCGTCATGTGTTGGTTCAAGTTGCTCTCCTACAGCGAAATAGCTTCGAGTCGTGTGTTCATCAGGCTGCTGGCATAGATTTGATTTATAGATACGAGCCATACTCATTATTTCTGAACCATAACTATTAAACCGCACAATGAAACGCAGATGTCGATTTGGGCTCATAGCGGCCATACCCAAGATCACTTCAACTGACTGTCTTTCGATCCACGCCGATTGACACCGCCACGTGCCTTGAACGCGCCGTCCCGTTCCTGCTGGCAATCCAGACACAGCTTTACTCCCGGCAACGCGACACGACGCTTTTCCGGTATGGGTTCTTCGCATTCGGCACAATGGGTCAGGCTTTCACCTTGGGGCCGCTTTTGCGCCTGCATCCGCGCCAGTTCATCTGAGATCGACGCTTCGATCTGTTCGCTTACAGCGCCGTCGCGTGCCCAACCTCCGGCCATCGGTCATCTCCTGAAATTGTGACATGCAGAATAGCTGAGCCGTTGGCCGCAACGCAAGTTACAGCGAAACCGCGCCTTCGAATACACGATCAATCACCTCTTGCGTCCCGCGGGAAAATTCCAAAGAACAGGGGTATTCCGCCCCGTCCCGGATTGATCGGCAGAAGGCCTCGACCTGCAACTTGTAATGGTCTGCTCCGGGGAAGCGGTTAACCTGAACTTCAAGCCCCGGCCGGTGCAGCTCAACCCGAGCCTCTCCGAACACACGTGCATTGAACGGGGTCGTCAGACGGATCAAACCGCTTTCGCCGTGAAACACCATCTCCTGATGGGGATGCATCCGTATGGATACATAGCTGGAATAGGAAAAACCGGGGAACTGGGCGCGAATTTCAGTGAAGATGTCGATACCATCCTGCCACCGGATCGCTGACTGCACTGACACAGGCTCTTGCCCGGTTGCAAAGCGTGCTCCACCGATCACGTAGACCCCGATGTCACGCAAACCTCCGCCGCCCGTTTCCGCACGGTTTCGAATGTTCCGAGTGTCAGAGCGATTGTCGAAACTGAATGCACCGGTCACATGTACCAAATTGCCGATGGCACCATCAGCGATCAGTTTCCTTGCAAGCTGCCATTGAGGGTGATGGACGATCATGTATGCCTCGGCGGCCAGCAGGCCGCTTTCATCCCGCTTTTGGATCAACGCGTCGAATTCATCCGCCTTCATGGTCATTGGCTTTTCGCACAGAACGTGCTTGCCAGCTTCCAAGGCTTTCAGGCTCCATTCCGCATGCATATGGTTGGGCAACGGGATGTAGACTGCGTCAATTCCGGTGTCTGCCAACAGCGCATCATAGCTGTCATACACGTGTAAATCCGGGCAAAAAGACTGAAACGGTTCGGCCTTTGCGGCATCGGACGTTGCCAGCGCGGCTAAACGCGCCCCGTTGGCAGCATGTATCGCTGGGGCCATGTATTCACGGGCAAATTTCGCAGCACCCAATACACCAAATTGAACCGGTTTTTGCATTGCGCCCTCCGTACTCGTCTCGTTTCAGATTGTGCGCTTACAAAGGGTCCCCGAAGGCTCGACCTGCCACAATATCAAAGAAGAAAAACTGTTCTTTCTCGTAGCACAGCTTCCGGCCTTCAGCCACTTTTTCGCGCCTCAGCGTCAGTGGCTGCCAATAATTGCAAAAAAAAACGCCCCCTGATCTTCAGAGAGCGTTTTCTGTCTTCGCGCAAACGCGTCAGGGTCGGCCCAAGGACCTATCTGTCAGCTGACGCCCAGCATGCCTTTTTCCCGCGCCAGATCCCGCATTTTCTTTTGCAGCTTCTCGAACGCGCGTACTTCGATCTGGCGAATTCGCTCGCGACTCACGTTATACTGTGTGCTCAATTCCTCGAGCGTGACAGGCTGATCCATCAAACGGCGCTGGGTCAGGATATCCTTTTCCCGATCATTCAGCACATCCAAAGCCGCTGCCAGCAGTTCCCGACGCGCTTCCAGCTCATCGCGTGCTTCGTAATCACCGGCCTGATCGGCATCTTCGTCCTCAAGCCAGTCCTGCCATTGCATGGTGCCTTCGCCTTCGGACCCGACCGTGGCGTTCAGGGACGCATCGCCACCGGACATTCGGCGGTTCATGCTGATGACTTCGTCTTCAGTGACGCCCAGATCCTCCGCGATTTTCTTGACGTTTTCGGGGCGCAGATCACCCTCTTCCAGCGCTCCGATGCGGGCCTTGGCCTTACGCAGGTTGAAAAACAGCTTTTTCTGAGCCGAAGTCGTGCCCAACTTGACCATCGACCAAGACCTTAGGACATACTCCTGAATCGAGGCGCGAATCCACCACATGGCATAAGTCGCCAGACGGAAGCCTTTCTCGGGGTCGAATTTTTTGACCGCCTGCATCAGGCCCACATTGGCCTCGGAAATCACTTCGGCCTGCGGCAGTCCATAGCCGCGATAGCCCATGGCAATCTTGGCTGCCAAACGCAGGTGAGATGTCACCATCTTGTGTGCGGCTTCAGTGTCCTGCTCTTCGACCCAGCGCTTGGCCAGCATGTATTCTTCTTCCGGCTCCAGCAGCGGAAACTTGCGGATTTCCTGCATATAGCGATTCAGGCCGCCCTCGGGCGTCGGTGCGGGGAGATTTGCGTAGTTTGCCATTATGATGTCCCTCCGACAAATGTTTAAGTCTTTAACATAGTATATGGGTAAGGAACCCTTCCCATTCAAGAGGTGCTGCTAACAGTCTGGAATTAATCTTACGTTAAGGAAAGATAAAAAGCCCTTATTCACAGGACTTTGCTTATTATGACAGCGGTGTGCGCAGACGTTCAATAAGGTTCTGCATATCTTGCGGCAAATCAGCCTCAAACCGCAGGGTTTCACAAGTGACCGGGTGTTCAAATCCCAAAACGGCTGCATGAAGCGCCTGACGCGGGAAAGCGCTTACAGACCCGGCGGCGGCTGCGGAAAACGCCTTGGCAGAAAGCTTTCGCTTGCCACCATAAACCGGGTCGCCCACCAGCCCGTGCCCTGCGTGGGCCAAATGAACGCGGATCTGATGGGTTCGGCCCGTTTCAAGCCAGCATTCGATCAGGGCAAGACCCGCAGGAGCTCCAAAGGTTTCGACAACACGCGCACGCGTCACGGCATGGCGCCCACCGTGGAACAGAACCGCCTGTCTCTGACGGTCAGTCTTGTGCCGCGCAAGTTGCGTTGTCACGCGCATGATGTTGCCGGGTTCAAAGCTGATCCCTTTGACACCGCGCAAACGAGGATCGTTGGCATCCGGCACCCCGTAACACACCGCGCGATAATACCGTTCGACACTATGCGCCGCGAACTGCGCAGCCAGACCGTGATGCGCCGCGTCGGACTTAGCGACCACCAGAAGGCCACTTGTTTCCTTGTCGATTCGATGCACGATACCGGGGCGTTTCACCCCGCCGACGCCCGACAGATCGTCTCCGCAATGGTGGAGCAAAGCATTCACCAGAGTACCGCCGGGTGATCCCGGCGCAGGATGTACGACCATACCTGCGGGTTTGTTGACGACGATCAGGTCTGCGTCCTCGAAAACGACCTCAAGTGGGATGTCTTCGGGGCCGATATGGCTGTCTTCGGCCTCGGCCACGACAATCGTGACCCGCGCCCCTTCGACCACCTTGGCCTTGGAATCGCATGTCTCGGCACCGTCGATCTGAACCGCACCTTCTTCGATCAGACGGGCCAGCCGGGTGCGCGACAGGTTTTCCCCATCTGGCACATCCCGGGAAAGCGCCTTATCAAGGCGAGGCGGCGGATTGGCCGCGATGTAAAACTCAATCTGGCGGGTGCCCATGACTGTCCCTTCCGAACCCCAAGAACCGCAGGAAACTCCGCAACTGCGATTGCTGCGGCGGATGGTCATGCTGTTGACCGCGGTGATGATTGGCGGGGTTCTAGTGACATTCGCCCTGATTGTCATCCGCCTATCGGACCGCACCCCCAGCTTACCGGATCAGATCGAGCTGCCCGATGGTGCCCGGGCGCAGGCCTTGACCATCGGGTCAAACTGGTATGCCGTCGTTACCGATGACAATCGCATTCTGATCTTTGACAAAACAACGGGAAAACTGCGCCAGGAGATCGCGATCGAATAGGCCCTGCTGCCTGTTCCGGCGGCATGAAAGATCAGAGGATCACCTTGCTTCAACCGGGAAACAGCCGAGTTCCGGTCCACGCAGCACCCAGACGCTGATCCAGCGCATCCGACCGTATCTTGTGCTTGCCTGAAACCGGGGACAGCATGATGTCGCTCAAGCAAATCCTGTCACCGACCGGGAAAAGCTCTACGCACGCGCATTCGAGGTCCTGCCCCAGGACTTCAGCGATCTGGATCATGTCATCAAAGCGCTCAGGCCGGAGTTCAACGGCGCTGCTGGTTGGTGAAGACAACTCATCTTCGACATACCTGTAGTCGCGATCATGGAGCATCTGAACGCGCCCTCTCCCCCGGTCACGTTCAACCTGCACCAGTTGTACTTTCCCGGCGATCACCCAGAATTTCCAGGTGCCGCACTGTCGGTCTCCGTTCGTCAGATCCTCTTCGATGTAATAGAGGGGCTGCCTTGTGACTCGCCACCATTCGCCTGTCCAGAAGCCCTCGGGCGTTTTGGTCTTATGCCACGCGGCCAGTTGCCGGTTGGCATCGTCGCGCTGCGTGCCATTCAGCGGAAACGACAGGGCCAGCGTGTGACCCTGGCTCAATGTTCCCTTCAACCAATACTGGCCGGGCCCTATGTCGGGTGTTTCCGGCAATTCCGGAATATGCGCCTCCCACATGCGCTGTGGGCAGGCAAGCAGTTCCGAGGCATTTCCCACGAATTTGGACCGGTCAGAGATCAACGTATCGGGGACTTCGCCAAACAGCTTCATGACCACCAGCTTTTCGGCAAATGTCTTTGGGGCGCCCAGGTCGGGTAAAGACCTATGGCTATCCGCATAGTTGTAAAGTGACATGCCAAGCGCATTCAGCCGTGCAGGGTCACTGCCGTAGTGTTCCCAACCGCGCGAAAAACCGACGCGTGGGGGATTGTTCACACCGTGCAGATCGTCAGTTGTGATCGCGTCGAATTCAGCCTGAGCCGCCTTAAGATAGTCTTCCCGGTCAGACAGAAGGGCAACTGACATAGCGCCGCCGGTGGCGACGTGGATTTCTTCTGTCGTTGCGCGCAATGCGGGCAGATTTGCCGGAAACTCCACCGGTTTCAGGCCCCCTCTGCCGTGGCGTGGCAAAGGCGCATCGCCGGGTCGCACGCCCAGATTCCTCAGACGTCGGTCCAGAAACGAATGCCGCTTAATACCGTTTGCAATCCACCATCGCATCCGACGCCCCCACAGATGTACGGCAAGCGTTTCTTCTTTGATATACGCGTCCCTGAACTCTCGGACGTGAATATCATTGGCTTGTCCTGCCCGTCTGAAAGGCAAAGGAAAAAAGACCGGTATGGGGCTGGCATGTTTCAGTTCGTCGTGGTGGCGAAGAAACCACGTCATGACACCGGGGCCGTAGACGCTGTGTTCCTGATCTGACGCATGCGGCAATTCACCCGCGCGTTTCTGACGTTCCAGTTCCTCCCGTTCTTCACCTTCAACCCACGGGCGGATCGGATAAGGATCCTGACAGTATTCGGAATACGCATTCAACGTGGGGCTGTCGGATGGCAGCCGCATGACGGCATTGCAGATGGTATCGCGGTTGAAATACCCAAAGACATGATCTGCCCTTGGTATCGGGGCAAGCGCCAACACATCCGTGTCGCACCACAGAAAGTCCGTTTTCTTCATCAGGTGCAATCTGAAGATATCGGATTGGGGCACGGGCGTCTTGAACTGGTTGTTTACGATGAACTGCTTGGGTTCGTGGATTTCGTTTGCCGACACCAGTTCGATACCATCCGGAACATTGTCGACTTGTCCATAGTGGAACAAAACGACCCTGTGACCGCATTCCACGAAGGACAGCATGCACATCTGCTCCAGAAAGCTCAGGCTGCCTTCCATCCACAGCATCCCAATTGTCGGAAGAGAGCGATCCGCAACCATTAGTCTATTTCTCCGAGGGCTGTGTTGTCAGGACTCTGTCCGGTTTTCGTCAGACGAAGACGGTGCGCCGGCAGACAGACGTTCCCGCACGCCGCGGTCTTTTGCGACAAAATCCACAGCAGGTTTTTCAAGAAGCTTCTGATACAACTCATCATACTCTGGCAGTTTCAGCAGATCGTTGATCAGGGCTTTGTGCCAGCGGAACGCTCTTCTGTGTAACCGTCGAAGCCTGTCGTCAGCGCGAAACTCTTCCAGCACCGCATCCACTTCATCCTTGTACCGCAAGATTGTTTCATCTTTGGCACCACCACGGTTCCAGCGGTCCCAATATTCGGTTCCCAGAGTCTGCGACGAATGATTTGCCCGACCTCGGCTGCGCTTGGCCAGATAGGCCTGTGTAGACCTCACGGCATAGTGGTTGATCTGTGCGACTTCAAAACCAAATGGGGGCGCCACGTGGTTACCGAATGGGGCAGATTCCGTGGCGTGCCCTCCGGGCACTGACCGGAACACGCCGGCCTGCAGTTCGGGGCGGGGGTGCGGGTTGTGCAACCCGTAGCGAAGATAAAAATCCCCCTGTCTGAACAGGGATTTGACAAACCGGCGCCCTGCCCCGCCTTGTTCAAAATCCAGTTCACAATCGTAGAACTGCCGCGTTACGAGCGTATCGCGCATAACATGCCGACCACTGTTCGAGAATATCTTCCAGGGGATGGAAATGACGTCAACGCCAGGCGTTGCCTCGATCAGATCATCAACCCTGTTATTTCCAACGTGAATATTCAGGAATTCATCCGCGTCGCCGACATATATCCATTTTGCGTCTTTCACCACCGGCAAGCGTCGCGCCTGCCTCAGCGCAGATCGATGAATCCCGCCGGTTCCGACACGGTTTGTGTGAAACTCCACATGGCCCAAGTCCTGCAAGCGTCTCAGAATCTGGTTGGTGCCGTCTGTACAATCATTGGTGTAGACAATGATCCGGTCAAACCCCAACACCTTGTGATGGGCCACCCATTCCAAAATATAGGGACCCTCGTTCTTCATCGCAGTGATGAGGACTTTTTCAGGCTTTTCCATCGCTGCCACTTATCCCCGCTGCCTAGTCGTTCTGACCTTTGCTGTCATCTTGCGGGACAATCTTTTCGATTGCGATCTGCGCGCCGGCAATCGCGCGAATGCGCAACTCTCGGGGGTGCTGGCCCAGAAATTCGTTGACCGCACGGATCACGCCATCGCCCCACCAGCCGCGGCGGTGGTAGTCGTCGAATGCCATGATCCCACCGGGTTTGATCTTGGGAAACAAAGCGGCCAGATCGGCGGTCACGCCTTCATATGAATGATCCCCATCAACATAGGCAAACGAGATGCTGTCATCATCGAAAAGCTCAAGCGCGGGCACCGAGAAATCCCGGATAATAGCGACCTTGCCCTCTTCGATCTCGGCCTCGAAAGACTTTACGACCTTCTGGAAGATGGCCTCCATCTTTTCGTCTTCGGTCCGGCCCACAAACGCAGTTGTATGCGAATCCTCACCAATGTGTTTCCACGGATCGATCAGAAACAGCTGACTGGGCTCAATCAACTTCAGAATGGTCGGAGAGAATTCGCCCTGCCAGACACCGATCTCAACGGCCACCCCGCCCTTTGGCAGACGCGAAAGGAATGTGCGACGGATTGCTTCCTTGCTGTTCTTGCGTTTGGTCGCCTTGTCAGCCTTCGGTTTCTTCTGGCTGCCGGGCGCAACACCGATAACCTTGGGTTCGTTTGACATCTCGACCTCACTTGCAGACGGGTGTCCTGTTCACGCAAAACCCGTTTTGTTTATTGAAACATGGCTACCACGCCGTCGGCTCAAGAACCAGAAGCTATGCATCCTTTTTGTCAAGTGGTGGCAACTTGTCGATACCAAGCCACGGTGGCTGCAAGCTGGTTATCCGGTACCGTGCGGCATTGCGCCCCAGAAAACTGTTTATCGCTGCATTCATACCGGTATACGACCCACCTCCATGACGGCGATAGGATGTGAACGCGATACTGCCCCCGGGTGCGAGAACCCGGTCGATGCGGCGCAAAAGCTGGTTCATCACCTGCTCTGCCCGAACTCCGCGAATGATGACGACGCCGACGCTTTCGTCTTCAAACAGCTTCAGCATCAAGGGGGGCAGCGCCCGGTAGACATGCAATCGTCCGGCAAGAATGGGGTCGCGGAAATATTCCAGCAGTGCATAAAACGTGCGATCCAATGCCTGTAGCTCGGGATCCTGAGTTGCATCCGCACAGGTGAAGCCGTCCCAAGACAGCCCCCACGGCCCTATGACCGTCAATTTTTCGACAGCGTCCAGGCCAAGAATTTCTTCTATGATTTCAGCCTCAACATGTCCGATCAGCACCCAGTTCTTCTTGCCACTGATTGATCCAAGAAAACTCTGCCGCTGGTCTCTTGTTCTTTCAACTTCAGGAGGGACAGCAGGCAGGAAAACAGGATCCTTTGGATCAAACGGCACCGAAACCTGTTTGGCATCCGTAATTTGCGCGTGTTGCGCGGCGGCCTCTTCGTAATCGAACGACGTTTCGAGGGCGTCGAGCCGAACAAACCAGGGGAAATTGCTTGGCTTGGAGTTCTCGGGTTTGGACATTTTGCCAAGGCGGGTCCACTTCGCGACCTGGGCAAATGTGATTTCGGGGTCCTTGTACATTTCGGCGTTGAATGACAAATCACCATCTTCCATCACCCCGAGCTCCAGTGCCTTGACATAGCGCCCGCTGCGAAAGCGGCTGAACTTTGCGATAAAATCCCGCGCTACCTCGGTTTTTCGGAGGCTTGCAATACGTTCCTTGTGAAATGCAACCGCCTGATGATGCAGTTGCCCCAAAACAGGATCTGATCGCAGTTTTTCAAAAACCTCGCGAAGGCGTGTGACTTTGGACAGGACCGAGGTTTCTTCGACGTCGTTATAACAATGCAGTTTCCAGTAAGCTTGACCGGTTGCCTCCATCTTCGGATGAAAGCTCGAGGTGTTCACATCCCCTCGCAGCCGTTTCATCAGATAGCTTTCCACAGACCTCACCGCATAGTGGTTCATCCGAAAAAGCCTGCGCCCAAACCCTGCGCCCGTCGATGAATACGCCCACCCGCGTCTTCGCATTGCTGGCGGCAACGGGTCACCATCCCCATCTACCCACGCAAATCGATCCGCCTTGTTTGGTATCGGACCCCGCGGACGATGCGTACTTATCGTCCGATACGATCCGTTATTGCGGAACAGCGATTTGAACGCCCGCAAGTTATGGGGACTGACGGCACCAAGCTCGCCTGCACGGGTGAATTGCTCGACAACGAACCGGTCTTCGAACTCGACGATTCCGTTGTGCCCGAACAACTGCCAAATTGCAGCAAACCCATCTGCGTGCGGCAATGCACGAAATAAATCGTCCAGCGTCCCGTCGCCGATGCGAATATCAAGGAATTCATCTACGTCGCAGACCAATATCCATTCGGCCTCTTTGCTCCAGGGGTGTTCCATGGCGTTTGCATAAGCTGAAGCCTGAGGTCCAAACTCCCACGGGCCGGGATTGTCGATATGCGCCAGGAATCCAAGCTCCTCGCATCGCCGAAGGATCGCGTCGGTGCCATCGGAACAATCATTTGAATTGACTATAAAATGCGTGAAGCCGATCGAAAGATAGTATGCAATCCATTCCAGGATGAACGGCCCTTCGTCTTTCATCGTGGATATGACAAGTCTCATCGCATCTACCTGCACCCGTGGCCCGCAAATTCAGGATAGCGGGAAAAAACGCATCTTTGCAGATGTATAGCGCGCATCCCTGCCTGCGGCTTTGTTACGGGCCCCGGAATTGCATTGCAAGTGGACGAGCCCGCCGGTTCACCAATTGCCAGACCCAAACTCCGCAGACGATCACAGCCTCGCGGGTCGCGTCCGTTGCGTGCGGCTTTGTGCTTGAAAACGTCAATCGGATTGCCATCGGGTATCAACCATTTATAGCTGACGCTCAACATTGCCAAAGTCTCTTGGCAGCAAGGATGCGGTATCTCGAGTGGGTCATGACAGGTAGTCTCAAAGATCAAAGGGTGCATGGCCTTGATGCTCTGCGCGGTATCGCAGCGTCTGCGATCGTGTTTGTACACGCGGTGCAAATTCATCCACTTGGTGTCGATTACAAAAACTGGGCTATCGACTATTTTTCGATGGGGGTGCCGCTGTTTTTCTTAATCAGCGCTATGTCCATGTCGCTGGCTTATCCAAAGGGTGTTCCCTTTGATCGAATCTGGGCCTATGCCTTGCGCCGTTTTTTTCGAATTGCCCCACTCTTTTACCTGATGCTCTGTGCTTGGCTATATATAGGTGTCCAGGCCGAAACAGGTACAATCATCAGGAATATGACATTTCTGTTTGGGTTTGTCCCCAGTGAACAAGCAAGTCTTGTTCCGGCGGGTTGGTCAATTGGCGTCGAAGTCATCTTCTATCTTTTGTTCCCATTCTTTTGGGCTTGGCGGAACATTTGGGCCGCGCTGTCTCTCTTTTTGCTCGCCTGCTTGGGATGGGCGGCCGTTAACTACAATGGCCACGGCGAAGCTCCCGATTATTACTATTGGACCAGCTTTTTCACGAACGCCCCGTATTTTGCGTTGGGCCTGATCGTCTGGTGCATCTACCGTTTGACACCTGCGTCGTTCGCGCGCCCTCTTGGCTATTTCACCCTCGCAGCGGGTCTGGCCGGGTTGATATACATGTTTCAGTTTGGGCCAGTCCTTGATGACGCGCAGAAGATGTATAAGCCGGTCCAGCTCGAGTTTGTGTTGGGCTGGGGCGCTGCCTCTGCAAGTCTCGCGCTATCACAAGCGCTTCGACCTGTTTCTTTACTCTACAACTCTGCTACCCGCTTTCTTGGAAAGATCAGTTACAGTCTGTACCTGATGCACCCGTTTCTAATCTACAAGACAAGCCTGACCCGATGGGCCGCTACGCTTACGGACAATCCGGATCTTGTGGTGCCCGTCGTCTGCGCGATTACCCTTGCCGTAACAATACCAGTTGCAACTGTTATCTACTACGCTGTCGAAATTCCATTCATGCGTCTCGCCCGCCATCTCACCAAGCCGGATCCGAGAAACACAGCCTTACAACAATTGGCATCGTGACAGCAGAGCACGCCCACCGACACAACGCGACTCTATAGTACCAGGGGAATAACCTCTCCCTTATTGCGGGCAATGTCGGTGATGTCAAAAGCACCGCTTTGCAGTTCAGCGTCGCCCCGAACAACCATCACAGAGTGATTTTTGACGATGACCTCACGAACGATGTCCGGGCGACAAGCGCAGGACATGACGCACTGAAGCACCAGGTTCGCCAGCCCCTCTTTCCCGTCGAAATAGTCCGAATTGTAGTGTTCTTCCATCGTGGACCATTGCCAGTCTTCAATGACGAAGACGCCCCCTTCCGACATGCGCGGAAAAACGAGGTTAAATGACAGCATCGTTTCCAAGTACTGGTGCGAAGCGTCATCTATGACGAGATCAATTTTCTCGTTGCCGAACTCTGCGTCCAGCAATTCACCAAACCGATTGATGTCAGCCTGACTTATCCCCTTGTAAAGACGAACGTTGTCCTGCCGCGAATGCCGGTCGATATAGGCGTCAAGGTGAGGCAGTTCGCGTGTCGAATATTCAACTGCAACCAGTTTGTCAGGCTGAAAAACACGATCAAGCAGAGCGACGCTCCCTCCCTGCCACACTCCGATATCGACGATATTGCGAACACCAATCTTAGAAGTACAATCGAGTTCGGCCTCGATCATTTCGCGGGTTTTCACCAGCAGAAACTCGTTATCGTTTGATGTGATTTCGTGGTATTCAGCATCATCGACCGTGGCGAAAAAACTGACGCCACCAACGGTGCATCTGTTATGCTCTGACCAGACAATCGGTTGAACTTTCTTCTTTTTCGAACCGCCTGAAATTGAGTGCAAGGCAGTTGAGATAGCCTCCCTAAATTTGTTCACCACAATGCCCTTACCTGATGGGTTGTTTCTTCATCACCTGAAAGGCTTGGTTTTACAAGCTTCCTGAACATCCAAGGCAGAAAGAAACGCAGGGCAGTTGTTTCACGACCTCGAAAATGGGGCGGATCAGATCATATTCGCCAAGCCTGATGCTGAAGTTGGCGCAAACATTCGCGTAATTCGTAGCGTCAAAAACGATATGTTTCACTCTGCACGTCAGAGCTGGAAGCTAAGGCACGTCTAAGTTGAAAAAAACGCAGTTCACAGGAAATGTGACTCCATTTAGCCAACCCTCCAGGCGATTTCCCGCGATTCTTATTGAAACTTTACAGCAGAGAGGTCAGAACCAGCCAGACATCTATGCAAGGTTATAATCTATGCTCGCGGAACTTCGGGAACAATATCTGACCACGGTTGCCCGCGCCCTGGATGGCACGATTTATGAAGACCCACCAATTCTGTTTGGAGACACCAAACCGGATTATGACTCCAAAAACCGTGAATACGGCTGGGATTGGCCGTCTGTTGCGTTCACGATGGTGGGCAGCAAGCGATTGGCCAATGTTCGCGCCATGGTAGAATCCGTCATTGGCAACCAGGTTCCCGGCGATTTTGTCGAAACCGGAGTATGGCGTGGCGGTGCCAGCATCTTTGCGAAGGCGGTTCTCTTTGCGTACGGCCAGAATGACCGACGTGTCGTTCTATGCGACTCGTTTCAGGGCCTGCCCGAGCCAAATGAAGAGCTTTACCCAGAGGACAAAGGGTCTGACTTTCACAAGTACGACGCCCTGGCCGTGTCAGCTGATACAGTAAGGGCAAATTTTGAAAAGTTTGGGCTTCTGGATGATCAGGTTGTGTTCATTGAAGGCTTCTTCAAAGACACCATGCCACTGGTACCCAGCGAGCAGATCGCCGTGCTGCGTCTTGACGGTGACATGTATGAATCAACCATAGATCCTTTGCGGCACCTTTTCGGCAAAGTCTCGAAAGGTGGATGGATCATCGTTGACGACTATCATGTGGTTCCCGCAGCCAAAGCTGCCGTGCATGATTATCTTGACGAAGTGGGGTATCAGCCACCCGCGATCAATGAAATCGATGGTGTGGGTGTCTATTTCCAGAAGGTGTAGAGAGAACCCCCTGGAACAGACTTGGAGTTCAGGTCACGGGTCAGGTTGCGCCTACAACTTGCGGGCGCTGCTGACGTCGGGGCCCGTCACCTGAACACCTGAAACGTCAGGCTCAGCAAGGCTGTGGCCTATTCGTGTTTCAGAATGGCCGACCAAGCAAACACCCCCGGGGGGCGCTACCGGACAGCATCCTCAACATCCCGATGAACGTCCACAAAGTGGAACTGATTCAAGTTCTGAAAGCGTCTATTTCACTTGGTATAGCTGTCTTCGACAGCCCTTTCGGGCCTCGCTCAGTGGACAAAAGAGCGGATGCAATCTTCGCACCTTTCATCAATTTCTTATTTTTTCACTGAGAGTTGGTGCGGTCGAGAAGACTCGAACTTCCACGGGTGTTACCCCACAGCGACCTCAACGCTGCGCGTCTACCAATTCCGCCACGACCGCACTGCCAATGACTTGGTAAAGCGGCGTATAGACGTTGGTGTGCGCGATGTGAAGAGGCAAAAACACTCCGGTTCAAAAACCTTCACCGCGACCTTATCTATGCTACCGGACAACACGCTAATGATCTGACAGGAGCCGCAGATGACCCCGCCCGATAACCGCCCAATCGTTCAGATCGATATCGTCTCGGATGTTGTGTGCCCCTGGTGTGTTGTCGGGTTTCGGCAGCTTGAAGAAGCGCTGCAGCAACAGGGTGTTCTTGCCCGGCTTCGCTGGCATCCGTTCGAGTTGAACCCGAACATGCCGCCCGAGGGCCAGAATTTGCGCGAGCATATCATGGAGAAATACGGCACGACCGGTGACCAAAGCCAGCAGGCCCGGGACAGGCTTACCTCGATCGGCGCTGAGCTCGGCTTTACCTTCAACTTCGACGAAGACAGCAGAATGGTGAATACATTCGCGGCGCATCAGTTGCTGGATTGGACGGAAGGGTTTGGTCGGCAGCATCCATTGAAACTGGCTCTGTTTGACGCGTATTTCACACATCAGAGGGATGTTTCCGATATTGATGTTCTGCTGGAAGCTGTTCGGTCCATCGGGCTGGACGCGGAAAAAGCGCGACAAGCGCTTGAAAGCGCAAAACACATAGCCCCCGTACGTGAAAAGCAGCAGTTCTGGACCAGCCGGGGCATTTCAGGTGTGCCATCCATGGTATTTGGCGGAAAATATCTGCTGACCGGCGCGCAAGGATCTGAAACCTATGCACAGGTGTTGCAACGTTGCCTGTCTGAGGCCGCCTGACCCCTTTCCCTGACCGATCTGGACGGTTATGAGGCCGACATGGAATGGAAAATCACCGATGGTCTGACCAGCTATGACGACGCCGTTGCCTTTATGGAGGCGCGGGTCGCCGCAGTCGCAAGTGGCGACGCCGAGGAATGTGTCTGGCTGTTGGAACACCCGCCGCTTTATACTGCTGGAACCTCAGCCAAGATCGAGGATCTGACCGACCCTGATCGGTTTCCGGTTTATGAAAGCAAACGCGGGGGCGAATACACCTATCACGGGCCCGGTCAGCGTGTGGCCTATGTCATGCTGGATCTGAACAAACGGGGACGCGATGTGCGCCGTTTTGTGACGCAGCTTGAAACCTGGGTGATTTCAGCGCTGGCGGAGTTCAATGTACAAGGTGAGATTCGTGGCGGGCGCGTGGGGGTTTGGGTTCGGCGTGACGACAAGCCTTTGACGGCGACCGGCAAACCGGCGGAAGATAAAATCGCCGCCATTGGTTTGCGCCTGCGCAAATGGGTCAGTTTTCACGGTATCTCAGTGAATGTCGAACCGGATCTGGAACATTTTTCGGGCATCGTCCCATGCGGGATAAGCGAATACGGCGTGACGTCATTGGTCGATCTGGGGCTGCCGGTGACAATGGCGGATATTGATGCAGCTCTGGAAAAGACATTCGCAGACGTTTTTGGATCTGCTGATTCCTGAGCTCAACTGCCAATCGCTGCGCAGCGAATCGCTGCGCTCTACTGTAGCAAACAACAATCCTTGTGACCGGGTGGCTCTGTTTCCCATGCGTAAGGCAATTAACCCTGAATTCGGTGGATTTAGGGAAGTCTTTAAGCATTTTATAACTCAGGTAGATACAAAGGCCCCGTTAACGAGTAATATGGAACTGCCAATCAAGAGTGAGTGGTATGTTAACCGGTGATCCAGGGCTCGCCCTCGAAATCCGAGAAGTGTTTGGTTACGAGTCTGCCGTTCCGACCCCAAATCGGAACGGCAATTCTCTTTTAGGCACCGCTATTCTTCCTGGTGCCCAAATCGGGACGAACCGACGCAGGCGCGGTCGGCCTGTTCCAGTTCGAGCGTCGCATGGCCTACCCCAAAACGATCCAGAAGGGTTAGCCTGACACTGTTCCGCACCTCTTCGGCCTTTTGCCAGGCGTCTGTATCGATGACCAGATGAGCCGTCAGCGCGGGCTGCCGTTCCTGCATGCTCCACAAATGCATGTGATGCACTTCGGCCACCCCTTCTGTTTCTTCAATAGCCGCCGCAACTAGCTCTGGTTCCAGGTCGAGCGGTGCGCCTAGCATCAGAATGCGGATCGTCTCACCTATCTCACTTTTGACATGCCACATGATATAGACGGAGATCAGGATCGTCACCACCGGGTCCACCCATGTCCAGCCGAACAGGATCACTGCGGTGCCCGCCACGATCACGGCGACTGATCCCAATGCGTCAGCAACATTATGAATGAATGCGGCCCGGATATTCATGCTCTCCTTGGCCAGAGCATACGTCAGCGCAGCGGTTACGAGATCGACCACCAATGCCAGCGCGGCGATCCAAACCATAATCCATCCGTTGATCGGCTCGGGTTCAAAAAACCGCATCACTCCTTCGTAGAACAGATAGACAGACAGCACGATCAACGCGGTGTAATTGACCAATGCGGCGACGACTTCGGCCCGGCCATAGCCAAAGCTCATACGGGCATCGGCGGGGCGCCGGGCTATCTTTCGGGCGAAAAACGCGATTATCAGCGCGACGGCGTCCGAAAAGTTGTGCAGCGCATCGGCAATCAACGCCAGAGAGCCCGAAATGAAGCCACCGATGACCTGAGCCACAGTCAGGAACATGTTCACCCCAATCGCCCAGGCGACGCGCGCATCACCTGCGTCCGGATCGATGTGACTATGATGATGACCATGTCCGGTGTGGGAATGCTGGTGTGCCATGTCGCTTCCTGTCCCTTGTTACGGCTTCCCAGAACATGTAGTTCCTCTAGCCACTAGAGGTTCAAGAGGCCGCAACGGAAAAATGTACTCAATCGGGGACTTATCGCGCCGAACCGGAGTGAAAATTCCCACAATCCGGTTTTATGAAAACAAAGGCCTTTTGCCCAGGCCAGAGCGAACGGCGGGCAATCAACGCCGGTATGACGATACCGCGTTAAAACAGCTGATCTTCATTCGCCATTGTCGTGACCTGGGATTATCACTGGCCGACGTCGTGGGCTTGCTGTCCCTTGAGGGCGCGTCTGGCAGCGACCTTAACCGGGCGCACGAAATTGCCGAAAAGCAACTGGCCGACCTCCGGGATCGTATTGCCCGCCTTCAAAACCTCGAGGCGGAACTGACCCGAATTTCAGCGGCCTGCGACGGGCAGCACGACCACGTCTGTGCCGTGCCGCACGCGTTTCAGGATCATGGCGAATTTATGGGGCCACCTGGCGCCGAATGATCAGGCGAGTGCGGCGCTGATCTTTTTCGCGTGGTCCCCGATAAGCTCGAAATCCCCCATCTTGCCCGGTGGGCGCATGGAAACGCCTTCGTAGCGCGGCAAGATGTGAAAATGCAGGTGGAAGACTTCCTGCCCGCCTGCCGCCTCACTGAATTGCTGAATTGTCACCCCGTCCGCGTCAAATGCGGACTTAACGGCCCTGGCCATTTTCTGCACCGTTCTCATAACTGCCGTCAGTTGCTCGGGCGTAGCGTCCAGTACGTTGCGGCAGGGCGTTTTGGGGATTACCAGTAGATGCCCGTCAGTGCGTGGCATGATATCCATGAAAGCCAGCGTTTCGTCATCCTCATACACGCGCGTGCACGGGATTTCTCCGCGCAGGATTTTCGCAAAAATATTGTCGGGGTCGTAATCAGCCATCTCAAACCTCTGGATTGCGGGTGTTGGCACCGTTCTGAGACGCGCGCAGGCAACGGTCAAGGCGGAACTCTGCCAACACCCTTGCCGCATCGACAGGCCGGGCTTGAATTCTCGTCCGCCACGCCCAGATACCCCATGTTGAAGGCTGGAAAATCGCGCGGCACCCGCCTGCCCGCGACAATTAATCTTGATCCAGATCAAACTCGGCCATTGAAGGTGCCCTCTCCACATTCTAAAACCAGCAGGAATCCCGCGCGTTGGAGAGGTCCGACTGCGCGGTGCAGTTGCAACAGGAGGCACCTATAATGGCAGACGCAGCCATTCATGGCCACGACCATGAAGACGAGCGCAGCTTTTTCCAGCGCTGGTTCATGTCGACCAACCACAAGGACATCGGGATTCTGTACCTGGTCGTTTCGGCGCTTGCCGGTCTGATCTCGGTTCTGATGACCGTCTACATGCGGCTCGAGCTGATGCACCCGGGCGTTCAGTACATGTGCTTGGAAGGCTTCATGGCCGACCCATGTACACCCAACGGGCATCTGTGGAACGTCATGATCACCTACCACGGTGTTCTGATGATGTTCTTTGTTGTCATCCCGGCCCTGTTCGGCGGTTTTGGCAACTATTTCATGCCGTTGCAGATCGGCGCGCCGGATATGGCGTTCCCGCGGATGAACAACCTGTCCTTCTGGCTGTATGTCGCTGGTACCTCGCTGGGTGTGGCCTCGCTGCTCAGCCCCGGGGGTAACGATCAGCTTGGTTCGGGCGTCGGCTGGGTTTTGTACCCGCCGCTGTCGACGACCGAGGGCGGCATGTCCATGGATCTTGCGATCTTTGCCGTGCACGTATCGGGCGCCTCCTCGATCCTCGGCGCGATCAACATGATCACAACCTTCCTGAACATGCGTGCCCCGGGCATGACCCTGTTCAAGGTGCCGCTGTTCAGCTGGTCGATCTTTGTCACCGCGTGGCTGATTCTGCTGGCTCTGCCGGTTCTGGCGGGCGCGATCACCATGCTGCTGATGGACCGCAACTTTGGCTTCACCTTCTTTGATCCGGCCGGCGGCGGCGATCCGATCCTGTATCAGCACATCCTGTGGTTCTTCGGCCACCCGGAAGTGTACATCGTGATCCTGCCCGGATTCGGCATCATCAGCCATGTCATCGCGACCTTCTCGCGCAAACCGATCTTCGGTTATCTGCCGATGGTTTGGGCGATCATCGCGATTGGTGTTCTGGGCTTCGTCGTGTGGGCCCACCACATGTACACCGTTGGCATGTCGCTGCGTCAGCAGGCCTATTTCATGCTGGCCACGATGGTCATCGCGGTTCCGACAGGGGTTAAAGTCTTCTCGTGGATTGCGACGATGTGGGGCGGTTCCATCGAGTTCAAGACACCGATGCTGTTCGCCTTCGGCTTCCTGTTCCTGTTCACCGTCGGCGGTGTGACCGGTGTGGTTCTGTCGCAGGCTGGCGTGGACCGCGCCTATCACGACACCTACTACGTGGTCGCGCACTTCCACTACGTGATGTCGCTGGGCGCAGTATTCGCGATCTTTGCCGGGGTGTACTTCTACTTCAGCAAAATGACCGGCCGTCAGTACTCAGAGTTCTGGGGCAAGGTTCACTTCTGGATGTTCTTCATCGGCGCCAACCTGACCTTCTTCCCGCAGCACTTCCTGGGTCGTCAGGGTATGCCGCGCCGCTATATCGACTACCCAGAGGCTTTCGCCCAGTGGAACTTCGTTTCGTCGATCGGTGCGTTCATCTCGTTCGCCTCGTTCCTGCTGTTCTTTGGCATCGTGTTCTACGCCCTGTTCCGTGGTGCGAAAGAAACGCGTCCAAACCCGTGGAACGAATACGCGGACACGCTGGAATGGACCCTGCCCACGCCGCCGCCCGAACACACGTTCGAGCAACTGCCCAAGCAGGAAGACTGGGACAAGGGCCACGCGCATTGATCCCGATCTGATACAAAGAAAAACCCCGCCCAAGTGGCGGGGTTTTTCATTGCCTTCGCAGCCGGTTCGCCAATTGCACCAAAATCCGCTATGATACCCCCGCAGAACAGTCGGAGGATCGGCAATGCCGGAAATCGACTTTTGGTATTCAATCGGCAGCACATACAGCTTCCTTACCGTGATGCGTCTGGACGATTGGCGCGTTGAACATGACGCCACTGTTAACTGGCGGCCCTTCAATGTGCGCACGATCATGTCAGCACAGCAGAATATCCCGTTCACCGGAAAACCGGAAAAATCCACATATATGTGGCGCGACATCGAACGTCGCTGTGCCAAGTATCACATCCACGCCAGCCTGCCGGCACCCTATCCGATTTCCGACCTGGCCTTGGCCAATCAGATCGCTGTCCTTGGCATGATGGATGGATGGGGCAAATCTTTTACCCAAAACCTGTACCGTATCTGGTTTGAGGAAGGCGTCGACGCAGGCAGCGAAATCGCTCTGTCCGAAGCTTTGCTGCGCTGCCAGCAAGATCCCCGTCTGACACTGGCACGTGCGCGCAGCCCGGATATCGTCGCGGCACTGGAAGCTGAAACGGATATTGCCGTGAAACTGGGTGTTTTCGGTGCTCCCAGCTTTGTCGTGAGGCAAGAAGTGTTCTGGGGCGACGACCGTTTGGATGACGCCTTGTCTTGGGCGCGTGTCGGCCACGTCGTCTGATCAAAACCCGTCGACTTGACGCAGCACCGCGTTATGTTTCCGGTATGCCGTACAAATGGAATCAGACATCCGAAACCGAACAGGAACTGCGCCTCTGGCCGCATAACTCTCTGCCGCGACGCGGGGCAATGATCACTGTCCTGTCAGTGTTTCTGTTCGGCCTGATCCCGCTGCTGGCCGTGCTCGGATCAGTGGTACTGTGGGGACTGTTACCATTTCTGCTGATTTCGGTGTTGGGCCTGTGGTTTGCCCTTCAGGCGAACTATCGGGCGCGCAGCGTTTCCGAGGTATTGACGCTAACTGGTACCGAGGCCCACCTCGTCCACCATACTCGAGGCAACGGGTCGCAGGAATGGTCCTGTAACCGGTACTGGGCGCGACCTGAAATGCACGAGAAAGGCGGCCCTGTCCCTCATTACGTCACCCTTATTGGAGACGGGCGCGAGGTCGAAATAGGAGCGTTCCTGTCTGAGGATGAGCGCATCACGCTCTATGACGAATTGGTCCAAAAACTGCGCGAACCAATCGCGCAGTAATTGCCTTGAGCATCGGATGACTCAGCAGTTTCCGTTTGACGCGGCGCAGAGGTGGTCCTTGACCATCGGCCCGACCTTGCCGAAATCCATCTGACCGGTATAGCGGGTCTTCAGCTCGCCCATGACCTTTCCCATGTCACGAATGGAACCGGCTCCGGTTGAAGTAATCGCGGCCTGAATCGCTTTTGACACTTCATCATCATCCAGCTGCTTGGGCAGAAACTCTTCGATGACGGCAACTTCCTGCATCTCGCGCTCGGCCAAATCCAGGCGTCCGCCCTCTTCATAGGCGCGCGCGCTTTCCTTGCGTTGCTTGGTCATTTTACCAAGTATTTCAAGAACCTCTGCATCACCGCAGCCTTTGACCTCTTCGTTGTCCGAGGCGCGCGCGGCGATGTCACGGTCCTTGATGGCCGCGTTGATCAACCGCAGCGTCGATAGACGCTCGGCTGCCTTGTCTTTCATTGCTTGCTTCAGGGCGGCATTCACCCGTGATCGCATGTCCATTTGGCTTGTCCATCCCCATGACAACGGAACCCCGAACATATCTAAACAAAAAGCGTGTTACAACCGGGGGCGATCAGTCTTAACCTATTGAAAAATAACGATAGCCTAAAAAATGAACGGACTTGACCCAAGCGCCCAACCCCCTTAGGTATGCGCCGGTTTACCTTGCAGGAGAGTCGCGCCATGGCCCAGAACGTCCCGTCCAAGCCCACCGCATGTCTGGCCTTGGCCGACGGAACACTGTTTTACGGCCTCGGCTTCGGTGCAACCGGACAGACCGTGGCTGAACTCTGCTTCAACACAGCCATGACCGGATATCAGGAAATCATGACCGATCCATCCTATGCCGGGCAGATCGTAACCTTTACCTTCCCCCATATCGGCAATGTCGGCGTGAACCCGGAAGATGACGAAACCGGCGATCCGGTCGCCGCTGGCATGGTTGTCAAATGGGATCCGACCGAGCCGTCCAACTGGCGCTCGGCCGAGGAGCTGAAGGGCTGGCTTGCCCGCCGTGGCCGTATCGCCATCGGCGGCGTTGATACCCGTCGCCTCACACGCGCCATCCGCCAGCAAGGTGCGCCGCATGTGGCGCTGGCTCATGACCCCGAGGGCAATTTCGACATCGAAGCCCTGGTTGCTGCGGCCCGCGGCTTTGCCGGGCTGGAAGGTATGGACTTGGCCAAGGAAGTCACCTGTGCCCAAAGCTATCGCTGGGGTGAAATGCGGTGGGCGTGGCCTGACGGGTACAAGCGACAAGAGGCCCCTACCCACAAAGTCGTGGCTGTGGATTACGGTGCCAAGCGCAACATTCTGCGCTGCCTCGCCTCGGCTGGATGTGATGTCACCGTATTGCCAGCGACAGCAACCGCAGCCGAAGTGCTGGCCCATCAACCAGACGGCGTTTTCCTGTCGAACGGTCCCGGCGACCCGGCCGCAACTGGTGCTTATGCTGTGCCGATGATCAAGGAAATCCTGGACACAACCGATCTGCCCGTCTTCGGTATCTGCCTTGGCCACCAGATGCTGGCACTGGCTTTGGGCGGTCAGACAGTCAAGATGAACCATGGTCATCACGGCGCGAACCACCCGGTCAAGGATCTGGACACCGGCAAGGTCGAAATCACCTCGATGAATCACGGTTTTGCCGTGGACGCGCAGTCTCTGCCGGAAGGCGTTGTTGAGACCCACAGGTCGCTGTTTGATGGCTCGAACTGCGGTATCCGCATGACTGACAGACCTGTATACTCGGTACAATATCACCCCGAAGCATCGCCCGGGCCTCAGGACAGTTTCTATCTGTTCGAACGTTTCGCCGATGCGATGGAAAAGAAAAAAGAGCAGGCATAACGCCGGAATTTTCCAGAGTTAACGGCACGTTAACCTTGTTTGAACAACCCTGAGCGCAGGTAACTGTGCCAGGGTTTTATTATGGTTGAGCTTAACCTCCAGGATTTTACAACCGCCGCCCCGTTCCCGGCGCCCGGTTTTCGCAAACCGCTGGGCACTTGCCTGTTGGAGAACGAGGTCATCACCCGCTCGCAACTGGACCACGCATTGAGCCTGCAGGCCAGACAGAAAGCGCCCCTTGGCGAGATTTTGGTTGGCGAAGGATATGCCAACAGGCAAGACGTTCTGACGGCCCTATCCACGCAGTTCGAGTGGCAAATCGCGGACCTTGAACAGATCCCACCAATGCGCGGATTGTGCGAACTGAAGCCAGTAGATTTCTGGCTTGAACACAATGTTATTCCCTGGTTGCGCATAGGCCCGCTGCTTTTGGTCGCCACCGCCCGGCCTGATCGTTTTGCGACCGTTGTTGCCGAGATGCAGGATTGCGACCATGCCATCCTGCCGGTTCTTGCGGATTCTAATCAGATCGACCGGGTCATTGCACTGCACTTCTCGCAGACACTCGCAAATGCTGCCGAAACCCGTGTAAACGCCGCACAAAGCTGCCGCAACTGGACCGCCGGATCCCGGCTCGTAACATCCGCAACAGCGGTGAGTGTGTTGTTTCTTTTCGCCCTATTCCCCGCGTTTGGATTGATGGTTTTGTTGGGCGCGGCCGTGGGGACTTTGGTTCTTTTTGCAGCCTTTAGGACAATTGGCACCCTTGCCTACCTCGGCGACCACATGAAAAAGCCGACCGAACCACCAGAGGCGGCAATCGCGCTTCGACACCCCTGCGTGTCCATCATGGTGCCGTTGTACAAGGAACGAGAAATCGCGAATGCTCTGGTGCAGCGGCTCCAAAGGCTGACCTACCCCAAAGCGCTTCTGGACGTCATTCTCGTGCTTGAGGAAACGGATGACGTGACGCGCGACGCCCTTGCGCAGACGGCTCTGCCCAGTTGGATGCGTGTTGTTGTCGTCCCGGAATTGAACGGGCTGACCACCAAACCGCGCGCCATGAATTACGCGCTGGACTTTTGCCGTGGTGACATCGTTGGCGTTTGGGATGCCGAAGACGCACCTCAGCCAGATCAGATCGAACGTGTGGTGGCGCATTTCACTCAAGCTTCGCCCGAGGTGGTTTGCCTGCAAGGTGTTCTGGATTACTATAACCCTCGCACAAACTGGCGGTCACGCTGTTTTACCATTGAGTACAACAGCTGGTTTCGTGTGATCCTGCCGGGCATCGCACGTATGGGCCTGGTCGTCCCGCTTGGGGGAACGACGTTCTTTTTCCGCCGTGAGAAGCTGTTGGAACTGGGCGGCTGGGACGCCCACAATGTTACCGAAGATGCCGATTTGGGCGTGCGGCTTTGCCGGGCCGGTTATCGGACCGAGATGGTGGATACCACGACATTCGAAGAGGCAAACTTTCGAGCCTGGCCGTGGGTGAAGCAACGCTCACGTTGGCTCAAGGGTTTCATGGTTACCTATCTTGTGCACATGCGTAACCCTCGGAAACTGTATGCGGACCTGGGTGCAGTGAAGTTTCTTGGCCTACAGACGTTCTTCCTGGGCACGCTGGGTCAATTCCTGCTGGCCCCTGTTCTCTGGATTTTCTGGCTATACGCCATGGGCATAACCAATCCGATGGAGCAAATCCTGTCACACCAGATGGCAACAGTGTTGGTCTGGCTGTTTCTGGCGACCGAGGCCCTGAATATCTGCGCCGGGATCATCGCTGTATCCGCGCGTGAACGCCGTTTCTTGCTGCCTTGGGTCCCGACGATGTTTCTGTATTTTCCACTAGGTGTGGTTGCCGGTTACAAAGCGCTGTGGGAGCTGGCGACAAATCCGTTTTTTTGGGACAAAACCCAACATGGTCAGGCCAGCGAAGACATTCCGCTGGCCTGACGTTCATTTATCGCGACGACTGGCATCCTGTTTCAGACGAGTCATGAAAGCGATTGAGATATGCTCCTTCAGCGCCCGCCCCGCGGCTTCCTCGTCGCGGGCGGCGATGGCTTCTACAATTCCCTTATGCTCACTTTGTGCAATCTCACCACGCCCCTGAACTGCCAGAGAAGTGGTCGCCATCAGGGCCATCGTCCGGTGGACCAGATCGAGCTGCTGAACCAGATAGCGGTTGTGTGACGCCAGATGAATCTGTTCGTGAAACCGTCGGTTGGCGCGCGACAAAGCCGTTGGGTCATCGATAAGTTTGTCGTCTTCAACAACCATATCCTGAAGAACCTTGATCTCTTCTTCAGTAGCGTGTTTTGCGGCCAGCCGTGCGGCAAGCCCTTCAAGTTCCCGGCGCACAATGTAAAGCTCGGCCATCTGGTTGTGGTCCAGAGACGCCACGATCAATGACCTCCCGTCCCGTTCCAGCAAGGATTGGGTTTCCAAGCGTTGCAGCGCTTCACGGATCGGAGTGCGCGACACGCCGAACCGTTCAGCCAATTCGCTTTCGACCAATCGATCACCGGGCTTGTAGACCCCCACATCGATAGCTTCGAGAATAAGGCTGTAGGCGTCCTTGGTCGGGGATCGGGTTTGGCTCATGGGATCATTTGTCTCCTCGTTCGGACATGTCTAGCCGTGTCAGGGGGCGGCGATCAAGTACAGCATTGAAAACCGCCCGACTGCGCCCTAAACCCAAGCCATGGTCAAACCTTCGTTTAGTCATGTCACCCAATGGGTGTTCGATCTGGATAACACCCTGTATCCGCCGCAGATGCGGCTGTTCGATCAGATCGAAGTTCTGATGACGGACTATGTGGTGCAAGCCATCGGTGTGGAACGGGCCGAGGCCGACAGGCTACGCGCGCACTACTGGCGCGAATACGGGACAACGCTGGCCGGATTGATGGCCGAACATGATCTGGACCCCGACCCTTATCTGCACGCGGTACATCAGGTTGACATGAGCCACATGGACCCGGATGCGGAACTGGCCGATCATATACGCGCCCTTCCAGGTCGGCGGATCGTCTACACCAACGGCAGCGCGCCCTACGCGGAACGTGTATTGGATGCACGCGGCCTGACAGGCTTGTTCGACGCGATATATGGTGTCGAACACGCAGGGTATCGACCAAAGCCCGAAAAAGCTGCGTTCGAAGCGATCTTTGAAAAGGACGGCCTTCAGGCCGAAATGGCGGCGATGTTCGAAGACGACCCTCGCAATCTTGCGGCCCCGCACGAGATGGGAATGCGTACGGTTCATGTTTCTCCTGACCGGCATGAAGCCGATCACATCCACCATCACACGGACGATCTGACCGCGTTTTTGGCCCGCCTGCGATAGCCTGTCACAGTGCGACGATCTGCACGTTCCGCACCTGCATCTGCGTCCCTATATGCGCAGCAGCGACGAACAGATGGAGACCCCGATGAGCGCGATCGAGATGCCCGGACGCCTGCCGATTTGGCAACGTCTTTTCTTTGCAATTCCGGTTATGGGGTGGCTGGCGCGCGACGCGGCTAACGCTAAGCCAGAAGATCTGTACTATACTGTCGCTGCCATTTTCAGCATGTGGGGCTGTTCCATAATGCTGTTCGGCCTTCCCGGTCTCTACATCCCCGCCCTTATGATGGTGCCGGTGATGTTTCTGATCCTCGTCCTGATTTCGCGCGGCTGAAATACGGGACAGGATGTCACTTGGTACTCGGGGCAGATCCGAATTAGGTTCTGCCCGGAATGATGAGAGGCGCCATGACCGACAGCTGTGACATCCTGATTTCCGGTGGTGGGATCGCCGGTCTGACTGCTGCGGCGGTATTCGGAACGGCAGGATTTGAAGTGATCTGCGTTGATCCGAGCCCTCCGATCACCGAGCGGGATGTGGACGGGTCAGACCTGCGCACCACAGCTTTTTTGCAGCCTGCGCGCGGCCTGCTGGAACAATGCGGTCTGTGGGCAAGGCTGGATGCTCACGCGGCTCCGCTGCAAATCATGCGGATCGTTGACGCGGGCGGCGACGTGCCCGAGCCGCGCGTTGTCCGCGACTTCAACGCAGCCGACATTTCTGAACACCCTTTCGGTTGGAATTTGCCCAACTGGTTGCTGCGCCGAGAAATGGTGGCGCGACTGGCTGAATTGCCCAATGTCGATTTCCGCCCCGGCACCGGAACCACCAGCTTGTTCACCCGAACCGCCGAGGCCCGCGTGGGCCTGAGCGATGGAAGCCGCGTCCGGTGTAAACTGGTGCTTGCCGCCGATGGTCGCAACTCACCTATGCGCGAAGCCGCCGGGATCAAAGTGCACACGACACGATATGGGCAGAAGGCGCTGGCATTTGCGGTGACACACCCAATTCCACACGAGCAAGTCTCGACCGAGATTCACAGATCCGGGGGACCGTTCACGATGGTGCCTCTGCCTGACTGGAAAGGGCAGCCCTCGTCCGCCATTGTCTGGATGGAACGCGGACCGAAGGCCGTTGAACTCCTGAACCTTGAGCCCGAGGCATTCGAAGCCGCTATGACCGCTCGTTCTTGCGGTTTGTTCGGCCCGCTGAATTTGGCCTCCCGCAGAACGATCTGGCCGATCATCAGCCAATCCGCAGAACGGCTGGCGGGGGAACGCATTGCCCTGATGGCTGAGGCCGCGCATGTGGTGCCACCCATCGGAGCACAGGGATTGAACATGTCGCTGGGCGATCTGCGTTGCCTGCTGGATTTGGCGCAGGCCCGGCCCGAAGGTCTGGGAGACGCACAGATGCTGGACGCCTATCACAAGGCCCGTCACACCGAGGTCGAGATGCGCGTCAAGGGCATTGATCTGCTGAACCGCGCCTCGATGATCGAGGCACGTCCGCTGCGGGATGCACGGGCGATGGGTCTGAGCGCGCTTTATTCTCTGCCAAGCGTGCGCAAGACGTTGATGCAGATGGGCCTTGGCGTTCGCTAAGGCCCGGTCCGCTTACAGAACCTGATCCAGCACCCGCTTCAAACGCGCGATGGTGCCGTCCACGTCGTACAGCTTGTCGAGCCCGAACAGGCCCAACCGAAAAGTGCTGAACCCTTCGGGCTCATCGCATTGCAACGGGACACCAGCGGCAATCTGCATACCCAGTGCCGCAAATTTCCTGCCGTTCTGAATTTCGGGATCCGAGGTGTAGCTGACCACAACTCCGGGCGCGCCGAAACCGTCGGCGGCAACCGAAACAACGCCCTTGTCCTTCAGCATCGACCGCACACCGTCGCCCAACGCCCACTGCGCCGCACGCAGTTTTTCGAACCCATAATCTCGAGTCTCTGCCATGGTGTCGCGGAAAGCCAGCAAAGCATCGGTCGGCATCGTGGCGTGATAGGCGTGGCCGCCGTTTTCATAGGCTTGCATGATCTGCCGCCATTTCTTCAAATCAATGGCGAAACTGTCAGAACTGGTCTGCTCCAGCCGTGCCTCGCCCCGTTCAGACAGCATGACCAGACCGGCACATGGCGACGCGCTCCACCCCTTCTGAGGCGCAGAGATCAGAACATCGACACCGGTGGTTTTCATGTCCACCCAGGCGCAACCCGACGCAATGCAATCCAACACCATCAATGCACCCACCTCGTGCGCCGCGCTTGCCAGCGCGGTCACATAATCATCCGGCAGAATGACCCCCGCCGAGGTTTCGACATGCGGAGCAAAAACAACACCGGGCTTTTGTTCGCGAATCGCGGCGACGACCTCTTCGATCGGAGCAGGCGCAAAAGGCGATGGGCTGGCATTGCCAGTCTCCCGCGCTTTCATGACCGTGGTCGAGTTTGTCAGGGAACCGCTCTCAATGATCTGGCTCCACCGGTACGAGAACCATCCGTTGCGAACCACCAGCACATCCGCGCCGCGCGCAAACTGTCGGGCGACCGCTTCCATGGCATAGGTTCCACCGCCCGGAATAACTGCGACACCTTCCGCGTTGTACACGTCTTTCAGCATGTCCGAAATGTCGCGCATCACCTGCTGAAACTTCTGCGACATATGGTTCAGAGAGCGGTCGGTAAACACGACCGAGAATTCTTCAAGCCCGTTCGGGTCAACGGTATCCAACAAGGCAGGCATGAGGCGTCCTTTCCAAATCGTTTTCGAAGTTTTGTCCCCTTTGCTCGTGCGGGTAAAGCCCATTCGCGACAAAAGTTTGACCCCATGTAAAGTAGCGGAAACAGTAACTTTTTTCCGCCTACGCCCCTGAAAACACGAGAAATGACGCCAAGTAGTGTCACTTCCCCTTTACACTTCTGCTTGATTCTGAACAGATGCGCACACTTTATACTTGAAGGGACATATTTACCCGTGACGATACAAAAGCGGATCAGCTTCCAGTTCGTTCGAGACGAAGTAAAACGACGCATTGAAAGCCGTGTCTGGCCACAAGGATCGCTTTTGCCGACAGAGACTCAGCTGGCTGAGGAATTCAATTGCGCCCGGGCCACTGTGAACAGAGCCATGAGGGAACTGGCCGATCAGGGCTTTGTCGAGCGCAAACGCAAGAGCGGAACACGTGTCAAGAAAGAGCCCAGCAAACACGCCAAACTCGAATTTTCACTGGCGCGGCAAGTGGTCGAAAGCCAGAATGCAACCTATCGCTACGCGCTTGTTGAACGGAACGTAGTCACCAGCCCCGGATGGCTTTCGTCACAAATCAACGTGGCACCGGATGTGCGCGTTCTGCATATTGTCTGCATGCATTATGCAAATAATCGGCCTTTTCAGATGGAAGAACGGTGGATCAACATTGAGGCTGTTCCAGATGTAGAGGACGCGGACCTGATCGAACAGGGGCCACATGAGTGGCTGTTGACGGCTGCGCCCTTTACCGACGCCGAGGTTGCTTTCTGCGCCATTTCTGCGGATGCGCGGTTGGCAGAATTCATGGGCACCACGGCAGGGACATCCATGATTCAGATGGAACGCACAACGTGGAAAGAAGACAAACCACTCACCTTTGCGCGTATGACACACCATCCGGGTTATTGTATTCGTACCAAATACTGAGCGTATTCAACCGATCGGCCCAGGTAGGCGTTCTTCGCTAAGCAGCACGTTTGCCTCGACATCGCCCGCGCCCGGCAATGTCATGATCCGGCGCCGCAATACACGCTCGAAATCAGCCAAGTCTCGGGCCACGACACGCAGTCGATAGTCATACAGTCCAAGCACATGCTCGACTGTCTGCACCTCGGGAACGGCACTGACGGCGCGCTCAAAATCTTCAAGGCTGATCTGGCCTTTTCGCCCGAGTTTGATACCCAGAAAGACGGTAACACCAAACCCAAGCGCCTCGGCATTCAGGCGCAGCCGTCGGCCCTTGATTACCCCGGTTTCTTCCAGCCTGCGGATACGACGCCACGTGGCGGGTTGAGATAACCCGAACCTGCGCCCCAACGCTCCGGCACTTTGCGTCGCGTCCTGTTGCAGTGCGCGAAGAAGACCGCGATCAATCTCATCCAGCTCAATCATACCGGCAGTACCTCGTCCCGCTTGACCCTCGCGATATGCATCAGGGCCTCGATATCGGCGATATGAGGCAGGGTCAGAATCCGGTCGCGATAGAGCTGCTGATAGTGCTTCATATCTCTTGCAATGACGGAAAGACGAACGTCGACACGACCCAGAAAGGTCTGGATCTCGATTACCTCTGCCACATCACGCGCCGCCTGCGTGAATTCGTCGAACGCACGGGCTTGAGTCTTGTCAAGCGTGATCCGAAGCGAGACCTCGACTGCATATCCCATCGCGGCCCAGTCTATCACGGCCTCCTGCCCTTCGATGATCCCTGCGGCCTGCATCTTTTCGATCCGCCGCCAGCAGACACCCGCGCTGATCCGGCAAAGATCGGCCAGTTCCGCTGTTGTCAGGCTCGGGTCTGCTTGAAAGTGGCGCAGAATGCGTCGATCAATATCATCAAGCATGATTTTTTTATTTTCTCCTGTTATCGCGAATTATTCTTCATCTTTTTTGCAAATACTCAAGCCCAACCCTATCGCCATTGCGCGAACAGGCAGATACAACCGCCGCAACCTAACCAGAAAGGACCGGCGAAATGCGCGTCTATTACGATCGCGATTGCGACATCAACCTGATCAAAGACAAGAAAGTGGCCATCCTCGGCTATGGCTCGCAAGGTCACGCTCACGCGCTGAACCTGCGCGACTCCGGTGCAAAGAACCTGGTCGTCGCCCTGCGCGAAGGATCGCCTTCGGCTAAAAAAGCCGAAGCCGAAGGTTTGCAAGTCATGGGCATCGCCGAAGCGGCGGCCTGGTGCGACGTCATCATGTTCACCATGCCCGACGAGCTACAGGCCGAGACCTACAAAAAATACGTCCACGACAACATCAAGCCCGGTGCGGCCATCGCGTTTGCGCACGGCCTGAATGTTCACTTCGGCCTGATCGAGCCGAAAGAAGGCGTCGACGTCATCATGATGGCCCCCAAGGGCCCCGGCCATACAGTGCGCGGCGAATACACCAAGGGCGGCGGCGTTCCCTGCCTGGTCGCGGTTCACAACGACGCAACCGGCAAGGCGCTGGAAATCGGCTTGTCCTACTGCTCGGCCATTGGTGGCGGCCGCTCGGGCATCATCGAAACCAACTTCCGTGAAGAGTGTGAGACCGACCTGTTCGGCGAACAGGCTGTTCTGTGCGGCGGTCTGGTCGAACTGATCCGTTGCGGGTTTGAGACTTTGGTCGAAGCCGGGTACGCCCCTGAAATGGCCTATTTCGAGTGTCTGCACGAAGTGAAACTGATCGTCGATCTGATCTACGAAGGCGGCATCGCCAACATGGATTATTCGATCTCGAACACCGCAGAGTACGGCCAGTACGTCACCGGGCCGCGTATCCTGAAATACGACGAAACCAAAGCGCGTATGAAAGAGGTCCTGAACGACATCCAGCAGGGTAAATTCGTTCGTGACTTCATGCTGGAAAACGCCGTTGGCCAGCCGACCATCAAAGCGGCGCGCCGTGCCAATGACGAGCATCAGATCGAAGAAACCGGCGCCAAGCTGCGCGGCATGATGCCGTGGATCTCGGCCGGCAAAATGGTCGACAAAGAAAAGAACTAAGCCTGACCTTAGTCAGCATCAGGGCGGCCACAGCGGTCGCCCTTTTTCGTTTGCACAAAAAAGTGGCGCGGCACATAAACGCCCGATCAGACTAATCTATTTCGCGAACTTGCGCTGCCCGACAGGACAAACCAATGGTGCAACAGCCGACAAAACAGGACTGGAGCGGCGTCTTTACGCTGGGCCTGATCTGGGGCGCAACGTTCATGGTCGTTGCGATGGCGCTGGAAGGCTATGGGCCGATCACGGTCGCCACGTCCAGAACCACCCTGGGTGCCGTAACGCTTCTGTTGCTGATGTGGGTAACCGGGCGCAAAATGCCTGTTCTGACGCCTGCCCTTGGGAGTTCGATACTTCTGATTGGTGTTCTATCCACAGCCGTACCCTTCATGCTGCTCAGCTGGGGGCAACAATTCGTACCATCCGCCTTTGCTGGGTTGTCCATGGCCGCCATTCCACTGATGGTATTGCCGCTTGCGCATTTCTTTTCTGACGAGCCGCTTAATCTACGTCGCTTGCTGGGCGTGTGTCTGGGCTTCTCGGGAGCTTTGGTATTGATCGGCCCCGGTCTGGCACAGCTTGGCCAGGGAGCCGAACCTCTGGCCCAATTGGCCTGTATCACTGCCGCATTGTGCTATGCGTCTTCGTCGATTTTGACCCGTCGCTGTCCGCCTGTCGACCCGTTGGCGCTTGCTGCGCTGACCCTGCTGGTTGGGGCTGCTTTGTTGGTGCCAATCATGCTGATGGCCGAAGGCTTGCCCAGATGGCAAGGCACGCGCCCCACACTTGCTCTGATCGTGCTGGGCTTGGTGCCGACGGCATTCGCCACCCTGCTGCGCGTGTCCATTACCCGCAGCGCAGGTTCTGTGTTTCTGACACTGGTGAACTATCAGGTGCCCATCTGGTCAATGGTATTCGGCGCGTGGGTTCTGTCCGAGGCCCTGCCCCTGCGCTTTTTCATCGCCCTTGCGTTGATCCTGACAGGCATGGCCATCAGTCAATGGTTCAGCCTGCGCAAGGTTCTGTTCGGGCACTAGCTTGTGGCGGCCTCGACCTCGGCGACGATGCTGTCAACGACTTGGGTCAGCAACCCATCGTCTTCGCATTCAGCCATCACGCGGATCAACGGTTCGGTCCCGGATTTGCGGATCAACAACCGGCCCTGCCCATTCAACCGTGCCTCGGCATCGGCAATGGCCGCCTGTACACTTTGCACCTCCAACGGGGTTTGATCGCTGGAATAACGTACATTCTTCAGCAACTGCGGCACGGTTTCGAACTGTTTGGACAGATCCGACGCCTTGCGCCCCGACAGAACCATTTCCGCCAGGAAATGCAGGCCTGCCATCAAGCCGTCACCGGTGGTGGCATAATCGCTCATCACGATATGGCCGGACTGTTCCCCGCCAAGGTTGAACCCACCTTCACGCATCCGTTCGACCACGTAGCGATCGCCGACGGCCGTTCGCTCCAGACGCAAACCCTGCGCTGTCAAGTGGCGTTCCAGACCCAGGTTGGACATGACAGTCGCGACCAGGGCATCGCCCTTCAACTGGCCCGATTTCTTCCACGCCGTCGCCAGCAAAGCCATAAGCTGATCGCCGTCAGCCACCTGACCGGTTTCATCGACCACAACCACCCTATCCGCGTCGCCATCCAGACAAATGCCCACGTCGGCACCATGCGCGACAACGGTTTCAGCGGCCAGATGTGGCTTGGTCGATCCGCAGTTGAGGTTGATGTTCTTGCCGTTGGGCGCAATTCCCACGGGAATCACATCTGCACCCAGCTCCCACAGAACTTCCGGCGCGGTGCGGTGGGCTGCGCCGTTTGCACAATCGATCACCACTTTCAAACCATCCAGACTCACGTTCCGCGGCAACGACGATTTCACACGCTCGCCATAGCGAAACCGTGCATCGTCAACCCGGCGCGCCCGACCGATATTCTGCGCCTGGGCTGGCCTGACGCCATCGTCGATCAGCCTTTCGATTTCGACCTCGGCCTGATCGGACAGTTTGTAGCCGTCCGGGCCAAAGAACTTGATCCCGTTGTCTTCGGCAGGGTTATGGCTGGCCGAAATCATGACGCCCAAATCGGCTCGCATGGACCGGGTCATGAGACCAACGGCGGGGGTCGGAACGGGTCCCAGCAGCAACACATTCATTCCTGTGGACGTCAATCCGGCCGTCAGCGCATTTTCCAACATATAGCCGGACAGGCGTGTATCCTTACCGATGACAACCCGGTGCACACCTGTCGCGTCGCGTCGAAAGTACCGCCCGACCGCTGCCCCGATGCGCAGCGCCATCTCTGCCGTCATCGGATGCGTGTTGGCGGTGCCCCGCACCCCGTCGGTTCCGAACAGCTTGCGCATAAGTGTCACTCCGTGATTTGTCGTGCGACCGGATTACCGGACAGCAGCCCATAGGCGCAAGGCCTGAGAGGTCTCGGCCACGTCATGAACGCGAATGATCTGCACGCCCTGAGACAATCCTGCCAGAGCCACTGCAATTGATCCCGGTGCGCGGGCAGTCTTGCGAGGTTCATTTCCGATGGACCCAATGAAGCCCTTGCGCGACACGCCCAGTAGGATCGGGCAGCCCAACCCGTGGAACAGGCTGAGATTGCGCAGAAGGGTCAAATTGTGATCCTCTGTCTTCCCAAACCCGATCCCGGGATCCACGACGATCAGATCGCGGCTCAGGCCCAAGCCTTCCAGCATCGCAATCTGGCTTTCGAGAAAGTCGTAAACATCCAGCAGAACATTGTCGTATTGTGGATCGTCCTGCATCGTCGCCGGATCACCTTGCATGTGCATGACACAGACAGGCGCACCTTGCGTGACACAGAACGGTGCCAATTCCGGATCGAAGGTGAAGCCCGAGACATCGTTGACCAACCCCGCCCCGGCGTCACAGGCGGCCTTGGCGACGTCGGCCTTGCGTGTATCGATGGAAATCAAAGCGCCTGTTTCTGACCGGATCGCTTCGATCAACGGGCGGGTTCGTGCAATCTCTTCCTCCACCGGAACAAAATCAGCACCCGGGCGGGTGGATTCTCCACCGATATCCAGAATTGTTGCCCCATGCGCCACCATCTCGACTGCAGCCGCACGGGCCGCGTTCGCCGAGCTGTGAACACCGCCATCCGAGAAACTGTCCGGCGTGGCATTCAGAATCCCCATGATATGAGGCACGTGCATGTCGAGACCTGCGACGTCAGCCCGCGGTTGGCTCAAACGGCAAAGGTGATCCGACGGAACGTCCGAGGCCGCGACGATTTCGGGTTCGGACCCGCGCCGCAGGGCCTCGACATGGGTGAACCAGAGCGGTTGGCCGGCCAGCGGCACAGCGTCTGTGGGACGAGTCGCTCCATGCTGGACCAGTGGTCTGAAATAGGCGCTCACAGCTGGGCCTGATCCACCGCAACAGCGCGCAATGGCGTTTTGGGTTCCGTCGGCAAAGCGCCGCCGATCACCATCATTTCGCTCGCCTCAAAGGTCGCGGCAAACCATGCAGCCAACGCTACGGCATCCGACGGGGCAGCGGACGGGCCGTCAACGGCGTCCAATACGATCTTGGATGGCGCCCAAACGCAGATTTGGCCGTTCTTCATCGCCCAATCCAATTCGGTCCGCGTCGAGACCACCACACAGCGATGATCTCGTGCCGCCAGAACCCACGCATTCTGTTCGATGGCCAATAGGTCAATCCGGCGCTGCGTCATCGCATGTCCCGTTTGTGGAGCGGCCAGTTCCGACGCCCCGACACACAGGATCAGTGGACGCCGACGGTTCTCCAACTGATCAATCCAACCCGTCAGATTATCCGAGGCAATGGCGTCATTCGACAGGAACACAAGGCGGGGGTGCGGGCGTTCTTCTTCGGCCACTTCGTGGTGGACCGAGTCTTTTCCGCGCACGATCTCAACCCCCAATGCGCCCGGACCCCGATCCAGTTTTTCGATGCGAACAAAGACTCTTACAGCCTGAGGCTCAAGCAGTATGCGTTCCGCAACACGCTCTGCCAATGTCTCAAGCAGATTCAGGCGCTCGGCCGCCAGCTCATAGGCGATGGATTCCGTTACCCTGTCATAAGACAGGATGCGATCCACATCATCATCAATCGGGTCTGTCAGAGGCCGGACTTCGACCACGATGTTGAAACAGATCCGCTGGGTTGTTCCCCGCTCGGCCTGGAAGGCACCGATTTCGACTTCGACAATATGGTCGCGCAACGAGATACGATCCAACGGCCCCCGGGGGGACGTCGCCTCGGACCGTTCGGACGGGTGTGCGAATGCCAGACGGATTTCAGAACTCATGGGTCAGGCCTTTTCGGGCTCGTTTCAAAGTTCGCCTACTATAGGCGTTGCGAGGGCCTATAGCATTCAAACAAGCGCCATTCCAACCGCCGAATGCGTCGTCAGAAGACCCGAAACCAGCTCATCATCCCGGACGCGGCGTGCCCCAGCATATGGCAATGCAGCAACCAGTTCCCCGGATTGTCCGCGATCAATGCGAATTGGCGAGCCTGTCCTCGCCCGACCAGAATAGTGTCGCGCCAGGGACCAAGAGAACCATCACCAAGGATCAGTCGGAAGTGATGTCCGTGCAGATGCATCGCATGCGGAAAGGCGGATTCATTCACAAACTCAATCCTGTGCAAACTACCGACAGCAGCATCCAGAAACGGCTCTTCGGGGCGCTCGGCGTAACCATTCAGCGCCCAGAACTTGCCCAACTGCGCCAACTCGCGGCCCGACAATTCAGCTTCGCCCAGCCGGGCACTTTCCAGCCAGCGCATTGCACCACCTTGCAGACGCATCTGGTGCGTTTGTGCTTCTTGAAGATTTCCGATCTCAGGCAAGGGATTAGACGGCAATGCTGACACACCCTGCCTGTGCGCCTTCGCAGCACTACCACTGACTTCGAACCGCGCCAGACCAAAGGATCCATCCCTTTCGACACTGACCAAGCTTGCCGTATCTCCTTCGGCGGTGACATCGACAATCAGATCCGCGCGCTGCGCCGGCGCCAGCGGGAAAGAGCTGGATAGTTCTAGTGGCTTTTCCAAAGGCATTCCATCCAACGCGACGATCCACCCCACAAGACCATCCAGATCCAGATCCAGGATCCGGGCATTGGACGCGTTGACCAGTCGCAGTCGCAGCCGCTCGTTTCTTCGCACCGCATACACAGGATCGAATGATCCGTTGACGGTAAGGATGTTCCCAAGCCGACCTGCATGGCTCAGATCATGGCCATTGTCGAAATCATCCATTATCTGTGCGGTCTCAGGGTTCAACCGCCAATCATCCAACATCAGCACCAGATCCTGATCGACATCCGGTGCCGTGGCCTCTGCAACGATCAGCGGCCCGTAAAGCCCGCGGGCCACCTGTTCCATCGACCGGTTATGCGCGTGGTACCAATAGGTGCCCGCGTCGGGAACGACGAAGTCATAGTCAAAAGAACTGCCCGGTACGACGGCATCCTGAGTCAAACCGGGCACACCGTCCATGGCGTTGTCTATGCGGATCCCGTGCCAGTGGACCGATGTTGCTTGCGGAAGGTCATTCACCAGTTTGCGCTGAACGCGTGCGCCCTGATCGACCCTTATGGCCGTTCCGGGGACTGTGTCACCGTAACTCCAGACTGTTGTGTCAGGAAACCCTTGAGGTGCAACGCGTTGGCGGGTCACATGCGCCTTGAGCGGCGGATAACCAGCCCGGGCCGCGACCGGCAGAATTGTGGCTGCGACGGCTGTTTTAAGAATGTGTCGTCGGGTGAAAAGCATTACGGGCCTCCTGAGCCCGTAATATAGACTGCAACCCGCATCGCGCCATCAAGCTTCCAGCGCGGGTGCGTCAATCAGTTGCTCGCTGTCCGATAGTTGTGGCGGTAGAAAATATGCACACCAATCCGCGCAGTCTGCTTATAGACACGCGACCAAGATGGACGGACCGCTGTCGTGTGGTAGTGCGTCGCCCCTTCGGTCAGCTCTTTGCCAACACCATCAATAGCTGCACGAGCGACTTTGGATACGCGCTCATAGGCCTTCTTCTCATGAATGACTTCTTTGCGGCCGTCGCAAGTGTACGTGAACTGGCACTGGTATTTCTTACCGGTCCCCTGGCGGATTACACCACACAATGAACTCGGAAAGCGGCTGCTCTTGACCCGGTTCAGAATAACCTCGGCCACTGCAAACTGACCGCGCACGCTTTCGCCACGGGCTTCGAAGTACAACGCCTCGGACAGGCACTTCCAGTTTTCGTCACCGGTCGCCTTGGGCCGTTGGTCAAGCCAGTCCTTGGAGTATGTTATTTCAACAGGTTTAGCCGCCTTACGGGGCTGGAACAGTTTAAAATAGTCACGAAAGCTTTGCGCCGGCAATTCGCTGCGGGCGACAAGTTCTTTCTTTGCAGTATCAATCGCTTCCCTCTCGGCGAAGGACGCACTCGGCAGCACGGTTGCTGCCATTGTGGCAACAGCCATTATGTAACGTAGCATCAGATAACCTCGCACAGGCACTTCACGCGCCATACCCTCCCCCGGCGGGCGCGACGAGGCATCTAACGCAATCTAGCGAAAAGGTCCAGTCTTTCAAAAAATGCAAGTGGAATCTTGCCCGTAGCGAAGATAAATTTCGCCTACGAGTGTCCAGATAACCCACTAATCCTTGGGTTTTCAGGCCCTGTCAACCCCCAAGTCTGGAGGAAATCGCCAGTTGAGCGGCAGCCAGCCGAGCGACCGGAACCCGGAACGGAGAGCATGACACATAGTCGAACCCCAGATCGCGACAGATGGCGATTGATTCGGGGTTTCCGCCGTGTTCTCCGCAAACAGACAGGGTCACATCCGGTTTCGCAGCTCGTCCCCGCTCAGCTCCAAGCTTAAGCAGTTCCCCTACCCCATCCGGATCAAGAACGTGGAACGGATCTTCCCGAAACACTCCCTGCCGAACATACGCCGACATAAAGCGCCCAGCGTCGTCGCGGGACAGACCATAGGTCATCTGCGTCAGGTCATTTGTTCCGAAACTCATGAACGCGGTCTGCGGGGCAATCTCTTCTGCGCGCAGACAGGCGCGCGGGGTTTCGACCATCACACCCAGCCGATATTCAAACTCCTGCCCTCGTTCCGACGCTACCGCCGCCGCCACCGTATCAATGCGGGACTTGACCAGTTCGACCTCTCGTTTAGCGGATACCAGCGGTATCATCACTTCGGGCACGACGGGGGCACCATTCTTTCTGGCATCCAGCGTGGCTTCAAAGATCGCGCGCGCTTGCATGTCATAGATTTCAGGCACGGTCACACCCAGACGAACACCGCGCAGGCCCAGCATCGGATTGTATTCGGTCATCGCATCAACCCGACGCTCGACATCGGAAACCGGCAAATCCAGCGCCTCGGCCAATTCCCGTTGACCGCTGCGCGTGGTTGGCAGGAACTCGTGCAATGGAGGGTCGAACAGGCGAATGCAGACGGGCTGCCCTTCCATGATTCTGAACAGCTGAACAAAGTCCTCACGCTGCATCGGAAGCAAACGTTCCAGCACAGCCGCCCTGCCCGACGACGTTTGTGCAAAAATCATCTCGCGCATCACGATCAGGCGGCCGGGCTCAAAGAACATATGCTCTGTCCGGCACAAACCGATCCCCTGCGCCTGAAAATTGCGCGCCGTTTGCGCATCGGCCGGTGTGTCGGCATTGGCGCGGATGTCAATATCACGCTCGGCATCGGCCCACGCCATCAATGTCTGAAAACAATCATCCAGCGCGGCTTCAAGCATGGCAGGCTGCCCCGCCAGCACCTGTCCAGAGCTGCCATCGATGGTCAGAACATCGCCAGTTTTGAAGACACGACCATCGGGCGCAGTTAGCATCTTCTGTTTTGTCTGGAACCGGATGTCAGAAGCGCCAACGATACAGGGCAAGCCAAGCCCACGACCAATCACGGCGGCATGGCTGGTCATCCCGCCTTTTTCAGTCAGAACCGCAACGGCAGCATGCATCCCGCGCACATCCTCGGGCGAGGTTTCGCGGCGAACCAGGACACAGGCCTCCCCGCGCGCGGCACTGGCCTGCGCTTCTGCAGATGTAAACACGATCTTTCCCGTTGAAGCGCCCGGGCTGGCACCGATGGCCGTCGTCAGCACATCACGCCGCGCTTCCGGATGGACCTGCCGGTGCAATAGTTCATTCAACGCGTGGGGGTCGACACGCATCACCGCCTCCTGCGGCGGTATGATCCCGTCTTCAGCCAGACGAACGGCAATTCGCATCGCCGCGCGCGAAGTTCTCTGAACCCGGACGCCATCCAGAATATGCACTTTGCCGTTTTGAATGACGAACTCGACCTGCATTTCTTCGCGCAGTTTTTTGCGCATCAACGCGGCTTGTTCCTTCAACTCGGCAAACGCTTTGGGTGCGACTTCTTCAAGCGACGGTCCACGCGGGTCTTTTTCAAGAAACAGCGCTGCCACATCTTCGCCCAGCGCATCCCGGCCCTGGCTCTGGCTCAGGTAACGCCCTGTGATCTGCGGCATTCCGGTGGTGGAGTCGACCAGTTGAAGCACACCTGACCCGCACTCACCTTGTCCGACCCCTGGGATCATCTCTTGAATGACAAGCCCAAGACCAGCATCTGCGGGGGCGCCTTTGGCCTGCCGCAACAGCCGTGCGGATGTCCCGTCCCATGCGCGGGCCATCGAGCGCAAAACCCCGATCAACTGCTCACCGCGGTCCTGCGGGAAGGCTTCGTCCGTTTCATCTTCGTATGCGCGCAAGGAATGGCGCAGACCTTCGCTGCCATCCATGTCGATGTCATCGAACACGTCCGCGTCCAGCCGCGCCACGTGGATCGCGTAGCTTTGAACAAACCTGCGATACAGCGCTGCGGCGGCCTCTGCCCCCATGGTATCGGACAGGTCCACGTAGCGTGCATCATTCATACCAATGTTCAGAACCGCACCGGGCCCACCCCAATCGGGATCTTCGGAACTTGGTCGGACGCACAGCAGTGTCGCCGGATCGAATTGCTCAAGGATCGCGTCAAGGTTCGGAACATCGCCTTCCGCAATCTGGTGGACTGCATCAAACGACAACGCGACGGTCCGGGGCACCGGCAGGTCCAGTCGAACCAGTCGTTGCAGACATTTGGCTCGCCCGCCATGTGTATGAGCCGTGACCGGAGCATCGGGTGTAATGAGCGTGGTATGCGGATTATTCTGCACTGCAGCACCTTTTGATTTGCGTGCAGCATAAGCGCTTGCGCCCTTCGTGCAAGGGCGTTGTGGGCAGGCATCGCTGCGTGCCCGAGGTTTTAGCCTTCGATCCGCGACAGATCGGCCACGCTGGAACAAACCTGCCGAATCTGACTGAGCAGGTTCAGCCGGTTGCGGCGGACAACGTCATTGTCGGTGTTGACCTGAACGTCCTCAAAAAACCCATCCACAGGTCCGCGCAGCGCGGCCATGGCGGCCACAGCGGTTGGGAAGTCTTCGGACTTCAGAGCCACATCGATCTGCGACTGAGCCCTATCCAAAGCCGCAAAAACCGCCTTCTCGCTGTCGGTCTCGGCGAATTTCACATCTGCTCCGTAGGAGTATTCCACTCCGTCCTTTTCCTCGGCCTGGGTCAGGATGTTGTTGGCCCGTTTGAACCCCTGCACGAGGTTTTCCCCATCCTCGGTCGCGATCACGGCATTCAGCGCGCGCGCTCGTTTGACCAGCAGGTTGAGGTCGTCATTGCCATCCTTCGCGATACAGGCGTCGATGATGTCGTGGCGGATGCCCTCATCTCGGAGGAAGACCTTGAGCCGGTCGTGGAAGAAGGACAAAAGGTCATCGGACGTATCGGGAACCTTTTTCTCCAATCTCAGGAAGTCGCCGTTCGGCATCTTAGCCAGCTTTTCCTTGACCGCCTGGAAAGCCGCACCAAAGACGCCATGGTCCGCGATTTCGCCCAACAACGCATTGATATCATCGGTCGCCAGCGCATCATTTGCGGCACTTTCTGCGCGCACCAGTTGGCTGTCAAAATATCGATCCAGCTTCAGACGCAAGTTGTTATTCAACACCAGGCGAATAATACCCAACGCCGCGCGACGCAGAGCGAACGGGTCTTTCGACCCGGTAGGTTTCTCATCAATCGCCCAGAACCCGGTCAGCGTATCCAGCTTGTCCGCCAGTGCCACGGTCACCGACAGCGGCGCGGTTGGCACGTCATC
Source organism: Ruegeria sp. YTSB088 (assembly GCF_059609825.1). Classification (NCBI taxonomy): domain Bacteria; kingdom Pseudomonadati; phylum Pseudomonadota; class Alphaproteobacteria; order Rhodobacterales; family Roseobacteraceae; genus Ruegeria; species Ruegeria sp. YTSB088. The sequence goes on along the minus strand of NZ_JBXWMM010000001.1, from coordinate 102,805 downwards.
CGATGGACCCAGCGGTGAATAGTGTTCCTGCGCCACAGCAGCCACGGCAGCGTCTTCGCCTGCCGCTTCGACATAGTAACGCCCCATAAGCCCCTGAAGTTCGGGGAATTCATAGACCATCTCGGAACTCAGATCGGCCTTGGCCAGACGCGCGGCTTTCTCGACCTGATCCGGGTCGGCGCCCGTCACCGGCGCGAGTTCACGGGCCAGCGCCGCGATGCGATCAATCCGTTGGGCCTGGGTGCCCAACTTATTGTGGAAGGTCACGTTCTCCAGCGCACGGGTCCATTGGGTGATGTCCGACTTGGCAATGCGCAGGTCGTTCTCCCAGAAGAACTTGGCATCGGCCAGACGTGCCGACAGCACCTTTTGGTTCCCCGCCAGTATGGTCGCGCCATTGTCAGCGGTTTCGCGGTTGGCGACGGTGATGAACCGTTCGATCCGACCTGTCTTGGGGTTGCGCACCGAGAAGAATTTCTGGTGCTCTTTCATCGAGGTCTGCAACACTTCGGGCGGAAGTTCCAGAAACTCGTCATCGATCTGGCCCATCAAAACCACGGGCCATTCGACCAGACCGGCCACTTCTGCCAACAGTCCCTTGTCTTCTACAATTTCCAGACCGGCGGCAAAAGCCATGTTCTGCGCATCATTCCAGATGTGCTCGGCGCGTTCATCCGGTGACAGAATCACGAATGCGCGTTTCAGCTTGGCGGCATAGTCCTCGAAAGACGTAACCGGGAACCGGTTGGGGGCCATGAAACGATGACCGGCTGTGGTGTCACCGAAATGGATGCCATCGACCTCCATCGGAACGACCTGCGCCCCGGAGTCATCGGTCAGGATGCACAGAATGGAATGCAACGGACGGACCCACCGCAGACTGCCACTGCCCCAACGCATGGATTTGGGCCATGGGAAATTGCGAATGGTGGCCTCCAGCACTTCGGCAATGATCTCGGCGGCCGGACGACCCGCCTTCTCGATGGTGGCGAAATAAACGGCGCCCTTGGGCGTCTCGCGCTCTTCCAGTTGGTCGCGGGTCATGCCCGCGCCCCGCAGGAAACCCTCAATCGCTTTGTCCGGCGCGCCGACCTTGGGTCCTTTGCGCTCTTCCCGGATTGTCGGGCTTTGCGCCAGCAGACCTTCCACCGCCAATGTCAGACGGCGGGGTGTCGTCAGGGTGGCAGCGCTTGAATAAGTCAAGCCAGCCTCTACCAGACCATCGGCAATCCGCTTTTTCAGATCCTCACCTGCTCGCGCTTGCATCCGCGCAGGAATCTCTTCGGAAAACAGTTCGATCAGCAAGTCGGGCATTGTCGGTCCTTAGAAATTTACGATCGTCTGAATGACGATGGCATTTGCGATATCCACAAAGAAGGCGGATACAAGGGGCAGCACGATAAAGGCAATAGGCGAAGGCCCATATCGCTTGGTTACCGCGGTCATATTTGCAATCGCCGTGGGTGTGGCGCCCAGGGCGAATCCTCCGAAGCCCGCTGCCAGCACCGCCCCCCGATAGTTCGAGCCCATCAAGGGAAACAGAACCCAAATCACGAAAACGACCGTGAACAGAGTTTGCGCCGACATGATCACGGCAATTGCCATGCCCAGTTCCGCGATGGTCCACAACTGCAGGCTCATCAATGACATTGCCAGAAAAGCACCAAGAGCGAATTCAGACAGCAATGCCAGTGACGGTGTACGCGCAACCGGCGGCGCCGACGGAGCGATGGCCGCTCGGACATTCGAGATCACGATGCCCATGATCAGGCAAGGCACAAACAGCGGCAGTTTCAGCCCCGCTGCCGAAATCGCCTCGCCCAGCGCATAGCCCAGAATAATCGCAAGGTTCAGGTGCAGCAGCACGCGCATAATGGTCATATGGTCAATTTCGGTGGCCGCGGTCGTTTTTTCCGGCAGTCCGACCGTATGTTCTTCGTCAGGGCGGTCCGGCGACAGGCCTCGTGTTTCCACCAGAAGACGGGCGATGGGGCCACCCACCAGCGCTGCAAGCACCAGACCAAGCGTTGCCACAGCAACGCCAAGTTCGGTTGCACCGTCCAGACCCGTTGCGCCGGCTACTTCGGGTGCCCATGCGATTGCGGTTCCGTGTCCACCAATCAATGCGGCCGAACCGAACAGAACGCCAGCTTGCACCGGATAGCCAAACAAGGAAGCCCCTGCCGCGCCTATAACGTTCTGCGCAACGATCGTAACAAGCGTCAAAATCAGCAGGATCACCAGAGGTTTACCACCGGCAATCAAGTCAGAAAGCCGCGCGTTCAATCCGATTCCGGCAAAGAACAGAACCAGCAGAGCGTCCCTGGTCTGCAACTCGAATGACAGCTCAACACTGGCAACGAGATAGAGAAGCAAGACCACGAGCGAGGCCAAAAGGCCGCCTGTGACCGGTTCAGGAATGTTGAACTGTCTAAGAACCGCGACTTTGCTGTTAATCCTAGCACCCAACAAATACACCGCAAAGCCCAGAGTTGCAGTAATGAAGTCCGGGATCAAAACGGCGTCGGCCATGGTTTTCCTCAGTTATCAGGGTGTTTTGGGCACTCCTCACCCACTACCGTACCGTCATAGGCTTTTTCACCGCAATTGTTCAACGCGTGCCAGACATACCCCTTGCCGTCCTTGGCAACCGCCACAATCCGGTCGACGCCGAAATGGATGTTTTTCACACCCAAGAACGCCTGAGCCTGACCTGATTTCAGCGCATCGCCTAGCGACACGGCGTCGTAACAGTCAAACCAACCCGGCGCGGTCAATGGTTCGGGGTTTTCGACAGGAATAAATCCGGCCATCTGATCCGGTTTTAGATCCGTTTCAAAACAGCCGCGGTAGCGGATCGGAGAACTGTCTGCGTCGATCGCCTGAAACTCTGAATAGGGGATCGGGAGGGGCGTATCGCCTTCTTCCGTCATCAGGACCACGTCCTGACCGGGTTGCGCTTCGACCTCATAGTAGAAACCGTAGATCTGCAAATAATACATTCCGGCCCCGGCGACCAGGGCCGACAGCAACAGGACAATTGCCAGCAGTTTTCCCGTCATCTCTTAAACCGCCTCTTTCAAGTTCTTGTAAAATAGGACAGGTTTCATCCGGGTACAGGCATTAATGAGGTCAACACCATGGATTCCACGCTTGCTGTCGGTTTTTTCGGCGCATTGTTTGCGATCATGAACCCGGTTACCAACCTGCCGGTGTTTCTGAGCGTCACTCAGGACCTGCCTGCCGCCGACCAGCGCAAGATTGCGGTGAAGACGGTGATCTATTGCCTGATCCTTGGTGGTGCCTTTGCGCTGGTTGGAAGTCAAGCACTTGGCCTTTTTGGCATCAGCGTCAATCACCTGCGCGTCGCCGGAGGCCTGGTCGTCATGATGATCGGCCTCAACATGCTGAACGGAAACGAAAGCACCTCTCACCACGGAACGAAGGGAGAGAAGGAGGCTTACCCCGAACCAGACACTGTGGCCTTTTACCCGCTGGCCTTTCCTATCCTGGTGGGCCCCGGCACGATAACCACCCTGATCCTGTATGCACATCAGGTCAAAACTCCGGTCGAAGCCTTTGTTTATGCAGGAGTATTCCTCACCATAGTTGGCCTGCTTCTGATCACGTTCTGGAACGCCGCGTGGCTGGCTGAACGATTGTCCAGCAACGCGCGCGTGATCATGAGCCGCTTCATGGGCATGATCCTTGCCGCCATTGCCGTCAGCATGATCGCAGACGGACTCAAAGCACTTTTGCCCGGACTGGCCTGATTGCCTCATCAGGCCTGAAACCCGGCGGCCTCGGTCTGCACGAATGCATCCGCACATTGTTTGGCCAGCGCCCGAACTCGCCCGATATAGGCCTGCCGTTCTGTCACTGAGATTACCCCGCGCGCGTCCAGCAGGTTGAAGATGTGACTCGCCTTGATGCATTGATCATAGGCGGGATGCGCCATGATGATGCGTTTGCCAGTCTTGGGGTCCACATCCTCCTGCGCCAGAATGGCGGCGCACTCGACTTCGGCCTCTTCGAAGTGGCGCAGCAGGACCTCGGTGTTCGCGACATCGAAGTTCCAGCGGGCGTATTCCTCTTCGGTCTGCTTGAAGATATCGCCGTATGTCAAAGGGCTGGGCGACTGGGGATCGTTGAACGGCATGTCCATCACGTGATCAATGCCCAGAACATACATGGCCAGACGCTCAAGCCCATAGGTCAGTTCGCCTGATACCGGTGCGCAGTCATGCCCGCCGACCTGTTGAAAATAGGTGAACTGGCTTACTTCCATTCCGTCACACCAGACTTCCCAACCCAGGCCCCACGCGCCGAGTGTTGGGCTTTCCCAGTCATCTTCGACGAACCGGATGTCATGCAGATCCATATCGATACCGATGGCTTGCAGGCTCCCCAGATACAGTTCCTGCAAATCCGGTGGGCTGGGTTTGATCAGTACCTGATACTGATAGTAGTGCTGCAACCGGTTCGGGTTCTCACCGTAACGCCCATCCGTCGGGCGGCGCGACGGTTGAACGTAAGCCGCGGCCCAAGCCTTGGACCCCAGCGCGCGCAGGGTCGTCGCGGGATGGAACGTTCCGGCCCCAACTTCCATGTCATAGGGCTGCAGAATCGCACAGCCTTTTGACGCCCAATAGGTCTGAAGCCGCAGGATGATCTCCTGAAATGAACGCGGTGCGCTGGTCGGTTCGGTCATGACATTCCCTCTGGGCGCCTTTACGCCCGGTTCCGGTCGGTTTTGCCCTTCCTATGCAAGGGGCCAAGGGGCGTCAACGGGGCTTGGGGCCAAGCCTGTATCTGCAGGGCCACACAGCAAATTCCCCGCATTCATGGCATGGCGTTTCGCAAGTGAATTCGCGTATTCTGTGCCAAAGCACGAACACTGCATAAAACGGGCAGACTATGACACGCGTATTTTCAGTAATCCTATTGTTTCTTCTGGTCGGCCTGCGCGCCGCAACCGCGCAACAAGATCCCGGCGTCTGGGTCCAGATCGAGGCTCAGCCCTCGCTGAGCAAAGCACAAGAGCGGGCCCAGGCCTATGCCGGTGCGTTACCGGACGTGAACGGATTTCGTCTGAACAGCGGCTGGTATGCAATCGTGATCGGCCCTTATGCACGCACTGACGCCGAACAGGTATTGCGCGTTTATCAGACCGAGGGCCAGATCCCGCGCGACAGCTACATCGCATTTTCCAGTGCGATGGGACAACAGTTCTGGCCCGTCGGAGCAAATGTACTGAACCGTGGCACCGTCGCGGCACCAATTGAACCGGCGGCGCAACTGGAAGAAGCCCCGGCCGTGGTCACGCCTCAGAATTCGGATGAAAACCGCGCACAGGCGCTGCAGTCCGAACGCCTGCTGACCGCGCAGGAACGCAAAGATCTGCAAACGGCTCTGCGCGCGGCCGGGTTTTACAACTCGACCATTGATGGTGCGTTCGGGCAAGGCACCCGCCGCTCGATGAGCGATTGGCAGCGCTATAACGGGTTTGATGCAACGGGGGTGCTGACCACTTTGCAGCGCAAGGCCCTGATGGATGAATACAACGCGCCGCTGATCTCTGTCGGAATGGAGCGGTATTCCGACGACAAGGCCGGGATTGTGCTCGACATGCCTCTGGGCGCTCTGAGCCTTGATCGTTATGAAGCCCCGTTCGCACATTTCAAAAGCATCTCTGACCTGAACGCCAACGCGCTCCTGATCAGCCAGGAGGGAGACAAGAACACGTTCCGCGCCCTTTACGAGGTGATGCAATCGCTTGAGATCGTTCCGCTGAATGGCCCTCGTGAACTGGGCCGCGACCGGTTTACCCTTGAAGGACGCGGCAACGGCATAGTGTCCTTTACGCAAGCGCAATTGGCGGATGGAAAAATCAAGGGTTTCACCCTTGTCTGGCCCGAAGGAGACGAGGCACGTCGCCTGCGAGTTCTGTCAGCGATGAAGTCCCGCTTCAGCACAACGGATGCGGCTCTGGATGCCGCCGCCGGTGCATCCGCAGAACAGCGCATTGATCTGGTGTCGGGCCTTCAGGTCCGAAAGCCCCGACTGACACGTTCTGGTTTCTTCGCGGATGAGAATGGGACAGTACTGACGGTTTCTGAGGCCGCAGACAGGTGCACGCGGATCACGCTGGATGGTGATCAGGAGGTTCAACTGGCCCTGACAGACCCTGAACTTGGCGTTTCAGTCCTGCGTCCTGCAAAGACACTCGCCCCCATGAGCGTCGCCGCATTCAGTGCCGCCATTCCGCGCATCAAGTCGGAGGTGGCCGTGTCCGGCTATTCCTATGAGGGCGCATTGGGCGGCCCTTCTCTGACCTTCGGGCAGGTCGCTGACGTTCGTGGGCTGAAAGGTGAGGCGGGCGTCAAGCGTCTGGCGTTGAACGCCCAACCCGGCGACGCAGGCGGCCCCGTTTTCAATGACAGCGGCAACGTCGTCGGAATGCTGTTGCCCACACCGTCCGAAGGGCGCACCCTGCCCGCTTCGGTCAGCCTTGCGGCCACCGTTGATCGGTTGACCGAAATTCTGGCAGAGGCCGGAGTGGCCGGTCAGTCGAGCGAGGAAACCACACGGATCTCGCCCAATGAGTTGAACCGGCGCGCAACCGGGATGACGGTTCTGGTTCGCTGCTGGGATTGATCCGACAGCACATCAACAAAAAACGCCGCAGGAAAGTGCGGCGCTTTTTCGTTACAGAATGTCAGGTGTCACGTGGATCAAGGTTGGCACAGGCGCATCGAATGCGGCTCGGACTGCACTTTGCATCTCTGCCACATTCGAAGGTGCTGAAGAGCGCGCACCGAAGGCTTGGGCGAGTTTGCAGAAATCAGGATTGTGGGCCATGACCGCATTGGGGGCGATCTGACTGCGCACCATACTGTCCTCGATTTCTTTCAGTTTGCCGTTGTCCCATAGAATGATCGGCAGCGACAAACCCAGTTCAACCGCCACGCCCAGTTCCTGCATCGTGTAATGGAACCCGTAATCCCCGGCGATAACGGCCGTGGGTTTGCGGCGTCGGGCAACCGCCCCGCCAATACCGGCGGGCAACCCATAGCCAAGAGTGCCAAACCCCGTCGGATGATGCCAGTGATGAGGATAGGCCATGTCCCATACCTCTTTTGCTACGTAAGCAAATTGCGTCATGTCCGAATAGATCATGGTGTCGGCCGGCATGGCCGCGCGCAGGGCGTCTGCAATCGGCACGATTCCCGGCCGCTCGGCATCCACCTCAGCACGCCAGCGGGCGCGCATGTCGGCCACTTCCTCGGCTGACCAGCCCGTTGCTGGTTTCATGTCTTGGGTTGCGTGCCACAGGGCGCGGGCAAAGCTCTGGCTGTCGACTTGCAGCTTGATGGCGGCGCGGCGACGATCAGACAGAACCTCGGGGTCGAGATCAACGCGTATCAAGGTCGCCTTGTGCCCCAACTCATGCCGCCACAAATCGACCTCGCCCAGCTCGGCCCCTACCGCGATCACCAGATCAGCCGATGCTATCACCTCGGCACTGCCGGGACGCGGCAACATGGACCCGAAATCCAGCGGATAATTTGCGCCCGACAACCCACGTCCGGCATAGGTGGTAAAGCACGCCGCCCCCAGCTGCGTCAGAATCTGCCGCCATTCATTAGATTTGCAGCCTCCACCCAGAATGAACAGCGGCCTGCGGGCCAGGTTCAACATGGACACAACCGATGACACGTCAGGCGGCAACGCTTTGGTGCGCAGCGCGGGCTGGTTGGGGAACGGCGCCGGGTCGGCCTCGGCCTCCAACTGTGCGATGGGCACCTGAATGTGCTTGGGTCGCGGGCGCAAAAGCTCGAATTCTTCAAACGCCCGTTCTATCAGCCCATAGGCAGCTTCGGCGGAATCGGCCTGTAGAGACCAATCCGCAACCGTACCGGCGGCGGCACGTTGATCATTCATCTGGTGCAACTGGCCCCGGACGGCCTGTGTTTCATCCAGACAGGAGGACAGAATCAGCATCGGAACCGAGTCGCTGTAGGCCTGTCCGATCGGGGTCATAATGTTGCACAAACCGGGTCCGGTGATCACATAGGCGACGCCGGGCTGGCCGGTCGCACGCGCGTAACCGTCAGCCATGAAACCAGCCCCCTGCTCGTGCCGGGCCAGAACATGCGTGATTCCGGCCTCTTCGATACCGCGATACATTTCCTGATTGTGGACACCGGGAATGCCGAAAATCACATCCACACCACGATCCTTGAGCATATGCGAGATTTGCGCGCCAAGGGGTCTTTTCATCAGCCTCTCCAGAATTGAACGGTGAAGATCGCGTATACGGCCAAAAGCTCGAGCCGCCCGACCAGCATTCCGGTTGTCAGCAGCCATTTGGCCGTATCGTTAAGACCTGCAAAATTACCCGCAGGTCCGATCTGATCGCCAAGACCTGGGCCAACGTTGGCCAGCGCTGTCGCGGCCCCGGACACGGAAGTAATGAAGTCCAGACCTGTCAGTGCCAACGCCCAGGACAACACGCCCATCGACAGAACAAAGAACATGAAAAAACTCATCACCGAGGTCAGAACGTCCCGTCCGACCGGCCTTCCATCATAGAGCGGCATGAACACGCCATGAGGGGACCTGATCCGTTTGATCTGGCTTTTGATCGAGGCAAACAGCAACTGATACCGGAAAACCTTGATCGAACACGCCGTCGACCCCGCGCATCCACCGATCAATCCGATCAGGAAAAACAACATGATCGGAAAGCTGCCCCACCCCATGTAATCGACACTGGCATATCCTGTCCCCGAGATGATCGAGGTGATATTGAACAACGACTCGCGGAACGCCTGTTCCCAGTGATGGGGAAAGACCGAGGTCAGAAAGACTGACATGATGACAACCAGAACCAGAATGGTCGCCAGAAATGCCCGTATTTGACTGTCTTTCCATAAGGACGCCGTATGACCATTGGCCAATTGGACATAGCGCACAAAGGGAAGAGCCGCCAAAATCATGAAGACGGATGCAGCATATTCGGCCGGGCCTGAAAATGTTCCAAACGAGGCATCATAGTTCGAAAAACCGCCGGTAGACATCGTCGTGAACGCGTGCACCAACGCGTCAAAAAAACTCATCCCTAACCCGGAATAGACCAGCACGCATACAAGAGTCAGAAAGACGTAGATCAGGGAAATCTGTCCCGCAATCTCTTGCGCGCGTGGCAGGATTTTTCCCATGGTTTCAAATCCTTCCGATCGGAAGATTTGCATGCCACCAACCCGCAATTCCGGCAGGAACACCATGGCGACAACGATGATACCGATACCCCCCAGCCATTGCAGGATACCCCGCCACAACAAAAGCCCCTGCGGCAGCGTATCCAACCCTGATATCACGGTCGAACCTGTCGTCGTCAGTCCTGACATCGCCTCGAAATACGCATCGACAAAGCGCAGCTCGGTTTCACCGAACAGAAACGGAATTGCACCGAAGACGGGCAGCGCAACCCAGACCCCTGTTGTCAACAGAAAGGTCTGCCGAATGGTCAACCCCTCGCCCACGCCATTCGAACAACTCATCGCCAGAACGGATCCGGTCAGCATCGTGATGATCGCGCTTTCCAGGAAGACATTCCATTCGCCGCGACCCTCGATGATGTCCGCAAGCATAGGAAACAGCATGGTCGCCCCAAGAATGGCGACCAGCAAGCCAATCACATATCCGACCGGGCGAAGATCCATCATAACGCGCAGCGTTGGCGCGCCAGCCCGACCGTGTCAAGCAGATGATCCCGGATTACGCGTCTGTTTTGCTATCTGCCCCCGGCATCGCGGGTGGATTCGACGGCGACCGGGTTTTGCGCGCCTGCGGTTTTGATTGCTCTACCGCTGCCGCGGGTTTTGGCTGCGTAGCAGAAGGCGCTTGCTTCGGAGATGTTGCCTTGGGCGTACGGGGCGCGGGTTTTGCTCGGGTCGATTCGGTTTTTTCAAGCGTCTTAGCAGCTTTGGACCGTGCGGAGGGCGCCTTGGTCGCGGAATCCGCAGGTCGGGCCCGAGGTTTTTTCACCGGGGCTGATGCACCCGAGGAAGACGCGGCAGGGGTCGCGTTCCGTGCAACCGGCTTAACGTTATTGGCACCAGATACAGCCGGTTTCGTTTCTGTTTTTGGCCGCGGTGCCGGTTTTGGTGCTGGTTTGGCTTTCACTGCAGTTTCAACCCTAGGGGTGGCGGCGGCGCGTGGCTTCGCGGAAAACTCTGCAGGTTTGGGTTCGGGTTTCGGTGTAACCGCAACAACCTTCTTTACCGGTTTCTTCGCAACAGCGGTCTTTTGGGCCGCTGAATTTGACACGCGCGGCGCGGTAGCATTGGCCTTGACCGTCGTCTTTTTAACCGGTTTTGCAGGAGCTGATGCAGCCGAGTGCAGTGCTTGCACAGGTGCCATGGGCAGTTCAAACGCAGAACGGGCCACAATTTGCATGATCTTTATCTGGTTGACCATTGCGTAGCCTGCCATGCGAATTGCCGCAGCTTGAAACTCCAGCGGTTGGGTAATCGGATTCATTACATGTTTCTCCTGTAAAAACGATGCAGCCCGAGATTTGTGACTAAAGTGCCTTGTCCGCTTCGATTTCTCGAGCGACGGTTTAGGTCTTGCAGTCCAAGGCGTCTCACGTCTCGGCTTCCTTTCAGGGCCGTTCACCATTCAATTGGCGTACAACAGCTGCTGCATTCCCTATGGACATACAAGAAAAAACCGCGCAGATGCAGCATTTTTGCTGCATTGCGGCAAAGGAGCGCCTACAGATGAAATCTCTGATTAAATTCTAGCCGCTTACGCAGGTGTATTCACCCAACGTGAAACAGGGTAGTGAACAGTCTTGGATCCAAGCTGGATGCCGCAAAGGTTGGTCCTTCGGTCAGAATCGACACGGCGTCGTGGCTGTGCAGGCTTTCCTGATGGCTGGCGACAACCCGGAAATCACCGACGTGATGATCTGCCAGCAATTCAGCGCAGAACAAGCGCGCCGCATCTTCGACAAAAATCGGATTGGCGGCGTTCAGCTCGGCAAAAGCCTGTTCATCTTCACGTTTGACCATGACCTGCGTTTCGGTCGGAACCGCGCGTCGGCATAGCCCGATCAGGTCTTCAAACCACAGACAATCGGCGTCGCAATCGACGACCACGGAAATCCGCGCGACAGAACGTTGCGAATGTGGTGTCGCCAATTGTCCCCGCGTGGAACGAGCATGTTCACTCAGTTCCAAAGAGCACGGGCAGGTCGAGGAATAGACATAGTCCAGATGCATGATCTTCTGGCGCACACCGTTGGATTCCACCAGTTCCAGAGCGATGTCGTAATACTGGTACCCTTCCAGACCCGATCTCAGGCTCTTGATCTTGTCCGGGTAGGAAAACCGCATTTGGATACGGGCATCGAAACTGTCCAGATCGGTCATGTAGTCGTCAAGCGCCGCCTCCATCACTTCGAAACTGAATGTGCGCTCAGCATGTTTGTAGAATGACCGCATGATCCGGGACATGTTGATGCCCTTTTTCTCGGCCTCAAGGCTGACGGTACCGGTGATTGACGTCTCAAGCGCCAGGTCTTCACCCTCTTTCCGATGAAATCGGATCGGTAGGCGGAAATTCGAGATGCCGACATGCTGGATCTGCTGCTTGGCACCGCGGATCAGGCTGGACGGACCGTTTTGCAAATCAGGCAATGTCGCGCGGTAATCCGCGTCAACTGAGAAACCATCCGGGTACTCGCGCGAGAGCGAAGGATAGTTCACCGCAGTCAGGCCGGGCACCAGCCGCGCAATAGCCGGATCTAGTTGGCTGATCTCGGATGCCGTCGCAGATTCCGCCCATTGCCGCAGAACCTTCAGAGCCTCGGCAGCTTTTTCCTGATCCGGAGTATCATCAATGTCGCGCGGGTGAACGTTCATCGGCTGCGGTTCCTCGAATGGTCGGCAGAATATATACGGCTGCAGGTCACTTACCAGTTTAACCCATTACGCAGGAAATAGCAGTCCGGATTGAAAAAACCGGCGCAAAACCGTCATTTTGCAACGAATTACGCCTTTCGCAGACGCAAAGGTCAGGCTTCAACCGTGAATACCACCCGAAAAGACGCCGCGTTCACAGACAACGCGACGCCTAAAGCGGTAAGAGGCTTTTCACTGTGCTCCAGTTTGTTTCTGCGAAGCCTCCAATGCCTGCTGGATGTCCGCCAGCAAGTCCCCGGCGTCTTCCAGGCCAACTGAAAAACGGATCAGGCCCGGCGTTATGCCCAGCTCATCTTTTTGTGCATCACTCAGACGCTGGTGGGTGGTGGTCGCCGGGTGCGTCGCGATCGACTTGGCATCGCCCAGGTTGTTGGAGATCACAGGAATGGTCATCGCATTCAGGAAAGCAAAAGCCGCGTCCTTGCCACCCTTAATATCCAGAGACAACACGGTTCCGCCCTTTCCGCCAAGTTGCGATTGAACCAGAGCATTTTGCGCGTGGGTCTTCAAACCAGGGTAAAGGGTACGCAACAGCGCGGTATGCCCTTCAAGCGCCTCCGCGATCCTTTGCGCGCTGTCGGCCTGCGCATTGACGCGCAGCGCCATGGTTTCTAGACCTTTGAGCATGACCCAGGCGTTGAACGGGCTGAGCGCGCCGCCGGTATGTTTCAGATACGGCTCAACGGTTCCGCGGATGAAGTCCCTAGTGCCGATGATGACGCCGCCCAGCGCACGGCCTTGCCCGTCAATGTGCTTGGTTGCCGAATAAACGACCACATCCGCGCCCTGTTCTATCGCGCGCGAGAAGACGGGCGTCGAGAACACATTGTCCACCACCACAATGGCGCCGACTGCATGGGCCAGCTCGGACACGGATGCGATGTCGATCACTTCAAGAGTCGGGTTCGACATGGACTCGAAGAAGACCGCCTTGGTGTCCGGGCGGATCGCTGCCTGCCATTGCTCCAGATCGGTGCCGTCCACAAAGGTCACTTCGACGCCAAAACGGGTCAGGATGTTCTCAAGAATGTACAGGCAGGACCCGAACAGTGCCTTTGCTGAAACAACATGCTCCCCGGCCTTCAACATCGAGGTCAGCGCACCGTTGACCGCCGCCATGCCCGAGGCCGTCGCAAACGCATCCTCGCCACCTTCAAGTGCCGCTATACGCTGTTCGAACATAGATACGGTCGGATTGCCATAGCGGGCATAGATGAACTCATCGGGGCCGCATTCCAGAAACCGGGCTTCGGCCTGTTCGGCGCTTTCGTAGACAAAGCCCTGCGTCAGGAAAATCGCCTCGCTCACCTCATTGTACTGACTGCGGCGGATACCGCCATGGACGGCTTGTGTGCGCTTGTTCCAGTTCTCGCTCATCTCATTCCTTTCAGCCTCTGGCGGAGGCAAACAAAAAACCCCAGACGCGGCCAAGCGAAAGGGGTCTTTCATCCTGACCTTTTAGCGGTGTTGTTTAGCGTGGCCCGCAATCCGGTAACAAATCGCCACGTAGCTCTGGGATGGCAATACGCCTCGGGCGGTTTGCGGTCAAGCCCGGCTTGCATTCGGTCACGCTTTCGTAAGCCGCACTTGCCGAGCCGGCAGAAACCCGCATGATCCCCCCAACATCAGGAGAACACATGGCTGACCCGATTGATCTGTTTTTCTGGCCCACACCGAACGGCTGGAAAGTGTCCATCGCTCTGGAAGAGATGGAGCTGCCCTACACCACTCATCTGATCGATATCGGAAAGGGTGATCAGTTCGACCCCCGATTCCTGAAGATCGCCCCGAACAACCGGATGCCAGCAATCGTGGATCCAGACGGGCCAGATGGTACACCGATCTCGGTTTTTGAAAGCGGCGCAATCCTGATGTATCTGGCCCGCAAGACCGGGCGGTTCTATGGAAAGACCGAGCGTGATCGGATCGCCGTCGAAGAATGGCTGATGTGGCAGATGGGCGGCGTTGGTCCGATGGCCGGTCAGGCGCATCACTTCCTGAAATACGCCCCTCAGCTGAGCCCCCCACAGGACCTGCCCTACGCCAAAGACCGTTACCGGGCCGAGGTCGGTCGTCTTTACGGGGTACTCGACAGACGGCTGGCCGAGAACGAATACGTTGCAGGAGACTTCTATTCGATTGCAGACATGTCGATCTGGGGCTGGGCCAGCCTGTGGGAAGGGCAGCAGCAAGTGCTGGAGGACAAACCCCACTTTGCGCGCTGGCTGAAGGCCGTCGGCGCCCGCCCCGGCGTTCAGGCCGGGCGCGCTCTGCACGCAGATCTACGTGGAGACAATCGCGACAAGCAGGCGCAGGAGGTCTTGTTCAAACGATGACTGCGTTGAAAACCCGTTTGGATTGACGCTGATCATCGGCCCTGGCTGCCTTGGCCGCGGCAGGATCGGCTAGCGAAACTTGAATTCGGGCTCCGCAGGGAAAGACATCGGTCTACTCCTCCAAACCCCACTGCGCAACGCGGCAGTATTTCTGTGGTCAACGCGCATCCGGGGCGTCAGGACAAAAGCCGCTTGCGTTTTCCTTACCGCGTTTTTCCCAACTGGTTCTGCGGGTCGCTCATTCGTATCGAAAGAAAGGCCACCCGGCACCTTCGAGCGCGCCGAACGAAAGTTGGGAACCGAGTGCATTTTTTCACCGGTTTCTTCCACCAAACGTGTCATCTCTTTGCGCTTTAGATGTTGCAATTCCGAGAGGTATTTTTGGGTTTTCCCAAGGTGTCTGTGCTCGAAAGAATGGGCATTCAATGCTTCTTCGATCATTCTGGCGGTATGCACATATCCCTTTGAGCGTGTAAGCGCCAAGAGCTCCTCGAGGCGACTGGTTATCTGGCTCTCATCCAGATGGACGTTTTTTTCGAAAGATCCATGTTGTGTTACGTTGGGCATCTGAACCGACTCTGAGATGATGTGAGTAGCGTGCAATCGCGTCTGCGTTCTGACACAGGCGACGCATAGAGTTGCCTGCCATTACTCACGCGGCATCAAAGAGTCGACCAACCAGCGCCAAAGTGGCAAAAAAGCGCCTCTGTTCCGCCGGTGCATCAGGGGGCAACCAGGCGAGCACAGGTCTTGGTGCGCGCAAGGCGGCAACGCAGACGTCGGCTTTTGGCCGTGAAAGCTGGCCTACCCCTCGCCCCGCACCAGCACATCCAACATCCCCGAAATATCCTCGATCTCTTCCGCAATCACATGGGTCACTGAATGCGCCCGCTGCATCCGGCCTGTCACTTTCAGCAACCGCCCCGAAATCACCGCACGGCGGAACTGTTCGTAGATTTTGCGCCAGACCACCACATTCACGATCCCGGTCTCATCTTCAAGCGTCAGAAAGATCACGCCCTTGGCCGTCCCCGGCCTCTGCCGCAGGATCACCAGCCCGGCCACAGCCACGCGCGCACCCTCAGACGGGGAATCCAGTTGGTTGGAAGGCAGACAAGACGGCGGGCGCGGCCAATCACGGTTTGAAGCCACAGGGCGAATGGGTGTAACAAGCATGAGAACAAAAATAGAACAAATAGCAAGAAAGTCCAGACACGGCGCACTGAGTCGCAAATGAGGCTGGAAAGACCTAAATGCCTTCACTAAGGAAGAAATCGAACATCGCAAAAGGAAGACGCACGCAATGGCAAAGATCACCTATGTCGAGCACGGCGGTACCGAACATACAGTCGAGGTCGCCAACGGACTGACCGTCATGGAAGGGGCCCGTGACAACAACATTCCCGGCATCGAGGCCGATTGCGGCGGCGCCTGCGCCTGCTCGACCTGCCATGTTTACGTCCATCCCGACTGGATCGAAAAAATTCCGGCAAAGGATGACATGGAAGAAGACATGCTGGACTTTGCGTTCGAGCCCGATCCGGCCCGCTCGCGCCTGACCTGCCAAATCAAAGTCACGGATGCGCTGGACGGGCTGGTCGTTCAGATGCCCGAAAAACAAATCTGATGCACAACAAGGCGCCGTGGCTACCCCGCTGCTTTTGGCAAAAACGGGCGCGCGGCGCTTTCTTACCTTTTGGACTTTGGCTCACGCTGCCACTAGCTGGCACGGCAGATACCATTAACGACGCCCGCTTCACAGAACCAACCACTCGTTACGCCCATGGCGTCTTGGGTGACACTATCGAATATGGCGCGCTGGAATTCACGACCGGCAATACGGTCGTAACTGTTCGCCTGCCACAGGATCGCGTGTTCGAAGACATCGCTCCGCGCTTGGCAGACATCAACCGAGATGGTGCACGCGAAGCAATTGTCGTTGAATCCCACAACAACTCAGGGGCTCAACTAGCGATCTACGACGCCGCCGGAGAAAAGATCGCAGCCACGCCTCATATCGGTACCCGCTTCCGCTGGCTCGCCCCGATTGGGGCCGCCGACCTGGACGGCGACGGGTATATCGAGATCGCTTACATCGACCGCCCTCACCTGGCCAAAACATTGCGTATCTGGCGCTTCAAAGACGGCGGGTTGGCAGAAGTGGCCGCTCTGCCCGGATTGACCAACCACAGGATCGGTGAAGATTTCATTTCCGGCGGCCTGCGCACCTGCGGCGACCGCCCTGAACTGATCGTAGCCAGCGCCGACTGGTCGCGGATCGTCAGCGTCTCCTATGACAACGGCTGGATCAAATCTGACCTGGGCCCGTTCAAAGGCCACAAAAGCCTAGCCCAAGCCCTGAACTGCTGATCCGCCTCTTCATCTGGCCAAAAACACCCTGGGGGGGGGTGGGCGGTTGAAAGGAAATCGTCCAGTGGACGATTTCGACCGCGAACGCGCACAGCGCCGGGAGACCGCAAAACCGAGGGGGCAGCGACCTTAGCCCGTTCGTTAGTTGTACTTTCAGTTGCGGTCGAGAAGTTGTCATCCCTGATTGTGATCCATCGGGCATTGCCCAAGCGCGAACGTCAAAATCGGGCCTTTGCAGCTGTCCAAGAAGTATTGGTTCGCTGCAATGCGGCTTCCCGAAAGCAGCCATTCGCGCGTCACCAAAACCCAGACCAAAAGCTGAAGGACATACCCCAAAGAAGCGCTTGCTTTGCATCTTAGCGTGCCTCCCTACCCGTTCCGAAGCGCGCCAATACAAAGACGCACATCTTGGTCGCTCTGAACTTTGCAGAACCGATATTTGAAAAGTAAACAAGATCCTGAAGCGGTTCGGATGGCCAGCCGATGTACAGGAAGTCAGGTTGAAATTTTTGAAATCCTGATCGAACAAGCTCGCCGGTTTGCTAATCAGCTTGTTTGGCACATGTACTGAATCACATCCTTCGGGCATGCAAAAGCTAAGTTAGATAGGATCGAAGTTGCGAACATGATCCGAATTAAGCAATTCGAAATACCTTGGATCCCTGGATTTTTCAAAATTGCTGTTGTTGTGGGAGATCTGTGTCTGGCGGGCGGGTATTTTCCGCACTTCGATAATTTGCGACACAACGCAAGTTCCCGATTGTGATGATCAGGCATAAGAACAGAGCTTCGACGTTGTTAGTTTGGCTTTGACCAACGCCTCCGCGAAGGTGACAGCACATACAACGCCATCAACAACCGGCAAACCAAATTCCTCGGACAAATGCGACATCAAGTCTGTCATCCCTGCACAACCCAAAACAATGGCCTCAGCCCTGTCTTCATCAATCGCGGCCCGAATCTCGGCCCTGATTTTGTCGACGGTGTTCGGGTCGTTTTCCTCAAGTTTTAGAACCGGTACGTCTGATGCGCGAACACGAACGCAACGGCGGTCTAGACCATAGCGCAACAGGTTCGATTCCAATCCTGCAAGGGAGCGGGACAATGTTGTGATGACGCTGAACTTTGGACTGATCATCGACGCCGCGTGATATGCGGCCTCGCCCACACCGATAACCGGTGCCGATGTGACACAGCGCACCGCATCAACACCGGTATCATCAAAACAAGCGACAACAACGGCATCGGCATCCGGATGCTCTTTGACAACGTCCAACAATCCAGGCACGCAAGTGGATACATCCAGATAGCCTTGGATACTAGCCGGACCATCTTGCGAGCTCGTGGCAATGATCTCAGTTTCCGGATCCGCAACAGCCCGGGCCGCCGCCTCAATCTTTCGGGTCATGGAACTGGTGGTGTTGGGATTGACGACAAGCAGTTTCACAACATCCTCACACTTCTCCGCCAAGATAGGCGGCTTTGATCCGGGGATCGGTCAGAAGTTCCTTGGATTTTCCAGAAATAACGACATTACCGGTGGTCAGCGCGTAGGCCCGGTGCGAAATCGACAGCGCCATGCGCGAGTTTTGTTCGACCAGCAGCACAGAAACACCCTCATCGCGATTGATGGCCACGATCGAACGGGCGATATCCTGTACTAGTTTGGGCGCGATGCCCAGCGACGGCTCGTCCAGCAACAACAGGCGCGGTTTTGCCATCAGCGCACGTCCGATGACCATCATCTGCTGTTCGCCACCCGACAGGGTGCCGGCCGATTGGGAATAGCGCTCTTTCAGCCGTGGAAACCGTTCCAGGACCGAATCCAGCGTTTGCTGGATGCCTGCTCTGTTCGACCGGGTGAACGCCCCCATCAGTAGGTTGTCTTTCACAGTCATATAGGGAAAGACACGGCGTCCTTCGGGCACCATTGCAATACCTTTGGATACGATGTCTGCCGGATTGGCACCGTCAATCTGTTCACCCTCAAAAGAAACCGAGCCGGCCTTGACCTGAGCCAACCCTGTGATCGCCCGCAGGATCGAGCTTTTGCCCGCACCGTTGGCGCCGATCAGCGCAACGGTTTCTCCCTGCTCCAGATCGATCGACACACCTTTCAGCGCATAGACATGGTCGTAGTAGAGCTCGACATCCTTGAATTCCAACATCTTTGTCATGGCTCAGATCCCGATCTCGTCATCCGCGCTGCCCAGATAGGCTTCGATGACCTTTTCGTTGTTCTGGATTTCCCCAGGCGTCCCTTCGGCGATCATTTCGCCAAAGTTTAGAACCACAATCCGGTCGGATATATTCATCACCGCAGGCATGTCGTGTTCCACCAACAGCACCGTAACACCCCGGTCATCGCGCACCTTGCGCACCAGATTGACCATTTTCATGGTTTCGTCATGGTTCATCCCGGCAAAGGGTTCATCCAACAGCAGGACCTTGGGATCAGTGGCCAATCCAATGGCAATTCCCAGCGCCCGCAAGTTCCCTTGTGGCAGGTTCGAGGCCTGCTCATTGGCGATCTCGGTCATGCCAAGGAATTCGATCAGATCGTCGGCATATTGGCCAAAGCTGTCGACATCCTCATGCGCCATCCTGGTGCCCCAGAAATACCCCGCCAATGAGGCGCGGGCCCGCAAATGCTGCGCGACGATGATGCTTTCGCGCACGGTCATCGACTTGAAGATAGTCGTTTCCTGAAACGTGCGAACGACCCCTTTACGCGCCACCACATGCGGCTTCAGGTTCGAAATCCTTTCGCCCTTGAACAGCACCTCCCCCGTTGTTGTAGGCAAAAAGGACGAGATCATCTTGAACAGTGTGCTTTTTCCAGCCCCGTTTGGCCCGATCACTGACAGGATCTCATTTTCATTGACATTGAAGGAGATATCGCTGTTGGCGGTCAAACCGCCGAACTTCTTGGTGACATGGCGGATTTCCAGTAGATGACTCATTTGTCGGCCCCCTTTTTACCGGGAAGGCGAAGGCTCAGCAGGCCGTTGGGCAGCACCAACATCAGGATGATCAGCAAGCTGGAATAGGCCAACAGTTGGAAGCGACCCAATTCAAACAGCAGGTCCCAACCGAAATACAGAACCAGTGTGCCCAGCATTGGGCCAAAGACATATCCCAAACCGCCCAGGAAACAATTCAGCATGAAGTTCACGCTGTCGGCGACCTGAAAGCTGGAAGGGTAAACCGACTGTGCGATTGAGCCGAACATCGCCCCGCCAATACCGCCCAGAAAGGACGAGATCGCGAACACGATGACCCGGATGTACGAGATGTTGACGCCGATAGAACTGGCCAACTCCTCGTTCTGCTGCATCGACCGACACAGATGGCCAAGCCGCGAATTCACCAGCCGATACATGGCGGCAAAGGTCAGCACCATCAGCACGCTGGCGGCGTAGTAGAAGGCAAGCCTTGGGTTTTCCAGCGTCGCGAAATCCGGGATCAGGGTCAGGCCCAGAACCGACACCCCTCCGGGCAGCGGGATCGAGGTGATACCCTTGGCCCCATTCGTAATTGGCAAGGCCAGCGCGGTCAGGGTGACCACCTGCGTCAGCACCAGTGAAATCATGGCAAAGTAGACACCGCGCAGGCGCAGGATCGGAACCCCGATCACAACCGCCACAGCGGCGGCGAACAGCCCCGCCAGCGGCAACGACAGCCAAAAGGACATACCGGCCTTGGTCACCAAAACGGCTGAAACATAGGCCCCGATCAGGGCAAATGCCCCCTGACCGATATTGATGCGCCCGATATAGAAAGTTAGCCAAACTCCTGCGCTGGCTATAGACAAGAGCGCCACCGAGGTCAGAGTATAATACAGGTCGGACCGCCCCGATGCCGTGATAAAACCAGGTATTGCGATGAAGACGGTCAGCAGGAAGATAGCCAAGCCGACCCATTGGATCATGTTGAGTTTCGGCACTGTGTTATCCCCACGGTTTGCCCATCAGCCCCTGCGGACGGATGGCCAGGAAAATCATCAGCGAGACGAAAATCAGCAGATAGGTGATATCGCCATACTGCGAGAGGACGGCCAGACCAATGGCTTCGAGAAAGCCAAGGATAATCCCGCCCGCAATCGCGCCTGAGATCACACCCGCACCTCCGATCATCACCATCATGAAGGCTTTGATCGAGGTCGGTCCGCCCATGCCAAGATTGACGCCGGTGATCGTCACCAGCAATCCACCAACCAGACCGGCCAGCATGGCACCCAGGGCGAAACCGATCATCGAATACCGGGCGACGTTGACCCCCATCAACTGCGCCGCCGTCCGATCTTGCGCCAGCGCGCGCAGCGCTCGGCCAGTTTTGGAATGCTGCATGAACAAGATAAACGAGATGATCGACAGGATGGCCAAAACGCAGATCAGGATGCGATCATAGGGCATGATCAATCGGAAATCCCAATTGAAAACACCGTCGACGATTTTGGGAACACCGCGTTGCTTCTCGCCAAAGACCAGCAAGATGATCGCATCGAAAAAGAACGCCAAACCTGCCGCCAGAAGCATTGTGCTCTCCTCGCGGGAAGATCGACGTATAACCGGCGCAAACAGAAAACGCTCAATCAATGCGCCAAGCACTGCAAGTGTGATACAGGACGCCAAAAGCGCCAGCACAAACGGCCAGCCCAGCTGTCCGTAAAACGTATAGGTGACAAAACCGCCAAGAACATACATCTGCCCATGGGCAAAATTCAGCACGTTCATCAGGGCGAAAATCAGCGTCAATCCAAGGGCGATCATCGCATATTGCGCGCCCAGATAGATGCCATTTGCTAGTATCTGTTCCATGAGTATCCCGCGTAAGGTTCGGGTATCCCAGGCTGGAGATCAGCCCGGGAGGTCAGTGGCTCGGTAGGCTTTTGCCTTGGTTGGGAGTATTGCCTCAGTCGACTTCAGCGACAAAGAGCGTTTCAAACGCACCGTCCTGATAGACATTGACGACCAGTGGAACGGCAATCTGACGCTTTTGTCCGAACGACGTCGTGCCCACATAGCGCATCTTGGCGTCGCCCTTCATGAACGGATTGGGGGCCTCGAACGTGTCCATCGTGGCTTGGAACGCCGCGACATCCTCGATACCAGCCGGGTTCGCATTCAATGTCGCCAGAATGTATTCCAGCGCATAGACTTTGGTGTTGGACTCGTCGTTATATTCGCCGAACATATCAGTATAGCGTTTGACGAATTCCTTCATGTCATCCGATGCGATCTCGGGCGTTGACGCGCCGCCAACCGAAATGAACCCATTGGCCAGATCGCCTGCCCCTTCACGCAGAACCGTCGCATCCTGCGCGGTTTCGGTTGAGATGATACCCTGGAACCCGAGCTCGCGCGCTGAACGGATCAGCTGAGGCGCATTGGCCGGGGAAACGCCGGACAGAACCAGCAAGTCCGGCTGCGTGCGCATAACCGGGGTCAACACCGGCGTGAAATCGGTGGTGTCCACCTGATAAGTCACGTTGTCGGAAACAACCTCAAGCCCCAACGCCTTGGCCGCTTCGATACCGCCATCCCGCTGGCTGAGCGGATCGGACTCGTTCGCGGCGACGAAAGCAACAGACTTCACGCCCTTTTCATCCTTGAGGTATTTATAGATCGCGGGACCGGACTGATAATTGGCAACCATACCCAGAACGGCATTCGATGCGGGGGCCGAGTACAGCTCTTTCGGGAAGGCATAGGGGAAATACATTATCCCTTGCGCTTCGGCGACCGGACGCACCGCTGCGGCACCGTCATCCACGTTGGGGCCGACCACATAGTGGATACCTTCTTGCGCCATCTTTTCCATACCGGCGATGGCGCGCTTGGGGTCTTTCTGATCGTCAAACGAGACGATTTCGATATCGTAGGTGGTGTCACCAATTTTGTAACCACCAGCCTCATTGATCCATTCAGCTCGCGCTTCCATCGAGCGCTGATTGGAAATGCCCCAGGCCGCCGCCGGACCAGAGGTCACGCCAACAAAGCCTATCTTAAGGACCGGGTTCTCGGCCCAGGCGGCCGATCCAAGCACGGATGCGGCCAGCGCCAAAGCAGCCGATGATTTCATCAGAGTTCTGCGTTTCATTATTTCCTCCCTACTGAGGTATCGGCGCCTCTTTCGGGCGCTTGCAAAAATAGACTGTGTCATCGGTCGAATCCCGGTGAACGCGTCAAGTTCTGCATTGTTAACAATTTCTGTCAACACTTTTTGTTGTGCGAAATATTGATATTGTCAACAAAACTCCGATATATTGTAAGAAGAAAGCCTTGCAGCTATTAACAAATTTCAGGCTTACCCCACCGGAATGAAACGAGATGACGGACGAATCTGAAGACAAGCTAGGCACCCTGCGAACCGATCCTGATGAACAAATGATCGTTGATCGGATTTATTCTGCGGTGATGGAGCAGAAACTGGCTCCCAGAACCAAGCTGAGCGAGCTGGCATTGTGTGAGACCTTCGGTGTCGGTCGAATGCGCGTGCGCCGCGCGCTGTTGCTGCTTAGTAGCCAGGGGATCGTCGATCTGCGTTCCAATCGTGGTGCGTATGTTGCCTGCCCCAGCGCCGATGAGGCTCGCGAGGTCTTTGTTGCCCGTCTGATGATTGAAACTGGCATCGTGCGAGAACTGGCGCGTGGCATCAGTGATGAGGGTGTTCAAGTCTTACGTGCGCATGTCGAGAAAGAAGAGATTGCACGAAATGATGATGACAGGACTGAAATGATCCGTCTTTCAGGTGCCTTTCACGTCGAACTGGCGCGATGTCACAAGAACTCGGTTCTGACCCGCGTTCTGCGAGAGTTGGTCACCCGCACTTCACTGATCGTTGCTCTGTTCGGATCAAACCGCAATGCCACCTGCCCGGATGACGAACATACTTCGATCATTGACGCGATTGCAGATGGCCAGCCGCAAGCGGCCGAAGACGCCATACGTCACCATATTCTTCATGTTCAGAATTCGCTGGACCTCGAACAAACCCAAAAGACAGAACCTGATTTGGCGAAGATATTAAGCGGGCGAATGTAATTCGCATTTGGGGTTGTGCCGCAGGATTTTTTTGGCGTCGCTCGTGGGCACACAATCTGCGGCATTCAATCATCTCGTAACCTTCAGGGCGCTTCATTGCACAAGCTCATCGTATAGCTCTAAATTGGCCGTGGCCCGCTTTCAACTGATCGAACGTTTGATAACTTGAATGTCCGCTTCTAACTCAGTGCCTGGCGATTTATGCGTCAGCAGCGAATGCCTTCTTCCCGCCCGTTTCCTCGCCCCCACTCTCAACAGGGGACAACAACGGGTTCGTCCTCGGAGCTGCTACCCAACAATGCCCCACTTCTGAGATGCATCTCGGCTTGCAACCCGTTTTGCGCTCCCTTTTCCGGCATCAGCGTGATCTTGTCGATGAGCATCGCCAGATATCCCTGCGCTTCCTCGAGACGGATTTCTGCAAGTCTGAGCTACAACGAGCATAAACGACGGCGCGGAGAGTCATGGCGTTTCCTTGATGGGGTGGTTCAAATTGGCGGCGGGTTGCGACGCGATGGCTTGCACCTCGGCGCGCGCCATCAGCTTGAGCAGACCGCGCAGGGCGATCTGTGTTTGGTTGTTTGCGCCCTGTGGCGCGTTGACGGCCTGAGCGGTGAACTGAAGGGGTGTACTGTCCATATCGGGGTCCCTGTGTTGGTGTCAGCCGAGAGTGGCAGTCGGAACTTGGGATCGACGGAATTTTTGCAGAAAACAGTTTGGATGGTTTGATCCGAAAGCGCCTTTGCGCCTCCGGATCGTTGCAGGTCAGGTCATATCCTGGCCGCGCAGCGTCAGCGCGATTTGCTCGGATCGGCGCAATCGGCCGAGTGTTTGCAGGGTTGTGCGCAACGACATCAGGGGCTGGATCTTGCTCTCCAGATCCCGCGCCTTCGGCTCCAGCTTTTCGATATGGTAGCCGCCGGGCACGTGGTTCTCATCCGAGATAAACTCGGTGCGCCGTCCAGTGTCGACAACTTCGATCAGCCGCATCAGCACACACTCCAACGCATCGAGGTCTCGCGCAGAGAAAATCTTCTCCTAGGCTATCCGCACCGCAAGACGGCGCGCGGCATTGGCACTTTGTATGGCGTGCAACGCGTCATGGTCCTCTGCGTGAGGTGATCATCACAGCGCACAAGGACTGGTTTGCAGCGTTTGATCACGACAACATAGACCACCTGTTTGGTGAGAGTCGCCAGGACCAATTTGAGCAAGCGGCTGTGGCGTGGCTCAAAGACAGCTTTGGAGATGATGTCATTCTCGCACGGGCTGATCTTGATGAGACCACCTATCGTATCCACGCGGTTGTGTTGCCGCGCTCACAAACCAAAGACGGGTGCAAGATGCTGCAGCCATCGGTGCACGCTCTGATCAAGGACTATGAGAAAGCGCAAGACAGCGTTGGCGAGTGGTTCTCAGAATTGGGTCTGCAACGCGGAGAGCGGCGCAAGCAGGCACTGCGAGACGCGGTGCATCAGCATCGCAATGATCAGACATCAAGCGCCAATGAGAACGAGGGACTCGCGAGCCTTCCGGAGCATGTGGAGCACGTTAGCCCGCGCAAATGGCGGGAAGAGAAAGAATGGCAACTGACAGAGCGTGAAGCCCACGTAGGCAAACGCGAGAAACAAGCCGCGACGGAAGACGATGCCTTCAGGCGCAAAGTCTTCGTGCTCTTTGAAGCCGTTGCCAAAATCGGCGCCAAAAAAAAGATACAGCGTCATCCGCTGCGCCCAGCAGGCATCGACCAAGAAGTCGAGAAACTGCGGGGGGTTAAAAAAGAGCAAGCCGAAGGTGATGGCAAGACCAGATCCGGAACCCAAGGGGTAAGCGGCTAAAGGCACCCAAAACGAACAGAAAAAGGGCGCGGATCAAACCGTGCCCTTCTTCAATGTGTTTTTTTACCGCTTTGGCTATTCAGGGTGCTCGCAGTGTCTAAAGCGGACCTTCACGTCGCCCTCCTCCAGGGTCGGCAATGCGGACTTTCAATCGAAAAAAATGAAAGTCCGCTTATTGATTGTAGCGCATGCTTTAACTGAAGTGATGCACTTCTTGAAAGCCGTAGACCGGCGTCGGGATACCCTCCATCCGGGCCTTTATTTGAAGCGCCAGGAACTGTGAATAATGCCGGGACTGATGCAGGTTTCCACCATGCATCCAAAGGTTTGGAACCTGTGTCGGCTTCCACATATTGCGTTGCTCGCCTTCCCAAGGCCCCGGGTCCTTGGTTGTGTCAGAGCCTAGACCCCAACATTTTCCAAGGCGATCTGCCATATCCTGGCCCATCAGGTCCGCGACCCAGCCGTTCATCGAATTATACCCGGTCGCATAGACCACCAGATCGGCATCCAGATGCGTTCCGTCATCAAGGATAACTCCGGTTTCATCAAGCGCAGTGACCTGACCGCGTTTCAGTTTGATCTCGCCATCAATGATCAACTGGCTGGCCCCGATATCGATGTAATAGCCCGATCCGCGACGCAGGTATTTCATGAACAGGCCGCTGTCATCATCGCCCCAATCCAGCCAGAATCCGGCCTTTTCAAGGCCGTCATAAAACTCTTTGTCCTGCTCTTTCATCGCGGCATAAGCCGGAATCTGGAATTCGTGCAGAATGCGATAGGGCAGCGACGCAAAAATCAGATCGGCTTTTTCGGTCGTCATGCCTGACTGCACCGCACGTTCAGAATAGAGATCGCCCAGTCCGATTTCCATGAGGGTGTCCGAGCGGACAATATGGGTTGAGGACCGCTGCACCATTGTCACGTCAGCATCGTTTTCCCAAAGCGCCGCGCAGATATCGTGGGCCGAGTTGTTGGACCCCACCACAACGACCTTCTTACCGGCCCATTTGTCGGGACCTTCATGTTCCGACGAATGCACCTGTTCGCCTTTGAAAACATCCATACCCGGAAAATCAGGCATGCGTTTCTTGCCGGACATCCCCGTCGCCATGATCAGATGTTTGGGCCGCAGCACAACTTCTTCGCCGTCCCGGTCCACAGTGATGGTCCATTCGCCCTTGTCTTCTTTGAACGTGGCGGATTTGGCCGTCGTGCGCGTCCAATAGTTCAGCTCCATCACCTTGGTGTACATCTCAAGCCAGTCACCGATCTTGTCCTTGGGCGAGAACACGGGCCAGTTTTCCGGGAACTTGATATAGGGCAGATGGTCGTACCAGACCGGGTCATGCAGGCAGAGGGATTTGTAGCGATTGCGCCAACTGTCGCCGGGCCGGTCATTCCGTTCAACGATGATCGTCGGAACACCCAGCTGACGCAGCCGCGCACCCATGGCGATCCCACCTTGACCACCGCCGATGATGACGCAGTAGGGCTGTGTTTTGTAGCCCAGTTCAGCCTCTTCCTGCGCCCGTTCTTCGGCCCATGTGGACCTGTGTTTGCCCGCACCATGCTTGGCCCCAAGTGGGCGGTTGAACCCTTTGGGCTCTTCATGACCTTTCAGCTCGACCATCGTGGTCAGCAGGGTCCATATCTTGCCATCCTTGAGGCGCAGCAACCCGTAGCCGCGTGCCAATCCAGTTTCGAACTCGATCCATGAGGTGGTTATTCCGCCGTCTTCTGTGGGCACCTCACCTTCGGATACTTTCCAACCGCTCGGTTTGGTTGTGACCAGCTGATGCGAAAGCATATCTGCCACCTGCGCCTTGCCTTCGACCGTTTTGATATTCCAGGTAAAGCTGACCAGATCGCGCCAATAACAATCGTCTTGGAACATATCGCACGCGGCACTGATATCGCCTTTGGATAAAGCCGCACCGAAGTCATCCAGAAACCCCTGCACCTGATCCGAGAGTGTTGTGTCGAGCATGTGATCCTCCCTATCTCCACGGAGCAGAAGGCTGGCAAATCCGTGACCCTTCGGGCAAGCGGATTTGGTGAATCAACACTTGGTGCGGTCCAAAAACGCCATAGCTTGTTGCGCGCGCAACAAGGGCGCAACACGGGTACGTGTTCGTTTAAGCGGGCGGTTTAAGCCCGGCTTTTCGCATACGGCGCAGGATCGTCGATCGGTTCACACCAAGGCGCCTTGCCAGTTGGGACATGTTCCAATCGCAAGCACGCAAAAGTGTTTCCAGATCATCTGATTCCTGCTTTTGCGTAGGGGCGAGCGCCGGGGCGGGCAAATCCGTTAAGTCGATGATGTTGTCCCCACACAGGGCGACCGAACTTTGCAGTAGATGTTCCAGTTCACGAATATTTCCGCGCCACAACCGTGATTTCAAATCGGCGCGGGCAGCGGTCGACAGGCGAATATCATGGCTGGCAAACCGTCGGAGCAGACGATCAATTAGCCAATCCAAATCCGCACGGTGGCGCAAAGGCGGCAGAGACAATGTGGCCCCCGCAATCCGGTGAAGCAGATCTTCACGCAGACCGCCCTGCAATCCTGCCGGGGGCTGCCGGCATGAGGCGATGATCCTCAGATCAGCGCGCCGCTCAAGCACTGCCAAAAGAGAGGCCTGCGCAGGCTCGCTTAGGTCTTCAACGCCGCGCAGGAACAGTGTGCCAGGTTCGATAGCATGGCAGAAGCTGAATGTCGGAGTGTCGCAGCAGATCACGGTGTGGAAATCCTGTGTCGCGGGATCGGCCATATGGATCGCGCGCGCCAGCTTGGTTTTGCCTGTCCCGCTTTCACCGGTCAGTAAAAGCGGCAGATTTGTCGGCGCTAGACGGGCAGCCTTGTTCAAAAGTTGCTGAAGGCCCACATCCAGCCCCGCAAAGCTGCCAAGGGCACCAGGCAGAACCTGTTCGCGTTTGCGCAGGGCTGCCGTCATCTGCGGCGTCTGTGGCGCAACGGCATGACCATAGAGCGCGCGCCCATCCTTGAGGTGTAGAACGCGGTCTTCGGACGGTCTGCCGCGCATGAATTCGGGCATGTCATCAACACTGATTTCAAGCCAGTCCTGCAATTGCGACCCGATCAGGTGGCCTGAACCGTCCGGGTCCAGTGCACATCGGGCCCCCGAAGTCATACCGATGATCTTGCCGCCTCCGTCCACTGCAACCGCCGCTTCAGGATCGACCTCAAGAAATTCGGGGCTGGCAGAAAAGCGCAGGACCCAATCGCGCCGGGTCGATGCCATCAGGTTTGCCATCTCGACGCGACGTGCGGAATTCGTCACCAATGTCATGGCCAGATTCTGCGATGCCTTAGGCGAGGGTCCACGCAACAAAGACACATCCAGAACAGCCGCAAGACCACCTTTGGTGTCAAAAATAGGTGCTGCCGTACAAGACAGCGGCGTATGCGTGATTGAAAAATGATCGCCCTGATGAATCGTCACCGGCTGACCTGTAACGATACACGACCCCACCCCGTTCGTTCCTGCCAACTCTTCCGTCCACTTGAATCCCAGATGCAGACCCGCAGTTCTGAGCTCGTCCTCGAAGTTCCGGTCGCCAAAGTAATCAACGCAGACGCCATCTGCATCCGCAAGCATCAGGACGTAGTTCTGCCCTGCCACCTGCGCAAACAGGGATTGCAGTCCCGAACGCGCCGTTGCGATCAGACGTTCGGATTGTTCCAGATGTTCACGGAATTTGGTGTCCGGGAGGATGTGCGCTGGTTCCTGTCGTGAGGGATCCATTCCATAGGTTTCAACACAGCGCTGCCAGCTATCCGCGACAAGTCGGTCTCGCCCTGTATCGAACCCGCTTAAGACACGGTCAATCTCTTTTGAGTGCTGGCGGTCCAACAGCTTCCCGTCCTACAAATCCTTCCTAAAAATAGCATGAGTATAGCTGCGCGCCTATGTTCAATATTCGACTGGCAAACGTTTGGCGCGTTGCCTCGTCAAGCTGACCTTCGTTAATCGCGCAGCATTGGACCCTTTCGGCTCGAAGCTGACGTTTGGTGAATTCCTCCCAATGTCCGCATTTCGGACGAAGCTGATATTCGCATTGTCTGTCCAAATGTCAGCTAACTTTCGCAGACCGCCCTCATAGTCCCGAACTGCGGCAGGTTGAAATGAGTTGTGCGCGCCACATCACAACTCGTTCTACTCGATGCTTACTTATGTCGAGAATTCAACCCTCACCGCGTCATCTCAGGCAGTTTGATCCTTTGGATCTTACCGGATGGGCCTTTCGGCAATTCTTCCAGTAAATAAACCGTGTCTGGAGATTTGAACGCGCCGAGCTTTTGGACACAAATCTCGACAAGTTGTTCGGACGACAATTTGGAGCCATCACACAATTTAACGGCCGCCTCCACACGTTCACCATAAGTTTTGCACGGGCGAGCAAAAGCGGCGGCTTCGATTACGTCAGGATGCGAATACAATGCTTCGTCGATTTCACGAGGGGCAATGTTTTCCCCTCCCTTGATAATCAGTTCCTTCAGTCGACCGGTGACAAAGAAATACCCGTCGTTGTCGATATGGCCCAAGTCACCTGTTCGAAGCCACCCGTCCGAGGTGAAGGTTTCGCCGGTTGCGTCGGGGTTCTTGAGATACTCGCGCATGACGTTTGGTCCACGCACAGCGATCTCGCCTTGCAGATGAGGTGGTAGAGGAATCAGATCAGGCGACAGGATGCATGCCTCATTGCCAAACGCCTTGCCCGGTGAGCCAATTTTGCGAATGCCCGGCGGCAATGGGTTCGATAGTATCTGGGCGGCGGTTTCGGTCAGGCCCATGGTTTCAACAATCGGCACTTCGAAACGGGCTTCGAATGCAGTTTGCACATCGGGTGCAAGCGGGGATGACGCTGAACGGCCGAAGCGTAACCGACCCCGGGTGTTGGATGACGGGGTTATGTCAGAGTGGAGCAGGTGCGAGATGATTGTCGGCACGACAGAGAACCATGTCGCCTTCGCTTCTTCGCACTGGTCCCAAAACTTGCTGGTTGAAAACTTCTCGGCCACCGCCAATGATCCGCCAGAGACCAATGCGCTTATGACCGTTACGCACAAGCCGTTGATGTGGTAAATTGGCAATACGCAGAGACCGCGATCGCTTGGCGTCAACCTGTGCGCCACGGTTGGTGTCCAACCGCCTGCCAACAAGCTCGCGTGGCTGTGCACGACACCTTTGGGGCGTCCGGTTGTCCCCGATGTGTACATTAACAGTGCGTCGTCTGCAGGCTCAAGCCGGTGTAATACCGGGGCTTTGTTGTCACCGGCTTCTGTGAGCCGAGACATTCTCGTCGGGCTTACCCTTTCGAACAAATTGACCTGGGCCTCGCCGACAAGTGCAATGCGCGCTTCGCAGTGATCCAGCGCATATCCTATAGCCTCGTCTCCCGCGACGAGGTTGATCACCGTCGCACGGAACCCGCCGTAAAGCACTCCGTAAAGGCATTCGATTGCCTTGCGACCGTTTGGCTGTAGGATTGCGACGCTCGTCCCTTTATTCAGTCCCAACGCCGTCAATTGTTGCGCAAGTTGTTTTGCTTTGCTCTGCAAATCCGACCAGGTCAGCGCAGGTTCGCCGTCAAAAAACAAATAGGCGTCGCGATCACCGTCGGTGCTTGCCCGGTCATCTAGCCAGTCGCGGACGGTGCCGTTTGGCGGCGTATGATCATCCACCTTCATTCCCCTGCATCCGCCCAGTAATCTGCGAAGATGTCTTCGACGGTGGGTTCGATAGGTGGAATTTCCCGAACGATTTTGGTGGTTTGAATGAAGTGCTTCCAATGCAGGTTCTCATCAATCGCATTGCCGCCCCAACTGCCGCATCCCATCGAAAGCGAGAAGGGCATGCCGTTGTTGAATGAGCCACCGGTCGCGAAAGTGTGCGCCTGATTGACGATGACACGGCAGGTTGGCATCAAGGTACCCAATGCCACCGCACGCGCGTCATCTGCAGTGTGAATGCCGATGGAATGTCCTGCCCCTTGATAGTCCAGAATGCGCGCCGCGATAGCTCGCGCGTCATCGTAGTCCTTCGCGCGGTAAAGCGCGGCAACGCGGCTTAGCTTTTCGCCGGACAGCGGATGATCCGGGCCGATGCCTTTGGTTTCGACCGCAAGGAACTTTGTGTCTTCGGGCAGCTGATCAGACAGACCTAACGCCGCAATCATCTTGTCGGCATCCTGCGCGATGACTTCCCGGTTCAGATGGCCGTCGGGCCAAAGCTTCGAAACAATCTGAGCTTCGTCTTCCACCAGCGCCCCACCTTCAGTGGCGAGCGCCGCAATGAAATCCTCATAGATCACGTCCACAACGATCATCGAGTTTTCAGACGAACAAGAAGTTGCGTTGTCGAACGTCTTGGAAGCGGTAATTTTCTGAGCAGCAGCCTTCAGATCGGCGGTCTCGTCAACGATAACCGTAACGTTTCCTGCGCCCACGGCTACAGCGGGTGTACCGCAGGTCTGGGCACGATGGACATTGTTCTGGCTGCCTGTGCAAATCACCCGATCGCACAGCTCCATCATGGCCTGAGTTTTGGCCTTGGAGCCGGGCGCTGGGACCATCTGAACCAGATCATGATTCAGCCCCAGCTTGTCAAATTCGGCATGAACGTTGGACAAAAGCAACTCGCAGCTGGCCACACCTTTGGGCGAAGGGGCAACAACCACCGCGTTGCCACACTTCAATGCGTTAATGATGTTGTTGGCAGGCGTGGCTGCAGGATTGGTCGAGGGCACCACAGCGCCCACCACCCCGATGGGGCGCGCGATTTCGGTGATGCCGGTGGAGGCGTCGTTGCTGATAATCCCGTGCGTTTTCACGCCCTTGATGTCGCGCATCAAGCCAAGTGTCTTGCGATGGTTCTTGATGATCT
The DNA here is from genome assembly GCF_059609825.1 of Ruegeria sp. YTSB088. Classification (NCBI taxonomy): domain Bacteria; kingdom Pseudomonadati; phylum Pseudomonadota; class Alphaproteobacteria; order Rhodobacterales; family Roseobacteraceae; genus Ruegeria; species Ruegeria sp. YTSB088. The sequence continues at coordinate 70,305 of NZ_JBXWMM010000001.1, read as the reverse complement.
TGTCGGGCACATTGCCAAGCCCGGTTGTCGCGACCGCAAGTTCGGCCAAAGCCCGATTGCGAGAAGGCTCCATAATCGCCCAAGCGGCAGCTTCGGCTGCGCGGTCATAGCGCCTTTGGTCGGCACCCGTCTCGTAAGCTTTCTGAGCGGCGCGCGCTCGAGCCACAACCCTGCTCAATTGAGCAATATCATCATGTGCATTCATCGCGAAATTCCTATGGAAGAGGATAGGGCACGGGTCGCCCTATCCATTACTCTGCCACTCGTTAAAGACCTGCCAGAAGCTCTTTCAGTGTTTCCTGACGCGCAGCCCACATTTCCTGAACCTCTTCACGGGTCATAATGTGCATGGGCGAACCGCCTGCTTTCATTTTGCCCGCCACACGCGAGTTCTTGAACATCTCGGGTACGGTTGCGGCCAGTTTGTCGATGACCTCTGGCGGCGTTCCTTTGGGCACCATGACACCGCGGAAATTCACGCTGGCGTTGTCGATGTCAAAGCCCTGCTCTTTTAACGTCGGGACGTCAGGCAGGAACTCATTGCGTTCCAGATCAAACACGCCAAGGATTTTGACGTTGCCCGCTTCCTGTGCACGGAATGCGTCTGACAGATTATTCACGCCGCCCATGACGTCACCCGCTATCACAGCTTTCATTGCTGCCGCACCGCCACCTTTGGTCGGGATATATGCCATTTTAACACCTGCTTCTTTCTCAAGTTGCAAGGCGGCAATGTGGTGTCCAACAAATAGACCTGCCCCAGAGAACGTCAGTTTCCCGGGGTTTTCCTTGGCGTAGGTGACCACGTCCTCCATGGAGTTGAACGGGCTGTCCTTGGCCACCACAAATACCGCGGGGTCAGCGCCCCAGTTGGCGATCGGTTCAAAGCTGTCCGCCGAGTATTCGACACCGCCCTTAATCGACTGCGCAATGAAATGCGGAATGTTGTATGCCCCGAGCGTATAGCCATCAGCCTCGGCCTGGGTTGCAAACCAGTTCCAGCCAACCCGCCCACCAGCGCCGGGTTTGTTGATGATCGCAATGGGCATACCAAGCGCATCTTCATTGCCTGCCGTCATGGTGACAATGCGGGCCTGGAAGTCAGTGGCCCCGCCAGCACCATAGCTGACCATCATCATGATGGGGCGTTCCGGGTAATCCTCGGCGATGGCCATGCCACCGGTCAGGGACATTAGCGCCAACGCGGCGCCTGCCAGTAAATGTTTCATGTTAGATCCTCCCTTGGATTTTTGATCGCCGCTTTGCGCGGTCTTTTTCAGAAAAATATCTCTCGCGGTGTGTAGACTTTGAGCAGCAGGGCGAAGAGCCCGTACATCACCGCCAGAAACCCTGCCGTGATGATCACGCGCTTGACCCAGGTCTTGGCTTCGTCATGTGGCGCCGGGTCGTAGAAGCTGAGAAGCAAGAAAAACGTGATCGTACCCGCGGTGTAGAAACCCAACGCCTTGGCGGCCCAGAAAATGTAGACAAGCGCGATGGTCAGGCCTGGCAGAAGCCACACGAAATCTTTGCGCGAAACGCCATTTCCCACCTTTGTCCAACCAAGGATCGCTTTGACGAATGTCCACAATGCCAAGACGACGAAGACGGTCGAAATCAAACGCGGAAACAGGAAGGCTTCGGCAGGCTGTTGTGTATAGCTTACCCATGCCACCCACATTCCGACCGCCGCAATAATGCCGGACGCCACAATGTGTTGAACGCGTGGAAGACTGATTTGGCTCATCCCATGATCTCCTCTTTAGAGGTGTAGCGACGGCTGCGAAGTTCCATCCAGACCGAATAAGCAATTGATGCAATCACGATGGCAATTAGGACGATGTTCAGCGTGCCAGTCAGGAAATAGCTCGCCATCCCGTCAGTGGCTCCGGCAATCATTGACCCTTGGATGAAATTTGCTTCGGCAATCGGGCCAAGGATCAGGCCAAGCACCAGCGGCGCGGCCGAGAAGCCGAAGCGTTCAAGGAAGTACATCATAACGCCCAATGCGGCCATGACGTAAACGTCGCCCATGCTGGACTGGACCGAGTAGCTGCCGAAGACGGCGAGCCCCAGAACAACGGCCGCCATGACGCTTTGCGGCACCTGTGCAACCCGGGCGGCAAGGCCAGCCACATAAAGGCCGAAGATGCACATGAGCACCTGACCGATCAGCATCGAGTTGATAAAGGTCCACGCCACATCCGGATGATTGTCAAAGAGATCGGTGCCCGGAAAAATTCCGTGGATCAGCAGACCACCCAGCAGCACTGCTGCCGTGGGCGAACCAGGGATCGACAGCGTCAGAAGTGGCACAAGGCTTGGGCCGACCATGGCGTTGTTCGCGCTTTCTGCTGCGATCACACCTTCACTGTGGCCCTTGCCAAATTTATCGCGTTCCGGGCTGAACTTTTTGGTTTGGTCATAGGCGACAAGACCTGCGATTTGACCTCCGACGCCTGGGATAAGCCCAATGACCGAACCTGTGATGGTACCAATGCTAAGGGCGCGAGGGCGGCGCAGAAGCTCGCGCACCGCATCCATGATCGAATGTTTCTCGACCTCGATCACTTCAGCATTTGCAGCTTTGCGGCCTTTTGCGAACATGGTCAGTACCTGGGGAATGGCAAACAACCCGATGAGCGCCGCAATGATGTTGATACCGCCACCCAATGCTGGGTGAAAAATAAACCGCTGCGCGCCCATGATGTCGTCAAATCCGATGGTCGCAAGCCAGAGGCCGATGCAACCGGACAGAAGGCCCTTCACCACCGAAGCGCTGTCCAGCGAACCGATTACAGTGACGCCAAGGATGGCGAGCCAGAACAGGTGACTGGGACCGAATGCCAGCGCCCATTGCGCCAGTACGGGTGTCAGGAAGATCAACAGCAGAACACCAATCACGCCCCCGACTGCCGAAGCTAGGAAGCTGAGCTGCAACGCTTGAGCCCCTTTGCCTTGCTTGGCCATGGTGTGACCGTCCAACGTCGTTGCGATGTTTGCAGGTGCACCGGGAATTTTAAGAAGGATGGCGCTGACCGCGCCACCTGCCACTGTGGATGTATAGGCCGCTCCCAAAAGGATCAGTCCCTGAACGGGTGTCAGGTGGAAGGTGAAGGGGATTAAAAGGGCCACTGCCATTGTCGGTGATAGTCCGGGGGTTGCCCCCAAAATCAGCCCACCAATCGTCCCCAAAAGCAACAAGCCAAAAGAGATCGGTGTGAAGACATCTCCGAAGTAATAAAGGAATTCCAAAGTTCCACCTGATGGTTTTCTCACGTTGACATCACAGGCTAAGAGATGAAAATAGTTTTGCAAATGTTTTCATTTTTTAGCCGAAGAAGTGTGAATAATGGCTCGAAAACAAAAAGATAAACCTGATATCGTCGCTGTTGCGAAAGCGGCAGGGGTTTCCATCTCGACGGTCTCGCGAAGCTTCAATCACCCTGATCTTCTCAAACCGGCGACTCGCAAGAAGATTGATCGAGCGGTGCAGAAACTGGGCTATATTCGCAATCGCGCGGCGCAGGTGATGCATGGGCGGCGCAGTGGCACCATCGGACTGGTCGTGCCAACAATTGACAACGCGATCTTTGCCGAATTGATCCAGTCCTTCTCTGATGGGCTGGATCAGTACGGTTTCACGATGCTTATTGCATCTCACGGTTTCGATTTGGATCGCGAATACAAAATGCTGCGCAAACTGATGGAACACCGTGTCGATGGGCTGGCGCTTATCGGGTTGGAACACTCGGACGCCACCCATCAACTAATCGAACAGCAGGGGGTGCCAACTGTTGCAATCTGGAACTATGCCGACAACGCACGATTGTCTTGCGTAGGGGTTCAAAATTCAGAGGCTGGCCGCTTGGCCGTGTGTCACCTGTTGGATCTCGGCCACCGCGACATCGGCCTTGTCTTTCCCGACCTTGCTGGAAACGACCGAGCTCACGATCGGTTGCACGGAGCTCTCTCAGAGCTGCGGCGGAAAAAGATCAAGGTGCCGGAAGAGTGGCAACTGCAGGCCCCCTACAGCATTGCGGACTCAAAACGCGCTAGCCTGTCATTGTTGGGGAAGTCTCCGCGCCCCAGTGCCATTTTGTGCGGTAATGACATTATTGCTCAAGGCGTGCTTTATGCCGCGAAACACTTGGGCATTGCTGTGCCTAGAGAACTTTCAATAATGGGGATCGGCGATTTCAAAGGATCGGGAGAAATCGAACCGTCACTCTCCACCATCCGCATTCCGGCCAAACGAATTGGAGCTTTGGCCGCAAAGCAAATAGCGGACGCCGTTACTGGAAAAAGCGCGGGTACAACGGCGACAAATTACGAACTCAGTGTATTAGTTCGGGATTCCACCGCGACCCCATCTGGAATGGCAAACACCTGAAACGGTCCTGAACATCTTGGCGAACACAGCTTCGGCCCAAGCTGTCAAGTGCGAGGTAGTGCCATACAAAAGTGCAATCGACGGCTTGGCAGCGCCCCCTATCCCGTCAAACATCCAATGCACGCCATCCGATATCGCGCCGATAAAACCCTTCAGGCCAATCCACACCTTCAACCATTTCATAGGCCCGGTCGCGCGCCTCTTTCAGCGTGTTTCCACGCGCGGTCACGTTCAGGACACGCCCGCCCGAGGCCACAACCTGCCCTTCCACAGTCTTCGTTCCCGCGTGGAATACCATGTTTCGGCTGTCTTCAGGCAGCGCGTTCAACCCTTTGATCGCAGTGCCTTTCTCATAAGCGCCAGGGTAGCCATTCGCCGCCATCACGACCGTGATGGCATGGTCATCCGCCCAATTCACCCGCACCTCATCCAACCTGCCTTCGGCAGCGGCGTGCATCAGGTCCATCGCTTGCGCGCCCATACGCATCATCAACACCTGACACTCCGGGTCACCGAAGCGAACGTTGTATTCAACCAGCCTTGGCTGCCCATCCTTGATCATCAACCCTGCATAAAGAACCCCCTGAAACGGCGTTCCCCGGCGTTTCATCTCGGCGATCGTAGGACGCACGATCTCTTCCATCGCGCGCGCTTCTACTTGTTCACTTAAAACCGGAGCCGGAGAATACGCCCCCATTCCGCCGGTGTTCAGGCCAGTATCGCCTTCACCTACCCGTTTGTGATCCTGGGCCGTGCCGACAGAGAGAATGTTCTCTCCATCGCACAGAACGAACAGCGAGGCTTCTTCGCCATCCATGAACTCTTCAATCACGACTTCCGCGCCCGCACCGCCGAAAGCACCGCCAAACATGTCGTCAATGGCGTCCAGTGCGGTCTTTTCGTCCATCGCAACGATCACGCCCTTGCCTGCGGCCAGCCCATCGGCCTTGACCACAATTGGCGCGCCCTGTTCGCGGATATAAGCTTTGGCAGGCTCAGCCTCGGTGAAACGGGCATAGGCTGCAGTGGGGGCTTTGGCCGCGTCACAGATTTCTTTGGTGAAGCTTTTCGACGCTTCCAGCTTCGCTGCCTCGGCTGAGGGCCCAAAAACCAGAACTCCGGCTTCGCGCAAGCGATCAGCCACACCGGCCGCCAAAGGCGCCTCGGGCCCGACAATCACGAAATCAATCGCGTTTTCTTCGGCAAAGCTGACAACAGCACCGCCGTTTTCAATATCAAGAGTGGCACAGTCAGCGATCTGAGCGATCCCCGCATTCCCCGGCGCAACGATCAGGCGGTCACATTTGGGGTTTTGCAGCACTGCCCATGCCAGGCTGTGTTCGCGCCCTCCGCTGCCGAGAATGAGGATATTCATGAAAGCTCTCCGATCTGCTTGGCCTTGCCTGCGCGGCGTTCTAAGCTGGGTGAGCATTTGAAACAAGGCGCTGAAATGTCCGACCTGCTTGATGACCCGATTCCGGGCCAAAACACCCCTGAATACACAGTGTCCGAAATTTCGGGTGAGGTGAAACGGACGCTCGAAGGCTCGTTCGGGCGAATTCGCGTCCGGGGTGAGGTTGGGCGCGTGTTCAAGGCGCGATCTGGGCACCTTTATTATGACATCAAGGATGACCGGAACGTTTTGGCCTGCACCACCTGGAAAGGGCAGGTTGCAGGTCTGTCCGTTGTGCCGGAAGAAGGGTTGGAGGTCGTCGTCACCGGTCGCCTTACCGCTTTTGGGGCACAATCCAAATACAACCTGAACGTCGACGAGGTTTCCGTCGCTGGTCAGGGCGCGCTGATGGCGTTGCTGGAAAAGCGCAAGAAGCAGCTTGAGGCCGAAGGATTATTCGCGCCCGAACGCAAAAAAAACCTGCCGTACCTGCCGCAGGTTATTGGCGTGGTCACATCCCCCTCAGGCGCAGTAATCCGCGACATTCTGCATCGACTCAGGGACAGGTTCCCACGCAAGGTGCTGATCTGGCCCGTGGCCGTACAAGGAGCAAACTGCGCTTCTGAGGTTGCCCGCGCCATCGAAGGCTTCAACCAATTGACACCCGGCGGCGCGTTGCCCCGGCCCGATCTAATCATCGTAGCCCGCGGCGGCGGATCAATCGAAGATCTGTGGGGTTTCAATGAAGAGATCGTCGCGCGCGCCGCTGCCGCGTCGGACATACCGTTGATCTCGGCCGTTGGGCACGAGACCGATACCACCTTGATAGATTTCGTCTCGGACCAGCGCGCTCCAACGCCCACCGCAGCCGCCGAACTGGCCGTCCCCGTCCGCATGGAGTTGCTCGCCTGGACTGGCGAGCAAGGCGCACGCTTGTCACGGGCCGCAACTGACGCAGTCCAACGCCGAGCGCAAAGGCTGCACGATCTGTCCCGCGCGCTTCCGCGCCCGGACAGTCTGTTGAACTCTCCGAGACAACGTCTTGATTTGATTGCAGATCGCCTCACACCCGCCTTGATACGCGGGGTGCAGAACCGTCGCCTTCAAGTGGTGGAACTGTCTGCCCATCTGCGCCCCTCAACCCTGCGCAGTCTGGTATCTGCACGACGGGAATCACTGCACAACCTGTCCTCGCGCCTATCCCTGCGACCAATCCAAAAGGAAATCGACCAGCAGCAGCAAAACCTCAATCGTCTTGGCGATCGAATGCATACGGCCCAAACCGCACGGTTGGATCGCCTCAAACAGCAACTCGAAGCGACGGATCGCCTGCGCGAGACGTTGAGTTACAAGGCCACTTTGGACCGCGGATACGCGGTCGTCCGGGCCGAGGGAAATGTGATCACCACCAAGGCCCAGGCCGCCAAACAAACGGCGCTTGAGATCGAATTCGCCGATGGCATTCTCAGCACCGGCGCGGCCGCGAAACCGTCTTCGAAGAAACCCAAACCGGGCGCCCCGGATCAAGGATCGCTGTTCTAGGCCATGCTGACCATCTGGGGCCGAAGAACATCATCGAATGTACAGGCGCTGATGTGGTGCGTGGGTGAGCTGGCGCTAGGTTTTCAACGCCACGATGTGGGGCACAGGTTCGGCGGGCTGAACACGGATGGCTTTCGCAAACTGAACCCAAACGGCACCATCCCGGAGATACAGGATAGCGAACGCCCCCGCTTTGGGAGACGGGCCCAATCCTGCGGTATCTGGCCTCCGCGTAGGGTGAGGTTGATTTCTGGCCACGCGACCCGACCCGGCAAGCCGAAGTGGACAAGTGGGCGGAATGGGCCAAGATCAACGTCGCGATGGCATTCACGGCACCTGTTTTCTGGCGGATCGTGCGGACACCGGAGGTAGAGCGCGACCACCATGCAATCAAAAAAAAGCCGTGACAGCGCTTGAAAGCACGCTGGTAATCGCCAATGCGCAACTGCCTGAACAGGCGTTCCTGTGCGGCTCTTGTCTGACTTTGGCCGATATCCAGATGGGACACGTTCGCTACCGCTACTATGACATCGAAATATCACGTACATCACTGCCCAATTTGCGCCGTTACTATGGCTGACCGAAGGGCCAGCTTACCAGACCCATGTCATGATCAGCTACGAGGAGCAGCGCCGAAGCTGATCAAACACCAACGTCGGGCCCGTAGCATACCATTTCCTCCCCAAGATCCTCTGCCTCATACAGTTCGGTCGCTTGCGGATTACCCTCGAACTGCGCGATCAGCCCGCCACCTGATTGGGTAAAGACCCAACATTGCGGATCCAGCCTGTCTTCGTAGAGGAAACAAATCTGCTCATCCCGCTGGTACCAGATACCTTCCTTGCAATTCCCGTCGATAAAAGACCAGATCACACGACGGTTCGGAAGGTACCGTTCAACCCCGTAAACCTGCCCGTCGAACCCGTAGAAAAGAGTTTTTCCCCGCGTATACTTGTCGAATTCCGGGCCCGACAAAGGCGTTTGTGCCGCCACGGATTGTGCGGCAAAGGTTGCGAGAATCATCATGGATCTGAACATGTTTCCATTTTGTCAGAAGCGGTCCGGTCACGCCATTCGCCTGTTGGATCGGGGTCATCACAAGGCGCTTAACTCGACGTAAGCGGTTGATTTCACGCCACGCCCAAGATCAGATTATTCTGAACCGGCGAGGAGATGACATGACAACCATACTTTCCTGGACCGCCTTTGGCTGCGCCCTTGGTTATCTGCCACTGACCTCCCGACCCGCCGGATCTTTGCGCACCGTGCTGAAAACCGCTTCAGTCGTCCTGTTGGCGGTCATAGCCGTCTTGCACAGTGGGCCTTGGCTGTTGGTTCTTGCGCTCGCTCTGTGCGCGTTCGGCGACGCTATGCTGTCACGCGAAACAGATGCCACGTTCATGGCGGGCATCGCCGCTTTTGCCGCCGGGCATCTGGCCTATATCGCTCTGTTCCTGTCTCATCCGACCAGTTCCGTTGCGCTGATTTGGAACGCACCAGCGATTGTATGGTCGTTGATCATTCTTGGCATCATCATGGCCACAATGCTTGCGCCCCGCGCCGGAGACCTGAAAGGGCCCGTTCTGGCCTATATCCCGATAATTCTTGGAATGGGGATCACTGTGCTGGCACTGCCGGATATTGGCCCGCTGCGGTGGGCCTTTCCCGCGGCCATAGGCTTCATCGCCTCAGATCTGATCCTCGCATCCGAGAAGTTTCTGCTGCCGCCGAACCACCCTGCCCTCAAGGTAACGCCTTATCTGGTGTGGCCCCTCTACTGGGGCGCGCAATTCGGCTTTGTCCTTGCGTTCGCGTGACCCTTTGCAACTGCCGCAAATCCGCATTAGGTGAAGGGAACACCTGTGGAGACCAAGTATGGCGTTTTTCTCAAAGCTAAAGGACAAGCTGTTCAAATCCTCATCTCGTCTTGAAGAGGGGCTGGAAGCCATCGTCGAGGATGGTGGCGAGGAAACTACGGCTCCCGACCCGCTGATCCCTGAACCACAACCCGAACCGCAACCAGTCCCTGAAGTACCGGACCCAGCCCCGGCCCCGCAACCAGTTGAACCGCCCACGCCGATCCCGGCTGACCCCACCCCCGTCGCTCCACCTCCGGAAATCCCTGAATCCAAAGGTATCCTGAACCGCCTGTTCAATCGAGGCGCCGTCACGGAAATGCGCCGCACACTGGATGATGACATGCTGGAGCAGCTGGAGGAGCTGTTGATCGCCTCGGACATGGGCGTCGACACGGCCTTACGTGTCACGTCGAACATGGCTGAAGGCCGCTTTGGCCGCAAACTGTCGACCACAGAGATCAAGCAACTTCTGTCCCAGGAAGTCGCCCGCGTGATGGAGCCTGTGGCCAAACCTCTGCCGATCTATCCCAAACGGCCACAAGTGGTGCTGGTCGTCGGCGTCAACGGCTCAGGCAAGACCACGACAATTGGAAAACTGGCAAGCCAGTTCAAAGAGGCCGGCAAAAAGGTCATCATCGCCGCCGGCGACACCTTCCGCGCTGCGGCCGTAGAACAGTTGCAGGTCTGGGGCGATCGCGCCGGAGTTCCGGTTCTGACTGCACCCGAAGGCTCGGATCCCGCCAGCCTTGCCTTTGATGCGCTGACCCGTGCACAGGCAGAGGGCGCCGATCTGCTGATGATTGATACTGCAGGCCGCCTGCAAAACCGCACCGACCTGATGGAGGAACTGGCCAAAATCGTTCGCGTCATCCGCAAGGTTGATGACACCGCTCCACACAATACTTTGCTCGTACTCGACGCCACCACCGGTCAGAACGCGCTGAGCCAGGTGGAAACGTTCCGTAATCTGGCGGACGTTTCCGGTCTGGTCATGACCAAGCTGGACGGCACGGCAAAAGGCGGTGTTCTTGTTGCGCTGGCAGACAAATTCGGGTTGCCCATCCACGCGATCGGCGTCGGCGAACAGATCGATGACCTTGCCCCTTTCGACCCGGAAGAATTCGCCGCCGCCCTCACCGGTCTCGACAAAAGCTGATCCGAGGCTTCATCTGGCCCAAAATATCCTCGGGGGGTGTGGGGGGCAGACAGCCCCCCAACTTCTCCGCTCCGAAAAAGGTCCGCGAATTTGAGCGACTGGCTGATCTCTCTCGAAGGCACCGAGGCCGGACACCAGCTGGCATTGGCGCTGGCTTTGATGGCGGCGTTCCTGCACGCGGTCTTCGGTGCATTGCAAAAAGGCAGGCATGACCCGTGGCTGTCCCGAGGTGCAATCGACGCCTGCTATTGCCTTATGGCAGCCCCCTTCGCCTTTTTCGTGGTGCCCTGGCCCGAACCTCATATGTGGCCGATCTTCGCACTCGTCTGGCTGATCCACATTGCCTACAAGACCCTGCAGGCCATGGCATACACCAAAGGCTCTTACACCGTCGTCTATCCGGTGGTGCGCGGGACGGGTCCGCTGTTCACTGTCATCGGCGCCTATCTATTGTTCGGTGAAGCATTCTCGGCTGTTCAATGGCTGGGCGTAGCTACGTTGCTGGCAGGGATATTCGGGTTGGCCGCCTACAATTTAAGGTTCCTTGAAACCAACAGGGATACGCTGGGGATCGCACTAACACTGGCGATCATCACAGGTCTGTTTGTGGCCCTGTATACCACTTATGACGCCTATGGCATTCGCGCTACCACCGATCCGTTCACCTTTCTGGCCTGGTTCTTCATGATCGACGGCGCGGCCATGCCGATCTACGCATTTCTCAGGTGGCGCGCGATGGCGCACAGACCTGCGCCTGGTCCGCTGATGTTACGCGGCTTCGCTGGCGGTATCATCGCCCCTTTGTCGTTCGGGGCAATCATGCTGGCCACCCGGCTGGACAAGGTCGGTGAAGCAGCCGTTCTGCGCGAAACCTCAACAGTCTTTGCGGCGCTGATCGGCTGGCTTGTGCTAAAGGAAACCGTTGGTCCAAGACGCATTGCCTTGATGGCATTGATTGCACTTGGCGCCGTAATAGTTGAAATGGGCGGGTAAGCAGCAGGAAGTACAGATGACAGGCAAAAAAGACATCAATCCGTTTCTGAAACAGGTTCTGGAACTTGGCCCCCCGCTGGCCTTTTTCTTCATCTACCTGCGCCTGCGCGACGACAGCTTTCTGATCGGCGGCATCGAATATTCCGGGTTTATCATCGCCACGATAATCTTCGTCCCGCTGATGTTGGGGGCAATGGGTATCCTTTGGTATCTGACCGGCAAACTCAGCCGGATGCAGATATTCACAGCCTTCATGGTGATTTTCTTTGGTGGCCTAACTGCCTGGTTCAACGACGAGCGGTTCTTCAAGATGAAAACCACACTTGTCTATGGACTGTTCGCCCTGATTCTCGGCATCGGTCTGATGCAAAAGAAATCCTACCTGGCCTATGTTCTGGACGAAATGCTGCCGATGAAGCACGAAGGCTGGATTATACTCACGCGCCGGCTGTGCGCGTGTTTTGCCGCTCTGGCCGCCGCAAACGAGTTCGTCTGGCGCACCATGTCCACGGACCTGTGGGTCAAGATCGAGACCTTCGGCTTTCCCATCGCGCTGATGGCCTTCCTGATGCTGCAATTCAGCATTCTTCAGCGCTATATGGAAGATCCAGAGCAAAAATAGCTGCCCTTACTTCCGCCAGACCAGCGAAAACAAACAAAATTCTTGGCTTGAGCGCTCAGCTATGGGAAGTTGTGCCACCACCCACTCTCATACTTTGCCCAAGATCGGTGCATACATGACGGCCTTTCCCACCAGCGGCTTCCTTGCCGAAGCTTCCGACGGGCTCAGAAAAATGCTTTCGGCGCAGGCGACCGAAATCTCTCTGTCCCCAGGTGAAATACTTTTTGAACAAGGCGACGAGGGCGACTCTCTCTACGCCATTCTGGAAGGCACGTTAGAGGTTTCCTTTCTGGCCATGAGCGGCCGCAAATTGACGCTTACCCTAATGCGCCCGGGCGAAGTCTTTGGTGAAATCGCATTGTTCGACAATGGACCGCGGACGGCGACCATCGCGGCTGCCGAACAGTCACGTGTACTGCGCGTACGCCGCAACGACGTTATGAACCAGATAAGGCAACAGCCTGATCTTGCAGTAGATATGATCCGTCTGGCCGGATTGCGAATGCGATGGATGGGATCGCAATTGAACGAACAGGTCTTTCTGCCCATGCCTATTCGACTGGCTCGCAAGCTGCTGCACCTGTCGGGTTTGCAGGACGACCCGTCCGCGCGCATCACCCTGTCGCAGAGCGAGCTGGCCGAATTTGTCGGAGCCACGCGCGAAGCCGTATCCAAAACCATCTCAACCTGGAAACGCGACAACATGGTCGAAGCGTCTCGTGGGGGTTTGCTGATCCAGGATTTTGAAGCCCTGCGAGAGTTGGCTGATTCAGATCTTATTTGATCAGGTGTGATCTGGTTCACAGAACATCGATCCCACGTTGACCTAAGGTGAGTTTGTTACCGTAGGAGGTCAGAGAATCATCCCCGATATCTGTCCACTGACCTCTCCCTGTATCTGAGCCATACGCAATATCTGCGTATGGCTCATTTTTTTGTGGCGCATCGGTGATGCCCGGTTTGGTCTGCGACCAAGAAAAAGGCCGGGAGGTTTTCCCGGCCTATTCCGTTAGTCCTCGAGGCTCAGCGCCACAAAACGCGGATCGCCGCCCCTGCGCACCAACAGCAGCAGAGATTTGCGACCGGCTTCGCGCGATTCTTCCATACGAGCTTCGAGATCCCCGATGGTTTCCACTTTTTGCTGGCCTGCTTCGGTGATCAGATCACCGGCTCGCATTCCCTTGGCATAGGCCTCAGATGCTTCATCGACATCCGTAATCACAAGGCCGTCTGCATCAGCATCCAGTCCCAGATCTGCACGCAGGGTGTCAGTCAGGGGGGATATCGTAAGGCCAAGAATATCCGCGTTTTCGTCAACCGGTGCTTCCTGCGGTTCCTCCTCGCCACTGTCAGCGCGTTCGGCATCCTCACGGCGTCCCAGCGTCACAAGTACGGTCTGCGTTCCGCCATCGCGATGCACGATCACTCTGACGGACTTGCCGACGTCTGCTTCACCAACCTGACGTACCAAAGCTCGCGTGTCTTCCACCTCAACGCCGTCAAAGCTGAGGATCACGTCACCCGCCTTCAACCCGGCTTCCTTGGCGGGGCCGTCCGGCACATCGCTGATCAGCGCGCCGCCCGGTTTTTCCAGCCCCATGGCCTCGGCCATGTCTTCGGTTACGTCCTGAATACGGACCCCTAGCCAACCGCGACGGGTCTCGCCGTATTCACGCAGTTGATCGACAACCTTCACGACGACATTCGACGCCATCGAGAAGCCTATGCCGATCGAACCGCCATTGGGTGACAGGATTGCAGTGTTCACACCGATCACTTCGCCGTCCATGTTGAACAAGGGCCCGCCCGAGTTGCCCCGGTTGATCGCCGCATCCGTTTGAATGTAATCGTCGTAGGTTCCACTCAGCGCTCGGTTACGGGCCGACACAATCCCGGCAGACACCGAGAACCCCTGCCCTAGAGGGTTGCCCATAGCAATGACCCAGTCTCCGACGCGCGCCACGTCGCTGTCGCCGAACTTCACGTATTTTAGCGGGCCCGAAGCCTCGACCTTGAGCAGAGCGATATCGGTTTTCTCATCAGTTCCGATGACTTTGGCCGCCAGCTCTTTCTTGGGCTGACCATCGCCGGGGAAGAATTCCACAAGGATTTCATCAGCTTCGGCAATCACATGGTTGTTTGTGACGATAAAGCCATCTTCCGAGATCACGAACCCCGATCCCAGCGCATTACTGCGTCTCGGCGCGTTGTCGTCATCTCCGCCGTTGCGGTCCTGAAATTCGCGGAAGAAATCCTCGAACGGGGACCCTTCGGGCACTATGCCCTGCGGGCCAGTCTGGCCCTCGATCAGGGTGCTGGTTGTGATGTTCACCACCGCCGGGCTGATTTTATCTGCCAGCGGCGCCAGGCTTTCGCCTCGGGCCTGAGCCGCGGCCGATTGGGCCAGCAAAAGCAGTGAACCGGCAAAAGCCAGCCACATCAGCCGCAACCAAACACTCACTTCGTCCCACCGGACGGATACACTGCGCGCTTTCGCCTGCACTTGAGCTCTCCTTGTCGACATTCTCGCTAAAACCGCGTGTACACGGCCTTTCTTACCAACCAATGTAGTCAGTTTGACCCGGCGAGCAACTCGGGATCGCAACGAAACCACCGGCAAGTGAAACCGCCGCATCAAAAGCCCAGCTGTTGCGCCCCCCAAAGCAGGATCAGCCCACTGATCACACACAACAATCCGGCGAGACGACGGGCTTGCTCGGGCATGTCCCGCAAGGCTTCAAGCATCCGTTCGATAAGCGAAGGGGCCAGCGCATAGGCCAGCCCCTCGACGATCAATACCAGCCCAAAGGCCAGAAGGATCATGCCCATTATTCAGAAGCCGGAGCCGCTGGCACAGGCCGCCCTGTAGGAGATCCAAGGTAATTGAAGAACTCTGAATCCGGGCTCAACACCAGCGAGCTGTTGCCGCCTTGCAGCGCATTCTCGTAAGCTGTCAGTGAGCGGTAAAACTCAAAGAACTCCGGATCGGCACCGTAGGCTTCAGCAAAGATCGCGTTGCGTTCGGCGTCGGCCTCACCGCGGGTGATTTCAGCCTCACGACGCGCATCCGACACTAGTTCAACCACAGTTCGGTCGGCCTGCGCACGAACCCGCTGCGCGGCCTCGTTACCACGCGCGCGTTCGTCGGTTGCTTCACGTTCCCGCTCGGCCTTCATCCGGTCGAACGTTGCCTCAAGGTTGGCTTGCGGCAGGTCAGTCGCTTTCAGGCGTACGTCAATCACGGTAACACCCAGTGCACGTGCCTCGGCAATAGCACTGTTGCGGATACGCAGCATCAGCGCGGCGCGGTCGGAACTCAGGATGTCGCGCGAGGACACCGAACCCAGAACTTCGCGGGTTTCGGCGCGCAAAATGCGATCCAGTCGATCTTCGGCAACCGGGATACCGCCAACACCAACCGCCTGGCGGAACTGGTTCAGATCCGAAATCCGGTAACGTGCAAAAGCGTCAACCACGAGGCGACGATCATCCAGAGGTGTGACCTCCAGCGGCTGCACGTCGATGGACAAGATGCGGTCGTCATAGCGCACCACTTCCTGAATCAGCGGAATTTTGAACGCCAGACCTGGCTCTTCCTTCACAGCGACAACGCGGCCAAATTGCAGAACCAGAGCACGCTCGCGCTCGTCCACGATGAAGATCGAGGACAGCACGCCGACTATCGCGATAAAAACGATCGGCAATATAAATGTCGTCTTACGCATCAGTTGCTCTCCCCTGCAGGGCTTCGGCGCAGCTCGTTGAGCGGCAGATAGGGCACAACGCCCTGCCCTTGCCCACTCGAGCTCGGGTCTAGAATGATCTTATCGACGTCACCCAAAATCTGTTCCATCCGTTCCAGATACAAACGCTTGCGTGTCACGTCCGGTGCCTTGGAATACTCTTCCAGAACCGCGCTAAAGCGACTGGCCTCACCCTGAGCACTGTTGATCTGTTGAGCACGGTACCCTTCGGCCTCTTCAAGAATCTGCGCAGCTTCACCGCGCGCCTCGGCAAGAACCCGATTGGCATAGGCGTCGGCCACGTTTTGCAGACGGTCACGCTCCTGCGCAGCAGCCTGAACATCGCGGAACGCGGCAATCACGTCCTGCGGCGGGTCGGCCTTGTCAAAGTTAACGCGGACAATATTCACGCCGGAATCGTAACTGTCCATCGTGGACTGAATCAGCTCCTGAAGGCGGTCGGCGATGACACCGCGATCCCTGTTCAGAATCGGAGCAAGCTCACTTTGCGCAATAATCTCGCGCATGGCCGATTCCGATACAGCACGGATTGTCTGTCGCGGATCGCGCAGGTTGAACAAGAACTTGGCCGGGTCATTGATGTTCCAGACGACCTGGTAGTCAATGTCGACCACGTTCTCGTCACCGGTCAACATCAGGCCATCGTCACTGCCGCGTGCTCCGCCCATGTCTTCGTTTTGTTCGCGGGTAACCGGAATGACTTCGGCGGTGACAAACGGCCATGGCGCAAAGTTCAGACCCGGATTTCCAACAGCCGAAAACTCGCCCAGAAACAGTTCGACTGACTGTTCTTCGGGTTTGACGGTGTAAAAACTTGCAAGGCCCCACAAAACTGCAGCCGCCACCAGACCGATCGCAATTGTGCCCTTTGTAAAGGCCGGGCCACCGCCGCCCTGACCACCGCTGCCACCACGACCACCGCCGCCGCGACCGCCCATAAGGACGCGAAGCTGCTCCTGGCCTTTTTTCATCAGCTCGTCGATCTCGGGGATCTGCGGGCCGTCGCCTTCGGGCGGCTTGCGCCCGTCCCCGTTGTTACCCCGATTTCCTCCGCCACCGGATGAGCCTCCGCCCCCCCAGGGGCCGCCGCTGTTGCCCGCCATATGTATCTTTTCCCTTGTATTGGACCGTGTGATCACGGGTTCCCTTGTAACGTGTGTGCGCGCGCTTGCAAATCAAGCCGTGCGTACAGGTTGCCGCATTGTCACCAGTTCTTCGGCCATCACCGGATGAACTGCAACCGTGCGATCGAAATCTTCCTTTGTCGCGCCCATCTTTACGGCAACTCCGGCCAGCTGGATCATCTCACCGGCACCCGGAGCCACAATGTGGCAGCCTAGTACTTTGCGGGTAGCCTGAGAAACGATCAGTTTCATCAAAACCCGCTGCGTTCCACCGGCAAACGCCTTCTGCATCGGCTTGAACGACGTCGCATAGACCTCAATCGGTTCCTGTGCCGAGGCTTCCTCCTCGCTCAGGCCTACTGTGCCGAATTCAGGTTGCGTGAAAATGGCGGTTGGGATCAGCTCGTGATCTACAGGTGTCGGGTTGCCTTTGAAAACAGTTTCTACAAAAGCCATCCCTTCACGGATGGCCACGGGTGTCAGGTTGACCCGGTCGGTCACATCGCCAATGGCATAGATCGACGGAACAGCGGTCTGGCTGTATTCATCCACGACGATCTCACCCTTGCGACCACGCTCGACGCCCAGATCTTCCAGCCCGAGATTGTCGGCATTCGGCGCACGGCCTGTGGCGTACATGACCACGTCAAAACGATCCTCGGTGCCGTCAGTTGCCTTGACGCGGATCTGTTCACCATCCCTAGTCATTTCCAGCACATTGGTGCCCAGACGAACGTCGATACCGTTCTGACGCATTTCTTCGCAGATCAGCCCGCGCGCTTCTTCATCAAAACCACGCAGGATTTGTGCACCGCGGTAGAATTGCGTGGTCTCGACGCCAAGACCGTTCATGATCCCGGCGAATTCGCTGGCGATATAGCCACCACCGACGATCAGAATACTCTTTGGCAGCTTGTCCAGATGGAAAATCTCGTTCGACGTGATCGCAAGATCCGATCCCGGGAACTCTGGCACAACCGGGCGACCGCCTGTTGCAATCAGGATGTGTTTGGCAGTTTTCCGGCTGCCACCAGTCAGCTCGACCGTGTGCGCATCCACCAGGCGCGCGCGCTGATCAAAGTTTTCAACGCCGTTGTTTTTCAGGATGCCGCGATAAATTCCTTCCAGCCGGTCCAGTTCGGCAACGAGTTTGCCGTGAAACGTATCCCAGTCAAACGCGCCGGGCTGAACGTCCCAACCATAGGCTTTTGCATCTTCAACCATGCCCGAGTATTCGCTGGCAAAGACCATCAGTTTCTTTGGCACGCAGCCCCGGATCACACAGGTGCCGCCATATCGGTCTTCTTCAGCCAGCGCGACCTTTGCACCCGTTTCACCCGCCGCCACACGTGCCGCTCGGACCCCGCCCGAGCCTCCGCCGATGACGAAAAGATCATAGTCAAAGCTCATGCCGGTTTCCTTCGTTCAACTTGCAAATTCCTCTGGATATCTGGGCGCGAAAACCGCGGTGCCAACCCCCGGGCGCGGATTATTCGACCTTTTACCGACGCTTGTCCGAATAGCTTGCATGAAACTCAGTCCGTTTGATCGGAAAACAGGTTTTCTCGAGAGTCACGCGACAGCTGATCCAGTTCAAGGGTGCCCGCGTTGATATCCCGCAGTTCGACCCGCCCGTCTCCATGGCCGATGACGACCTTGTCACAGATATCGATAAACAGGCCGTTTTCCACCACGCCGGGAACCTGATTGAGGATCAAGGCCATCTGACGGGGATTGCCGATGCGCTGTAGGTGCAGGTCAAGAATGTGGTTGCCTTCATCTGTCACGAACGGGGCCTCTCCATTCATACGCAGCGCCGCCGAGGTTCCCAGCACATCCATCGCATCCAGCGCTTCTTCGATCAGTGTCCGTGTGGTTTGCCAGCCAAAGGGGACAACCTCGACCGGCAAAGGAAAAGCACCCAGCGTTTCCACCTCTTTCCCGGCATCGGCGATGACGATCATCTGATCGCTGGCTGTGGCAACGATTTTTTCCTGCAAATGCGCGCCGCCACCGCCCTTGATCAGGTTCAGGTCACCATCGAATTCGTCCGCGCCATCGATGGTCATGTCCAGCCACCCGGCCTGATCCAGAGAAATGACTTCGATCCCGACTTGGCGTGCCAGCTGCGCGGTGCGGGTGGACGTGGGAACACCTTTGATCCGCAGGCCTTCGTCCTGCACCCGTTCACCCAAACGGCGGACCAGCCAGGCCGCTGTAGACCCTGTTCCAAGACCCACGCGCATACCGTCCTCGACCATCTCGGCGGCACGGCATGCAGCCACAAATTTTGCGGTGTCGATGGGCGACAATTCTCCGGTCATGGCAGCTTTCCCAGTTTGGCCTGCCGGTGTTATAGGGAATGCACCACACAACTGCGACCACAATTTGCGGTCCGGCAAGTTCAAAGATGTCTCAAAACTGCGCGTTTCCTATCGGAAACGTCGCAATCATGTCTTCCGCAGGAATCTTTGTCATATAGATTGCCCGCATGATGACCCGATACCGCCTGCATTATGCCCCTGATAACGCCTCGCTGGTGGTCCGGCTGGTGCTGGAAGAAATGGGTGCGCCCTATGAAACCGTGCTGGTCGATCGCCGTCGAAACGAACAAGACAGCGTAGCGTATCGGGCGTTGAACCCCAACGGGCTGATCCCTGTGCTTGAAACTCCGCAAGGGCCGATCTTTGAAACGGCGGCAATCCTGCTGTGGCTGTCCGAGCGCCACGGTCAACTGGCCCCGGCGGCAGAAGCCCCCGAACGCGCCGAGTTTTTGAAATGGTTGTTCTTTGCGTCCAATACCCTGCACGCCGATCTGCGCATTCTGTTTTACGCCGAGAAATACATCGATCCCCCACGGGCCGATACGTTGCGTGCAGGTATCCGACCCCGTTTAAAGCAACACCTGCAACTGCTGGACGCGCTGGCAAAACACGCGCCGATCTGGTTCAGCGCAGAATGTCCGTCGGTTCTGACCTATTACGTCGCATGCATGATGCGCTGGATGGCCGTGTACCCGGCCAAGGCAGATCGCAGTTGGTATCAACTGACTGACACCCCGGCCCTGCAAACCATCCTGGCACAGCTTGAGACGCGCCCTGCCACCCTCGCAGCCATCGCGGCCGAGGGTCTGGGACCCACACCGTACACCTCTCCTATTTACGCTACCCCCTTAGAAGGCTCAGCTACCTGACATGTTCCTCTCTGTCTTCGATATGTTCAAAGTGGGCATCGGCCCGTCCTCCTCGCACACCATGGGCCCCATGGTGGCGGCGGCTCGCTTTCTGGACATGATGCGTGCATCACCATTTGAATTTGCAGGTCTGAAGGGCTCGCTGCATGGCTCGCTCGCCTTTACCGGCGTTGGCCATGCAACCGACCGGGCGACCATTCTGGGATTGGCCGGCTTTGTTCCGGACACCTACGACAACGGCAAGGCCGAGGCCGTATTGGCGGACATCGCCAAGACACACACAGTTACCCCCGAAGGCCTGCCGACACTTCAATTCGACCCAAAAGCTGACCTGGTTTTCGACTATGACACCAACCTGCCGGGGCACGCCAACGGGATGATCCTGATGGCCACAGACGCGCAGGGGGACGTGATCCTGCGTCAGGTGTTCTATTCCATCGGTGGCGGTTTTGTCCTGACCGAAGAAGAGCTGGCCGAGGGCAAGGCAACCGACGAAGGCGCGCCTGTACCGTTCCCGTTCAAGTCTGCCGCGGAGATGCTGGATATGGCCAAATCCAGTGGAAACAGCATCGCCGAGATGAAGCGCGCCAATGAGATAGCGCGCGGCTGTGCTGACAGTTTTGCCAAAGGCTCTGCCCGCCTGTGGGACGTCATGAATGCCTGTATCGAACGCGGTTTGACGACTGACGGCATCCTGCCGGGCGGGCTGAAGGTGCGCCGAAGGGCAAAGGGTATCTATGACGCGCTGATGGCCGAACGCGGCATGAACCTGACCGCGCCGCACACGATCAACGATTGGATGAGCGTCTACGCCATGGCGGTCAACGAAGAAAACGCCGCCGGTGGGCAAGTTGTTACAGCGCCCACCAACGGGGCGGCGGGCGTTCTGCCTGCGGTGCTGCGCTATTACCTGGACCACGTGCCCGGGGCCTCGGAAAGCCATATCGAGGACTTCCTGCTGACCGCCGCCGCGATTGGCGGGCTGGTCAAGTACAACGCCTCGATCTCGGGTGCCGAAGCGGGATGTCAGGCCGAGGTCGGCAGCGCATCTGCCATGGCGGCAGCCGGGCTTTGCGCCGTTATGGGCGGCACACCCGAGCAGGTTGAAAACGCCGCCGAGATTGCATTGGAGCATCATCTGGGCATGACCTGCGATCCCGTCGCCGGTCTGGTTCAGGTGCCCTGTATCGAGCGGAACGGACTGGGTGCCATCAAGGCGGTGTCTGCTGCATCGCTGGCCCTGCGCGGCGACGGTGAGCATTTCGTGCCGCTGGACGCAGTGATCGAAACCATGCGTCAGACCGGTCATGACATGCACGAAAGGTACAAAGAAACCTCACTTGGCGGGTTGGCCGTGAACGTGCCAAACTGCTGAGACCGCAATAAGAGAGGGTCGATATGCGTGGACATTGCCTGTGCGGCAGCATCAAGTACGAGATTGACACTCCTGCCCTGTCCTGTGTCACCTGTCATTGCGACAGCTGCCGACGCCAATGCGCTGCACCGATGACCACCTATTTCGCAGTTCGTGACGGAAAGTGGCGCTGGATCGGAGAAGAGCCGAAACGCTTCAACTCTTCTCCCGGTGTCGAGCGCAGTTTTTGCCCGCATTGCGGCACCCCAATCTCATTCCGTTCAGCCAAGATGTCGGATATGATGCACCTGTATGTAGCCACTTTGGAGACCCCAGAGGCGTTACAGCCCACGTTGCACGTGTCTCATGAGGAAAAGCTGAGCTGGCTGCACCTGGATGACGGTCTGCCCACCTGCACCGGGCCGGATTACACAAAAATTCAACCCCTGCCGGACGCCTGACATTCGACCTTTCAACTGCGCCGCGAAGCAGATAGCGTCGCGCTCATGACTCAGGATCGTCCCGTCTTCGGCATCTTTTTGATGTTAGGTTTTTGCGTGCTCGCACCCTTGGGAGATGCGATGGCAAAGCTGTTGGGTGAGACGACTCCGTTAGGTCTGCTGGTTGCTGTCCGCTTCGCGGTGCAAGCGTTGATTCTCATCCCCCTTGTGGTGATGACGGGTCGGCCCTGGCGGATGCGCGGGCGGATTCTGCGCCTGACAGTCATCCGCACGCTGCTGCACATCATCGGCATAACTGCGATGTTCAGCGCGCTGCAGTTCCTGCCTTTGGCTGACGCCATCGCCATTGCCTTTGTCATGCCTTTCATCATGTTGCTGCTGGGCAGATACGTTCTGGGCGAAGAGGTCGGCGCGCGGCGCCTTGTGGCTTGCATCGTCGGTTTCATCGGCACACTTCTGGTCATCCAGCCCAGCTTTTCCGAGGTCGGCGCACCTGCTCTGCTGCCTTTGATCGTTGCCGTGGTTTTTGCGTTGTTCATGCTGGTCACGCGCCAGATCGCCAAGGAAACTGATCCGATTTCCTTGCAGGCGGTGTCTGGCGTCCTGGCAACTGTGGTGCTGGTTCCTGTCCTTGTGATCGGAACACCGCTTGGTATCTGGGACCTGTCAGCCGCCTTGCCCGCCCCCGACATGTATTGGTTGCTGATCGCGATTGGAGTTCTGGGGACCGTCGCGCATCTGCTGATGACATGGTCACTGCGCTATGCACCTTCGGCCACGCTGGCCCCGATGCAATACCTGGAAATCCCGGTGGCAACCCTGATTGGCTGGGTAATTTTCAGCGACCTGCCGGACGGGCCGGCAGCGGTTGGCATCATGATCACAGTCGCCGCCGGTTTGTACGTTATTCTTCGCGAACGGGCCACCGCTCGCACTGTCCCGACAGAAACACCTGCATGAGCGGATCGAGTGCAGTGCGGGGAGCCATGACCAAAAGGCCTGGTCCATCCATCTGCAATTCAACATCCGAAAGCGCGCGATTGGAAGTACCCACCTGCCCGTCCGGATGAAACCGCAGGCCGTCGATGGGCCATTCCAGCCCGGTGCTGCGCCCCGTCACCGAGCGCATTGAAAACAGGGAAACCACATCTCCGGGCGAAACCGGCAGCCGGATTCGGGGAGGCGCGTGAAAAACCACCTCATGCTCGCCCAACAAAATGCAGGCCTGGTCCTGACGTCTGACAAGTATGCTCAGAACTGCAAGCTGATGATCAAGTCGTCCGCCAAGAAAACCGGCCCCCAAAACCAGCGGAGCCTGCACATTGCGCAAGGCCTTGTCGAAATCGGTGCTGTCCTGCTCGCGAATGGCAAAAAGCCGGTCAGACGGGATTTTCGCTTTCGACGCGTTGTCCAGCGAATCGAAATCCCCGATGACCGCGTCCGGAATCCGACCTGATTCTGTCAGAACTGCCGCCCCACCATCCGCTGCAACGACTGAAGTGACGCGGTTCAGCACCAAATTCAGGTCGTCGAAACCAACATAACCGCCCCCAAACAACCCGATTGGATCAGCAGAGCGTACAATTGGTTCATTTTTCCTAAGATTGGCCATTTTTCCCGGATTTGGACACATTAAGACCACAAAATGATAGGTTCATGCATAAAGTTCAGAGCCTCCGTGTGCTCCCGATTCCGGGTAAGTGGGCTCTTGTAGTTTGTAAAGGACGTGCGTCTGATGGTACAGAATAACAAGGTATTAACCGTTTCATATGGAACCTTCTCCTGCACTTTGGAAGGATTCGACGATTCCTTTGAAACGATGAAGGCCATTGCCGAATATTTCCGCGATCTCGCTGCGGATGATCGGTACTTCGGCTCGGAGCCTCCGCAACCAGACGCCGAAATGCTGACCCGCATTGCACGCCGCGATGCATCGCAACGCGTTGAAGCCAGTCAAAACGAATCCGGGCTTTTGCTGCGTGCTTCATCAGGCACCGAAGCCCCGGCACCGATCGCTTCTGACGCACCGGCCCCGCACACGGCTGATATTGATATCATGAAAACCCCCGCTCCCGAATATACTCAACCAAGCCCGGCACAGACCTCTTTCGCGGACGCGGAAACCGTCGAAGACACCCCTTCTCCGGCAGCCGATAGCATCGCAGCGAAACTGCAGCGTATCCGAGCCGTTGTTTCCCATTCGGACGTCCCCCCTACTGCCTATTCCGAAGACGAGGAGTCTTCGTTGCTGGCCAACACCGCCCCGCCGGTGGACGCCGTAGCAGCTGCTTTCGAAGCCGGTGCTCTCAGTTCGGAAGACTTTGAAGAACCTGCCGAGCCCGAGGCCGCGGAAATCGAGGATCTGCAAGCGCTCGATGTAGAAGACGTACAGGCCGATGAAGCGCCCGCAACAGCAGAAATGCAGGGCATCGAAACCGCAGAACCGGGTATCGAGAACGTTTCCGAACAGCAAGTGCCACTGACCCCCGAGCACCTGCAGGACGAGGATTTCGAAGAAACAACGGAAACCGCACAGCTTCCTGCAGAGCCCCTGTTCTCGGATCTTGAAGACGATAGCGAAGAGGAATTCGACAAAGAAGATGTTCCAAACATCCTCAACGTTGAAGACGTGGCGATCGAGTCCGAAGAAGAACCAGGTGAAGAGCCGCAGGACGATCAGGCGCAGGGTGTGCAGGGTGTATTGTCGGAAGAGGACGAATATCGACTGATGTCTGAGATTTCGGAAATCGAAAAAGACATGGCAGGTCGTTCCAGCCAGAAACTGACAGATGACGCCGATCCTGATCAGGATATCTCGCGACTGATGGCCAAAACCGGTGAACACATGGAGGATCCCTCCAGCAGCGACGCGCGAGAAACTTACTCGCATCTTCGTACTGCCGTTGCCGCAACCGAGGCCGACCGTGATGACCAAACGACTCCGGACGCCTCGCCTGTCGATGAGTACCGCGTTGACTTGGCGTCAGCGGTCAGCCCGCGCCGCCCCGAGGTAAACGTGACCAGTATACGCCCTGAAGCTGATACTCCGGCCCCGTTGAAGCTGGTTGCCGAGCAGCGCGTGGACGATCAAAGCGAATCCAGTGGCCCCGTGATGCCGCGTCGCGTCACCACTCAGACAGAAGAAACCGAGTCGGAAGAAGGCGGTTTTGCGCAATTCGCACAGGATCAGGGCGCACAGTCGCTTCAGGATCTGCTGGAAGCAGCTGCGGCCTACCTGTCCTTTATCGAAGGACAGCAGCAATTCTCGCGCCCGCAACTGATGAACAAGGTCCGCTCTTTGAAGCAGGATGAGTTCAATCGCGAAGAAAGCCTGCGTTCGTTCGGACAGCTGTTGCGCGACGGAAAAATCGAGAAAGCTGGTGGTGGCCGTTTTGCTGCGTCCAACCTAATCGGTTTCCGCCCTGATGATGAGCGCGCAGTAGGCTAACTGCCATACCAGTTGACAAACAGGGCCGGCTGCCCCACCGGCCCTTTTTCTTTTGACGACAACCAAAAATACCGAAACTGAGTAATTTTTTCAATAATATCACCCAACGGGTGACGCTGCAGTGCAGAAATATGGTATGATCATACGATAGTAATTTCGTCATGATATCCGTTTCAGACATGGGCAGCGCTATGCAAGATGTCATAATCCGCCGACTTCGGAGGTGCGATCAGGCCTTAATTAAACACCATTTCAACAAGTTGGATGAAGAGATATTGTTGTCGCGCTTTGGAGTGCCTGTTCAGCCGCAGGGATTGCAAGACTACCTTTCCAACATGTTTGCTGATGCAGCATTCGTTTTCGGAGCATTCCCGGATCCTTGCCTGCGTGGTCTAGGAGAATTGCGCCTGATACCTGACCACAAACACCACGTTGCCGAAGTAGCCTTTACCGTAGAGAAGGCCTGGCAGGATCGGGGCATCGGCGATGCATTGCTGTCACGCCTCATTACGGTCGCCCAAAATCGAGGGATCAGAGAAGTTCACATGCTTTGCCTTGCGGCAAACCAAAAAATGCGGCGCTTGGCCGCCAAGCACAACGCCAAGCTGACCCTTGTACCGGGTCAGGTCGAGGCTACCCTGATCACTCCGTGGCCGACACCGTTTAGTATGGCCAAAGAAATCACAGGCGAGTACCACGCGTTTGCACGCGCAGTGCTCAACTGGCCCAACCATGTGCACACATCAAACGAGGCTCAGGATTGATCCGGGTCTTCTTTGCCAACCCCGCGAAAAACGAACTTGAACGGCAGGGCCCAAAGAATGCCCAGAACGATATAGACCAGAAGTTCCACCCATATCGGGGGGCGCTCCAGCCAGTTCAAAACCGTCACCACCGCCACAATGTAAAGTGGTAGGCCGATCACAAGAACAACCAACGACCAGCGCCGGCGCGCCTTGTAACTCAGACCTGTTTTCTTCTCTTTCTTCATCAATCAGCAAACGGGTCGGTCACCAGAATGGTGTCGTCCCGCTCCGGGCTGGTGGACAGAAGGGCCACAGGGCATTCGATCAGCTCTTCGACCCGGCGCACATACTTGATCGCATTGGCCGGCAAATCAGCCCAGCTGCGCGCGCCTTCGGTCGATTCGCTCCAACCCGGCATTTCTTCGTAGATCGGTGTGCAACGTGCCTGCTGGTCAGCCGCTGTCGGCAGATAGTCCATGCGTTCACCGTCTAGCTCATACCCTGTACAGATCTTCAGAGTTTCGAACCCATCCAGAACGTCCAGTTTTGTCAAAGAGATACCGTTCACGCCACTGGTCGCACAGGTCTGACGGACCAGGCACGCGTCGAACCATCCGCAACGGCGTTTGCGACCTGTTGTTGTCCCGAATTCATGCCCACGTTCACCCAGGCGCTGACCATCCGCATCCTCAAGTTCTGTCGGGAATGGGCCTTCGCCGACACGGGTGGTGTAGGCTTTTACAATCCCCAGCACAAAATCGATCGATCCCGGTCCAATCCCGACCCCTGTCGCGGCCTGACCTGCGATCACGTTGGACGAGGTCACGAATGGATAGGTGCCGAAATCGATGTCCAGCAGCGCCCCTTGCGCCCCTTCGAACAGGATGCGTTTTCCGGCTTTGCGCTTTTCGTTCAGAACTTTCCAGACCGGAGCAGCAAAAGGCAGAATGCTCTGCGCGATCTCTTTCAATTGGGCAATCAGCGCGTCGCGGTCGACCAGTTCGATTCCCAGACCTTTGCGCAGCGGGTCATGGTGCTGCAAAGCGCGGTCCACCCGTGCCTCGAGCGTGGCTTCATCCGCCAGATCGGCGACACGCACGGAACGGCGCCCGACCTTGTCTTCATAAGCCGGTCCAATCCCACGACCTGTAGTGCCGATTTTGGTGCCTTTGCTTGCCGCTTCTTCACGCGCCCGATCCAGCTCACCGTGAATCGGCAGGATCAGCGGGGTGTTCTCGGCAATCATCAACGTATCGGGGGTGATCTCCACACCCTGCGCCCGGATGGTCGCAATTTCCTTAAGCAAGTGCCAGGGATCCAGCACGACGCCGTTGCCGATGACGCTCAGCTTGCCACCGCGCACGACACCGGAAGGCAGCGCATGCAGTTTATAGACTTCTCCATCGATCACCAGCGTGTGACCAGCGTTATGTCCGCCCTGAAAACGCGCGATCACGTCCGCCCGTTCGCTGAGCCAGTCGACGATCTTGCCTTTTCCTTCGTCACCCCACTGGGCGCCGACAACAACCACGTTGGCCATATCCGGTCCTTTTGCGCTGAGTTATCAAACCCGGCTCATATAGCGGGGCGCAAACGGCAGGGAAACCGATATTTCGCCGCAGATGAAAATCGCGCGAACGCGCGATGCCTCAGGCGGGGATATTTATAGCCAGATGAAAAGCGGATCCCCGGCTTCATCTGGCAAAAAAATAGCCGGGGGAGTCTCTCGGAACGGGCGGCGGGGCAGAGCCCCCTACCCGACATCAACGCAAATGCACCGGTTGCCCATGAGGTGTCGTCAGATATGCTTCTTCCCAGAATTGACATAACTGTTTTACATCCTGCTGCAGCGCAGTGCCCTGCTCGGCCAACAACCCCTCAAGCGTTTCCAGCCATGCTTTGAAGTAATCGTCACCTCCATCCAGTTCTCGAGAGAGTCCGTGGCGCTTCAACGTATTCGAGAACCGGGTGGCCCAGTCGGGCCATTCGAACCGACCGGCCTCGTTCAACGCCACGGTGACAGCGAATACCTGAGCGTGCCAGGGCTCGGCAAAGACGGGATCGGGTGCGCTGTGGGTGATGCAATCGCTCATGCCGGCTCCAGGTAGCTTTGCCAGAGGTCCAATACGACTTCGTCATCGGGGTGTTCAGGGTTGGCCCAAAGCTCCGATGCCGGGAATGCCACGGCATAAATCGGTTCAGGCGCTTCGCCCAGCCCGTGAGCGTTGGAATCAGGCAGGACATGGGTTCCGTGCAGGCGCAGGACTCGGCCCTTGGCACCAGACGCATAGATCGGCAGGCGCGTATGGCCGCCATCTACAAGCCGATTCGCTGCGGGGCGATTTGTGACAACCTGTTGCCCGACAGAAAACCGCACCGACACCGTCGAGGGCCTGTCCGCCGGCCCACCTTTGGCCAAAGCAGCAGAAACAGCTTCCGCTTTCAGCCTCCTATCTGCCAGTGGACTCGGTACGTCATTCCCATCGCCCCGCAGGTCGGCCAAGGTAAGAACGCCGCGTTCTACCAGCAGGTCAGCCAGGCCCGATATCCACTTCTCATAGTACGAAAACCGCGTGTAGTCTTTCGGGGACAGCCGTTCGCGTGCGTGGCGAGATATGTCGATGTTCCACTGCCCCAGAAAGCCGGATGCAAGTGTCACTGCCAGTGCCCGTGCGTTCCAGTCTTCGGCAAAAACCGGTGCATTCTCGGCTTCGGGACTTATCGGACCATCTCCGAACCGGCCTCCCATGTCATGAACGCGGGTCATGAAAGGACCTTCGGCAGGCCCGTGCCGATCATACTGTCGCGTGTCACAAGCGCAGCAAGTTCCTCCTCACTCATCCCATCTGTGCCTTCGGGACGCATCGGCAGAACGAGGTAGCGAACCTCGGCGGTCGAATCCCAGACCCGTACGGAAGTTCCCTCGTCCAAGGTGACACCGAATTCAGCCAGTACTTTGCGGGGCTCACGCACCGCACGAGCTCGATAGGCATCAGATTTGTACCAGCCCGGCGGGATACCCAGCAAAGGCCAAGGATAGCAACTGCATAAGGTGCAGACGACCATGTTGTGCCGGGCCGGCGTGTTTTCGACAACAACCATGTGTTCGCCCTGGCGACCATAATAGCCGAGATCCGCGACCACCGGGGTGGCGTCTTCCAACAGAGCGGCCTTGAAAGCTGGGTCGCTCCAGGCTTTGGCAACAACCCGCGCGCCGTTCTGCGGGCCAATCTTGTTCTGATAGGTGTCGATGATTTCATCCAGAGCCGCTGGATCGATCAGACCTTTGCGGGTCAGAATCGTTTCAAGCGCTTTGACACGCAATGCGGGTTCAGGCGGCAAAAGGGCGTGCGGGTGGTCGTGGTCGTCATGTGGCATAGGCCGCAGCCTGCGTCACGCATCGGCGTTCTGTCCAGCCCCTTTACCGTGATATCATGCATCACGTGCGGTGATGCGAACTCCTGACTTGCCCCCGCTGGCAAACTTGCATAAGTACCACGCGATACACGCCACGCTGTACAGGACCACCATGGAAAACGTCGTTCTCATTATCCACCTTCTTTTGGCTCTGGGCCTGATTGCCGTTGTTCTGTTGCAGCGGTCCGAAGGCGGTGGCCTTGGCATGGGTGGTGGTGGCGGTGGTGCCATGACAGGCCGTGCAGCAGCGACCGCTTTGGGCAAACTGACCTGGATCCTCGCCGCTTGCTTTATCGTAACCTCGATAACGTTGACCATTCTGGCGGCTCAGAAGTCTTCGGGCAGCTCGGTGATCGACCGTTTGGGCGTTCCGGCTCCGGCTTCGACTGAGGAAAGCACACCGGCGGTTCCGGCGGCGGATGACCTTCTGCCGCCTGCACAGGACGACAATGCACCGCTGATCCCGCAAGCGGACTAAGCCACTACACTTAGAAACTCAAAAGAGAACTGCAACAGCATCTTGCGGTTCTCTTGCGCTTTGGGCGCGAATCCTTTATACGTGAAGTCCCGTGATGCAGCGGTTTTTCGTAAACCGTCGGGCAGCTGATTTTGACGTCTCACGGGAGCAGCCGAAAAACATGGCGCGTTTTATTTTCATCACCGGTGGTGTGGTTTCGTCTTTGGGCAAGGGACTGGCTTCGGCGGCGTTGGGCGCCTTGTTGCAGGCCCGAGGATACTCGGTACGCCTGCGCAAGCTGGACCCCTATTTGAACGTCGATCCCGGCACAATGTCGCCGTTCGAACATGGTGAAGTTTTCGTCACCGACGACGGGGCCGAAACCGATCTGGATCTAGGCCATTACGAACGTTTCACCGGCGTGGCCGCGCGCAAGACCGACTCGGTCAGTTCGGGCCGGATCTATTCCAACGTGCTCGAAAAGGAACGCCGCGGCGACTACTTGGGCAAGACCATCCAGGTGATCCCGCACGTCACCAACGAGATCAAGGATTTCATCGCCATCGGCGAGGACGAGGTCGATTTCATGCTGTGTGAGATCGGCGGCACCGTGGGTGATATCGAGGGCCTGCCGTTCTTCGAAGCCATCCGTCAGTTCAGTCAGGACAAGCCGCGCGGTCAGTGCATTTTCATGCACCTGACACTGCTGCCCTATATCAAGGCTTCCGGTGAGCTGAAAACCAAGCCGACACAGCACTCGGTTAAGGAACTGCGCTCGATCGGTCTGGCACCTGACATTCTTGTCTGCCGCTCGGAAGGGCCGATCCCGACCAAGGAACGCGAAAAACTTGCCCTGTTCTGTAATGTGCGCCCCGACAGTGTGATCGCAGCGCAGGATCTGAGCACCATCTATGACGCCCCTCTGGCCTATCACCGCGAAGGTCTGGATCAGGCCGTTTTGGACGCGTTCCAGATCAGCCCTGCACCCAAACCCGATCTGGCCAAATGGGAAGATGTCAGCGACCGCATACACAACGCCGAGGGCGAGGTGAAAGTTGCCATCGTGGGCAAGTATACTCAGCTTGAAGATGCCTATAAGTCGATTGCCGAGGCATTGACTCATGGCGGCATGGCAAACAGGGTCAAGGTCAAGGTCGAGTGGGTCGACGCCGAGGTGTTCGATAACGAAGACGTCGCACCATATCTTGAAGGTTTCCACGCCATCCTCGTCCCCGGAGGCTTTGGTGAGCGCGGCACAGAAGGAAAAATCAAGGCAGCCCAATATGCGCGCGAACACCAGGTCCCCTATCTGGGCATCTGCCTGGGTATGCAGATGGCCGTGATCGAAGCCGCCCGGAATGCCGCTGGTATCAAGGAAGCGGGTTCAGAGGAATTTGACCACGAAGCCGGCAAGAAGCGTTTTGAGCCTGTCGTGTACCATCTGAAGGAATGGGTGCAGGGCAACCACAAGGTCGAACGCAAGGTCGGCGACGACAAGGGCGGCACCATGCGTCTGGGCGCCTACAACGCGGTGCTGGCGGAGGGATCGAAAGTCGCTGAGGTTTATGGCGGCACACAGATCGAGGAGCGCCACCGTCACCGTTATGAGGTGGACATCAAGTACCGTGAGCAGCTTGAAAAGGCGGGGCTCAATTTCTCGGGCATGTCGCCGGACGGTCGCTTGCCAGAGATCGTGGAATGGTCGGATCACCCATGGTTCATCGGCGTGCAGTACCATCCGGAATTGAAATCCAAACCGTTCGACCCGCATCCCCTCTTCCGCGATTTTGTACGCGCTGCGAAAGACACTTCGCGCCTGGTCTGACACCGGGCTGTGTCGGACTGTCACCCCGCGTTGTTTTGTGTGGACTGATCTCTTAACTGTGTGTGTAAGCAGAATTTCTGCTTCACACGTTCGATGCCGTTCAGAGTTTCAGGAGATTTCCGATGAGCAACGCAACAACGATTACCAACCTTCAACAAGCGCTTCACATGGAGCTGACGGCGGCGCACCAGTATCAGCTGCATGCCCATGTGCTGGAGGACTGGGGCCTTGATATCCTTGCGGAAAAAATGCGCGCTGAAATGCAGGAAGAACTGGGCCACTCCGACGCGTTCATTGAGCGTATCCTGTTCCTTGGTGGCGTACCCGAACTTGCGTTCCAGAAAAGCCCTGCAGCTGCGGCTTCTCTGGAAGACATGTTCGCTGCGGACCTGAAGGATGAAACCGAGGCGGTCGACTTCTATACCAACGCCGCGCTGCAGGCCGCCGAGGTCGGGGATGTAGGATCAAGGACCCTATTCGAACGCATCTTGTTGGAAGAAGAAGGTCACAAAGACTGGTTAGATACACAGTTGAACCTGCTGAAACGCCTGGGTGAAGCCAACTTCAGCGCAAAATTCGTATCCGGTGTGGCAAACGACGCCTGAAGCACCTACGATCGCTTGCCCAAACGCCAGCATCGCTCAAACCATCATATCATGGTCTGAGCGATGCGGTTTCGGTCACTTCAATGTGACGTTCCAGTGCAAAAAACCTCTACTCGGTCTGCCCCCATGGGGTTAACTGTTGATCACACCACGACAGGAGAGCCCCGATGAGCGATCAATCCCAAAGCGCGAAGACCTTTACCAGCCTTCACAAAAAGGGCGACCCCGTCATTCTGTTCAACATCTGGGATGCTGGAAGTGCCAGCGCGGTGCGTGATGCAGGCGCGCAAGCCATTGCTACCGGCAGCGCACCTGTTGCCATGGCACAAGGTTTTGGCGATGGGCAGAACATCCCGCTAGAGGTCGCTTTGGACAATGCGCGCCGCATCGTTGCAGCGGTTGATCTTCCGGTGACACTGGATTTCGAAGGGGCGTATGCCGAAGACCCGCAAGGTATCGCGCAAAACGTCAAGCGTGCGCTGGATTGCGGCGTGGTTGGTTTCAATTTCGAAGATCAGATCATCGGCGGTGACGGGCTGTACGATACAGCGGTTCAGGCCAAGCGCGTCGAGGCCATGCGAGAGGCCTGCGAAAGCGCGGGTATAGCTGCCTATGTCAACGCGAGAACCGATATTTTCCTGAAGTCTCCGGCAGAAACACATGATGAGGCCATGCTGGACGACGCCATTGCACGTGCTTCGGCCTATGAAGCAGCGGGGGCCAGCGGTTTTTTTGCTCCGGGGTTGAAAGACGAGATGATGATCGGCCATCTGTGCGAGAGGTCAAATCTGCCCGTCAACATCATCGCCCTGCCCGGCACCCCCGGCACACCACGCCTGGCTGAACTGGGGGTTGCGCGCGTCAGCTATGGTCCGGTTCCTTATCGCCAGATGATCAAATGGTTAACAGATCAGGCGCACGCCGCTATCCACTACCGCACCTGATCATCCTGAGGTTGCAGGATTGCAATTGGCGGCATTTCTCATCACCCTGCCTTTGAAACTGAACAGGAGGCAAGCCTGTTGAAAGGCTGTTGGGTCGCACATGTCGATGTGGACGACATGGACACATACAAGACATACATCGCTGCAAATGCGGAACCCTTTGCAGCTTATGGTGCACGCTTTCTGACGCGGGGTGGAAAACGTGAAGTGAAGGAAGGAGCGGCGCGCGCGCGAACCGTTGTAATAGAATTTCCCAGCTATGAAGATGCGCTTGCCTGTTACGAAAGCGAAGCATACCAGAAAGCCAAAGCTTCGCGCGCCCCGGTGTCGATGGGCGATCTTGTGATCATTCAGGGCTATGACGAGTAGTCTACGCTTGGCCTGCCACAAAATATGGAATAACTTGTAGCCATGTTGAAAAAGTTCTTTCAGGCGTTCAGACCGCCTCAGCATGAACATCTACCGGACCCGGATGCCGAACTTGCTCTGGGCGCGCTCATGGTGCGTGTGGCGCAGGCCGATCGGGATTACAAGCTGGAAGAGATCAGCCTGATCGACAAAATCCTGGCCCGTCTCTACCAGCATAATGCAATCGAAGCGGCCAAGGTTCGCGCCACGTGCGAAAAGCTCCATGCGGCTGCGCCTGAAACCGATACATTCGGTAAACTGATCCGGGAAACAACGGACTTGAAAGAGCGTCTGGCCGCGCTGGATGCACTTTGGGAAGTCGTTCTGGCCGACGGAACGTCCGACGAAGGTGAAATGAAAATTGTCGAAGAAGCCCGCGTCGCCATGGGCTTGAGCTTCAACGACAGTAAGGCCGCACGTGAACGCGTTCAAAGTCGCTTGGATGTGAGTTAGGCGCTCGCTATATCTAACACATGTTCAGTGAATTTCTTTCCAGGCTCACGCAGCCTCAGCCCGATCCGCTTGTCGATGATGACGCCCGCCTCGCCCTGACGGCCCTGCTGGTGCGTCTGGCGCGGTCCGACAATGACTATTCCGATACCGAAATGGCTCGGATAGACCGAATCTCGGCACAACGTTTCGGCCTGTCTCCGTTCGAAAGTGCTGCCCTGCGCGCACGTGCCGAAAATCTGGAGGCGGAAGCCCCGGACACCGTCCGCTTTACCCGAGCCATCAAAGAGGCGGTTGCCTATGAAGACCGCTTGGCGGTCGTTCAGGCGCTGTGGTCCGTGGCTCTGGCCGATGGGCACCGCACAAGCGAGGAAGATTCGCTGCTGCGTCTGGTTGTCAGTCTTCTGGGCGTCAGTGATGTGGACTCCGCTTTGGCACGTCAAAAGGCTGCTAAGTCGTGAGTGCAATGCTGGGCATGTATGACATGCCCGCCCTGCAAGCAGCCAATGACCGGTTCTGGGGAATGATTCGCGCCCAACTGGAATCAGGCCCCGAACACCTTACCCGCGACAAAGATGTGTGGAAGGTCTGGCGAGACCCGAACCTGGTTCTAGCCCAAACCTGTGGCATGCCGTACCGAACCCAATTGCATGGCGATGTCCAACTGGTTGGCACCCCGGATTATGGCCTGCCCGGGTGCCCCCCCGGATACTATTGCTCGGTCTTTGTGGCCCGGCATGACGACGCCCGGGATCTGGCGGGTCTGAGCACCGGCGTGTTCGCGTATAATGAAGGCTTGTCCCAATCCGGCTGGGCGGCCCCGATTACACACATGTCCCATGCAAACCTGAGCCCCGCCGAACTTTTGGAAACCGGTGGGCATGCACTGTCCGCCCAAGCCGTCGAAGACGGCAAAGCCGACTTTGCCGCGCTGGACATACTGACGTGGCTGATTCTGCAACAGCACACCAATCTGGGGACCAAACTGCGCGAACTGGCAAGGACGTCACCGACTCCGACTCTTCCCTACATCACATCGATGGGTCGGAATCCGCGGGTCATTGCAGGCGCTGTTCGGGCCGCAATTGACCAGCTTTGTGACGATGATCAACGATTGCTGCATATTCGCGGGTTGATCGACATTCCCGCAGCCCACTATCTTGCTGTTCCCACTCCGCCTTCCCCCAAAGATGGCAGATCAACGACTGCCCAAATTGTTGACTGATTTTGACCAATTTGGGTGTTTCTCCGCTTGATTCTGTCATTTGCGCATTGCATTGACCTTTTTTTTCGGCCCTAGTACCGGACCAACACCACCAACCACTGGACTGCCCGTGACAGAAACTGATCCCGTCATCGAAATCAAAGACCTTCACAAAAGCTTCGGAAATCTAGAGGTGTTGAAGGGGGTGGATATCACGGCACATCGCGGTGACGTGGTTTCGCTGATCGGGTCGTCCGGCTCGGGGAAGTCGACACTTCTGCGGTGCTGCAACCTTCTGGAAGACAGCCAACAGGGCGAAATCCTTTTCAAGGGTGAGCCGGTCAAGTGGACCGGTCAAAGCCATGGGCGCCGCCCAGCAGATCCCAAGCAGGTTCTGCGTATCCGCACGAACCTGTCCATGGTGTTCCAGCAGTTCAACCTTTGGGCTCATTTGACCATTCTCCAAAATGTGATGGAAGCTCCGGTCACTGTTCTGGGGCGTGACAAGGTCGAGGTTGAAGACAGCGCCCGCAAATACCTTGAGAAAGTAGGCATCGGCGACAAATGCGATGTCTATCCCGCTCAGCTATCCGGCGGACAACAACAACGTGCCGCCATCGCCCGCGGTCTGTGCATGGAACCCGAGGCCCTGTTGTTCGACGAGCCCACATCGGCACTGGATCCCGAGCTGGAACAGGAAGTAATTAAGGTAATCAAGGACTTGGCTGCTGAAGGGCGCACGATGATCATCGTGACGCATGACATGAAAATGGCCGCCGACATCTCAAGCCACGTGGTGTTCCTGCACCAAGGCCTGATCGAAGAAGAAGGCACGCCGGAAGATATCTTTACGTTACCCGAATCCGAAAGGCTTCGGGGCTTTCTCTCCGCCACTCAGGCGGCTTAACTTCAAAACAGAACCAAACTGGGGAGTAACCAATGAAAAACCTGATTCTGTCCACTGCCGCACTGGCACTGACCGCCGGTATCGCCATGGCCGACACGGTCCGCATGGGGACCGAGGGCGCCTACCCTCCGTACAACTTCATCAACGATGCCGGCGAAATCGACGGTTTCGAGCGTGAAGTCGGCGACGAACTGTGCAAGCGCGCGAACCTGGAATGCGAGTGGGTCAAGAACGACTGGGATTCGATCATTCCGAACCTGGTCTCGGGCAACTACGACACCATCATCGCGGGCATGTCGATCACCGACGAGCGTGACGAAGTCATCGACTTCACCCAGAACTATTTCCCGCCTGCGGCTTCGGCCTATGTCGGTGCATCGGACGGTGTCGATGTCACCACCGGCGTCGTTGCCGCACAGACTGCGACCATTCAGGCTGGCCACGTGGCTGAATCGGGCGCGACTCTGGTCGAGTTTGCAACTCCGGAAGAAACCATCGCTGCCGTCCGTAACGGCGAAGCCGATGCCGTGTTTGCCGACAAGGATTTCCTGGTGCCGATCGTAGAAGAATCCGCCGGAGAGCTGGTCTTCGTTGGCGATGACGTCCCGCTGGGCGGTGGCATCGGACTGGGCATCCGTGAATCGGATGGCGAACTGCGCGGTAAGTTCGACGAGGCGATCACTTCGATGAAAGCGGACGGGTCGTTGAACGAACTGATCACCAAGTGGTTCGGCGAAGGCGTTCCGACCTACAACGCTGACGGTTCGGTCGTTACAAACTAATCCGTATCAAGCGGTTCGGCGCGTCCATCGCGCCGAACCCTGCCTGGTGGAATACCCGGGTACGACGTTCGAAAGACGCTTCATGTTTTCCTATTGCGCTGACCCTGACACGCTCGGAACATTCCGTTGGTTCTCTTGCTACCTGACCAACGGTGTTCACTGGTCCTTCTACCTGTCATTCCTAAAGGTGCTGGGATTGCTGGCGGTGACCGCGCCGGTCGCGTTGGCGTTTGGCTTTATGGGCGCAATGGCCGCCCGATCACATTTCCCACCCCTCAGCTGGCTGGGTAATGGATATATTGCCATTGTGCGCGGTGTTCCGGACATCGCCTTCTTCCTGTTTTTCGTGATAGCCTTGGACCAGGCGTTCGAATGGACTCGGCATAAGATCCTGTGCCCTGAATGGACCGACCCGATCCGTCAGGGAAATGATTTTATCGTCTGTCAGGCGGCCAAGCTGCCATTGGGGACCGCACCGGAATGGATGCATGAAACCTATGGTTTTTTCCTGGCTGTTATTACTTTCTCAATCGTTTTCGGCGCGTTTGCCGCGAACGTTCTTTTTGGTGGAATGCGCGCGGTTCCCCACGCACAGCTTGAAACCGCCGAGGCCTATGGCATGTCCCGTCGCCAGACGTTCTGGCGCATCCTTGTGCCGCAGATGTGGGTCTACGCCCTGCCTGGCTTGTCGAACCTTTGGATGGTCCTTATCAAAGCCACACCGCTGCTGTTCCTGCTGGGCATTGAAGACATCGTCTATTGGGCCCGCGAGCTAGGTGGCACCAAGACCTCCAAGTTTACCCAGTATCCGCATGGCGACTGGCGCATGTGGTACTTCCTGTTCCTGCTTGTCTTCTACCTCGGCATGACACGTGTGTCTGAACTTGGGCTGGAGAAGCTGATGCGGAGGCTGTCCCACGGACAGGCCACATCAGGCGGCGAGCTTCTGCGCAAGGAGACCACGGCATGAGCTGCTTGCAGACAATTCAAGATTATGGCCTGCGGTCCCTCGGTATTGGCGAGCGTCTGCTGCCCAAGACTGACTTCACTCTGTGTGAGCAGTTCACACTGATCGGGTCGGGCATGATCTGGAATGTCTATTTCGGGATCATGGCTCTGGCGACCGGGTTCTTCCTGGCCACCGCCCTCGCAGTAGGTAAGGCATCCAGCAACAAATGGCTCCGCAAACCTTCGGAATGGTTTATCTTCCTGTTCCGCGGTTCGCCTTTGTTTATCCAGTTTTTTTTCGCCTATTTCCTGTTCCTGTCGCTGAAGAAATCCAACCCGATGTTCGACGCCTTTACCGCGGCCTGGCTGGGCGCGCTGATCGTTCTGTTCCTGAACACCGCGGCTTATACGGGCGAGATTTTCTATGGCGCGCTGCGATCCATTCCCAAAGGCGATATTGAAGCTGCGGATGCCTATGGCATGTCCGGTTGGGCGCGTTTCCGCCGGATCATCTGGCCCACCATGTTGCGGCTTGCATGGCCTGCTTACACAAACGAAGCAATCTTTCTCTTCCACGCAACAACGCTGGTCTTCTTTTCAGCTTTCCCAGCTTGGCAGCAACGTGGAGACGCCTTGTACTACGCCAGTTACTTTGCCGACAAGACGTTCAACCCGTTCATCCCATACCCGATTCTGGCGTTCTATTTCATCCTGCTGACACTGGTGATCGTCGGGGTCTTTGGCCTGATCAACAAGCGCTTGAACCGGCACCTGCCGGTCGCAAGGCAGGCCAAGATGCGGTTCAAACTGAATCTGGCGCGCTAATTTCCGGCGCGCCGACCACGTCCGGAAACAAAGCCAAATCAACGACAGTCAATGCGCACCCGCACGCTTTTTTCAGCACATTCAGGAGGGAAGTGGTACCGCCTCCCTGGCTTGAACAGGGGACCTCTGGATCCACAATCCAGCGCTCTAACCAACTGAGCTAAGGCGGCACTCGTGAGGGGCGATGTACCGAACACGCCCGCGGAATGCAAGAGGATTAAAACCGAAATTTCCAGCTTTGTTCGACAAGATCGACACCAAAGGAATGCACCGCTTTGCTGTCCATTAACTCCCAGCCAGACGCTTTGTACAGAGCGCAGGCGGCGGTATGGCTTTCGTGTGTCCACAGGACCATTTCCCGGTAACCTGCCTCGCGTGCGAAAGCAGTACACGTATGTAAAAGCCGCTTTCCCAGTCCTAGCCCTCGTGCTTCCGGGACAAGTAGGAACAAGCGCAGCTTGGCGATACTTCGGTCAACAGCAACGCAGAAAACACTGCCCAGACGCCGCCCTTCCCGTTCCGCGATCCAGCCTCTTTCAAGCTCAGGGTCACTGTTGTCGATGAAATCATCAAGGATGCTGGCCACCAACGGGGCAAAGCTGTCATCAAACCCTTCGTCCCGGGCATAAAGCAGACCGTGCTGTTCAACCAGCCACGCGGCGTCATCGGGGCGAAAGGATCTGAGAACGGCGTCTTCCATGTCTCATCTGACCGCAAAGGTGACTTGATTCTCAACCCCGTGCGCGCTAGCAGGAACGCTCAGTCTCGGAGGCACAGATGGGCATCAATACCGAACGCGACATTCAGGCTAACCTGCAAATCGGACCGACCGATCAGGGTATGGTCCGCCTGTTCATCGAAGCTGACGGCATCGAAATTCCAATGGATTTTGACCCGGAAGAAGCAGAAGAAATCGCCGACGAAATTCGCGCCGCGATACAAGCCGCCCTCGCCGTCAAAGGCTGAACTTCTTACAAACGTGGATCGCGCAGCGCATGCAAGCGGCGCGCGGCATCTGTTGCAAATTTCTGGATCATTTTCTTACGCCGCGCCGGGGCGATTGTGTCTTCGGGTGCCATTCGTACGATTTCCGCATCATAAGCGTCGGCGATGATCAGGCCCGTTTCATCAGGCAACAGATCGGTCGGGAACTCTGTGTCGACGGCCCAGAAGAATCGGTCACACCATTCCAAATAGCCCTGCCATTTCGCATCCGACTGATAATCAGCACGGCTGGACTTGCATTCAATCACCCACAATTCACCCCGCGGGCCTAACCCCATTACATCCACACGCAGCCCGCGCGCAGGCACGAATTCTTCAACAGAAACAAATCCATGCGTCGCAAGATGTCGCGCGACACCGCGTGCCAGTTTTTGTCCAGGCTGAAGATCCAATGTCATATTCGAAATGTGAACAATTGGTGAACAAAAGTAAAGCGTCATTGCGTCTTGACATAATACCTTATGGTATCACATTTATATAATACCAAATGGTATCCCATCTGAGGTTGCTTATGGAAAACCAAACTCAAAACGCGTTTCGTGCGCTGGCCGATCCCACACGCAGGGACATCGTGCAACTGCTCTCGTCTCAGGACATGACGATCAGGCAACTGACCGACCGGTTCGACATGACCCGGGCTGCCGTCAAGAAACACCTGACCGTGCTGTCGGACGGCGGGCTGATCTCGGTCGAAGTGCGCGGGCGAGAACGCATCAACCGACTTGAACCACAGGGGATGGCCCCTGTGCTCGACTGGCTCAGATACTTCGACCGGTTCTGGGACGATCGCCTGAACTCACTAAAAGAAGCTATTGAAAGGAAACAAAATGACTGATGCCGTATTGAAGAAATCGATTTTCCTGAGGGCGGAACCGGAAACCGTTTGGGCTTATCTGACGGAACCTGACCACCTTGCAGAATGGTTCCACAAACCTGAAAAAACGCTGACGGAAGGTCAGAAGCTTGAGATGCTCGGCACAACAAGCGGCGACTTGTTGATCTGGGGAGAGGTCCGTGCCGCCAAACCTCCCAGGTATTTGAAGTACACTTTCACAGTGAAACCTATGGGCGACGCCATAAGCACGGTGAAGTGGACTTTGGAACCTGTGGCAGGTGGAACACGCCTGGATCTGCTGCATGAAGGTCTGCCACAAGGTGCCGACGCATTTGGCCTGATCCTGGCCCTGGATAAAGGCTGGGATGAACATTTCGGCAAGATGCGTGTTGCATTGCACGAAACTGTTGATGCATGACCCCTTGTGTGAACCCGTCAGACGCCCTACTTAAGCGCTTGGCGGGTTCTGCCCTTCTTGTGACAGGTAGCATTCTGGTGGCCTTAAGCAATTCCGAGGGGGCTGGCTCTGTTCAGGTCCTGGCCTGATTACCTGGCGCCCACCTGTACATACAGGTCCTCGGGAATCAAACCGCACGGTTGATTGGTGGTCCCGCCGCACTTTACCCGATTTATCAGCGCCCTGCGCGAACTTCCTTCTTGACCGTTGCAGGTTCAAAGCTGTGCACGACCGGCGTTCCCCGACGTGGCCCCTGCGGCTTTTCGGCCAAGCTCATGATCTTGTAAGCGAACTGAACACCCGCAAAAACGATACCGTTCATGAACCAGATCATTACCAGCGCAATCAGGCCGATTTCCGAACCGGTGATCAGATGCCGAAGGTTCGCGACGTTCAGCGCCAATAGCGCCCCGACAAACACGGCAGAAATGACAAAACCCCAAGCGACTTGCGTGATATACAGGCGGATCAGTTTGGGCATGGCGAACCTCCTTGCGCTGTGACATTCATCTTAGCGCATGTCTGGTTCAGGTAAACGTGTCAGAACGCCTCGGGCTGAGCCTCGCGTGCCATGTGATCCAGCACGGCATTGACGAATTTAGGTTCTTTACCTTCAGGGAAAAAGGCACGCGCCACATCGACAAACTCGGTGATCACCACCTTGGGAGGTGTGTCGCTTTGGGTCAGTTCCGCACCCGCCGCGCGGAACAGCGCGCGCAGGGTCGGGTCGATGCGCGAAATCGGCCACTTGGCCACCAGCGCACGGTCGGTCATCTGGTCGATTGGGGCCTGATAGTTCACGGCGTCATCCACCAGCTTGCGGAACAGCGCGCTGTCGCCCTCAAGCATCTCGTCGCCCTCGTAGACCGCGCCAAACCGATGATCCAGAAACTCGTTTACGACGGCTTCAGTCGTCTGCCCGGACTGCTCCATCTGGAACAGCGCCTGCACGGCATAAAGCCGGGCGGCGGATTTCTTAAGGCGTTTCTGGTTGGTCGGTTTCGGCGCGTCTGTCTTGGTCATGCTGTCGTGGGTCCGTTGTTGTCGCCCGCCACTAGGATGGACTCGGACGGCGGCTTGAAGCCGACGCCCTTTTTGGAAGAGCCCCACTTACGGCTGAGCGCAATCAGATGCAAGGCCGCAGCGGCCGCGCCGCCCCCTTTATTCATCTTTTCGGGGTTGGCGCGCACTTCGGCCTGTTCGTCATTCTCGACGGTCAATATGC
The DNA here is from genome assembly GCF_059609825.1 of Ruegeria sp. YTSB088. Classification (NCBI taxonomy): domain Bacteria; kingdom Pseudomonadati; phylum Pseudomonadota; class Alphaproteobacteria; order Rhodobacterales; family Roseobacteraceae; genus Ruegeria; species Ruegeria sp. YTSB088. The sequence continues at coordinate 27,963 of NZ_JBXWMM010000001.1, read as the reverse complement.
CATTGCCGATGCACAACCCCTGCAGGCCCATCAATTGAATGGCCCGGCTGGAATCGTTGCAGACGGTTTCGTAATGCGTGGTCTCACCGCGAATGACGCAGCCCAACGCGACATAGCCGTCAAAATTACACTGTCGGTCGGCCATGGCGATGGCTGTGGGAATTTCCAGCGCGCCGGGAACTTCGACCACTTCACAGGTCCCGCCAGCTGCTTCGATTTCAGCCGTGGCACCCGCGATCAGGTTGTCGGCAATCGAGCGGTAGAACGGGGCCGCCACGATCAATAGTTTCACCGGTTTGTCGAAACTGGGTGTCGGCAGAATCCCGTGTTTGTCTTGTTCAGCCATGTTCAGTCTTCCTTCAGAATCGAGCGGGTACCGACGATGGACAAGCCAAACGCGTCGAGCCCCAGATACACCGTTTCAGGAGAGTCGGTCAGAAGCACCAGTTCCTGAATACCCATCTTGGACAGGATCTGCGCCCCCAGACCGGTTTGCTTTATGGTGCGCGGACCTTCATCCTCGACCGCATACAGTGAGTTGCGCGGCTGGCGGAACAGGCAAACCACACCGCGTCCCTCTTCGGCGATTTTTTCCATTGCGCGCGGCAACTCGCGGGAAGACTTCGGACCAAGACCCAGGATATCAGGTGCTTCGTGCAGGGCGTGTGTACGCGTCAGAACAGGCTCTGGCGTGGTGATGTCACCCTTGATCATGACAACATGTTCAATGCCGTGGGTCTGATCGGTGAAAATCCGCATTTCCCACTCACCACCGTATTCCGAGGTGACTGTTTCACGCGAGGTCTCGACAACCAGATTGTCGTTGCGCGACCGGTAGCTGATCAGATCGCTGATCGTGCCGATTTTCATATTGTGCTCTTTGGCGATCTCGACCAGATCCGGCAGGCGCGCCATGGTTCCGTCTGCATTCATGATCTCGCAGATCACTCCTGACGGGTTAAGCCCGGCAAGGCGCGAGATATCCACGGCGGCCTCAGTATGGCCAGCGCGCACCAGCACCCCGCCCCGCTTTGCCCGCAACGGGAAGACATGCCCCGGGGTGGCGATACGCGCCATCGTGTTCTGTTCGTTGATTGCGGTCGCAACGGTCAGCGCTCGGTCGGCGGCTGAAATCCCAGTGCTGACACCTTCGCGCGCCTCAATCGATACCGTAAAGGCGGTCTCGTGCCGGGACGAGTTGTTCACAGCCATCATCGGCAGTCCCAGCGCATCTATCCGTTCCGCCGTCATCGGCAAACAGATCAGACCGCGCCCGTGGGTAGCCATGAAGTTGATCGCCTCGGCATCTGCAAACTCGGCGGGGATCACCAGATCGCCCTCGTTCTCACGATCTTCATGATCGACCAGAATGTACATCCGGCCTGCACGCGCCTCTTCGATGATATCTTCGATCGGGCTGATCGCGTCGCGCAACTGGGCCTCGACCGGTCCGGGGGTTTCAAAGCTCATGGGGCAGCCTTTCACATGGCAGGTTTGCTCGGCGGAATAGACCACTGAGGGCGCAAAGACCAGTCCACAAACGGCGCAGGTGCTTTCCGACGCGACGTATCAGGACATCTCGGCCAGACGCGCGACGTACCGGGCCAGCGTATCGATCTCAAGATTGACGTGATCGCCCACGCCGACATCGCCCCAGGTTGTGACTTCTTTGGTGTGAGGGATGAAATTGATGCCAAACTCGCAATCACTCACGTCATTGACCGTCAGCGATGTCCCGTTCAGCGCAACCGACCCTTTGGGCGCTATGAACCGGGCCAGTTCCTTCGGTGCGCGCAAGGTGACACGTGTGCTGTCGCCTTCATCCTCGACCGCGACCACTTTGGCCACGTCATCCACATGGCCCGAAACAATGTGACCGCCCAGTTCATCACCCACTTTCAGCGCTCGCTCCAGATTGACACGCTTGCCGACGGCCCATGTATCAAGGTTGGTCTTCGAAACCGTCTCGGCGCTGATCTGAACATCATACCAATCGTCGCCCAGCGCGATCACTGTCAGGCACACGCCATCACTGGCGATCGAGGCACCGATATCGATACTGGCCGTGTCATAGGCTGTCCTGATCCGGGCGCGCAGATCTCCTTGCTGTTCCAGCTCGGTGACAGTTCCGATGTCGGTGACGATCCCTGTGAACATTCCGTTAACCCTCAGTTCCTACCCTGTGTCTGACATTCACCGTCGAGGTAAGCCCAATGGGCGTCCCGGGCAAGCCCCACCTTGCCGTACAAGGCCCAAACAGGCATAGTTTCAGCAACAAAACCAAAAGAGCAGTCCAGATGCCGCAAACGCCTTCAGGCTCAGATGATCGGGTCTTCCTGTTCCTTCAGGGGCCTCATGGGCCGTTTTTCTCGGCGCTCGGGCAGATGTTACGCGCCACGGGGGCGCAAGTCTGGCGGGTTGGGTTCAATGCGGGCGATCAGGCCTTCTGGTTTGACAAGGCATGTTTCATAGCATTTCAGAACCAGCCCGGCGATTGGCCCAAAAAACTGAACAGATTGATTGCCGACAAGGCGGTCACGGATATCGTTCTTTATGGCGACACAAGACCTGTCCATGCCCGGGCGGTTGAGATCGCCAAGTCGCACGGGCTTACCATTCACGTTTTCGAAGAAGGTTATCTGCGGCCTTGGTGGGTCACGTACGAGCGGGATGGATCAAACGGGCACTCGCGTCTCATGTCATTGGATGTGGACCAGATGCGGCAGGCTCTGGCCCAGTCGGACAGCAAGGCACCTCCGCCTCCGTCACATTGGGGGGATATGCGGCAACATATTTTCTACGGCGCCCTCTATCATTGGTTCGTGATGTTTCTGAACAGGAGATACCGCAATTTCAAGCGCCATCGTGATCTGTCGGTTTCGCAGGAGTTCAGATTGTATTTCAAACGTCTGATGTTGATGCCTGTTCATCGCCTGCAACGCAGCGTTGCGACGGCGCGTGTCAGATGGGGGGGCTTCCCATATCACCTCGTGCTGCTGCAACTCGGGCATGACAGTTCGGTTCAGGCCCATTCCCGTTTCTCCTGTATGTCCGATTTTCTGGAGCTGGTCATTGCCGGATTCGCGCAAGGCGCACCGACGCACCACAGACTGGTCGTGAAAGAGCACCCTCTGGAAAACCACCGTGAACCATTGCACCTGCGTGCCATGGAGATAGCCAGGAAACACGGAGTACAGAACCGTGTTCACTATGTCCCCGGCGGCAAACTGGCAAGTTTGCTGGATGAGGCAAATTCGGCCGTCACCGTGAACTCCACTGCGGGGCAGCAGGTCTTGTGGCGGGGTATTCCGCTGCGGACTTTCGGGCGTTCGGTTTATGACAAGACCGACTTCGTATCGCAGCAGTCGATCGCCGCGTTTTTTGCTGACCCTGACGCGCCTGATGTCGAAGCATATCGCAGCTATCGGCAATTCCTGCTGGAAACCAGCCAGGTTCCGGGCGGCTTTTATTCCCGGCGCGGACGTCGGCAATTGTTGCGCCGCGCCGTGGACATGATGCTAAGCAGCAGCGACCCCTATCAGGCCATTCTGAACAAGAACGAGGCGCAGACGCCACAGTTGAAAATCGTCGAGTAGACCGGATGCTCTGTGACTGGAAGTTGAGCGATTTACCGGGTAATCTTCCGGCAACAACAAAAGACTGAGGATATCCGGCAGTGCAATTCTCTCCTAAGCGATGGATGCGGGGGGTTTCCCTTGTGGCCACAATCGGCTTGCTGGCGGCCTGCCAACTTCCGAAATCCGGGCCAAACAAGACCGAAATTCTGGCTGGCGCAGTTCAGAATGGCGGCAACGCGTTTGTCGTCGAAGTCGATGATCGCGTGACACGCCTCACATCCGCCGTGCCTCAGTTTGGCTTTTCTTCCTCGTTCAGCAGCGCCCAGGCCTTGACCGCCGACACTGTACGGCCCGGAGACGTGCTGGGCCTGACCATATGGGAAAACGTGGACGACGGTTTGCTGTCCGGCGAAACCGGTACGGCAACCGCCCTGGATGAAGTTCAGGTCGATAGCGACGGTTTTATTTTTGTCCCTTATGCAGGTCGGATTCGGGCCGCAGGGAACACGCCGGAACAGCTTCGCGTTTTGATCACGAACAAGCTGCGTGAACAGACACCCGACCCACAGATCGAAGTGCGGCGTGTTGCTGGTGACGGATCCACCGTCTCGCTGACGGGAACTGTCGCATCTCCCGGCATCTATCCGATCGAACGCCCAACCCGTTCGCTGCTTGGCATGCTGTCTCAGGCGGGCGGGGTTTCTGTAGCGTCAGATATCGCGCTGGTGACTCTGATCCGAGGGGGTCAAAAGGGCACCGTCTGGTACGAAGACCTGTTCCGCAATCCAAAACTGGACGTCGCATTGCGTGGCGGAGACCGCATTTTGGTGGAAGAAGATAGCAGGTCATACATCGCTCTAGGTGCCACAGGTGGCCAATCGCGCGTCGCCTTTGAAAGCCAGGATCTTTCTGCGCTGGAAGCATTGGCCCAGGTCGGTGGTTTACTGACGCTGTCCTCTGATCCAACCGGTATTTTCATTCTGCGAAAAGAACGCCAGGACGTCGCACGCAGTATCACCGGACGCGCCGATTTTAAGGGCGACCAGCGTATGATCTACCTGCTGAACCTGACGGCCCCCAACGGCCTGTTCATTGCGCGGGATTTCGTGATCCGCGACGATGATACGATTTATGTGACCGAAGCACCCTATGCACAGTGGAGCAAATCCATCTCGCTTATCGCTGGTGGCCTGACCCCCATCGCAAACGTTGCCACGCTGACCGGCAACTGATGCATGGTACCCGATCCGGACAGCGCAGCCGGGGCCAAGCGCACCCAGCTGTTTGTCTATAACGGTGGCTTCCTGACGCAGAAACGTCTCAGGCGTATTCTGACGCTTTCGGGCTATGACATTCGCCTGGGTTTTCCCAAGGATGGCGGCTGCGTAGGACTCTGGGGTAACAGCCCTACTGCGTATCGGGGTCTACGGGTCGCCGAAAAATACAATGCCCCGGTTCTGCTCGTCGAAGACGCCTTGCTCAGGTCCCTGCATCCGGGCCGTGCCGGTGAACCCCCGTTGGGCCTGTTGCTGGACCGTTCAGGCCCGCATTTTGATGCGGCCGAACCTTCGGACCTTGAGAAGTTGCTGAACGCTGATCCGCTGGACGACACCGCGCTGCTGAACCGCGCGCGTGCCGCGATCGAGCGGGTCAGGGAGCTGCACCTCAGCAAGTATTCAGCGTTTGACCCGGATATTGTCGCACCCGACCCCGGATATGTACTGGTCATCGATCAGACGGTTGGCGATGCTGCTGTCACGGCAAGTGGTGCCGATCGTGCCCGTTTTCTTGAAATGCTGGTGGTCGCACAGGAGGAGAATCCCGGCGCGCGCATTTTGATCAAGACACATCCAGAAACGCTGGCGGGTCATCGTCAGGGGCACTTTACCGATCAGGACCTGTCAGACCGGGTCACTCGGTTTGACAAGCCGATCAGCCCGTGGCCCCTGCTTGAGGGCGCAATCGCGGTCTATACCGTATCCTCGCAACTGGGCTTCGAAGCGATCCTGGCCGGTCACAAACCGCGCATTTTCGGCCAACCTTTCTACGCCAGTTGGGGCCTGACGCAGGATGAATTCCCAGTCCAACGCCGTCAGCGCAATCTGACCCGCGCGCAACTGTTCGCGGCCGCGATGCTGCTTTACCCGACTTGGTACGACCCTTACCGAGATCAGCTGTGCGAACTGGAAACGGTTCTGGACACGTTGGAGGCACAGACCCGCGCGTGGCGGCAGGACAGGCACGGTTGGACCGCCGCTGGCATGCGCTTGTGGAAACGAAGACACTTGCAGCAGATTTTCGGGCGACATGGCAAGTTGCGCTTTACGTCCACACAGCCCATCGCCTCAGATCGCCCCCATATGGTCTGGGCCAGTCAGGCGCGCGAAAGCGAAGGGGCAGTTCGCGTGGAAGACGGATTCTTGCGTTCACGCGGATTGGGGGCCGCACTTGTTCCGCCTCTATCCTTGGTAACGGACGAAATCGGCATCTACTACGACCCCACAAAACCCAGCCAGTTGGAAAACCTGATCGGCGAGCGCGCAACATTGCGTCCGGATCAGGAATTACGCGCTGAAAGACTTGTTGAGAGATTGCTGGCCGATGGTTTGAGCAAGTATAACTCGGGCCAGCCAGCGCCTTCCCTGCCCGACGGGCATCGTATTCTTGTGCCCGGACAAGTTGAAGATGATGCCTCGATCCTGTTGGGCACCAACACAGTGCGTAGCAATCTGGCACTGCTGCAAACCGCGCGCAAGGCCAACCCCAACGCGATCCTGATCTACAAACCGCACCCAGATGTCGAAGCCGGGTTACGGGATGGCCAGATAGACGCAGAGGCACTTGCAGACTTTGTTGTGACCCATATTGACCCCGCCTCTCTGCTTCCGCAGGTGCACGAGGTGTGGACGATGACATCGCTGTTGGGGTTCGAGGCATTGTTGCGCGGGGTGAAGATCACGACTTTGGGCGCGCCCTTCTATGCGGGATGGGGCCTGACCACCGATCTCGATACCGTTCCCGTCAGGCGAGGCGCACGGCCATCGCTGATGGGCCTGGTGCACGCCACCTTGATTGACTATCCGCGCTATTTCGATCCGATCACCAGACAACCCTGCCCTGTCGAAGTGGCTGTTGAACGCTTGGCGCTGGGGTATTCGGCACCGTCTGGTCCGTTCAATCGTTTCCTGGCAAAGCTGCAGGGCGCGTTCGCGACGCACGCTCATCTTTGGCGTTGACGTTATTCCGACGCTCTGCGCCAACGGTGCAAAACATCCCCGCCGACCGCCTGCGTTTCGATCAAATCGAACCTCGGTGCGACCTCCAGCGTTTCCAGACCAAGTGTCCCGACCGCGGCCAGTCCTTCGGCTCCGATGGTCAAACCGGCAGTGAACCCGATCAGTTCGTCCACCAGATCCTCAGCCAGCAACGAAGCCGCAAGCGCAGCCCCACCTTCGCAGAAGACGCTGGTCAGACCGGCCTGACCCAGTTGCTGAAGCAGATCCAACGCATCGATATGGTGGTCCTTCAACGCGCAGGGGATCAGCTTTGCCCCCAATCCCTCCCACGCCTGTGCACGTTCGGCATCCGGGTGATGCGCATGGCAGAGCCAGACAGGTATCTTTGAGGCCGTGCGCGCTAGCTGCCCCATCAGAGAAATATCCATATGGCGGGACACCACGACGCGGACGGGTTGATGCTCAACGCCAAGATCCCGAACGGTCAGCGAGGGGTCGTCGGCGCGCGCCGTCCCTGCCCCGACCATCACTGCATCGTGACGTGCACGCATGGCATGGACCACACGACGTGCTTGCGGTCCGGTAATCCATTGACTGTGCCCTGTCGAAGTTGCGATGCGCCCGTCAAAACTGCTGGCCATCTTCAGCGTCACAAAAGGCCGGCCTTGCTCAGTCTTGAGGAAGAAGCCTTCCAGATCCCGTTCTGCCTGTTCCGCAAGAACGCCATTTACAACGTCAATCCCTGCCTCGCGCAATATGGCAAAACCCTGCCCAGCCACGCGCGGATCGCTGTCTTCGACAGCGGCCACAACACGGGATACACCTGCCGCAATCAAGGCCTCGGCGCAGGGCGGCGTTTTGCCGTGATGGGCACAGGGCTCCAGCGTTACATAGGCGGTCGCACCACGCGCACCCTGCCCGGCCTGAACCAATGCTTCGGTCTCGGCATGAGGGCGGCCACCCGGTTGTGTCCAGCCCCGCCCAATGATCCGGTCATCACGAACGATGACACACCCCACGGCGGGGTTCGGCCAGCACGTCCCCTGACCGCGCCGCCCCAAAGACAGGGCAAGCGCCATAAATCGCTTATCTGCTTCGTTCACTCGTCAGTCGAAGGCTGCGGCGGGCGCAGTTCGTGGACGAACTCCTCGAAATCATCGGCCGCCTGGAAATTCTTGTACACACTCGCAAAGCGAACATAGGCGACAGTGTCGATCCGCGCCAGAGCTTCCATAACGATTTCACCGATCTTGTTGGACGGGATATCCGTGTCGCCCATGCTTTCCAGACGGCGCACGATGCCCGAGATCATCTGATCGATCCGTTCGGGATCAACGGGCCGTTTCTGCATCGAGATGCGGATCGAACGCTCCAGCTTGTCGCGATCGAAATCCTCGCGTTTACCATTGGTTTTTATGACAACCAGATCACGCAGCTGCACACGTTCGTAGGTCGTGAACCGTCCGCCACAGGCCGGGCAGAACCGGCGTCGGCGGATAGCCACGTGGTCCTCTGCCGGGCGTGAATCTTTCACCTGAGTGTCGATATTTCCGCAAAACGGGCAGCGCATCCGCCGTCTCCTCGTACCATGTTCGGCCTCTTTTTGTAAGCGCTGCGGCTTACTTATCCACAACTATAGGGCAGCCGCTAGGGTTTGGGTAGTCGGAAATTCAAACCGCTAAATAAAGGGTCAGGCCAGATGCGCGGCAACCTTCCTTTGATGCGGCGCAGTACGGTGTTCAAACAGGTAAATCCCTTGCCATATTCCAAGCACAGGCCGACCCTGCGACACCGGGATCGTCAGCGAAACCGGCATGAGCGACGCTTTGATATGCGCTGGCATATCATCCGGGCCTTCATACGTATGCCTCAGGTAGGACATGGCGGGGTTGTCTGACCGAGGAACGAGCCGCTCAAAAAACGCCTGAAGATCAGTTTGAACCTCGGGGTCCGCGTTTTCCTGGATCAACAACGAGCAAGAGGTGTGGCGAACGAACAGAGTCAAAACCCCATCCTTCGCTACCCGTTCAAGCCATTGCAGCACATCAGACGTAAATTCGTACAGCCCCGACCCTTGAGTGTGCAAAACGAATTCAGTCTGCATCGTTACAATCCCGCGCGCCAATCAATCGTTGAAGAACGGCCGATAGTTACACCGTGCATTCGCACCTTGTATAGATGCACTGTTACCGGGCTGAAACCCGAACGAAACAAAGCTGCTTGGTTGCACATCAACCGACTGAGGCTGCTTAATCGAAAACTGAACTGCTGTTCTGCGCCCGGTGGTGACACTGGGCCCGTATCCTCGCAACACATAAATCCGGTCCATCCAGCCCAACCCCAAGGTCCGGCGCGCATAATCCGCGGCCGCGCACCAATAGCCTTCGACACGTTTGTCACCGCGCGGGATGACCTCAAAATCAGTGGCGTTGATGGGTTCTGTTCGAAATCCATTCGGCGCAGCATCTGCTGTCATAGGGATACTGAGGGTCAAGGCGGCCAGCGCGGCGAAGGTGCATAACTGTTTCATCGTTAATTCTTCCCTGATTGCTTGTTCCAAATAGGTTAGACGAACTTCATCGCGTGCACAGGGCACCTCACGATCAATTCAACCCGCTTCGTGCATTGCGTGATCCGGCGTGAGCCAGCCCTGATAGCGGATCAGCAGACCCAATCCCGGTGCCTCTGCTGACACGTCGAACCTGAACCGGCCCGTTGCATCCTGCCATTCCCGTGTATGCGAACGTGGCACCGCAAAAAAAGGTACCGGGATGCCCAATACTGTCAGGCGGAGGATCCTGATATACAGCGCGCCGTTCTGCCAGCTGGGCTTCAGCCAGATTGAAATCGCTCCGAAATCCTCGCGGACACTTGCCCGCGTGCTGTCATAGGTCAGACAGGAGGTTGTGCGATGGCCGGCGAAGTCGCGTTCCCAAATTACGGCCTGACCTTCTGAGCGTACCTTCACTGATACTGCGACGTCCTTTCCGTCCTGCGGAAATCCGGCCACGCGCGTTGCAAAAGCAACCAAGGCACCTGCGCCAAGCTCGATATCGCATCGACCTGAGTAGGATGCCTCGGAGCTTTGCAGCCGAAGGACCGCATCTGGCACGTCATCAACCGAACCCAGCGCCTGCAAAAACGGATCCCACGACATCAAAATCCATCGCTCGCAAAACGTGCCTTCACATCAGGTCCCGGCACCAAACATGTCTTGGTTTTTCCGAACAATGTATATCTGTTTCGCGCAATCAGGCTGTAAATCGGATCTTTGACTAAACCGGGCAGGAACCGGCACACCGAAAGCAGCGGCCACAAACCCGGCAATTGACGCATCGCGGCGGCAAACGCATCCAGATTTTGATAGACTGCGCCATTCACTATCACCAGATTTGTCTGAAAGTCGCATGTGGGCAGATCAAGGTCGCGATACAGTTTTTGTCCAAGGGGTGACTGCGCTGTCGCGAATTGGAAATTCCTTGACCGATCACGTTCAAGCATGAATCGGAAAAAGCCCGAACACAGAACGCATTCACCATCAAATACGATCAGGTTTCCAATGCGGGTATCTGTGTTTCCGGCCTTGTCTCGCATTCGCATCGCACAAGTGTCATCATTCGAGTCAGGATGACAATTCCAGCGTCGCAGAACAATGCGACACTTGCGGAAGAAAAAGAGTGTGCCGGGGAGCCCTGAGCGGAGGCTGGTGATTTCTCCGAGGCTCTGACCTCATCCCCATAAAGGTCTCGACCCGGCAACGCTGCTGATTTGGGCAGCCAGGTGCCTCAGTTCATGTGCGTTCCGGTCAAAACCTTTCGAGAACTTGCCAACACATCGAACGCCGTTGCACAATCCCCCTAGCCAATAGCCAAAGTCAAAAACGGGATTTCTGTGATAGCCTGTTAGAGTATTTGAGAACGTAAGGTGTTGTTCCACGATGGATGTAGATATCGGCCGACTACATTTTTTGACCCGGGCGCTTGATCGCCTCACCGGCAATAGCGAAGTATCTCAGCGGGTAATGATGCAGACCGGGCTTCGACAGCAAGACATCGCGCCCCCTGCCGCAGTCTACAGTGCGCATAAAGAGGCCCTGTTCATCCGACACGCCTGTGACGCCGTTGGTGACATCACATTTGCGGCACGCACTGGGCTCAAGGTCACGTCGGCTTCGACCGTTACAGGGTATATCAGCAAATACTCACGCGATTTGAAGCAGGTGATGGAAAACCTGTCACGCTTTCACGGAATCATCGACCCGGCCATCGGGCTCAGCTTCCGTGTTGCCGGCAACTTCGCGGCGCTTGAGGCCGATTGGAAAGATGCCAGCTTTGCCCGCTATCATCGGCGCACGGAATTCCTGTTGTTCGCTGCGTTGGCAAGAATGAGGAACCTCACGCAGGTGAATTTGTACCCGATTGAGATGCGCTTTCAGCACAAAGTTGGAAACCACATCAAAACCTACGAAAAGCTGGCAGGCTGTCCCGTGGTTTTCGGAGCTGAAAAGATCGAGATCATTCTGCCGTTATCTGCGCTGGATTTGCAGGTGCCGACCTATGATCCAAAGCTGCGGGCGCATTTGCTCGAATACGGTGAAAGACTGTTGGCCGAGAAGCCATCCCCCAAGAATATGACCCGTGCCCGTGTCGAAGGGCTGATCACCCGATCCCTGCCCGGCGCAATCCTGCAAGCCGAAGATGTAGCCGCTGATCTGGGCATGAGCCTCAGAACCTTCAGCCGACGCCTTAAGGATGAAGGCACCAGCTATCGCGATATTGTTGACGATCTAAGGTGTGATCTGGCCCAGACTTTCATCACAAATGGCATGCCTCTGTCTGAAATCTCATACGCGCTAGGGTATGCTGATCAGGCTGCTTTTTCGACCGCCTTCAAACGGTGGACAGGTCAGCCGCCCAGCGCCTTCAAAACCCGTGTGGAACATCCCATTCGGACAGCTGGCCAGGGGTCATCGGTATGAAAAACCTCGCCCCGGCCTGTCCCATGAGTGGACTGGACCGATATAGAAAGGCACACCACCCGGACCTTGTGCGTTCTCGCCGATGTGATGTGAGAACCAGCCAATGTGAACAAAATGAAAAAAGGCGCCTCGGTCGAGGCGCCTAAAAGTTTACTGATCCAGGAACGAACGGAGTTTCCGTGAACGGCTGGGGTGTTTCAGCTTCCGCAGCGCTTTCGCTTCGATCTGACGAATACGTTCGCGGGTAACACTGAACTGTTGGCCGACCTCTTCCAGAGTGTGGTCGGTGTTCATGCCGATGCCGAAACGCATCCGCAGAACCCGTTCCTCGCGCGGGGTGAGCGAGGCAAGAACCCGGGTCGTGGTTTCCTTGAGGTTTTCCTGAATGGCACTGTCCAGCGGCAGCACGGCATTCTTGTCCTCAATGAAATCGCCAAGCTGGCTGTCTTCCTCGTCGCCGATGGGCGTTTCCAGCGAAATCGGCTCTTTGGCGATTTTCATCACCTTGCGAACCTTTTCCAGCGGCATTTGCAGCTTTTCCGCCAGTTCTTCAGGCGTCGGTTCACGACCGATCTCGTGCAGCATCTGACGACCGGTCCGGACCAGCTTGTTGATCGTTTCGATCATATGAACCGGAATACGGATCGTGCGGGCCTGATCCGCGATCGAGCGGGTGATCGCCTGCCGGATCCACCAGGTCGCATAGGTCGAAAACTTGTAGCCACGGCGGTATTCGAACTTGTCCACGGCCTTCATCAGGCCAATGTTGCCTTCCTGAATAAGATCAAGGAATTGTAGGCCGCGATTCGTGTATTTTTTGGCAATTGAAATCACCAGACGCAGGTTCGCTTCGACCATTTCCTTCTTGGCCTGACGCGCTTCTTTTTCGCCCTTCTGAACCTGCTGCACGATGCGGCGAAATTCAGAGATATCCAGACCGACATACTGACCAACCTGGGCCATGTCGTTGCGCAGTTCTTCAACCTTGGAGGTTGAACGTTCGATGAACATCTGCCAACCCCGGCCCGGTTTTCCAGCCATCTCGGCCAGCCAGTTCGGATCAAGTTCCCGCCCGCGATAAGCGTCGATGAACTCACGGCGGTTAATGCGCGCCTGATCCGCCAGTTTCACCATCGAGCTGTCTAGCGACATGACGCGACGGTTGATCCCATAAAGCTGGTCAATCAATGCGTCGATACGGTTGTTGTGCAGGTGAAGACCATTCACCAGCTCGACTATCTCGGCCCGCAGCTTCTGATACGTCGCCTCGTCTTTTTCGCTGAAAGTGCCGTCTTCGTTCAGCGTAGCCGAAATCCGGCTGTCCTGCATTTCAGACAGCATCGAGAAGTCGGTCGAGATGCGCTCCAAGGTTGTCAGAACCTGATCCTTCAGCGCCGCTTCCATCGCGGCCAGCGACATGTTGGCCTGATCGTCGTCATCGTCATCGTCGTCGTTGTTCAGCGGGTTGCCATCGGCATCCAGCTCAGGGCCGCTATCCTTGGCCGGCTTGTTCGCCTGCACCGCCGACGTATCAACGACCGGCTCATCAACGTCACCGTCTTCGTCCAACTGGTTGCCGAACGTGGTTTCCAAATCAATGACATCCCGCAGAAGAATGTCTTCGGACAGCAATTCGTCGTGCCAGATTGTGATCGCCTGGAAGGTCAGCGGGCTTTCACACAGGCCGGCAATCATCGTGTTGCGACCGGCTTCGATCCGCTTGGCGATTGCGATCTCGCCCTCGCGGCTCAGCAATTCAACCGAACCCATCTCACGCAGATACATGCGGACGGGGTCGTCCGTGCGGTCCAGCTTTTCTGCGCCTGCACCAGCCAGTGCAACCTCGCGGTTGCTTTCCGCGGCAACCAGTTCGGTCGAGCCTTTGTTCTCTTCTTCTTCGGCCTCTTCATCTTCGATGATGTTGATGCCCATCTCGGACAGCATCGACATAACGTCTTCGATCTGTTCCGAGCTGACCTGATCAGGCGGCAGGACCTGATTGAGCTGGTCGTAGGTGATGTAACCTTTCTCGCGAGCCTCGGCGATCATCTTCTTGACGTTGGCCTGGCTCATGTCCAGCGAGATTTCCTGTTCCTGCTCGTCGGATTTGCGGTCTTCGTTCGTATCCTTGGCGGCCATTCAATGCTCCTGCAGGGATGGGTGATTCGTCTCAGCCGAATCATTAGCGCGTATAAGTGATTCGGCCACCCGTTTACCCGTTTTTCTTTTCCAGTGCCTTACGAAAACACCACTTATCAGCGTTTCCGCTCGAATTTGATACCTGACATGATCGCCGCAAACGCGTCTTTCTCGTCACGATTGATTCGCGCGCCGTTGTCGGCGACGTCGAATACGGCCCGGTCTTCGTTCTGGCTGCGGCTTGTTCGGTTACGCTCTTCGGCGGCTTGCGCCAGCCGATATGTCAGCGCCTCATCAGCCAGATCAGACAGTTCTTCTGCAGCTTCAGCAATCTCGGCATCCAACCCCCGGAGCGCTTTGATTTTCGCGAGTTCCTCGGCCAGTGTCATTTCGGCCTTTTCTACGTCGCCTGGCTTGAACACACAGGGGATAACTGCCACATGGCGAAGCGTCAGCAGGTTTTCAAGGGCGTCAGGTCCCATTGATGCGATAATGTGGTCTTTCAGGTTGTCCGGATCATCGATCGCATGACGCAGAACAGCATCGCGCAATGCTGCGTGGTCAGGATCGTGACACTCCATTTCTTCCAACTGGTGCTCAAATTGAACAACAACCTTGGGATTCAGGATTGAGATCGCCAGAATAGCGGCTTCGCGCAGATGGATGTCCGCGTTTTCCGAAGAGGCCAGAAACGAACTGCGCGCGCCCGGCGTCGCTTTTTGCGGCGGCTGCCATTTGCCGCGCGGTTGCCACTGACGATTTTGCGGTTGTCGTTGTGGGCGGAACAGTTGCCAGCGCAGATCTTTGATTTCCTGCCCGTAATGCGAACGGATCGACGGGTCCCGGATAAGCTTGATCTTGTCGCGCAAGGATTTATCCAAAGCCGCCTTGCGCTCGGGGCTGTCGAAAACCTTGCCTTCGGTCTCGCGCTGCCACAGCAACTTGACCATCGGATTGGCACCATCCAGCACAGCCTTTACGGCCCCTGCCCCTTCGGCGCGCAAAAGATCGTCCGGGTCCTTACCTTCAGGCATCAAAGCAAAACGCAGGGATTTTCCGGCCTCCAGCAGAGGCAGCGCCAGATCAACCGCCCGCATGGCCGCTCGCAGACCTGCGGCATCCCCGTCCAGCGCTATGATCGGCTCATCTGCGATCCGCCAGAGCAGTTGCAACTGGTGTTCCGTAATGGCCGTTCCTAACGGTGCAACCGACGCACCAAAGCCCGCCTCGGCCAGCGCGATCACGTCCATATACCCTTCGGCCACGATCAACGGCTGCCCTTTGCCCGCCGCCTGCCGCGCTGGACCTTGATTGTAAAGGCTGCGCCCCTTGTCGAACAACTCGGTCTCGGGTGAGTTCAGGTATTTCGCGTTGTCATTCGGGTCCATCGCGCGGCCACCGAATGCAATGCAGCGCCCACGCGGATCACGGATCGGGTACATGATCCGATTGCGGAAGGTGTCGTAGGGTTTTTTGCCCTTGTTTGAAGGCTTGGCCAGCCCGGCGCTAAGGATCAGCTCCTCGTCGATGCTCTTGCCGCGCAGGTGATCCCAAAGCGCCTGCCAACCGTTCGGCGCAAACCCGATCTCCCACCGATCCAGCGCCCTTTGATCCAGACCCCGGCGCGACAAGTAATCCCGTGCCTCTGCCCCCGCCGCTGTTTTGAGCTGCAAGCGGAAGAACTGCACGGCCTGCTCCATCACATCGGCAAGCTGACTGCGGCGGTCCTGCTTTTCCTGCGCCTTGGGATCACGCGCAGGCATCGGCATCCCGGCCTCGCGGGCCAATATTTCAACGGCTTCGATGAACGAGACATTCTCAGTCTCTTTCACGAAGCTGATCGCGTCGCCCTTGGCGTGACAGCCGAAGCAGTAATAAAACCCCTTTTGGTCGTCGACATGGAATGAGGCTGTCTTTTCGTGATGAAACGGGCAAGGCGCCCACATGTCACCCTTGCCTTGATTGGATTTGCGCTGATCCCACATCACCTTGCGCCCGACGACCTGAGACAGGCTCAGGCGGGCGCGTAGTTCATCCAGAAATCCGGGGGGCAGTGACATGGGTCAAACCTGACAGAAACGGGAACGCGCGCCAAGGGTATGACGCGCGTTTGTCCACAGGGAAATGATGGTGCTGTGGATTATTGCTGCAAACACAGCTCAAGCCACGCGGCACCCAGATCCTTTTTGCGCACGTCGCGCATCTTTTGTTCGTAGACCCACGGTGTGATCAGCGGGATCGCGGCGTTATAGTTCTCAGGCCATGATGGGCCACTATCTGCAACGGCTTGTGCTACATCACGTTCTTTCACGCGATCCAGCCGGGCCTTTTGTATCGCGGCTACGACATCAGCCTGATACTTGCAGCTTTCTTCCTTTGTTTCCTGTGCGACCAAAGGGGTGGCCAGCAGAGCCGCGACAATGGCTATACGCAACATGGGGGTCTCCGGGATTCGTTTCTCTGAGTGTCTACTATCCGTCAAACTAACGGGCCACCATCGACATTCAAGCCGCAGAACGTTCAGGCGGGGCGAAATGATCATCCCGCCTGTTTGATTCAGAGCCCCTTGGCGCGATAGCTTTTGGCCACGCGGTCGATCGCGACGATATAGGCCGCAGTACGCAGGTCTTCGACATCGTCACGGCTGTGCCACACCTCACGCATCGACTGGTAGGCAATACGCATGGTGTCATCGAGGCCTGAGCGCACCAGTTCAAGCTCATCAGCACCCTTGAGGTATTTGGCCTTGAAGTCTGGCGACATCGACCACGCATCACCCAGATAACGGTCCAGCCGCTCCAACTCGCTGACAATCAGTTCATGCCGCGCCTCTTCCTGGCGACGCTGCATCCGACCGAAACGAATGTGGCTAAGGTTCTTGACCCATTCGAAATAAGATACCGTCACACCGCCCGCGTTGGCATACATATCTGGGATGATGATGGTGCCTTTCTTGCGAAGAACCTCATCCGCGCCAGCAGTGACCGGGCCATTCGCGGCCTCTATGATCAAAGGCGCTTTGATCCGATCAGCGTTGGACAGGTTGATGACAGCTTCTAGGGCTGCCGGGATCAGGATATCGCACTCAGCCTCCAGAACGCTTGCGCCTTCTGCTGAATGTGTCGCGTCCGGGTAATCCTTGACCCCGCCATGCTTGACGATCCACTGCCGAACGGCTTCGACATCGATACCGTCCGGGTTGTACAACGCCCCGTCCCACTCGATGATACCGACAACGCGCGAGCCGTCTTCCTCGCTCAGGAACTTCGCCGCGTGATAGCCCACGTTGCCGAGCCCCTGCACCACGACGCGCTTTCCATCCAGCTTTCCCGACAGGCCAGCCTTCTGGACGTCTTCAGGGTGACGGAAGAACTCGCGCAGAGCATATTGTATGCCACGACCGGTCGCCTCGACCCGCCCCGCGATGCCACCTGCGTTCAATGGCTTACCGGTCACACAGGCACGCGCATTGATATCGGTGGTGTTCATCCGCGCGTATTGGTCGGCCATCCAGGCCATTTCGCGTTCGCCCGTGCCCATGTCGGGCGCCGGAACGTTTTGCGACGGGTTGATCAGATCGCGCTTGGCAAGCTCATAGGCAAAGCGTCGCGTTATCTGTTCCAGCTCGTGCTCTTCGTATTTCCGCGGATCGATGCAAAGCCCACCTTTCGAACCGCCGAACGGTGTTTCGACAAGAGCACATTTGTAGGTCATCAGCGCAGCCAGAGCTTCGACCTCATCCTGATTCACCGCGGTAGCGTAGCGAATGCCGCCTTTGACCGGCTCCATATGTTCGGAATGGACAGACCTGTACCCGGTGAAGGTGTGGATCTCGCCGCGCAGGCGCACACCAAACCGAACGGTGTAGGTCGCGTTACAAACCCGGATTTTCTGCTCCAGCCCCGGCGGCAGTTCCATCAGGGCTGCCGCCCTGTTGAACATCAGGTCAACACTTTCGCGAAAGCTTGGTTCTTGGATGCCGGTCATAAAATCCTCCGTACCGCTGGATGACGAAACGTCATGACGTTTTGTCGCACCACTCAACGCTGGCTGCAATCAAACAATGCACTTTTTTTCATCACCTTCTTAATAGCAACTTAAGCACCTGATAGTGAGTCGCCCAATCCGGTCAATCGCTTAACGGATTGTCTTCATTTCATCGACAGACCGGGGGGAATCGCGAAAATTATACCCCTTGAGTGCGCAAAAAGGCCGAAACCAAGCCTTTTTCGCCCAATTCACGCCACGTTTGAAAATTAACTTTGTCCCAAATCTCTTTTTCTTTGACGCACGAATTCGACGTGTGAGGCGGAGTAACCAGAATGCTAAATTCCTTGCTTTGTAACGACGGCTCGAAACCGAAGCGCAAAACGTTCAAGTTAGAGCAGTTCGCTCGGAACGAAGATGGCGTCTTCACTATTTTCGTATTGTTTATGGTGGTCCTGATGCTGGCAATTACCGGCATGGCCATGGATGTCATGAAGTATGAGCGTGACCGCGCCAGCCTGCAATCCACTCTGGACCGCGCTGTGCTTGCTGCCGCTGACCTTGACCAGGATCTTCCTGCCAAGGCGGTTGTCGATTCTTACATGGACAAGGCCGGGCTGGGCAATCTGAACGCCATTACGACGGTTGTTGAAGGTTTCGGCTCCAAAAAAGTAAGTGCTACAGCCGAAGCGGTTGTTCCGACCCGCTATCTGAGGTTCGGCAAAGTCACTGAACTGGGCCTTGTTGCCAGCAGTGCGGCTGAAGAATCCATTGGCGCCGTAGAAATCTCGTTGGTTCTCGACATTTCCGGCTCTATGTCGCGCTCGTCTGCCACGCCATCGAAGACAAAAATCGCAGTGTTGAGAGAAGCTGCGTCGGAATTTGTAAGGCTCATGCTGGACAAACCTGACGAAACACAGATTTCAATCTCGATTGTTCCTTATGCAACGCAGGTCAACGCGGGTGCGCCAATCCTGGACAAGTTCACAAATGTCACTCAGGAGCACAGCTATTCGCACTGCGTAAACTTCATTCCGGAACAGTACAGCGATTCTGATCTGGAACGCGATGACACGTTGGAGCGCACCGCCCATTTCGATCCTTTCACCTATTCTGAAGGGTCAATCGACCTGCCCGTTTGTCCGGTCCGCGCAGGAAGTGCAATCACCCCTGTCACCGACAATATGAACAAACTGCTTGCTCAGATTGCGTCCCTCACCCCCGGTGGGAACACGTCGATCGATATTGGGATGAAGTGGGGTACTGCCCTGCTGGACCCGAGCATGCGCGGAATTGTTCGCGACCTGTCGCTGGAACAGGATCCGTCCTATGCAGGTACAACAATTGTGCCATCAAAATTCTCGGTCCGCCCGTCGAACTATGGCACCGACGTCCTGAAGATCGCCATTGTTATGACCGATGGTCAAAACACCGATCAATACATGCTTAACCCATCGCTGCGCGAAGGCATGTCAGATGTCTGGTACAACTCGGAAGCCGGAGAATACACTGTGTATCATTCTCAGGGTCGTCCGAATTTCTTTTGGCCTCAGCAGGGCGTTTGGGCAGATCACCCCTACGGAAATCCGGAACCCGAGACACATCTGAACGAAGAACTCGGAACAGCGGTTCGGCTGACATATCCTGAACTCTTCAATCGAATTTCTTTGGCCTCGAATGCACGCGACAACTATTACTGGCAGTCCAGCGGGTGGGCGGAATGGTATTCCAAGGCCTATGCGAAAGTCGAAACGTCGGCCAAGAACCAGCGCACCAAGCACGTTTGTGACGCGGCCAAGGATCAGGGTATCATCGTTTACGGCATTGCATTCGAGGCGCCCAGAAGTGGGTACAGGACCCTGAAAGACTGTGCCAGCTCTGACAGCCACGTCTATGACGTAAGTGGCCTGAACCTTGAGAAAGCCTTTGAATCCATCGCATCTTCGATCCGCAAACTGAGGCTAACCCAATGATCAGCAGAAAGCTGTCGCATCTCCGCCTGTTTCGGCAATCTGAGGCAGGCAATGCGACAATCGAGTTCATCATGCTCGTACCCTTCTTCCTGGCGCTTCTCGTGGCAGGAGCCGAGCTTTCTATCATCACAATGCGACATGCTGCTTTGGAGCGTGGGGTTGATCTGATCGTAAGGGATATTCGCCTGGGCACCGGTACGAACTGGGATCACGACGTGATCAGAGATCGGATTTGCGATGTTTCCGGCATCCAGGATTGTACGGGGAACCTGCGGCTGCAAATGATTAAACAGGACGCGTTCGCTGGAATCGTGCTTTCGGACAACGTCCCCTGCACGGACAGTTCCGAAGATCCCAAACCGGTTCTGGATTTCAAAAGCGGCCAATCCAATGAGTTGATGATCCTGCGGGCCTGTTTGCGCATAGATCCGGTTCTTGAGACCTCAGCCATTGCCAAGCTTGTCCCGGACGCTACCGGCCACTACGCGGTGACCGCGACGACAGCATTCGTACAGGAGCCACTGTAAGATCATGTCTGTACTCCAAATCCTGAAAAATCGCGTCAAAGTCTTCAAAAAAGACGAAAGCGGCATTCTGACCGTTGAAGCCCTCATGATTTTTCCACTGATGCTGTGGACGATCACGTTCACGTTCACTGCATTTGAGGGGTTTCGTCAAAGCGCCTCCAATCTGAAGGCTGCTTATACGATCAGCGACCTGATTTCGCGTGAAACGCAGGCCGTGACCGATGTGTATATCGACTCGCTGCACGATTTGGCAGGAAAGATGGTCAATAACCGGTCAGATGTGAAAATGCGGGTCTCGCTGATTGTTTACGATGAGGACGATGATCGCCACTACGTTCGCTGGTCGACTGTACGCGGCTTTGACAATGAGTGGGACGACGACAAGATCGGAGAAATCGAAGACCGCTTGCCACCGATGCCCAATCAGGACACCGTTATTCTGGTTGAAACGTCCAATGAATACATCCCCACGTTCCGACCGGGCTGGGATTTTGCGACAGGTATCACCTTTGAGAACTTCATCTTTACCCGTCCCCGCTTTACAAACGAAGTTGCTTGTAACTTAACCCAGACCCCGTTCGTCTGCACAAATAGCGGATAGAATTTCGGACATGAACTTGGCTTCGGCGGCAGATGTCATGCCGCCCACGCCAACTCGGTGACCAACCCGCCACCACAATCCCGGAGCCCAGCGGTTCGCCGCCTTGTTTCGCGTACGGACCAGAAAGCCGTTTGACGGTTTGAACGCGAACACACCACGATCTACCGTTTCAATATCGGCCACTTCCGCGATGATCTGACCCGATCCCGTTCGCAACTCGGTCCGCGTCAGTTCGATACGGTCTTCTGTGGCGCGCCAGACGCGAAGCGCCAGCCAAAGCGATGCACCGCCAACGACAAACAGAAACACCTGCCAAACCGGTTCGGGTGGCGATGCCAGCGCGACGTAGGTAACCAGCATTCCAACCGTTGTCAGCATCCCTACCCCGGTCCATCGTCTGGGGGATGAGGCCTGAATCGTTGCCAACACGTCGTCCTGCATGGATGTCTCCTGTCTGATCCGCTTCGACTTAGCGATTTTCCAGGGGAAACAACAGGGCTTTGGTTGCGCAGCAAATTTGCACAGCTCCGGTTAATTGACGCTGATTGACCGCATTCACGCAGGGGTTACATGCTGATCAAACGAACCGGAGGCGAATATGTCCCTTAGACCTACACTGGAAACACGCAGGGCCACCCCGACGATGGAAGGGGCCGGCGTGAAACTTCACCGCGCATTCGGGTTTCAGGACCCGTCCGAACTTGATCCTTTCCTGCTGTTCGACGACTTCAGGAACGACCGGCCGCAGGACTATCAGGCCGGTTTTCCCTGGCATCCGCATCGCGGAATCGAGACGATCACCTATGTTCTGGCCGGATCGGTCGAGCATTCGGATTCGCTGGGCAACACCGGCACTTTGGGCGCGGGCGACGTGCAGTGGATGACGGCGGGGTCCGGCATCCTGCATCAGGAAATGCCGCAGGGAAACACCTCGGGGCAGATGCACGGGTTTCAACTTTGGGGCAACCTGCCTTCGGATCAGAAGATGACTGCCCCGCGCTATCAGGATGTTCAAAGCAAGGACATCCCCGAAGTCACTGATGACGACGGCACGACCGTTCGGGTGATTGTCGGCGATTTCTGGGGCAAGACCGGCCCCGTGGATGGCATCGCGGCAGATCCACAATATCTGGACATCTCGGTCCCCGCAGGTTTGAAAAAGACCTTCCGCATAGACAGTTACCGTCGTGCCTTTGCCTATGTGTTTCAAGGTCAGGCAGCCTTTGCAGATGCATCACAACCGTCCGGTGTGCTGCTGGAGAAAGAGGTCGCCGGGCAAGAGATGAATATCCGGGATATGTCGGGCGACCGCACGCTTGTCCGTTTCGGGACAGGGGACGAAATCACCGTTCAGGCTGGCCCCGAAGGCGTGCGGTTTCTGCTGATCTCGGGGGCTCCGATCAATGAACCCGTCGCCTGGCATGGCCCGATCGTGATGAACACGCGGGCCGAACTTGAACAAGCCTTTCGGGACCTGCGCAACGGGACCTTCATTCGCCCTGCGCACTGACACTGTGACGGTCTGGCCGTGTCAGGCCGTCACCGCCTTATGCACCATGTTCCAATAGATCTGTTCAACCTCGTCCAGTGACAGCCGCCCTCCGGACCTGTACCAGGTCATCACACCGTTCAACATGGCAATCACCGCCAGCGTGGCGATCTTGGTGTCCGGTATTGCAAACTGACCAGCCTGTTGGCCAGAGTGAAGGATGTCTTCCAACGCGTTTTCGTACTGACGCCGAAGGTCTTCGATTTCGGCGAAGTTTTCGGGTGAGAGGTTGCGCAGTTCCATATAGGCGATGAACACCTCGTCAGGGCGTTGCAGATGGAAACGAATGTGAAAGCCAACAAATCGGCGCAACGCTTGCTGACAGTCATCGCAGCGCTCCAGCGCGTTGAGCGCTGAAAGCAGCTCCTGCATATGTTCCCGCATTAACCGATACAGCAAACTCTGCTTGTCCGGCGTGTAATTGTACAACGCCCCCGCTTGAACGCCGACCTCTTTCGCGATCTGTCGCATCGAGACCGCTGCATAGCCGTGGCGGGCAAACAGGTTCAGGGCCGCCTTTCGGATGCGCGGGCCTGTAATATCAGAGTGGGAGCCTTGAGTACGTGCCATGCGCCCACAGTATCTGAACAAATGTTCATATAGAACCCCGCTTGATCGACGTCAGTAAAAGGTGCATCACGAAAGGACGAGCGAAACCGAAAAGCGTGCCACATGAAACTGCTGCCTGTTCTGCCTATTATTCTTGTGTTTGCCGGGTGTTCAGACTTTCCCGAACTTGAAGGAAGTGAACCGGCCTCGGTCAAATCGGCCCCCTACCCGCGTCTTGTCCCGTTGCAGGAAACTTTGGGGCCTTCTATTGACCCCATCAGCCAGGCCGCAGAGGTGGAAGAAGACCTGACGCAGCGCAGCGAGGCGCTGGCTAAAAAGGCCCAGGCGCTGCAAAACGCGCAAACCAACTAAAGCGCGACATTTCATGCCTACAATCCCCCGGTGACGGATTGCACCCTTGGCCTGAACCCGATAAGGCAGCGCTGATCGGGCGGGCGTCCGAATTCAGATAAGTTTCGAGCGAAAAGGAACCCACGAAATGACACAGGCACTGCGGCTGGGAATTGCGGGCTTGGGAACTGTCGGCGTGGGTGTCGTCAAGATTGTCCGCCGCCATGCAGAGTTGCTGAAGACACGCACGGGCCGATCGATTGAAATCGTGGCCGTATCTGCACGGGATCCAAACAAAGATCGTGGCGTGAACCTGTCAGATTATGCGTGGGAAACCGACCCGGTTGCGCTGGCAAAACGCGACGATATCGATGTCTATGTCGAACTGATGGGCGGCGAAAACGGCCCTGCCAAAGCCTCGGTCGAAGCCGCGCTGGCCAGCGGTAAAGATGTCGTGACCGCCAACAAGGCGTTGCTGGCTATTCACGGGCAGGAACTGGCCGAACAGGCCGAAGCCGCAGGTCGCGTCATCCGGTTTGAGGCCGCAGTCGCGGGCGGTATCCCCGTAATCAAATCCCTGACCGAAGGGCTGGCCGGAAACGAGATCACGCGTGTGATGGGCGTGATGAACGGCACCTGCAACTACATTCTGACCCGGATGCAATCGCAGCGTCAGGGCTATAACGCCCTGTTCGACGAATGCGCCGAACTTGGGTATCTTGAGGCCGACCCCAATCTGGATGTCGGTGGCATCGACGCCGCGCACAAACTGGCTTTGCTGGCCTCGATTGCTTTTGGCACCAAGCCGAATTTCGACGGGATCGAAATCGAAGGCATTCAGCAAATCAGCCTCGACGATATCGACCAGGCCGAGGATATGGGCTTCCGCATCAAGCTGCTGGGCGTGGCACAGCGCACTGCGCGCGGGCTGGAGCAGCGCATGCAGCCTTGCCTTGTGCCCAGCGACTCGCCGTTGGGTCAATTAGAAGGCGGCACCAACATGGTGGTGATCGAAGGCGACGCGGTGGAACAGGTTGTTCTGCGTGGCCCGGGTGCAGGCGAAGGCCCGACCGCCAGCGCCGTAATGGGCGACGTCTGCGATCTGGCACGTGGGTTGCAAATCCCGACCTTTGGTCGACCGGCCAATTCGCTGGAAACCGCGGCCCCCGCTGTCACCGGTCTGCCGGCGCCTTATTATCTGCGGCTGGGCCTGTTGGACAAACCCGGTGCTCTGGCCAAGGTTGCAGCCATTCTGGGCGATGCGGGTGTCTCGATTGACCGGATGCGCCAGTATGCCCATGCCGAAAGCACAGCGCCTGTGTTGATCGTTACCCACAAAACCACCCGCGCCGCGCTGGACGTCGCGCTGGACCGGTTCCGGGAAACGGATGTGGTAGCTGGCGACCCCGTCGCTTTGCGGATTGAAGAGGTTTGAACTTGCGGCCTGCATGAAACGCAAGCTATGCCGATAGAAACGGCTTTAATGACCAGAGGATACTGAACAATGAGTGCTGCCAAAACCGATTTCAACGACCGCCTGCTGTCTCTGGGGCTGGCAAGGGTGGCAGAACAGGCTGCGCTGGCCTCGGCTTTTCTGGTGGGGCGTGGTGACGAGAAGGCCGCCGACCAGGCCGCCGTAAATGCGATGCGCGAACAGCTGAACATGCTGGACATTGCTGGCGTCGTGGTGATCGGTGAAGGTGAACGCGACGAAGCTCCGATGCTTTATATCGGCGAAGAAGTCGGCACCGGAAACGGCCCTGGCGTGGACATCGCGCTGGACCCGCTGGAAGGCACAACGCTGACCGCCAAGGATATGCCCAACGCACTGACCGTGATTGCAATGGGTCCTCGCGGTTCCATGCTGCACGCGCCGGACGTTTACATGGACAAGCTGGCCGTTGGTCCGGGCCTGCCCGAGGGTGTCGTCAATCTGGACATGTCTCCGCGTGAACGCGTTGAGGCACTGGCCAAGGCCAAAGGCTGCAAACCGGCCGACATCACCGTCTGTATTCTGGAACGTCCCCGTCACGAGGCGATGATTGCCGAAGTACGCGAAACCGGAGCCTCGATCCGCCTGATCACCGATGGTGACGTGGCGGGCGTCATGCATTGCGCTGAAAGCGAAGTGACCGGCATCGACATGTATATGGGCCAGGGTGGCGCGCCCGAGGGGGTGTTGGCTGCTGCTGCGCTGAAATGCATGGGCGGTCAGATCTTTGGTCGCCTGTTGTTCCGCAATGATGACGAACGGGGCCGTGCTGCCAAGGCCGGCATCACTGATCTGGACCGGGTATATTCGCGCGATGAGATGGTGACTGCGGATGTGATCTTTGCCGCTACAGGCGTAACCGGCGGCTCTCTGTTGCCGCGCATCAAGCGCGAGCCGGGTTGGGTGGAAACCACGACGCTGCTGATGCGGTCAAAGACCGGGTCCGTGCGCCGCATGTCGTATCGTACTCCCACTTGGCCGCACGATAACGCTTAACGGCTTGCGCCGTTGCCTTCGGCCTGCATAACTTGAAGAAACGAAAAGGCCGGGTCCGCGAGGGTCCGGCCTTGGCACATAAGAGGCATGGATGAGTTTTCTTGGGGTTGAGCAATCATTTACAGGTCGGCGCTGGGTTGGCCCGGGAGCCGAGGTGGAACGGGCTGCCGAGATGATGGCGCAACAGACCGACCTGCCTCGTGCGGTATGTCAGGTTCTGGCCCGTCGTGGCGTGCCGGTCATGGAGGCGCGCGGCTTCCTGGATCCAAAACTCAAGGAACTGCTGCCCGATCCTCGCGACATGAAAGACATGGAAGCGGCGGCGACACGCTTCCTGGACACCGTGCGTCGTCGCGAGAAGATCGCGGTGTTCGCAGATTACGATGTTGACGGCGGCAGTTCTGCCGCGCTGCTGCTGGTTTGGCTTCGGCAGATGGGATTGCAGGCGACCCTTTATGTGCCGGATCGGATTGATGAGGGATATGGTCCCAATGCCCCGGCAATGCGAGAGCTGGCAGCCAGCCACGATCTGATCATTTGCGTCGATTGCGGCACCCTCAGCCATGAACCGATTGCCGCAGCCAAGGGTGCGGATGTAATTGTGCTGGATCATCACCTTGGCGGCGAAACCCTGCCGGACTGCGTTGCCGTCGTGAATCCCAACCGGCAGGATGAAAGCGGTGATCTGGGCTATTTCTGCGCGGCGGGTGTCGTGTTTCTGATGTTGGTCGAAGCTGGGCGCCAATTGCGCGAGGCGGGCGCAAAGGGGCCTGACCTGATGTCGATGCTGGACCTGGTGGCCCTGGCAACCGTGGCTGACGTCGCGCCTCTGATCAGTGCCAATCGCGCCCTTGTTCGACAAGGCCTGAAAGTGATGGCGCAAAGGCAACGCCCCGGACTTGTCGCATTGTCCGATGTCTCACGCATGGATACGGCGCCTAACAGCTATCACCTAGGTTTTCTGCTTGGTCCCCGCGTTAACGCGGGCGGTCGCATCGGACAGGCCGATCTGGGTGCCCGCCTGCTGAGCACGGATTCCCTGCCCGAGGCACAGGCCCTGTCCGAACGGCTGGACGCGTTGAACACAGAACGCCGGGACATTGAAAATGCCGTACGCGCTGCAGCAATGGAACAGGCCGAAGGCCGCGGTCTCGACGCGCCACTGGTCTGGGCAGCCGGTGAAGGCTGGCACCCCGGTGTGGTGGGCATCGTGGCGTCTCGATTGAAGGAAACCGCCAACCGTCCGGCCATTGTGATCGGTTTTCACGGTGATGAGGGCAAAGGCTCGGGCCGCTCGGTCTCGGGTGTGGATTTAGGGGCGTCGATCCAGCGGCTCGCGGCTGAAGGGTTGCTGGTCAAGGGTGGCGGCCACAAGATGGCCGCTGGACTTACCGTCATGCGCGACAAACTGGAACCTGCCATGGAACGTCTCAGTGAATTGCTGGCAAAACAAGGCGCAGGTCAGGGCGGCCCGGCGGATATGAAGCTGGACGGTGCCCTTATGCCGGGTGCGGCGACAGTGGAACTGGTCGAACAGATCGAACAGGCCGGACCCTTTGGTGCCGGAGCCCCCGCCCCGCGATACGCGCTTCCGGATCTCCAGGTGCGTTTTGCCAAACGTGTGGGGGAAACGCATCTGAAGCTGTCGTTGTCCGATGGCATGGGCGGCGGGCTGGATGCGATTGCCTTTGGTGCCTTTGACGGTCCGATGGGCGAGAAATTGTCAAATCATGGTGGCGCACGCTTTCATTTTGCAGGCCGACTTGAGGTGAACACCTGGGGTGGACGCCAATCTGTGCAACTCAGGCTCGAGGACGCGGCAGAGGCAAATTGACGTCTCGCCCAGATAGGCCAAAAAACTTTCAACTCCCTGCGTTTTTCGGCTTGCGGGGGTCACAGTGAAACCGTAAAAGGCCCTCCACAAGCCAGCGTGGCCCGTTCGTCTATCGGTTAGGACGCCAGGTTTTCAACCTGGAAAGAGGGGTTCGATTCCCCTACGGGCTACCA